>NZ_LYMI01000033.1 GCF_001660815.1 Xanthomonas nasturtii
AGCACAACACACCGCGCGCGGCGCACCAAAGCGGCGTTGCCGTGACGCTTGCGCATCACCGCCTCCAATTCAGCACGCTGTTGGATCGTCAACTTCGTTCTTTGCATGACACACTACCTGGGGATCAGGCATCCGATTTCAATGATTCAGTGGACTAGCGCTTGGCTTTTACTAGGTACTCATCCGCGACATAGTAATGGCACGCCGCCAGCGGCACTGGAGAGCAGGCACTCTAGGCAGAGCAGGAGCCTTGCTGAGCGGCGCGGTTATCGCAGGTAGGGAGTGGCAGCAAGATCCGTCAACTAGCCGCAGGCTTCAGCCCCCGAATCCAATTAGACACGCGACTGGAGTCGCGTGGTGACCGTGCAACCGCATGCAGGGTGGGTGCCATCCAGAGCAACCGGCTGAGCATCAATGATGATCGACAGGTCACTTTAGACAATGGTGAAAACTCCATTGTGCCTGGGGCATATCGCCCGGTCACCACTGCTCGTGGGGTCTCCGACCACAATCCCGTCCTAGGCATGGCATCATCCTGCGTTGTTAGGCAAGCTGCACACCATCGGGTTTCCCGTGAAAAGCTCGCGCTCGCTATCTCGCACGATTGCTCGCGATGAACACTAACGTGCGGATCCAATTAGCAGGCAAGTGGTCATCATTGAGGTCAACATTCGTTGCTTGACAAGCCTGTTTGCCATAAGGAATATCGAGCTACCGCAGTCACTCCTGCGGTCGGGTTTAGCAGCTCGCAATTCAAAGGCGCACCAGCGCCCATCGGTAAATGACCGGCGTTTTTTTATGCCTGTCGCATCGGTTGGGCCATGTCTGTCAGTTCTATGGCGGGCGGTGCGCGGAGGCCTTCGGGCCTGCCGGTTGCCTTTGGGCCGGTCTGCTAACCGCGTACCGTCCGTCACCTGCGTTTAGCAGCGTAGCGACGGACTCCAACTACCAAAGGAGCCCGCCATGTCTCGTTCCAAATCCAGCAGCCCAAAGGAAAAAGCCTCTCCGCAGTTGGACAGTGAAGATGTCCTTCGCGATAACGTGCAGACCAATGCAGACAGTGTTCGAGAAAATGTCTTCTTTCGAAGGCTTTCAGAAGCGCAAAGCGCGGAAGGTAGCAACGGCATACATTGGTCGGACTTGCCGATAAGTTTTGGCACTGCGCTGCAATGCGCGCACCTTGATCACTGCATCTGTGGTCTATATGGTCTACTGGAAGTGCTACATGCTAACCAGGGAGCATGTGAGGGCGGGCAATCCGGATTAGGAGGGGAACTAACTGATCGATTGTTTTACGCATCGCGCGCTCTAACGGCATCAGCTAAGGAAACCTTGATTGCGATGCAGGAGCGGATTGTATCTGCGCAGAGCTGATCTCCTTTGACTTAAGACGCTGACCAGCTTTGAACGGTTAAAGACCTTTCATTAGCTTGTGGACAATAGGCATACCGCTGTCCTTATCCACGAGGTCGAAATTGTCAAAAATTGCGTTAACACCATCTATCGTGTCGATTGCCATCCGGATTTTACTAACCTCTACCAGCGCCCTGCCTCCACCATCTAAAACTTCCCTTGCGATTATTTTTCCACTTGCTCCGCAAGGGCCTTTTAATGGACTCCCAGGTCCGGAAAGAATTTCAAGAATTGCATTTTTACGTGCCACTACAAGCACCATTGGAGTTGTATTCTTCAATGAAGATCATCCATATTGAATTAAATTGCCAGGGATATCATTCAGGAACCCCTGCTCGCTGACACTCTTGAGCCTCAATCTTTTTTGCGATCCGATAATTTTTCTCATCCTTGGATTGAAGATAAGCGGCACTCACCAGGCCGGCCTGTACGCAAATTTGAGTTGGGTCTCCCTGGCGTTTGGCAATGTTGTATTGGTTAAGGGAGTCGGCTACAACACGATCTTCAATCTTCTCGATATCTGAGGTGACCTGACTATCAAAGCCGCCACCCGCAAACCACCAGATGGCTAAACCAGCGAATAGAAAGCCTCCAAAGACCTGCGCACCTGAAAGATAGTTAGCCTCCTTATTTGGGTGGCCGCACTTTGGACAGAATGCAGCCTTGCGTGAAATTTGCGAACTGCATGCTCTGCACTTTGTCATAGCCACGTACACGCCCACCAGTCTATATACCTGTGTTACTTAGAAAATGACTTACGATGCTATTCTGAAATTCGGTCAGCTTTTTAATGAAGAAAAACAGGCCCAACCCTGCCATTGAGAGGCTATCCGCTAATCCTCAAAAGATAGCGAGTCAATAAACTGAGAAAGACGTTGAGCTTCGCTGCGCGAAAGGTCAGCCGGCAGCTCAATAGTGATTGATAGATTATGGCGAAGTACGTATGTATGCTCGATCATTTCGTCGCCTTCATCGTCAATCTCTTCGTAGTTGTCTTCTTCAGCAATTAGTGCCGCTCCTGTTTCTGCACCCTGTGCAGCAGCAGCTACCAACTTGCTTTTAACTGCCCAAACGAAACGTGACTTCCAGCCGTGCCTCCCCTCAACATAATTACCGCACTCTGATTCTTCTAGCATGCGAAAAGCAAAGATAAGCTCCGAACGCTTAATGTCCGCACCTTCTTTTCCCACATAATGGAAAATACGGTGCAACGTAGTTTCGTTTTGATTTTTCAAGCGACCAGACATATGATCGCAAATAAACTTTACCGCTTCATTTTCTCCGTATATTTTCTTGAGAAATTCAATTTTCATTACATCATCCTTTAGATTAATTAAATTATTAAGACACTTAGACTCTTAAAATTCAGCCTACGCATCGTTTTTAAAAAACAAGGTAACTTCCGGTAAGTTCGCCCATCTACACGGTACAGATCACTGCACCCACACCAAATTCATCAGCTGCGGATCCGCCGTCACCTTGACCAGCTTGCCGCTGGGGCCGAACTGCACCTGGTACTCGGAGAAGCTGTCGCGCCAGTAGCGCCACAGCGAGGCTTCCAGGTTGGGGTTTTCGCTGCTGATCGGGTAGCCGACCGCCATCAGCACCTGCTCGCGGGTCATGCCACCGGTGAGCTTGCCGTCCACGATGGCCTGGCGGATCTTGGGCGGGAAGGTGGCGAGCTTGAGCTTGGGGTCGGCGGTGACGACGTAGCGGGCGGCGAAGGCGGTGTTGTCCAGGTCGCGGCTGTAATCGTTGCCGATGGACTGCTTTTCGCCGGCGATCTTGAGGTTGACGCGGTTGCGGCCAAAGCCGGTGACGCTGACCGGGGTGCCGACGGGCAGCACGCGCTTGCCGTCTTCGGCGTAGTTGCTGTCGCTGATCCAGCTGCCGTCGGTGCGCAGGTTGCAGCACAAAAAGCCGTCGTACTTGGCGACGTCGGCGGCGTTGGCCAGGTTGGCGGCGGTGAGCAGGCCCAGGGCCAGCAGGGAAGACTGCAAACGCATCGTAAAGACTCCTTTCTCGACGGCCGTGGCCGCGCGGCAATGATGGGATGAGGCGCGCCGCCGTTTCCCCGGGGGCGCGCTGGCATTGTCGCAGCCTCGGGCGGCTTGGCAAGCACGGGTGACGCGCGCAGCCTGGGGTTGTGTATGCTCGGGGGGTGGAAACCCTGTCAACCGCCGAGATCGTCGAACAGATCGCCGAGTTGCGACGCGCCCATCGCGCGTTGGACGAGGAGATTCAGCGCGTGCCTGCGAACGTGGAGGACGAGTTGCAGATGAAACGCTTGAAGAAGCGCAAGCTGCATCTCAAGGACTGCATTACGCGGTTGGAGATGGAACTGGTGCCCGACGAACCGGCGTGAACTGAGGCGCGCGGCGGTTTGGATTTGCGCTGATGGGTCTTTAGCGCGGTGATGGGTGGTTCGATTACGGGGTGATGTGGCGGCTTGGTTTGTCGGGGCCGTCTGTTTGGGTCGGGGCGTGTCGGGTTGGTTGATTGGGCCGTACCCTCACCCCAACCCCTCTCCCGAGGGGAGAGGGGCTCTGATCTGCGATCTCCCGCTCGGGAGAAGGCTTTTGTCTCCCTGCCTTTTTGGCGCAAGCGCGCTTGAGCGGCCTGCGCTCCTGTCTTCAGCCTGCGCGCAGCAGGATCTTGCCGCGGCGGCCCGGTTCGGCGCTTGCGGCTGCCGCTTTTGCGGCATCTTCCAGGTCGAACACCGCTTCCACTGGCAAGGCCAGGCTGCCGTCGACGGCGGCCTTGAGCAATTCGCCGATCATGCGGCGCTTGTCTTCGGGCTTGGTGGCCTGCATGACCTTGCTGCCCCAGAAGCCGCGCACCGTGGCCTGCTTGAAGATCACATCGCCGCTGGAGATCTCCAGGGGCTCACCGGTCATCGAGCCGAACGAGACCAGTTCGCCACCTTCGGCAAGCAGGCCCAACAGATCGCCTGCCGCCTTGCCGGCGACCGAATCAATAGCACGCACGATCGGTGCGTCGCCGACCAGCGCGCGTACATTGTCCTGCCAGCCTGTTTGCGCGGTGGAAATCGCGTTGCCGATGCCCAGTGCCTTCAACTCGTCCACGCCGGCATCGCGGCGCACCAGATTGATCACGTTGATGCCGCGTGCGGCGGCGAGCATGGCCACGGTCTTGCCGACCGCGCCGTTGGCGGTGTTCTGCACGATCCAGTCGCCTTTTTCGACGTGCAGGGATTCGATCAACATCAGGGCGCTGAGCGGCATGGCGATCAGCTGGCAGCCGCGATCGTCGTCTAGTGCGTCGGGCAGCGGGACAACGCCGGTTGCATCGGCCAGAAAGAACTCCGCCCAGCTTTCGTGCACGCCGGCCGCGACCACGCGCTGACCAACCTGCAGACCTTCAACGCCTTCGCCGAGTGCGTCGATCACGCCGGCCGCTTCGCTGCCGCCGATCGCCGGGAGTTCGGGCTTGTAGCCGTAGTTACCGCGCACCGTCCACAGGTCGTGGTTGTGGATCGGCGAGCGGCGCATCGCGATGCGGACCTGTCCCTTGCCTGGTTGCGGTGTGGGGCGTTCTGCGAGTTCGAGCACCTTGGCCGGGTCGCCGAACTGGGTGTGGATGGCTGCGCGCATGGAGGTCTCCTGCCGGGCACGCTCTTGCTGCGACGCGCCCGATCGTTGTGAAAGGTGGCGCGATGCTATCGGCAGGGCTGCAAGGGAGGGATGAAACGAACGGAACTGCTGTGTGAAGCTGTTGGCGTGCGCGAGCAGTGACGTTGGTCTGCAGCGCTGGAGGATTTGCGTGCTGGCCGACCCTCATCCGCCCTTCGGGCACCTTTTCCCGAAGGGAGAAGGGAAGCGCCTTGCGCGTCTGCGCCTACCTACGTGCCCTGCCATTGGCCCACCCTCAGGTGCGGCAGGGAGACGATGGCGGTTGCACCGCCGCTTACTCAGCCGGCGGCGACACCACATCCGGCTTTGCCGCTTCAGGGCTCACCCGCTCGATGGTGTGGCGCAGCTCGCGGCCAAGGATGAACTTGGCATCTTTCGCCCAGGCATCCAGTCGGTCGTCGAACATCAGCTTGCTGTTCTCGTCCGGCCACACCAGACGCAGCTCGCGCAGTTTCTGGATGAAGCTGCGGAACAGCGTCTTGTCGAAGAATTCCGGCGCGGCCGGTGCGTACAACAGGCTCAGACGCTGTGCGGCCTGTTGGCACAGGCTTTCCAGTTCGCCGGCACCGAGCACGCCGGGGCCATTCTTCACCAGCACCGAGATGGCGATGTAATAGCGCTCGAAGGCCTGCTGCAGCGAATGGCCGATCGCACGCAGACGGAACACTTCATCGGTCTGCCCGGTATTGCGCGCCAGGATGCCGCCGTCGTCGTCGGTGACGTTGAGCAGCAGGCCTTCGCGGACGAACATGTCGATGGTCTGTTCGATGCGCTCGGCAAAGCGGTCTTCGCTCCACGGCAGGAACAACTCGGCCTGCAGGAACGGGTACACCGTGCGGCCCAGCCGCAACAGACCGGCGCGGCTCATGCGGCGGTTGTTCTGGAAACAGCACGCCACCCACGAGGAGGCGGTAAACAGGTGCAGCACGTTGTTGCGGAAGTAGCTCAGCAACACCGCGGTGTCGCCGCTGACGCTGAGCACATCGCCCAGCGGGTGCGACACGCGCGTGAGCACGTTGATCTCTTCGGCGTGGGTGATGATGCGCGCCGGGGTGTGCGGGGTGACGGTGACGCGGTCCGAATACGGCATTTCGGCCAGCAGCTTCTTGCACAACTCGATCTGTGCGATCAGGTCGGCCTCGCCCATCGCGTGCTTGGGCGTGGACAGCAGCGCCAGCGCCAGCAGGTTGATCGGGTTGACGTCGGCGGCGCAGTTGATACGGGTCTGGATCTGGGTGGACAGCGTGTCCACCGCCGGTGCCAGCCAGCTGGGCTTTTCGTCTTCGGGCAGTGGCTGGCCGTCCCAATCCGGGGCGTGCTTGGCCAGCACGTCGTTGAGCGCGATCGGCTCGCCGAAGTTCACCACCACCTGGCCGTAGTTCTGTTTGAGCACCTTGGGAATCGACCACAGCAGGCCCCAGATGGATTCCTTTTCCTTGGGCCGGCCGGTGAGCTCGTCCAGGTAGCTGTTGCCTTCCATCAGCTTTTCGTAGCCGATGTACACCGGCTGGAACAGCACCGGCTTGCGCGGCTGGCGCAGGTAGGCGCGCAGCGTCATGGCGATCATGCCGCCCTTGGGCTGCAGCAACCGCCCGGTGCGCGAACGCCCGCCTTCGACGAAGTATTCGATCGAATACCCGCCGGCCACCAGCTGCGCGACGTATTCGCTGAGCACTGCCGAATACAGCGCGTTGCCCTTGATCGAGCGGCGGATGAAGAACGCACCGCCCTTGCGCAGCAGCGTGCCGACCACCGGCAGATTGAGGTTGATGCCGGCCACGATGTGCGGCGGCACGATGCCGCGTTCGTACAACAAGTAGCTCAGCAGCAAGTAATCCATGTGGCTGCGGTGGCTGGGCACATACACCACTTCATGCCCGGGCGCGGCCTGTTTGAGCTTGTCCAGGTGATGCACCAGCACGCCGGCGTAGATGCGGTTCCACACGTGGGTGAGCAGGAAGCTGGCCGAACGCACCACCGGGCTGGAATAGTCGGCAGCGATTTCCCAGGCATAGGCATGCGCCTTGCGCCAGGCATCGACCGGCTTGGAGTTGTCGCGCTTGGCCTGGATGGCGATGGCCTCGCGCACCGAATCGGCGGCCAGCACCTGGTCCACCAGCAGGCGGCGGGTGGACAGGTCCGGCCCGATCACCGCCTCGCGGATGCGGCGGAAGTGGGTGCGCAACACGCGCTGCAGCTTGCGCAAGGTGCGCTCGGGCGGCAGCCCTTCGGCCATGGTCTGGCGCAGCGAGATCGGCGGGGCGAACCGCACGATGGTGGTGCGGCCATTGAGCAGCACCGAGAGCAGGCGGCGGAAGCGGCCGACCAGCGCCCAGTTTTCCGAGAACAGCACCGCGAACCAGCCGCTCTGCTTGTCCGGCGCACGGCCGACGAAGATCGACACCGGCACCAGATGCACGTCCAGGTCGTCGCGCACGCGGTGCGCCTGCAGCAGCTTGGCCAGCGAGTCGGAATGGGTCTTGCCGCCGCGCTGCTCGGGGATCAGCGAATTGCTGCTGCTGCGGCGCGACAACGCCAGATAGGCGCGCTTGCGTTCCAGCGGGTCGCCCGGCAACGGCACCAGCGGCGACGGCAGGCCGACTTCGCGGCAGGCCTTGTCCAGAATCAACGCGTTGGACAGGCCGTAGTCTTCCAGCACATACACCACCGGGCGGCCGTCGTCGTAACGACCCGGTTGGTCCGGTTCGATGGTCAGGCTCAGCCACGGGTCGGCCAGGCGGCCGAGCAGACGCGCCCACCAGGGGCGTTTGGCGCTGCGTGCAGCGGCGACGGCGGGCGCGATCGATGGCGCAACCTCCGGCGGCACCGGCTGGGCAAGCGGCAGTGCCGCCGTCGTGGCACCGGTGTCGGCGGCAGCGCTGGGCGGAGCGGGCTGGCCGTCCGGGAACGGCAGGGGATTCTGTTCTGGCATCACCGTCATTATCGCCCAGCCGGGCGTTGCCCGGTGTCGGCAGGCGTGGCCGCTGCGGTGTCGGGCGCTGCAGTGGCTCCGGGTAGGGGCGCGGCCTGGATGCCGTCGAGCAGCGCCTGCACGTCGTTCTGGGTCTGCAGCTGGTACCAGTGGCCATCGCGCTTGATCAGCGCAACGCTCAGATCGATGTCGTGCGCGGCCAGCGGATAGCGCAGCCGGACCTGGGCGGTGTCGGCGTCCTGCCTGATCAAGCCGGTGCGCAGCGCATCCAGGCTGCTGTCGATCGACAGGCCGTAACGCGCCAGCACCTTCTTGCAGGTTTCCCAGAACGGCCCGAGCCGGCGCAGGCTTTCTTCCATGCCCAGCCGCTGCAGGTCGGCATCGGCGGTGATGCCGGTGGCGCGGGCGGCGGCGACCAGGTCGGCGATGCTGGCCTTGGCGCGCGGGCGGTCGGCCAGCGGCGCGGTGGCGGCCCAGGCGCTCAGCGCGTCGACCAGCTGCACGTAATGTGCGCGCTGCTCGGGCTGGTAGTCGTTGCGGCTGCGCAGGTACTGCACGCCGAACTGGCCCAGCGATTGCGCGGCCTGGGCGATGCCCTGTGCCTGGCCGGCCAGCTGCGCATCGAAGGCCTGCTGCAGGCGGCGTTCGGCGTCGGGCGCCGACAACGACCCCAGCAGCGCGCCCACTTCATTGGGCAGCGGCAGTTCGGTCAGCGGCCAGCGGCTGGCACCGCTGCGCCAGGCCGCCTCCAGCTGGGTGTATTGCGCAGGCGTCACCCGGATTCGCGCATACGCCACCAGATCGTTGCGCCGCAGCGGCAGGGTCATCGACTGCATCGCCGCGGCCGGCTCGGCCTTGGCGCCGGGCAATGCAGCTGCGGTCTCGTTGCGCTGGCAGCCGCTCACGCATAGCGCGGCCAGCAGCAGCCACGCGACGGACTGAAACCGCCCTGCGCGGACGGTAGGTAGCGACATGCGCACGATGTTCCCCCTGATCGATCGGCGCATCTTGCTGTCTGAATGCATTGGCGGCAAGGCGCAGCCGAACCGTGCGCCAGGGTATGGTCGGCAGATGTTACGTTTTCGTAGTTCCTTGCACGTTGTCGACCAGTGTCCGACATTGACTGCCGATGTCTTATCTGGACAAACTTGTCCAGCGCTCGGGTTGCAGCCCTTGCGCCGCCAGCGTTTGGCACTATGCTGCGACGCATCATGTAAGCGCTTGCAGTTCCTGCTAGCGTGCGCTGCATCTCGCTTGGGGGGCGCCATCGGATGGGGCCGATGTCATTCATGTGCATGTGTGACACGAACGTTCTGCGCCAGCGGACCGTGCGCCCTACCCCGGCGCGCGACGCCACGCGCGTTGATTTGGAGAAAGCCACAGCATGAGTCGGCCACGGTCCGAAGGCGGCAGCGTCACCATCAAGGACGTTGCGCGCGTAGCGCAGGTGTCGGTGGCCACGGTCTCGCGCACCATGAACGGGCATCAGCACGTGGCCGAGTCGGTCCGCGAGCGTGTGCTGCAGGTGGCGCGTGCGCTCAACTACATCCCGCACCATGCTGCGCGCAGCCTCAGCAGCCGGCGCACCCACACCATCGGGGTGGTGCTGCCGGACCTGCATGGCGAATTCTTTTCCGAGTTGATCCGCGGCATCGACCAGGTGGCGCGTGACCAGGGCTATCACCTGTTGGTGTCCAGCTCGCATGGCGACCCGCAGGCGCAGCGCAGGGCGCTGGAGCGTCTGCCCGGGCGCGTGGATGGTGTTGTAGTGATGTCGCCGTCGCTGGGCGATTCGGGTGTGCACGAAGACGCCCTGCCCGGCGGCCTGCCGGCGGTGCTGCTCAACTGCGCCGGCAGCGCCAGCCAGCGCCCGGTGCTCAATGTGGACAACTACGGCGGCGCGCGGGTGATGACCCGCCACCTGCGCGAGAGCGGCCACCGCCGCATCGCCTTCATCGCCGGGCCGGCCGACAACTTCGATGCGCACGAGCGCCTGCGCGGCTATCGCGACGAACTGGCGCTGGATGCCGACGCACAACCCTGGGTGCTGCCGGGCAACTTCGATGAAGAATCCGGTTACCGCGCCGGCCAGGCGCTGGCGCAGGACACGCGCCCGGACGCGGTGTTCGCCGCCAACGACATGATGGCGCTGGGCTGCCTGTTCGCGCTCGGCCATGCCGGGCTGAAGGTGTCGCAGGACATCGCGCTGGCCGGGTTCGACGACGTGCCGATGGCGCGCTACGTGTTGCCGGCGCTGACCACCATGCGGGTGGATATCGCCGGCCTGGGCGCGCGTGCGTTGCGGTTGCTGCTGGGCCAGCAGCTGGTCGATGCGCCCGCCCCGCCTGCCGATGCCGCACCGCCGGCGTTTTCGGAGATGGTGCCGGAGCTGATCGTGCGCGCCTCCAGTGCACCGCGGGCCGCGCCTAACGGCTGAACACATGCGCAGCGTGGCATCTTCACTAATTCTTTACTATTTCTTATGCTTTTTATAACGCCTGCAGCCCGCTTGCCGTTGTTCTGTCGTCTTTGACACATCGCACCACCCGCGCCACGCCGACCACTTTGCCGGTAAGCGCCTGACCCCTGGGAGGGGGAAAGCCATGAAGACCTACCGCACTGTCGTCACCCTGCCGGCGCGCAGCCTGTTGTGCTGCGCCCTGGCCGCCTCGCTGTTCGCCGCTGCCCCGGCCATGGCGCAATCCAGCAATGCCACGTTGCGCGGCCAGGTCGCCGCGACCCAGGCGGGGACCACGGTCACCGCGACCAATGTCGCCAGCGGCGCGGTGCGACGGGGCACCACCGGTGCCGACGGCAGCTATGCGCTGGTCGGCCTGCCGCCGGGCACCTACAAGGTCGACGCCGGTCCCGGTACCGAAAAGACGGTGACGCTGTCGGTGGCTTCCTCGGTCAGCCTGGACCTGGGCGGCGCCAGCGATACGGCGGCGGCTCCGGCCGGCGATGCCACCACGCTGGACGCGGTGCAGGTCACCGCCACCACGCTGCAGGAGGTCAAGACCTCCGAGGTGGGCACCAACATCTCGCTCAAGCAGATCAACACGGTGCCGCAGCTGACGCGCAACTTCCTGGAGTTTGCCGACACCGTGCCGGGCATGCAGTTCGAGACCGATGCCAACGGCAACAGCCGCATCCGTGGCGGTGCGCAGGCCAGCTCGGCGGTCAATGTCTACATCGACGGCGTGGGCCAGAAGAGCTATCTGTTCGGCGGCGTGTCCGGCCAGCAGCAGAGCGCGGGCAACCCGTTCCCGCAGTTGGCGATCGGCGAATACAAGGTCATTACCTCCAACTACAAGGCCGAGTTCGACCAGGTGGGCTCGGCGGCGATCGTGGCGTCCACCAAATCCGGTGGCAACGAATTCCACGGCGAGATCTTCGGGCGCACCACCAATACCGATTTCCGCGCGCGCCAGGCCGACGAGCGCGCCGGCGCGCCCAACGCCGACGGCAACAAACGCCAGACCCACCAGGACGAATACGGCGTTGCGTTCAGCGGCCCCATCGTCAAGGACAAGGCGCACTTCTTCTTCAGCTACGAAGGCAAGGGCTTTGAGGTCTCGGCCAACCCGGTCGCGGTGCCGGACGCCTTCAGCGCACTGAGCGACGATTTGCCGGCCGGCGTGCAGAGCCGCCTGGGCTCGGTCACCCGCCCGTTCAACGAAGACCTGTACTTCGGCAAGATCGATTGGGACATCGGCGACAACGATCGTGTGGAGCTCACCGCCAAATATCGCGACGAAGAAAGCCGCGATAGCGTCGGCGACCAGAACACCGCCATCGCCGCCAAGATCAACCTCAACACCGAAGAACGCTACGACCTGCGTTGGCAGCATTTCGGCGAGAACTACATCAACGAAGCGCGGCTGTCGTACGAAGACGTGCTGTTCAACCCCACCGCCTACACCATCGGCAGCCAGACCGTGTACACGCGCGGCATCGCCGAAGACGATGTGTTGCTCAACGACGATGCCACCAGCGGCCTGGCAATTCAGCGCAAAGGACAAAAAGGCCCCAGCTTCCAGAACGACCTGACCTTCAACAACATCGAGTGGCACGGCAGCCACGTCATCAAGATGGGCGTGAAGTACAAGGAAGTGGAGCTGACCCAGAGCGAAAACTCCGCGGTCAACCCGTCGTTCTACTACGGTGTCAACGATGGTCAGGGCACCGCAGCGATTCCGTACCAGGTGCGCTTCAATCTGCCGTTTGCCGGCGCCGCGCCGTCGGTGACCACCACCAGCAAGCAGCTGGGCCTGTACATCCAGGACGATTGGGACGTCAACGACAAGCTGCAGTTGAATCTGGGCGTGCGCTGGGATGGCGAAAAGATTCCGTCCTACCTGGACAACGTGACCCCGCCGGAAGTGGTCGCCGCACTGAATGGCCCCGGCACCGATCCGGCGGTCAGCGCCACCTATGCCGAGCAGCTGGCCAAGGGCGGGGTCAACATCAACGACTACATCAGCAACGGTCGCAATCGCAAACAGGACAACAACAACTTTGCGCCGCGCCTGGGCTTTTCGTACGACTTCCGCGGCGACGAATCGCTGGTGCTGTTCGGCGGTGCCGGGCGCAGCTACGACCGCAATCTGTTCGACATCATGGGTCTGGAACAGGTCAAGTCGGCGCTGTCGCAGTACACCATCCGCTTTGTCGAATCCTCCAACTGCACGCCGGCGCCCGGCACCTGCACCAACTTCAACCCGGCCTTTGTCAGCAACCCGGACAGCCTGGGCAGCCTGGTCAATGCGCGCGTGCGCAATGGCGAGATCAACCTGCTCAACAACGATTTGAAGACGCCGTATTCGGACCAGTATTCCATCGGCCTGCGCACGCGGGTGGGCGAGTGGAGCAACTCGGCCACGGTGTCGTATATCCACAGCAAGGACGGTTTGATCCTGACCCTGGGCAACCGCTATCCCAATGGCGATTTCTTCCAGAATGGCGGACAGCCGTGGACCCAGTCACCGGCGGGATTCGGCAACCTGATCATCGGCAACAATGGTGTGGAGACCAAGACCGCACAGCTGTTGCTGTCCACCGACAAGGCCTACACCAAGGAAAGCGGCTGGGGCCTGACCGCGGCGTACACGTTCTCGCGCGCACGCGGCAATCGCGGCAACGACGAGCAGTACGGATTCGATGCCGCCACCATCGCCAACTACCCGTACCTGGATCTGAACTCGGTGCCGCGCCATCGCCTGGTGGTCACCGGTATCTACGACCTGTTCTGGGGCATCAGCGCCTCGGCCAAGTTGACCCTGGCCACGGTGGCGCCGCGTAACGAAGCGGTCTCCTTCGACCAGTACGGTGGCCCGCCGTCGGACAACATCCGCATCGTCTCGGTGGATGCACCCGGCGGCAAGTTCCTGGCCGGTGGCGATATCTTCGGCACGCGGCAGCTGGATCTGTCGCTGTCCAAGGACATGCATGTCACCGATGCGCTCACCGTGCAGGTGCGCGGCGATCTGATCAATGCGCTGAACTTCCGCAACTACGATCAGTACGCCATCGACTGGGGCAACGGCGGGGTGTTCAACCCGCGCGCCAGCATCAACCAGTACGGCGCGCTGTCCACGCCGCCGCGCACCCTGTTCTTGAGTGCCCGCATCATCTGGTAACCGTCCCGGCGGCGTTTCGACAATGTGTTGAAACGCCGCAGGTCGCGCCACCGAAGTTCCGTTTTTATTTCCGCGCAAGGTCACCGCTTCGTTCTGGACTGGTAACGGTTACTGGTCCGTCGCTGACGGTGCACCGCTGCGCACGCCGTGCAGCAGCCCGCAGTGCAGGCGCTGGGCGCCAGGCGCGTGGTGGATCCATTGGCAGTCTTGTTTGTTTGCAGTCCTGTTGTTTAGTGCTGTTGCCCGTTGTCCCGTATCACTCACATCAAAGTACCAACCTCGACGCGCCAGTCACTCCACTGGTTCGCGCTTTACCCCTGGGAGGGGGAAAGTCATGAAGACCCACCGTACCGTCTCCATCCTGCCGGCGCGCAGCCTGTTGTGCTGCGCCCTGGCCGCCTCGTTGTTCGCCACCACCCCGGCCATGGCCCAATCCAGCAACGCCACGTTGCGCGGCCAGGTCGCTTCCGCGCAGAGCGGCAGCGAAGTCGTCGTCACCAACATCGCCACCGGCTCGGTGCGTCGTGCGCCGGTCAATGCGAACGGCAACTACACCATCGTCGGGTTGCAGCCGGGCACCTACAAGGTCGAATCCGACGGCATCAGCCGCACGGTGACCTTGTCGGTGGCCTCCAGCGCCACGGTGGATCTGGGCAATGAGCCAGCGGCAGCACCGGCAGGCGATGCGACCACGCTGCAGACGGTGACGGTCAGCGCGCCGATGATTCGCGACGTCAAGACCTCTGAGGTGGGCAACACCATTTCCGCACGGCAGATTCAGCAGTTGCCGCAAGCCACGCGTAACTTCCTGGAGTTTGCCGACACCGTGCCGGGCATGGTGTTTCAGGTGGATGGCAACGGCAACACCAAGCTGCGCGGCGGTGCATCCAACGCCAGCGCCGGCAATCTATATATCGATGGCGTCGGCCAGAAGAGCTACGTGCGCAGCGGCGGCGTTGCCGGCCAAAGCGATACGCAAGGCAATCCGTTCCCGCAGCTCGCCATCGGCGAGTACAAGGTCATCACCTCCAACTACAAGGCCGAATACGGCCAGATCAGCGGCGCGGCGATCACTGCAGCCACCAAGTCCGGTACCAATGAACTGCACGGCGAAGTGTTCTATCGCTACACCGATCAGGATCTGCGCGACAAGCGGCCCGACGAAGAAGAAAACGGCAAGATCGATTCGCAGACCAAGGAATACGGGTTTGCATTGGGCGGGCCGATCATCCAGGACCGCATGCATTTCTTCGTCGCCTACGAAGGCAAGGAGAACGTTGCGCCCAAGAGCGTGCAGCCGAGCGCCGAGGCAGCCGCCTTCGTCAACCAGCTGCCGTCCAACCTGGCCAGCCAGTACGGCCCGGCCAACATGCCGTTCGAGGAAGACCTGTTCTTCGGCAAGATCGATTTCGAGCCCACCGATCGCGATCGCATCGAGCTGAGCACGATTTATCGCGACGAAACCCAGACCGCGAATGTCGGCGGCACCAATACGCTTGCGCAAGCAACCGACAAGATCAACAAGGACAAGCGCACCAACCTGCGTTGGCAGCACAGCGCCGACAGCTGGTTCAACGAGGTCATCGTCGGCACCGAGAACTCGGAGAACAACCCGACCCCGCGTACGCTCGGCAACGGCATCGTCTACACGTACTTCCAGCCGCGCTCCGGTTCCACCGATATCGATGAGCGGACCTTCCTGACCACCGGTTCGGCGGGCGGTCTCAATGCGCAGCGCAAGAGTCAGAAGGGCTGGTTCATCCAGAACGATCTGACCTTCACCAGCTTCCAGTGGCATGGCGAACACACCATCAAGATGGGTGTGAACTACAAGGACATCGAGCTGACCTCGCAGGATGCGGCGGCGGTGAATCCGCAATTCAGCTATCGGGTCAACGGTGGCAGCGTGGAGTCCACGCCGTATCGCGTCGACTTCGTGGCGCCCTACACCACGCCCGGCCAGCGCGCGACGGTGGTGTCGCCATCCAAGCAGTACGGCATCTACCTGCAGGACGATTGGGCCGCCACCGACAAGCTGATGATCAACATCGGCGTGCGCTACGACTACGAAGACACACCGGCCTATACCAACTTCGTCACCTCGCAGCCGTTCGTGGACGCGCTGTACGCAAACGATGCGGAAAATCCGGGCCAGCCGTGGGCCAACCGTCTGCTGCCCAGCGGCATCAACGTGGCCGATTACATCAGCACCGGCAACAACCGCAAGAACTTCAAGGACGCCTGGGCGCCGCGCTTCGGCTTCTCCTATGATTTCTTCGGCGATGAAAGTGCCGTGCTGCACGGTGGTGCGGCGCGCTCGTACGACCGCAACCTGTTCGAGCAGTTGGCACTGGAAACCAGCAAGGCAGCGTTGTCGCCGGTTGCCGTGTATTTCGAAAATCCCGCGACCCAACAGTGCTATCGCGCCGACCGTCCCTGCATTGCGTTCGACCCGCGCTATCTCAACGGTATCGATCAGCTCAACACCATTCCCGACGTCAGCGGCAGCGCCGAGCTGTTCATGTTCAACAACAAGCTCAAGACGCCCTACAGCGACCAGTACAGCATCGGTATCACCAACCAGGTGGGCGAGTGGCTGACCGATGTCACCTTTCAGCGCATCCTGAGCTACGACGGCTTTGCGATGGGCTTGATCAACCGCTATCCGGACGGTTCGTATTTCCAGAATGGCAACGTGCCATGGGGCGAGCCGGTGCCGGGCTACCAGAACACCATCCTGGGCACCAATGGACTGGAGCAGCGCAACAGCCAGGTCCTGCTTTCGGCCGACAAGCCGTACACCAAAGAATCCGGTTGGGGCCTGACCTTGTCCTACACCCACACCAGCGCGCGCCAGAACCGCAACATCGATGAACCGTATGGCTTCGACAAAGCCACGATTGGCGACTATCCGTTTGTGAAGTCTGACGCGGTGGCCGCGCATCGCTTCGTGGCCTCCGGCTCGATCGATATCCCGTGGGGTGTGACACTGGGCGCCAAGTTGGTGCTGGCAACGCCTGAGCCGATCAACACGATCGCCTGCTTCGGCTTCACCGATCCCGATGGTGCGACCTGCCAGCAAGTGGGCGTCACGCCTCCGGGCAGCGGCAAGTTTCTGGTCGGTGGCGATATCTGGGGCTACCGCACGGTGGACTTCCAGGCCACCAAGGAATTCACCGTGGTTGGCGATTTCAAGATGTCGGCGCGCATGAACCTGCTCAACGCCTTCAACTTCAAGAACTACAGTGCGTACGCCTATAACGGCTTCGGCAGCAACGGTCAGTTCGATCCGGACATTGCGATCAATACCAGCGGCGAGATCACCTATGTGCCGCGCAGCGTGGTGCTGGAACTCGGCGCCAAGTTCTGATTGGCCTCCACCGCCACACGTGCCGGCATGGACGTGTGGTGTTTCGAACGGGGCCAGCTGGCCCCGTTCGTGTGTCCGTCCGCTGTCTTTGCTCAGGAATGCACAGGCATGATTCCCGCTCCACTTCGCAACATCGTCATTGTCGGCGGCGGCACCGCCGGCTGGATGGCCGCCGCGGCCTTCGCACGCGTGCTGGGCCCTAGCTTCAACGTGCAGTTGATCGAATCCGAACAGCTCGGCACCGTCGGTGTCGGCGAGGCCACCGTGCCCCACATCAAGGCCTTCAATAACCTGCTCGGCATCGACGAAGCCGAGTTCGTGCGGCAGACCCAGGGCAGTTTCAAACTCGGTATCGCGTTCGTCGATTGGCAACGCCCCGGTACCTCGTACATCCACGGCTTCGGCACCCAGATCGGGCATCCGCTCGGGCTATTGCCGTTCCACCAGTACTGGATCAAGCAACACGCACGCGGCAAAGCGCAGCCGCTGGGTGCGTACACGCTCAATACCGTGGCGGCCGCGCGCGGTAAGTTCATGACATCGGCTGGCGATGTGCCGGCCACCTCGCCGCTGGCCAACATTGCCTACGCCTATCACTTCGACGCCACGCAGTACGCGCGCTTTCTGCGCAAGTATTCCGAACAGCACGGCGTCACCCGCATCGAAGGGCTGGTCGAGCAGGTGCAGCTGCATCCGGAAACCGGCCATGTGCAATCGCTGCAGCTGGCGTCCGGGCAGCTGGTGCATGGCGACTTGTTCATCGATTGCTCCGGCTTCCGTGGCCTGCTGATCGAAGCTGCCCTGCACACCGGCTACCACGACTTCACCCACTGGCTGCCGTGCGACCGCGCGTTTGCGGTGCCCTGCGAAAACGTGGGGCCGCCCACGCCGTACACGCGCTCCACTGCGCGCGCGGCCGGCTGGCAATGGCGCATTCCGCTGCAGCACCGCACCGGCAACGGGTATGTGTATTGCAGCGCGCACATCAGCGACGACGAAGCCGCCGCCACCTTGCTGGCCAATCTGGATGGCAAGCCGCTGGCCGACCCGCGCCCGCTGCGCTTCACCACCGGGCGGCGCAAGCAGGTCTGGAACCGCAACGTCGTCGCGCTGGGCCTGGCCAGCGGTTTTCTGGAACCGTTGGAATCGACCAGCATTCATCTGATCCAGTCCGGCATTTCCAAATTGCTGGAGCTGTTTCCGCGCGAGGGCATCAGCCCGGTGCTGGTGCAACTCTACAACGACCGGCTGGCATTCGAGTTCGACCGCATCCGCGATTTTCTGCTGCTGCACTACCACGCCACCGAACGCGACGACAGCGCGTTCTGGCGGCATTGCCGCAGCATGCCGATCACCCCGGAGCTACAGACCGCGCTGGACCTGTTCCGCGACAGCGGGCGGTTCTATCGCAATGCCGAAGAAATGTTCGCCGAGATCAGCTGGGTGCAGGTACTGGTGGGCCAGGGCATCCTGCCGCAGGGCTATCACCCGCTGGTGGATCAGGTGCCCGACCGCGACGCCGAAGGTTTCCTGGCCAGCGTGGCGCAGACCATCAGCCATTGCGTGGATGTGATGCCGACGCACCAGCAGTTCATCGACCGCTATTGCAAGGCGCCGGCAGTGCCGTAACGGGGCGGTGGTCGACCACGGGTCTCCGAGGCGGCACCGGCGTACCGAGCCGCGTGTGCTCGGTGGACTGCCGATGATGTTCCACCTTCCCTCGCCACTGGTCCTGGAACATCTGATGAGAGGCGTTGGTAGTCGGCGCTGCGTGCGCCGGCTTGGCAGCCGCGCGGTGCCCGCTGCGTGCAGCTTCCCCGCACCCCCATCCAGGAAGTGACCATTGGCGGCGCGCGAACGCCGGCCAAAAAAAAGGATCGGGCACAAGGCCCGATCCCTTCGAAAACCGGGACAAGCCCGGTGGACAATGAGTGGCACAGCTTCCGACTGACATCGGACGCGGCATGCTAACCAGACTTTAACGTTAAAGCAACACTTTAATTCTACTCAACTAACTCATTGATTTTGTTCATGCAGTAGGCACTGGCGTACGGTGCGCTCGATCAGCTGTGATGCTGGGTGAGAGCCGCCCGGATCTCGGCTTGGATTGCTGCTGCCGCCGCTGCCGGATCAGCCGCCAAGCGAATCGGGCGGCCGACGACAATCGCATCGGCGCCATCGGTGAAGGCCTGCGCCACGCCCACCGTGCGCTGTTGGTCGTCGCCGACCGGGCCGCCGGGGCGGATGCCGGGGCAGACGATCGAAAACGCAGCGCCAGTGGCACGGCGAATCGGCCCGGCTTCCTGGCCGGAGGCGATGACGCCGTCGATACCGGCGGCCTGTGCGGCCAGCGCGCGCTCCACCACCACGTCCACCGGTTCGCGGTCGATGCCCATCGCCGCCAGGTCCGGGCGGCCCATCGAAGTCAGCACGGTCACTGCCAGCAGCCGCATGTCGCCGTGATTGGCTTCGGCGGCGGCGTGCAGCATGCCCGCATGCCAGCCATGCACGGTGCAATAGCTCACCGGCCACTGCGCCAGGCGGCGGATGGTGCCGGCCACGGTGGCGGGGATGTCGAAGAATTTGAGGTCCACGAACACGCGCTTGTCGCGCTTGGCCAGCGCATCGAGCACATGGAAATACTCGCCGGAGGCCAGCAGCTCCATGCCGATCTTGTAGAACGCCACCGACTCGCCAAGGCGGTCCACCCAGGCGATCGCCTCGGCATGGCTGGGCACATCCAGCGCGAAGATCAGCCGCTCGTGCGCGGCCAGCGGTAAGGGGGGGCGGCTCATCGTGCAAGCTCCAGTGCGGCGCGCTTGGCGTCGTGGCGGGTCTGCCAGGGTTGTGCATAGTCGTTGTTGAACTGCGCCGGCTCCCAGCCACCGTAGCTGGGGTTGGGCAGCATCCACCAGCGTTCGCCGAACCAGTCGTGATACTGCTGCAGCAGCGCGCCACGCGCCTGGCCGGTGTTGGCGGTGACCTGCACGAAATCGCCCAGCTGGTCGCCGAACTGCATCAGCACGCGGTACTTCTGCCCGGCCAGCTGGCGGCGACAATTCTTCTCGCTACCGGCCTGCTCGCAGCCGGGCACCACCGTGCCCAGGCCGAGGAACACGCTGTCGTCGGCCACCGGCAGGCCGGCGCTGCGCAGGTTGGCCAGCGTGGCGTCCTTGAGGTGCACGGCGCGGTTGGAGATGTAGATCAGGGTGATGCCGCGGGCGTTGGCGGCCTTGGCGAAATCCACCACGCCGGGGATCGGCTTGGCCTTCTTCTCGGCCACCCACTGGTCCCAGCTCAGTTCGTCGTATTCCTTGCCATCGTGCAGCAGGCGCGCCTGGTAGGGCGAGTTGTCCAGCACGGTCTCGTCCACGTCCAGCACCACCGCCGGCGTCAGGCCGGTGGCGGCATTGCCGCGTTCTTCCGGCACCAGCGCGTCCCAGTTGGGTTGCTTGAGCGCGGCATCCAGCTTGTCGGCAGCGGCGCGGTAGGTCTGCCCGGCCACGGCGCGGTATTCCTCCGAGCGCTGCATCCACAACACTGCGTTGAGGTTGTCGTCGCCGGCCGGGGCGGTGGTCGCCGAGGTTGCGGCCTTGGTGACCGCGGCGCTGGCATCGGCGTTGGCAGTGGTGGCCGCATCCTGCGCGCGCTGGGCCGGCTGCGTGTCGCCAGGCTTGCAGGCGCTCAGGGCCAGCGCGGTGCAGGCGAGCAGGGATAACGGTGCGTAAAGCGAGGGGCGCATGGCATCCACCAGAACAGGAGCGGTAATGAAGACCGCGATTTTAACGGGTTCGCGCCAGGCCGCTTGCTGTTGCTGGTGGCGGTGCGGTTGGCACTGGTCGATGCACAGGGATGCAGGCTTGGGCGCGGCAGGCTTGCCGGCGGCTTGGACCGCGACGGGGTTTCGGCACTGGCGATGCTGCGGGTAGATACCAGCCTGCCTGCACATGTGCAGGCTGCGGTTGCTGTCCTGGGCTGGCTTCGGCGCAGAAGTCGATACAGATGCGGCACGCGCGTAGCCGCGCCCAGCGGAACAATGCCGGCCCCGGATCGGCATATCCTTGTGCGCTGATTGCCCCAGGAGTCACCCATGACAGAGTCCTCGCCCCCGCCCGTCCTCGACACCGCCCAAGCCCGTGTGCTCGGCTGCCTGATCGAAAAAGAGGCCACCACGCCGGATGCGTACCCGCTCACCGTCAATGCCGCGCAGGTGGCCGCCAACCAGAAGACCGCGCGCGAGCCGGTGCTGAATCTGCAGACCGGCGTGGTGCATCACGCACTGCGGCAGCTGGAAACCCTGGGCCTGGTGCGCCAACAGTTCTCTTCGCGCGCCGAGCGTTACGAGCACCGCCTGGGCAGCGTGCTGGATCTGACCCGCCAGCAAGTCGCGCTGATCGGCCTGCTGCTGTTGCGCGGCCCGCAGACGCTGGGCGAGCTGTACGCACGCAGCGAGCGGCTGGCACGCTTCAACGACACCGAGGACGTGCGCCATCACCTGGACCGGCTGATCCAGCGCGGCCTGGCCGCGCAGCTGCCGCGCGCCAGCGGCCAGCGCGAAGACCGCTATGAGGGTTGGCAGGGAATCGTTACGAACACGGCCAGATCTTCGATAACCGATTGATGGATCGGTGAATTCTACCCTCGGCCGCACTTCCAGGGGCGGCCCTCCCCAGGGAGCTGTGGCACCATTCAACCATGACCACCACGTACTACTTCTTGGACACCGAGTGGGCCGATGTGACGGGCAGCGAGCTGGTGAGTCTGGCGCTGGTGAACGAAGGTGGAGACCGCCTTTTCTACGCTGAGCGAGCCAGCCTGCCCGAGGCTCCCACCGACTTCGTTCGTCAAAGCGTCTACCCGCTGCTAGACCGCGGCGACGCAGCCCTGGCTGATGCTGTCTTGACTACCGAGCTGCGCGCCTTCCTCAGCGAGGTCGACGCGCCGGCAGTGATGGCGGATTTCCCGAACGATCTCCAGCTGCTGCGGTACGCCCTTGATGGGTTTGAGTTACCCGATGACCAGGTTGCCGCGTGCGGGCCCCGGCCGGCGCCGGTCATGACACGCATGTCGAAGGAAGGTCTTCCGGGATTGCTGGTGGAAGATTGGTTCGCGGCCCATCCGGAACATAGGGCCAGGCGCCACCATGCCTTGGTGGACGCGCAGGCCTTGCGGATGGCTTGGCTGGTGGCGACCGACCGCATCCCTGCTCCGGCGTGGGCCCACTCCTACCGCCGCGCCCGGGGATAGCGGCATGGCGTCCATCCCCGGTATGCTTGCCCCATGAACCGCCTGAGCCAGCTCGACCTTCGAATACCGGCGTGATCGCATCGATCGATCACGCCCCTGTTGCTCATGATGGTCAGAGCGCCGGCCTTATACCCCGGTGAGAGCACGCGCCAGATAAGCGCGTACACGTTGGTTCGATTCCGACCAGGGGCACCACCGTCAACGACGGAAGAATGCTTCTACTTGCGTCCCATGACAGCGCTTGTACTTGCTGCCGCTGCCGCACAGGCACGGTGCATGCTCGCGCAATCCCGCACCGAGTGACTGGCCCAAGAAATCCCTCGCCTGTAGCAGGGGCTGGATTTCATCGGCGGGCACGCTGACCTCGCCATACTGGGATGATCGCTCGCCGCGGTTCATCACCCGGACGATCGCTTCGGACATCTGGATGAAGTGCTTGATCAGCAGGTCATCGCGTAATGGCATGCGGACGTTGTCGATGGCCAGGCCCTCGTAGCGTCTGCGCGGGTCCGGCACGAAGAGAATGCGCTTCTCGCCTTCGGGCTTTGGCGTGATGTCGATCATTTCCCCTTCAGGGCTGACCCACACCGCATGGAATTCTGCCTCGACCAGCACGTGCGGCCATTCCCACAGCTGCCACCCGCACAGCATCTGACCACCGTCGCGCGCGACCTTGGCCTGCACGTTGGGAAAGCACTCGCGCACGATCGCGTCGGCTTCCGGCCGTACATCGAGATAGACCGGTTCTGCGCCGCGTACGACCGAATCGGTTAAGCGCCGCACCGCACGGGTGATTTCCGGGGGTGTGGTGGTGACTACGCTCATGGTGAAGCTCCTTGCGATCGTGGCGCCTGATGTTCTCTTCCTAGGCTATGACCCCGGCGTCTCTTCCGATGAGATCCGCTTGGTGCCTTTGCCGCCGGCTCTGGCCGGCTGCAGCTGGGCCAACAGCGGCTCCAGAGTGCTCAGGCGCACTGTGGCGCGCAGGGTTTCCGCTTCGGCCTGCTCGCGTCGTTCGCGCTCCTGGGCCAGCTCGGTTCTGGCTTGTGCGAGGTCCTGCCGAGCGGCGTCCAAACTCTGAGCGTCTTGGCCCCAGCGCACCTGCAGCGCCTGGTGTTCGACCGCCGTCAGGCGCAGCGTATCGAGGTCGCCCTGTTGCGTCTGGATGGTCTGGCGCAGCTGCGCCACCTCCTTTTCCAATCGAGTGTGACGCTCCAGCCACTGGCCGTTCTCCCGGTTGAGCTGCACCAGGTCGTGGTTCTTGGCGGTCAATGCTTCGTTGGCCTGGCGCAGAGTGACCTGCAATTCCTGCACCTGGTGCTCGTGCCGGCGTTGCTCCTGCTCGCGTTGGTCTTTAACCGAGGTGCGGTAGTGCTCAAGGGCTTCCCTGGCATGCTCGTGCTTCTGCTCCAGGGAGCGCGCGTGACTTTCGTGCTCTGCCAGCCGCGCAGTGAGGCCCACAATGCGTTCCTGCAGTTTTGCCAGCTCGGTGGTGCGGCTGGCCACCTCGCCCCTGGCGGCTTCGCTCGCCTCGCGTTCTGTCTGCAGAGCTGTCTCGGTGCGCTGAAGCTGCACACTGAGGTTCCCGGCCTCTTGCCGGGCCTGTTCCAAGGCTTGGGTGCGCTCGTGCAGCTCGGCCTGGAACCGTTCCTGTGCCTGCGCGACCATCGTTTCGGCGTCGACATGCAGCCGTTCGGCCAGACGACCGACCAAGTCCTGCAGGGCGTCGCTGATCGCGATTGATTGCCGCGGAGGAAATGCCCCCGTTCCCGCAGACATACACCCCATTCGCCGCGGAAACGCGCCCCACATTTCGCGGAACCCCGGACAAGTCGCCCCAGCTTTGATGGAACGACGGAAAAACCGCCCCGGTGTTGAGTTGTACGTGGACAGCGCACTCTTGGATGCTCCTACGCAGCACTCCCAATGCGTTTCCCACGCACTCAATGGTGATCTTCATTAGCGAGCTTCTATCGCTTCGCGGCGGCTTTGATCGCAGCGTGTGTGCGCTCTATAGAAAGCACAGGTTCGTCCTTTAGGAAGGTCGGCAGGGATTCGTGAGAAAAACAGCCGAATCGTCTCTAACACCATGATTCAACGAGGAAACACCCCTCGACGTCAGGCAGTTCGTGGATTACAGACCTAGGCTTGATTGAACCAGAAGCCGCGTGACACAGGCATTCCTGGAGTACTGCTCAGGCACGCGTGCCCTTCTTGAATATTGGATTCAAGAGTTTCCACGCTCCTGACCCAACGGAAACCTTCAAGAAGGCTCTGACCGTCGCCTGATCCATTGCAGTAGTTCCTCGTGCGGGATCGTACGTCCAGCGTCGACGTCGGCCATACCCTCGCGGGTCCGCCGTTCCTTCTCTTCCTCGGTCAATCCCGGAAGGAGTGCTAGTAGCTTATCTTCAGGGCTCATAGGCCGATGAGCTGTGCTCAAGTTGGCTTGATTCTCGTGAAAAAATATGGGCAGGATCTGGGGATCATCCAAGCCCGCCGGCAAAGGCAGCGATACGTCGTGGACCGCCAAGTCGATGATGACGTCCAAATCTGAGCATAAGGGCTGTATGGCGGTGGTCACCAGACGAGCCGCCCGCTCGGCGAAAGCCAGGTCCACCACCAGCCAGATCAACAGACCGGGAGGCTGTTCGACGCCCCCTGACGAGTGAGTTTCCAGGAGATAGGCCGACGAGACGAAGTCGGCGTGCTCAAGGCTGCCGCTGATGGCCGGAGCGAGCCAAGCCGGCGCGGCCTGGGCAGGTCTCACCGCGAACTCCGCCGGCGCCAGACGTTCCACCCTGGCCAGAAAGCCCGTATCCAACAATGTCGCAACCTCTTCCGGGTACAGGACAACGCCGCCGTAGTTGGGATTGAGCATCAACGTCGCGCCGCGAGTACCGGTTAGCAGCTCACGGCCTGAAACTCCCAGAATTCTGACAGCAGACGAGCTGGCCGCCTGCGCCTTGTCGAGCGAGGTAAAGAAAGGGATCGCATCGAAACCGTCAGGATGGCGGAACTGGACCAGCCGCAGTGTCTGCGCGTCGTCCGAGATGGGCGCATGCACGTACACGATCGCATCCATCAGTCGCTGGAGAATGCGCGTTCCTCGGCCGCACTGTCGCGGGCCCGTTCAAAGGAAGCCTCCAGCGCTGTCTCCGCAGACGTAGTCCCTCTTCCACGCGGCCTGCTCGGTTGCTTCATGGTCAGATGCGATGAGGGCCAAGCGGGTACCCGGAGAACCAATCCGCCTCGATCTCGCTGCTCAGGTAGGGTCGTACGAAGGCCGACTGGGTCAGCGCTCGCAGCCGCTCTTCGTGCTCAGCAATCGCCTCGATGTCGCTGACGGTTGGATAGTGCCGCAGCAGTCGATATGCCTCTTGCCGCACCTCTTTAGGCACGGCTTGGCTGGCCGCTAGCTGCCTGAGGAACGCGCCCGCCTGCAGCACATTGCGGGTGCGCTCAGATGGCATCGTCATGACATCAAGAATGACTAGCACTAAGGAATGCTTAGCTTATCGCGTTTGTGGCCGGCCAGGGCACGGTGCAACTACAGACCTTGCGATTCCTGTATTAATGTAATATAATCAATAACTTAATTCGCATAAGTGAGCGTTATGTCCATGGAGTGAGGGCCAATAGGAACGAGCAGGTAGCCTGAGCCTTCCCATGATGGGAAGGTCAACAACGCGGGACGGATTACCACTCAACTTGCCTGTCGTTTGACCTTCCCACCGTGGGAAGGCTCATCGTCACGCCGTCGGCAAACCGCCGATGCTTTTGGAGGGTTGTCCATGAATCTCGTTGTTGAAGGTATGACCTGTGGTCACTGTGTCCGAACGGTCACCCAAGCCATTCAGGCCCTTGACCCCCACGCCCAGGTGGACGTCGATCTGGGCAGTGGCGTGGTCAAGATCGAGGGCCTGCTTGCCGTAGAACAGGCGGTTGAGGCTATCCAGCGGCAAGGCTATGTGATCGCTGCGGTGCTCCCTTCTGAGGCTGGTACGCCGGCCGCCCCGGCCGTCGCATCCTCCTGCTGCGGCGGATGCCACCGCTGAGTCCGCGCGAGGGCTTGATCCTGATCAATGACAGTCGGCCCCAAGAGGGCTAGACTGGCCATCATGAGAGCTCGCACGTCCCCTGCCCTGATCTGCCCAGCGTCCGCAGGCGCTGCTTCGGGCGTGCGGGAGCTGTCATGGTGAGGCTGCTGAGGCGATGGCGGCGACCCCGTTCTCGTGCCCGACTGGCATGGCTGGGACTGTGGGCGCTGCTGCTGCAGCAACTCGCGCTGGTGGCTTACGCCTGTCCGCTGGAATCGGTGGAAGCTGGACAAGCGACCCTGATGGTCGGTTGCGAAGAGATGTCCACGCCGGATCCCGATGCTCCGGCGTTGTGCGACCAGCATTGCCAGCGCGATCACATCGCCACGGCCGATGCGAAGGCCCCTCAAGTGCCTTACCAGCCCGCGCTGGCCGCCTTCGCGCTGGTGCAGGCTCTGTTGCCACCGGTACACGCGCAGTTGTATCGGGATGTTCCGGTGTGCGTGTCCGATCCGCCTCCCCTGCAGCGCTTCTGTAGCCTGCTGATTTAAGCCCCCTCCTGGATTGACCCGTGCTCGTGCTGCATGCGTTGCAGCGCGCTCGTTGTCGTTTCCCGGAGGTCTTATGGAGATGTCTTTCTTCTTGCGTGCAAGGCGCAAGATGGCGTGTGGGTTCGTGTTTGCCCTGGCGCTCAGTGGTCCTGTGCTGGCGGCATCGCCCGCTATCCCGATCAGCTACACAGAAGCCCTACAACGGGCGCTTGCTAACGCCCCAACCCTGCAGGTGCGCCGATCGCAGATCGATGCCAGTACCGAAGAAGCCGCGCGTGCTGGCGCGCTTCCCGACCCACGTTTGATCGTGGGGCTGGCGAACTGGCCCGTCAGCGGACCCGATGCCTTCAGCTTGCGGGCCGATGAGATGACCACCCAGCAAATCGGTCTGATGCAGGAGTTTCCTGCGCGTGCGAAACGACGTGCCGAGCACGCGTTGGCGCAAGCGACGCTGGCGCAAGCGCGCTCACTGTCGATGGCCGAACAGCAGATGGTGGCCCAAGCGGCCGCGCTGGCCTGGATCGAGCTGTGGAGTACGCAGCAAGCCGTAGATGCGTTGGAAGGTCTGCGCGAGCCGGCCCGTATAGCCGAGCGTGCGGCGCGTGCTCGCTTGGCAGGCGGCACGGCCGGGGCCAGTGATGTGCTTGCCGCCCAGGCCGCCCTACTGCAGTTGGACAATCGCCTGGAGCAGGTACATGCGGAGCACGCCGCCGCGCAGGCCGGCCTGGCGCGGTGGTTGGGTATTGCACCAGAGGCGATCTTGGCCAGTGGTGCGGCACCGGATTTTTCGCAGTTGCCATTGGAGCCCACCCAACTGCTGGCCAAACTGGACCAACACACGCCACTACTGGGCTGGGAGGCACGCGAGAGCTTAGCCCAGGCCCAGGTGGATGCGGCCGTGGCCGAAACCCGCCCGGATTGGAGTGTGGAGCTCACCTACGGACGTCGCGAGCGCGCACCCGACGGCATGGCGCGCAGCGACATGCTCATGGTGGAAGTGGGTGTGGGCCTGCCGCTGTTCCAGAAGAACCGCCAAGCACGAGGCATCGCGGCACGGCGGGCCGAGCTGGAGGCGGTGTCCGCAGAGCGCGATGAGGCCCGGCGCATCCAAGCCGAGTCGGTGCAACGCGCGATAGCGCGATGGCGCGGGTTAACCGGCCAGTTGGAGCGCCAGAACACGCAGAGCCTGCCTTTGGCGCGCGATCGTGCACGCACGGCGTTGGCCGCCTACGGCGCCGGTGCCGACCTGCAGCCGTGGCTGGAAGCGCGGCGCGATGAGATCGAATTGCACCTGGAGAACGCCCGTCTGCTGGGCGAACAGGGCCGTGCCTGGGCGGCACTGGCCTATCTGCTACCCCATGAGGAGAACACGCCATGAGCCCGACCAAGACGCGTCTCACACAGCTCGCCGTGGCCCTCGGGTTGCTGGCGCTCGGCTTTGCCGGCGGCTACGCCTGGATGACTCGAACCTCTGATACCACCCCGCCCCCCGGCACGAGCGTCGCAGATCAAGCACGCAAGGTGCTGTACTGGTACGACCCCATGGCGCCGGAGCAGCGATTCGACAAGCCGGGCAAATCTCCGTTCATGGATATGGAGTTGCTGCCCAAATACGCAGATGAGGCCATAGGGGGCGGAACGCAGATCGATCCGCGCCTGCAGCAGAACGTGGGCATACGCACTCAGGAAGTGACGGTAGAGTTACTAGGGACTGCCGTACGCGTGCCGGGCACACTGACGTGGGATCTGACCCAGGAAAGCGTGATCAGTGCGCGCATGGAAGGCTTGATCACCCACGTGCAGGTAAAGGCGCCGTTTACCGAGGTTCGTCGTGGTCAAACGCTGGCCACCGTGCAGGCCCCGGCATGGAACGCGGCCATCGCCGAAGCACATGCCCTGAGCCAAGCTCAGTCCGCGGGCGCGCGTGAGCTGCAGGGTGCGGCGCAACAACGGTTGCGTTCGTTGGGTGTTCCTTCTGGCGCCTCGGCCAGAAGTGGCGTCGTGCTTAGCGCAGACCACAGTGGTGTCGTGACCGAGATCCTGGCACGCGAGGGACAGACGGTGATGCCCGGTACGCCACTGTTCAAGATCAATGGGCTGGACACGTTGTGGCTGGAGGCCTCGGTACCCCAGGCAGCGCTGGGCACCTTGCGGCCGGGGACCTCAGTGCAGGCCACGGTCAGTGCCTGGCCGGCAGAGCGCTTTGCCGGACAGATCCAGGCGTTGCTTCCCCAGGTCGACATGGCTAGTCGCACGCAGCGGGCGCGAATTGTGCTGCGCAACCCGCAGCGTCGGCTGGTGCCGGGCATGTTCGCCGAGGTTCTGGTGCAGCCCGACGCCGAGCAGGCCCTGCCAGTCGTTCCCACGGAGGCGCTGATCGCCACCGGGCGGGACAGCCGGGTCATCGTGCAGGATCCGGACGGGAGCTTCCGGCCAGTGCGGGTGAGTGTGGGACGTAGCGTGCAAGGGCGCACGCAGATCGTGGCAGGCTTGGCCGGTGGTGAACGCGTGGTCGTCTCGGGTCAGTTCTTGCTCGACTCCGAAGCCAGTCTCTCCGGTGCGTTGGAGCGCCTGGGTGCTGCACAACCGACACGCCCTGCCAGCGCATCAGGTGTGCACGAGCGCCATGACGCCGGGCACGAACCACGCACTGTCGTGCCGTCACCGTCCAGACAGCCGGCGCCTGTCGCGCCAGACACCTCCACCTCTACGCCGCCGCGCTGCCCGGTGCAGTACTGGTATGACCCGATGGTGCCGGAGAAGCATTTCGACAAGCCGGGCAAGTCACCGTTCATGGATATGCAGTTGGTACCCAAGTTCGGCCCCGCCGCAGCCGCTGATTGCCAGGCAAGCGAGGTCATGTCCGAAGCGATGGAGGGCACACCATGATCGCGCGCCTGATCCATGCTTGCATCGCCAATCGCGTGCTGGTGCTGGTTGCCGCCGCGCTGCTGGCGGTGGTCGGTATCTGGTCGGTAAAGAACACGCCGCTGGATGCGCTGCCGGACCTGTCCGATACCCAGGTCATCATCCGCACGCAATGGGCGGGGCAAACCCCGCGCATCATCGAAGACCAGGTCACCTACCCGTTGGCCACCACGATGTTGTCCGTGCCGGGCGTGAAGGCGGTACGCGGCTTCTCCTTCTTCGGTGATTCATTCGTCTACATCCTGTTTGACGATGCCACTGATCTTTACTGGGCGCGCTCTCGAGTGCTCGAGTACTTGAGCCAGGTACGCGATCGACTTCCGCCGAATGTGAATCCGGCGCTGGGTCCTGATGCGACAGGACTGGGCTGGATCTACCAGTACGCCTTGGTGGATCGGACAGGTCAACGTGATGTGGGGCAGCTGCGTGCGTTGCAGGACTGGTTTCTTCGTTATGAGCTAAAAACCGTGCCGGACGTGGCTGAAGTAGCCAGTGTGGGCGGTGCGGTGCGCGCCTGGCAGATCCAGCCCGATCCGCAGGCGTTGGCGGCCCGTGGACTGACGGTGGCCGAGCTCATCGAGGCGGTGGATGCGGCCAACGGCGCTACCGGGGGCTCGGTGATCGAACAAGGCGAAGCCGAACTGATGGTGCGCAGCGAAGGCTACCTGCGCACACAGGAGGCGTTCGAACAGGTGCCGGTAACCGGCAACGACGGCATCCCCGTCCTGCTCGGCGAGGTGGCCACGATCAGTCGCGGGCCGGTCTTCCGTCGTGGTATCGCAGAGTTGGATGGTCAAGGTGAGGTGGCCGGCGGCGTGATCGTCCTGCGGACCGGCAAGGATGCCTTGGGGGCCATTCGGAACGTCAAAGCGCGACTGCAGGCGTTGCAATCCAGCTTGCCCGAGGGCGTGGAAGTGGTGCCGGTGTACGACCGCTCCGAGCTGATCCAGGATGCGGTACGCAACCTCACCCACAAGCTTGGCGAAGAGTTTCTGGTCGTAGCGCTGGTATGCCTGCTGTTCCTGTGGCACCTACGCTCGGCGTTGGTGGCCGTCATCACCCTGCCTTTGGGTATCCTGGCGGCCTTCATCGTGATGCACGCCCAGGGGATCTCCGCCAACTTGCTGTCATTAGGCGGCATCGCCATCGCCATTGGTGCGATGGTCGATGCAGCGGTGGTGATGATCGAAAATGCACACAAGCATCTGGAGCACTGGCGGGAGGCGCACGGCCGGGAACCTCAGGGTGAGGAGCGCTGGCAGCTGATGGCCCGCTCGGCGGCCGAGGTCGGACCGGCCCTGTTCGCCAGCTTGCTGGTCATCACCCTGTCTTTCGTGCCGGTTTTTGCCCTGCAGGCGCAGGAAGGGCGATTGTTCTCGCCTCTGGCCTACACCAAGACCTACGCGATGGCCGCCGCAGCAGGGTTGTCGGTGACCTTGATCCCCGTCTTGATGGGCTACCTGATCCGCGGCCGCATCCGCCCGGAACAGCAGAACCCCATCAATCGCATCCTGATCGCTGGCTATCGGCCCATCCTGCTGTGGGTCCTCAAACATCCCGGTGTCACCTTGCTGCTCAGCGGCCTGCTGCTAGTGCTCACCTTGATCCCCTTTAGCCGGTTGGGCAGTGAGTTCATGCCGCCCTTGGAAGAAGGCAGCCTGTTGTACATGCCCACGGCCCTGCCCGGCCTGTCCGCCGACAAGGCCCGTCAGTTGCTCCAGCTCTCGGGCCGGATGATCAAGACCGTACCGGAGGTTGAGCACGTGTTCGGCAAGGCGGGCCGTGCCGAAAGTGCGACCGATCCGGCACCGATCGAAATGTTTGAGACCACCGTGACCTTCAAGCCGCGGGATCAATGGCGCCCGGGCATGACCCCCCAGAAGCTACGCCAGGAGTTGGACGCAGCGGTCAAGATTCCCGGTCTGACCAACCTATGGGTCCCGCCCATTCGCAATCGCATCGATATGTTGGCCACCGGCATCAAGAGCCCGATTGGGATCAAGGTCTCCGGACCCGATGTGGAGCAGATCGAGCGCCTGAGCCAGCAGATCGAGCAGGTGGCCAAGACTGTGCCCGGCGTGAGTTCGGCACTGGCCGAACGCGTCACGGGTGGGCGCTATGTCGATGTACAGGTGCGCCCGGAAATCGCTGCACGTTACGGATTCACTCAAGGCCAACTCCAGCAACTGATTGCCACGGTCGTTGGCGGTGATCCAATCGGGGAAACGATCGAGGGGCGCGAACGCTATCCCATCGTCTTGCGCTACCCCCGTGGCCAGCGTGACTCGTTGCAGGCCTTGCAGGATCTGCCGCTGATCGCGCCAGGCGGTGTGCAACTGACCTTGAGCCAGGTGGCGGAGCTGTCAATCAGCCCAGGCCCGCCGATGCTCAAGAGCGATAACGGCCGGTTGGTGGGCTACATCTACGTGGATGTGGCCGATCGCGACTTGGGATCGGTGGTCCAGGACCTGCAAGCCGCGGTGCAGACCCAGGTGAGTTTGCCTGCCGGCTATGGTCTGGCGTGGTCGGGGCAGTACGAGTATCTGCAACGGGCTTTGGCACGCCTGCAATGGGTGGTGCCCGCGGCGTTGGCGATCATCTTCCTGGTCATCTGGATGGTGTTTCGCCGGCTTAGCGATGTATCCATCATCCTGCTCAGCTTGCCCTTGGCGTTGGTGGGCGGTTTCTGGTTGATCTGGGGGCTGGGCCATGCGATTTCGGTGGCCAGCATGATCGGATTCATCGCCCTGGGCGGCGTTGCGGCTGAGTTCGGCGTCATCATGCTGCTGTACCTGCGTCATGCCTGGGAGCAGCGCTTGGCCAGCGGTGCGCCGGAAGATGTGTCTACCCTGCAAGAGGCTATCTACGAAGGCGCCGTGCAACGGGTGCGCCCGAAGGCGATGACGGTAGCCGTCATCCTGGCCGGGTTGTTTCCGCTTTTCGTCGGTGCCGGTGCCGGCTCGGAGGTCATGCAACGTATCGCCGCGCCGATGCTGGGTGGCATGCTCACCGCACCGGTGCTCTCTATGGTGGTGATTCCCGCAGCGTTCTATCTAGTGCGGCGACGTGGATTGCGCGCGGCGCGGGGCGACCAATGAGAGACAGACTGAGCACTTGAGGTAAGTCCCCACAAAAAGACGCCAGTCATGGAAGAAGTCATGACTGGCGTCAAAGGGGAGAGTACCGCCTACATGCTTACTTATCAGTGCCCGGCGTGCGGGGAAATCTCAAAGCTCAGCGACGCCCGATCCGACACAAAATCCAAACCCTTTTGTGTAGAGGGCACCATGTGATTGGTGTGGATGTACCAGGTCTTGGCGGTGGTCACCTGGAAACTGGCTTGGCCTTGGGCATCGGTGCGCAGGAGCGTAGCGCTACCGTGCCCACCCTTGACCGGTGCGTCAGCACGATGACCGACGTACACGCGTAGGTTGGGCACTGGCGTGCCCTGCTGCAGCACCTGGAACGACAGCTGTTCGCCGACCTTCACGCTTCCAGGATTGCGGGCCAAGCGGATCTCCAGCGGATAGCCCAGCGAGGCAGCGAAATCGTCGGTCAGTTTTGTGCCCACCTGTCCAATGGTACGAGCATGCTTGGTATAGCTATAGGTGACCCCTTTGGGAAACTTGCTCGCATCATAGGTGGCCAGGGTATCGGGCAAGTCTTCCAACTCCAGGTACTTGCCGAACTCGCTGGCCGTACGCGTGCTGGTGGAGGCCATCGTCGAGACCCCCAGCAGATAGGTGCCCTCGCCCGCCGGATGCACGGTGAGCTGGCTCTGCTTGCCGACCTCTTTCCAACTGGCCAAGTCCGGTGCAGCCTTAGCGCCGCCCTGACTCAGCGAAACGTCCTGTAGACGCGCTCGGGTGACTGCACCTGCACTTTCATCGAAGGTGCCATTGTTCACCAACGCTGTGTTCGCCTCGCCCGCTGCGGTGCCAGGCTTGGAGAAAGCGACAAACAGGTCGTGCGCACCGGCACTGCCGGCCACAGCGAACAGCAGTAGTGTGGCGGATAGTTGCGTGTTTCTCATGATGTGTAGCTCCTCGTGATCGTGGCTTACCAGTGGTAACCAAAGCGGACATTCCAGCGACGACCCAGCAAGTCGTACGTCATGGTGTCGGTGTCGGTGTTGGGGTTGTTCTTCACGAACGGCGCCTTCTTATCGAGCACTTTTTCAACGCCGGCGGAGATATCCCATTTCTTCTTGATGCCGTAGCTCAGTTGCAGGCTGTGGTACACCACGCTGGACACATGCGAGCCGATCGTGTCGGGCACGGCGATGATGTCGTCCGCGCTGCCGATGTACTGCGCCGAATAGACGCCGGTCCGACGGTTCTTGCCCATACGCAGTGAGCCCAAGCCACGCCACTGGGTGTAGCTACCCAAGCCGCTGGTGATCTTGCCGGCGTACTCAATGGTGGTGGCCCCGGGCGTGAGCGCCCCCAACCCACGCGGGGTGAGTCTGGAGGTCCTGGAAGCCCTGCTGGATCTGGTCATGGCCTCGGGCAAGGTACGTGTGGTCGACGTGGCGGAACTGTGTCCGCCCCTGGATCCGGATCAAGCCACCGCACGTGTGGCCGCGCGTTTGATCCACCGAATGGTCAGTGCGCAGGCTCAGTGAAGTGATATCGGCTGGCAAAAGGCAGTGAGCTAATGGGAACGCTCAGCCAGCAACTGCTTCATTTGCGCGATCTCCTGTGTCTGCGAGGTAATAATGTCCTGGCAGAGCTTCACCAACTCAGGATCCTTCAGACGATTCTCCTCACACATCAGGATGGCGCCAGCGTGGTGGGGAATCATCGAACGGATGAACTGCTTGTCAGTGACCGCTGCTTGAGTGCGAATGCCCCACCAGCAGAACAGCATGAACGCCACCGTCAGACCAGCCAGAATCAGATTGCGTCGGCGATCGGGGTACATGCTGGACATTAGCCACAGCTCGATCAGCAGCATGGGAGCGGCCATCAGGCCCGCCATGTAGAACTGGTTCACGTTGTTATAGACGTTAGCCCACTGATCGACCATTGCGTACATCAATGCGTACATGGCCACGAAAGACAGGCCCATCATCAACAACAGGCGGCCGTAATGGCCTTGATGCCCTTGTTGTGCCTGGTGGGCAGGTTGGTGTGAGGCGTGCGGTTTTGCGTGCTGGGACTGCGGGTCTTGCGCGTTTTCGTGCGTACCGTGCGAAGAGGACATAACAATCTCCGTGGGAATGGCAGAACGGCGGAAGAACCCGGGAACTGTTGGAACAGCTCCCGGGCTGAGAACACTTACATACCCTTGCCGGCAGCGAATTCCTGCGGGCTCAGCTTGCCATCTTTGTTGCTATCGAGCATGCCAAAGTGCGGCGCCAGCTTGTGCTTGGCCAGTTCTTCCTTGGACAGCGAGCCGTCCTTGTTGGCATCGAGCTTGGTGAAATCGGCATCGGCCGCCGCCGGCTTGTGCTGACCGTGGTCGGTGGTGGGCGTGGTGGTCTGGCCGCCGGCGAAGGCCGCGCCCGCCATCAGGAACAAGGCCATCATCGAGAGGGAGGCATAACGCTTCATTGCAGTACTCCTTGTGGGATATGAGCCATCAGTGACAGGAATGGCCGCGCGCAGGCTCATCGGCGCGGTCAGGGTGGGGGGTGGCAACAACGGTGGAGCCGGACAAACGCAGGGCATTGGTGACCACCGAAACCGAGCTCAGGCTCATGGCCAGGGCCGCCATCATCGGACTGAGCAAAAGGCCGAAGCTGGGATACAGCAAGCCGGCGGCGATAGGCACGCCGATGGCGTTGTAGACGAAGGCGAAGCCCAGGTTCTGCTTCATATTGGCCACCGTCAAAGACGAGATGGCACGGGCTTGCACGATGCGCCTCAAATCACCCTTGACCAGGGTGAGCTGGGCGCTGGACATGGCCACATCCGTGCCCGTCCCCATCGCGATGCCCACATCGGCTGCCGCCAGGGCCGGCGCATCGTTGATGCCATCGCCAGCCATGGCCACGCGACGACCCTGGGCTTTGAGTTGCTGGACCAGGTCGGCCTTGTCCTGCGGCTTGACGCCACCACGCACATCCTCGATGCCCAGCGTGCGCCCCACGGCCTCGGCCGTCGCCTGTGCGTCACCGGAGGCCATCACCACGTGCAGGCCATCGGCACGTAGCAGGTTCAAGGCAGGCAAGGTCGTGGCTTTGATGGGATCAGCCACCGCAATGGCGCCGGCCAACCGACCATTGACCGCCAGGAACATCACGCTAGCGCCTTCTTTCCGAAGACGCTCGGCGCTGCTTTGCAAAGGTGCTACATCGGCGCCAACCGACGCCATCAGGCTTTGGTTGCCGAGCACGACATCCTGATCGGACACGCGCCCGCGGACGCCTTGGCCGGTGAGCGAATCAAAATCTTGGGCGGCCACCAGGTTCAAGCCACGTCGCTGGGCTTCAGCCACGATGGCCTCGGCCAAGGGGTGCTCACTGCCCTGCTCCAAGCTGCCGGCCAAACAAAGGATCTGATCGGCGTCGAAGCCGGCGTTGGAGAGCGTGTCGCGAAAGGCTGGACGCCCCTCGGTCAACGTACCGGTCTTGTCCACGATCAACGTGTCGATCAGACGTAGCTGCTCGATCGCCTGAGCATCGCGGAACAGGACCCCGACCTGCGCAGCGCGGCCAGTGGCGACCATGATCGACATGGGGGTAGCCAAACCCAAGGCACACGGGCAAGCAATGATCAGAACCGATACGGCATTGAGGACGGCAAAGGTCCAGGACGGTTCGGGTCCAAACAGACCCCATCCGAAGAACGTGAGCACCGCCGTGGCCAGCACGGCCAGGACAAACCAGTACGCCACCTTGTCCGCCATACGCTGCATCGGCGCGCGGGAGCGCTGGGCTTGGGCTACCAACTGCACAATCTGCGCCAGTACCGTCCCGGATCCGACTTTGTCCGCCCGGATGACTAAGGCGCCCGTCCCGTTGAGCGTGGCGCCTATAACGTGATCACCGACAGCCTTCTCCACCGGAATGGGTTCACCGGTCAGCATCGACTCATCGACACTGGCGCGGCCTTCGATGACTTCCCCATCGACCGGCACCTTCTCGCCCGGTCGTACGCGAAGCAGATCACCCACGTGCACGTGATCCAGCGCAACGTCCTCTTCGCCCCCATCGGGTTTGACGCGGCGAGCCGTCTTGGGCGCCAATCCCAGCAGGGACTTGATGGCCGCCGAGGTTTTGGAACGCGCCCGCAGTTCCAGCAGCTGTCCGAGCAGGGTGAGCGAGACGATGACCGCTGCCGCCTCGAAGTAGACCCCTACCCGTCCATGCTCGCGGAAAGAGTCCGGAAACAGGTCCGGTGCCACGGTGGCCACCACGCTGTAGCCAAACGCGGCGGCCACGCCGATGCCGATCAGCGTCCACATGTTGGGGCTGCGATTGCCGATGGACTGTAGGCAGCGCTCAAAGAAAGGCCACCCCGCCCAGAGCACCACCGGGGCGCTCAGCACGAGCTCAATCCAGGTGCGCGCCTGCGTGGACAAGCCGGGCAGACGGTGTCCCAGCATGGCCAAGACCAGGACGATCAACGTCAAAGGCAACGTCCACCAGAACCTTCGGGTGAAATCGCGTAACTCTGGATTGTCGTCCTCCTCCAGCGAGGGCATCTCCGGCTCCAGCGCCATGCCGCAGATCGGACAGGTGCCGGGACCTGGCTGACGAATCTGCGGATGCATCGGGCAGGTGTAGACCGTGGCGTGGGTACCGCTGGGTTGGGCCACCGCTGCTGGGGCGGTCACTTCAACTTGCTGGGGAGCATCGTCCGTATAGCGGACGGGATTGGTGATGACCCGTCCATCCGCAGCCTCGACAGGGGCTGCGCCTGCAGAATGGTGATGGTCATGGGACGACGGTGAGTTCATGCCGATGCTCGCTTTAGTGGGGATGGACTGCCAAGGCAGTGTGCCATTGCGGGTTACACAGCTATTCGGGGCTGAGCGTCCCGAGCACTGAAACAACAATCAGGATCAAGATGGCCAGCGCGGCCTCAGCCGTAACACTCTGCCGCAAAGCCCGCACCTCCTGCGCGGGATCTCCGCTGGTCAGCGCTCGTTCCAAGCGCGGCACCAGCGTCCATCGGTGCAGCGCTCCCAAACCCAGCATTCCAGCGAACAGGGCCAGTTTGAAAAGCAGCAACTTCCCGTAGGTGCTCTGGAACAGGGCCGAAAACGACCACGCGGTGAGATCCCCGTAGTGCGCGATGCCGGACACGATGAGCGCACCAACGAAGATCGTTCCCAGCGTCGAAAAACCATGCAGAAAGTCATGCGTTGATCGCAGACGCCCGCTGCCGTTCGTCTCTTTGCCGCGCAGCAGCATGGCAAGGAACATCAGGACCGCTGCGATCCAGCCGCCTGCCGCGAGAAGATGGACGATGCCTGCAGCAAGCCGGACCGCGCCTGCCAAGCCCTCGCCAGCGGCGGCGTGGCCGTTCCATGCCAGCGAAGCGAGTGCGCCGCCCGCCAGCATCGCCCCCAGCGGGAAGGCGGTCTCCACCTTCCCGCGGCGACGATGCCATCCGAGCACGAACATCAGGGCGACCAGCAGCGCGCCTCTCGCCATGGCTGCCCGGCCCGCGGACGTCTCGAGCAGATACCAGCCAAGCGATGCGCGATCAACCTCGGCAAGCGGCATTCCCATGATGCCCGCGGTCTTGAAGACGACATCGAGCCCGGTGAGCACGAGACCGGCTACGGCACCCGCCAATAGAACGCCCATGAGTGACCACCCGGCCAAGGCGTCGGCGAGTGCCGATCGACGCGACCCGTACCAACCGAAGAGTGGAACCCCGAAAAGAACCATGATGACAAGGTATTCCAAGAATCTCAGTGCATAAGCCGACAGGTCGAACATTCGCGACTCCTCAGCGCACCGTGAAGCTGAAGCTGCCCGGCATGGGGTGGTTGTCACCACCGACGGCGCGGTATTCCACGGTATAGACGCCCGGAGCCAGCGGTCCAGGCAACTTGGCACGCAGGGTCTTGCCGTTGTTGACGATCTCGGTCGTGAAATTCTCGATCGGCATGGTGGAACTGCCGTGCTTCATGAGCAACTTGAGACGCGACGCCCGCGGAATCAATGTCTCGTTGAACACGAGATCGATCTGGCCTGGCGAGGCCACCACCGCATTTGCCGCCGGTGTGGACTGCTGCAGCGCGGCGTGGGCGTGCGCGACCTGCAGCGAAAACTGCCCGGCCGCGATTGCGAGGACGAGCGCGAAGGAGCGAATGACGTTGGACGACTTCATATGGATAAATCCTCATTGGAATGTGATGCAAAGCCCGTTCGGGAGGGGCCGCGCTGTGTTCGATGCGACAAGCGTTAGATGTCGGACTGTCACTGAAACCACGATTTGTCGGATTTTCTTGATACTTCCGCTTTCGCGAGACGAGGATCCCACCGGCTCAGGCGGGATCCTCGACGCATTACGCTGCCATGGCGCTGCAGCTTTCCGCGCAGCGGCGACAAACTTCGGCGCAGCGCGTCATCTCAGGGTCGTTCATGGCGTCGCATGCATCGGCGCACTGGCGGCAGATCTCCGCGCAGGCACCGCAAACCACGTCGTGAACGCTGGCACCGCGCAGCATCGCGTCGGCACTGGTTGCGCAGGTATCGGCACACGTCGCCAACAGGGCGATGTGCTCCGGGGCCGCGTGAACACCTCCTTTGGTCAGGCAGTAGTTGATGGTCTCCAGGCAGATCGCATGGCATTGCGTGCAGTTGTCGATGCACTCGTTCATGGCCTGGGGCCGGTGTGCTGCGGAATGGTGAGTCATGTAGTTCTCCTTCTTCCTCGCGGGCGAGAATCGGCGCGCCCGCAACACCGTCCCCTGTTGCTGCGACGGATCAGTGCTGTGCGAACGGTTCAGTGGTTCCGTCGCGATGGATCAGCTCGACCGTGAACGGCTGCTGGCGTCCCTCCGGGACCTCCATGCCCGGAGAACCAAGCGGCATCCCTGGGAGGACCAGGCCGCGTGCGTTCGGCTTTTCTTCGAGGAGACGCTTGATGTCCGCGGCCGGAACGTGGCCTTCGATGACGTATCCGCCGATCTCGGCCGTGTGGCAGGAGCCCTTTGCATAGGGGACACCCAACCGCTCCTTGACCAGACCCAGGTCATCCATGTCGTGCACATCCACGGTGAATCCCGCCTTCTGCACGTGGTCGATCCAGACACCGCAGCACCCGCAGGTCGGGGTCTTGTGGACGGTCATGCGTGGCAGGGCTGCTGGAGTCGCGTCGGCTGATTGGACGACAACCTGTGCGGAGGGCGAGGTTGTGGGTTGCGCGGATGAAGCATCCTGGGTGCAAGCACCCAGACCAGCCACGGCAAGGACCACAAAAGTCAGACGGTGCAATGTGAGCGTAGTCATTTCAATCTCTCGACTCAGCGCTTGGTCCGCGAGGACCAGTGGATGTGGACGATCCGCCAGCCGTCCGCGGTCTCCTTCAGCACCATCGTCTCGTCGCTCTGGACGGTCAGTGGCTGGCCGTCCTTCTGGGCATGCAACTCGCTTTCGGTTCCGACCCACGCGAACTCGCCAGCGGCTCGTGCGCGCTGACGGAGCAGCTGGCGATGGGCGCCCTTGAGGAACGCCGAATCGCTGACTGCGTGATGGCCCATGTATTCCTCGCGGCTGCGTTCGGCGCCCCCGGACTCGAGGATGAGAACGTCGGCAGCGAGCAGGGCTTCGACCGTGGCCAGATCGCCGCTAGACAGGGCCCTGTTGAAACGCTCCGCTACGGCGACCGCGGCCTCTGCAGTGACTGGGACGTCGACGTCCGCAGATGCCGCGGCAGCGGGGTGATGTGCGTGCGGCTGTGTCGCCTGCGCCATTGCGGGGGACACGACGGCCAGTGCCAGTGCGAGGGTGAACGAAATTGCTGTTGCGTTCATTGCGTGGGCTCCAAGGAGATCAATGGGTGTGCGCATGGCCGTCATCGGCCACGGGCGTGTGTGGTGCAGGGTGCGACTCCACCTTGCCGTCGGGATGGCCGTGGCTCACCAACCCGACTTCCGTGTCGCTGGGTGTCGGGCCGTGGTGATCGTCGTCCACGCCCGGCGGGTGCGCATGCGGCATGGAGTTGTTGCCCGGCTCGAATAAGGCAGGGTGATCCTCGGCCTTTTCGTCGTCATGGTGGCCTTGCGTCTCGCCGCCGCCATGCGAATGGCCCTCGCTGCTGTCGACAAGTTCCTTGTACGCAGTCGCGTCCAGCGTGGGCAACTTCTGCAGGAAGGCCGACATGTTCCATATGAACTCATCGTCCATGCTGCCGCCCCAAGCGGGCATGCCGCTGGCCTTGATGCCGTGCTTGATCACCCAGAACGCCTCAGCTGGAGCGACCGGCTGTTTGCTTAGGTTCGGTGGCGCGGGGTACAGGCCCTTGCTCATCTCGGTGGCCGCCGCGTCTGGTGAAAGATGGCAGGTCACGCACATGGCGTTGTAGTTGCCCGCACCCTGGCGGATACGCTCAGGATCATCAAGGTTCGTGGGTAGCTGAAGCTTGGCGGCGCGCACCTCAATGGAACGCTCGCGCGCCGTTTCAAGTAGCGCATACACCGGGCGACTATGCGGATCGTCGGCGGCCACGTTGTACACGCCCAGAGAGACCGTGGCGGTTGCGACCACCGCAACCAATGCCACGCCGGCACCGAGCCATACCCACATCTTTTTGTTGGATTTCATTGTCAGTTCCCCTTAGAACCAGGTACGAAGGCCGATGACCAAGCGCGTGTCTTCAAAGGACTCGCCATGCTCGCGTCGCATGTCTGCGGTATTGCCAAACGCGCGCTCGTACACCACGCCGATGTAGGGAGCGAACTTTCGGGTGAACTCATAGCGAAGTCGTAGCCCCGCCTCAGCGGCACTCAGACCCGAACCTATCCCGCGCAATGGATCGTTCTTGCCATAGGCGGTGACTTCCACCAGCGGCTGCAAGATCAGCCGGTTGGTTAGCAGCAATTCGTACTCGGCCTCGACATTGGCGGCAGTCTGGCCCCCTTCGCCGAGATAGGCTGTGGCGGACACTTCGAACTTCATCGGCGCCAAGCCCTGTACACCGATAGCGGCGAAGTTCTGCGATGCCCCAGGCTTGAAGTCATGACGCACACCGGCCACCACATCCCACCACGTGGAGATACTGCGGCCGTAAAGCACTTCCAGATCAGCCGACTCGGTCTGACCATCCGTGCGTTCGCCTTCACTGCGGAGCCAGACGCGATTGAGGTCCGTACCGATCCAGCCCTGGCCCTCCCAGCCCAGCCCGGTGCCCGGATCGGCATCCCAGGTTTCCAGGCGATTGAGCAGCACGTAGCTCTTGATCGAGTTGTCATGCACCGGATGCGCGTGTTCCGGCGCGATGGCCGCCTTGCGATCCGCGTCCGTCACCGCGGGAATCGGGGTGCGCGGCTGCGTTGGCGCTGCAGGCCCGTGTCCCATCTGACTGTGGTCCATGCCCTCCATCGATTGCATTCCCGCTTCTGGTGTAGCGTGCGCGGGCGAATCATGGCCCATCTGCGAATGGTCCATCCCCTGCATCGCAGGCGTGGCCGTGCCGGAGGTGTCGGCTGCAGCGGGCTGTGCCATCTGACTGTGATCCATGCCCTGCATCGACTGCGCCTGCGCTGTGGGCGCCGCAGGTGTGCTCGCGGGCGAGCCGTGCCCCATCTGCGAATGGTCCATGCCCTGCATGGCAGGCTCGGCTGCGTTAGCCTGCGGCTCGGCGTGGCCCATCGCCGCATGATCGATCGTCGCTTCGCTGGTCTTGGCCGGTGTTGCAGGCTTTTGGGTGGGCGCAGGTTTTGATGTCGGCGCCTGATGTGCAGAGTGATCCTGCGTCTGGGTCTGCGCGCTCTGCCCCATCGGCATGGAGCCGTGCTGCATGGATTGGGCGCTGGCCGCACTGGCCAGGGCCAGCGAGATAGCCAGCGTCAGCGCAGTCAGGGTGGTATCGCGTCTATTGATGTTCATTCGTCGACCCTCACCGTGCGCATCATTCCGGCTTCCATGTGATAAAGCAGGTGGCAATGGAACGCCCAGCTGCCCAACGCATCGGCACGCACGCGATACGTGCGTCGGCTACCTGGCGGCATATCCACCGTGTGCTTGCGCACCATGAAGTTGCCGTTGTCGTCCTCCACGTCACTCCACATGCCGTGCAAATGGATGGGATGGGTCATCATCGTGTCGTTAACCAATACGATGCGCATACGCTCGCCGTAGTTCAGCCGCAGCGGCTCGACATCGGAAAACTTCTGACCATTGAAACCCCAGGAGAATTTCTCCATGTGTCCGGTCAGATGCAGCTCGATCTCGCGACCGGGGTCGCGTCCGTCAGGGTCTTCAAAGGTGCTCTTGAGCATGGAATACGTCAGTACATGACGGCCGTTATCGCGCAGGCCATTGCCCGGATCGTCCAAGCGCGAAGTCACGCTCATGGCTTGGTTGTCCAACAGGGGATTGTTGGTCTCGCTGGCAGGGTGTGATTGCATGCCCCCGTGCTGCATGCCGGCCATGGCACCATCGCCGGCGGCGGGCATCGCGTGGCCTGCATGGGCCGAGGTCTCGTTACCGCTGGCAGGTGGGGCCATGCCGGGCATACCCATGGCCGCACCACAGCCGCCTTCCATGCCCTTGCTGCCGCCAGACATATCCATCGATCCATGATCCATGCCCATGTCTGCCATCGTCAGCAGCGGCCGGGGATCCACAGGCGGAACAGGCGCGCGTAGTCCTTCGCGCACGGCGAGCGTGCCGCTGACGTAGCCGGTGCGACCGGAGTCCTGGGCAAAGATGGTGAATGCGTCCTGCCCGGAGGGCTCCACGATCACATCGAAGGTTTCAGCTACTGCAATGCGGAACTCGTCGACGGAAACCGGATGGACGTACAAGCCATCTGCCGCCACCACGGTCATCTTCAACCCCGGAATGCGCACATCGAAGTACGTCATGGCAGAGCCATTGATGAAACGCAGACGCACCTTTTCGCCACTGCGGAACAAACCTGTCCAGTTGCCCAGAGAGGTCGTGCCGTTCATCAGGTAGGTGTAGGTGTTGGCGTTGACGTCGGACAGATCCGTGGGCGTCATCCGCATCACGCCCCACATCTTGCGATCCTCCAACGTGGCCGACAGACCGTTGCGCTTCACATCGCGTGCAAAATCGCCGACCGTGCGCTTGTAGTAATTGTCATGGCCCGGCATCTTCTTCAAACGATCGAACAGGGCCGCCGGGTCCAGGTCTGTCCAATCGCTCAGCATCACGACGTAGTCGCGATCGAAGCTAAAAGGCTCTGGCTCCAGTGGATCGATCACGATCGGTCCATAAAGCCCTGCTTGTTCCTGGAAACCTGAGTGGCTGTGGTACCAGTAGGTGCCGCCCTGATGCAGGGTGAACCGGTAGTGGTAGGTCTCACCACGTCCGATGCCGTCAAAGCTCAGTCCCGGCACGCCGTCCATGTTGGCCGGCAGAATGATGCCGTGCCAATGGATGGAAGTGTCCGTGCCATGGAGGGAATTGGCCGGCAATGCATTGGAGACACGCAGGTTGACCGTGGTGCCTTCCCGCCATCGCAGCAACGGCGCCGGAACGGATCCGTTGACCGTGATCGCGGTGCGGGTCTTGCCGGTGAAGTTCATCGGCGTCTCGCCGATGGTCAGGTCGAACTCGGTGCCCGACAGTACGTTGGCTTGTCCCGGGCCCTTGAGCGCCCAACTGGCCTTGGGCCAGAACCCTAATCCTGCGACTGCGCCTCCCAAGGCCAAGCCCTGGACAAATCGCCGCCTCGAAGGCAGCAGCGGTCCACCGTGTGGACCACGAAAATCATCATGCGACATGAAAATGCTCCAAGCGTCGTGTTGCCACCGGCAGGCGGTGGTACAGAGCGGGTGGCTGGCCTAAACAGGCACGCAAACCACACCAACGGCGCCATTGCGGCGCCTAGGGACGCTTAGCCGATCGGTGGTCGGATCAGATGAGGCAAGGCGGGTGCCGGATGCCCCAACGGCAGCGGCATGACATCCAGGCCCAAGGCCAGTTGTACGGCAATATGCAGGCGCGCAGGCAATGCGCTCGCGCACGCGTGCACGCAGGCGCACCGGCACGCAGACGACTTGCAACAGTCGGGACCGGCATGATCGCCGTGCCCAGTGCCAGCCATTTCAATCGATGTGGCATCGGGATGATGCTCAGCACTGTGATGGGCGACGCAGTCCTCGTCGACTTGCACAGCGGCAGCCACTTCACTGGCCTGCTCTTCCATCACCGGATTCATACTGACCGACGCAAACGCCGACCACGCCCCGTTAAGCACGAGCATGGCGATCAGGAGCAGTCGCAGTAGAAGTGAGGAGGCTGACACGGGCGACATGGTAAATCACTTTAGACAAGGCGCGCGTGTATCGGTCGTGAACAAAATCTCAGGCAGGCCTGAGATGTCGCGACTTGTCAGTCGCACTAGCCGCGGACACTGCAGCTCCCTCCAGAAGCGCCCAAAGGGCGGGTTGAGGCGAAGAGTTGCCCATAGGGCGAGCGCTTGTTCGGTTTACTTCTCGGGCGTGGCCTCGATCAGCTTCACCAACTCGCGCTTCTGCTGCTTGCTTAGCGAGCCCCAGCGCAGGAGCAACTTGGCCAGCAGATCATCGTCGGTGTAAAGGAAGGCGGCGGGGATCCCCAACGCTTGGGCCAACCGCTCAGCAATCTCCAGCATGGGCTCGTGCTTGCCACGCTCGTACTGGTTGATTCGGGGGCTGGCCACGTGAGGATCCAGACCGGCCCGGATGCCCAACTCCTTCTGCGACAAACCCGTGTGCAGGCGGGCTTGTTTGAGGCGTCGAGCGAAGGTCGGTGTTGAGTCGACGGACAAAGTCACGCGCGCACCCCATGGAGACCCCATAAGGATGGCGGATGTACCCTGCCTTGCATACTAAGATATTCCTGTCCCCTTTACCCTTCTTACGCTTCCCAGCAACTAAGCTGTGTATATCCCATGGGTTACCCCAAACACAAAAAAAAAAATACAAAAA
>NZ_LYMI01000034.1 GCF_001660815.1 Xanthomonas nasturtii
ACGTACAACACTGCGCACCACACCTCATATAAATCCACACGGCGTGGCTTGGTGCGCTTGCGCGCTTGTTCCAGGATCGGCAGCACGTGTGCGAACTGCTCCCGGCTCATGTCACTCGGATAGGTCTTTTGGCGCATCCGCATAGTCTGCACTGATCTGCGAAGATCGTGAACAGGTTCTAAGCACGCTCTTAGCGCTGCCCGCACCCACCTGCCAATTGCTACGTTGTCTTAGCCGCTCTAAATCGTTCATCGGCGCTGCGGAGGCCGGCTTGTCTGGGTCACCGCGCAACCCCATCCATCGAGCTCCCGCCAAGTTACATCCGCGCGCCGCGCCCTCAAGATGAGGGTCCGGTGTCGGGCATCGCCAATGCATCCTGTCCTGCAACAGTTCCATCCCGTGGTCGCTGCGTGGTTCGCGCAGACCTTCGCTGCGCCAACGCCGGCGCAGATTGCCGCGTGGCCGGCGATCCAGGCCGGGCGCCACACGCTGGTGGCTGCGCCAACGGGGTCGGGTAAAACACTGACCGCGTTCTTCGCCGCCATCGACGGGTTGATCCGCGACGGGCTGGCCAATGGCGGTGCGCTGCCCGACGAAACCCGCGTGGTCTACGTCTCGCCGTTGAAGGCCTTATCCAACGACATCCACCTCAACCTGGACGCGCCGCTGCAAGGCATCCGCGCGGCGCTGGTGGCGCGCGGATTGCCGGACGTTGCGGTGCGCACCGCGGTGCGTACCGGCGACACGCCGCAGCGCGAGCGGGCACAAGCGCGCCGCACGCCGCCGCATATTCTGGTGACCACGCCGGAGTCGTTGTATGTGCTGTTGGGTTCGGTATCCGGACGCACTGCACTACGGCATGTGCGCACCGTCATCGTCGATGAAATCCATGCGGTAGCGGCCGACAAGCGCGGCAGCCACCTGAGCCTGACCCTGGAGCGCTTGCAGCGGCTGGCCACGCAGCCGATCACGCGGGTGGGGCTGTCGGCAACGCAGAAGCCCATCGAAACAGTGGCGCAGTTTCTGGTCGGTGTCGGCGCAGACGGGTTGCCGCCGCCGTGCGAGATCGTCGATATCGGCTACACCCGCACGCGCGACCTGGCTCTGGCGTTGCCGCCCACGCCACTGAGCGTGGCGATGTCCAACGACCAATGGCTGCAGGTGTATGCCGACGTGGCCGCGCTTGCGCAGCAGCATCGCACCACGCTGGTGTTCGTCAATACGCGACGCATGGCCGAGCGCGCGGCGCGGCATCTGGGCGATCTACTCGGCAAGCAGCGCGTGGCAGCGCATCACGGCAGCCTGTCGCGCGAGACGCGTTTATTGGCCGAGCAACGGCTCAAGGCCGGCGATCTCACCGTGCTGGTGGCGACCGCATCGCTGGAGCTGGGACTGGATATCGGCGATGTCGATCTGGTCTGCCAGCTTGGTTCGCCGCGCTCGATCGCCACCTTCCTGCAACGCGCCGGGCGTTCCGGGCACAAGGTTGGCGGCACGCCGAAGGCGCGCCTGTTCCCGCAGACCCGCGACGAGCTGGTCGAATGCGCCGCGCTGCTGGACAGCATCCGCCGCGGCGAACTGGATGCCTTGCGCATCCCGCTGGCGCCGGTGGACGTGCTGGCGCAGCAGATCGTGGCCGAAGCGGCATGCGAAGACTGGGATGAAGATGCGCTGTTCGCGCTGGTGCGCCGCGCATGGCCGTTCGCCGAGTTGAGCCGCGCCAGCTTCGACAGCGTGGTGCGCATGTTGTGCGAGGGCTTCAGCACCCGGCTCGGCCCGCGCGCGGGCTACCTGCATCGCGACGCGGTGCATCGGCGCCTGCATGCACGGCGTGGCGCGCGCATGACGGCGCTGACCTCCGGCGGCACCATTCCCGAAACCGGCGACTACAGCGTGGTGCTGGAGCCGCAGGCGGAAAAGATCGGCACGGTCAACGAAGATTTCGCTGTGGAAAGTCTCACCGGCGACGTGTTTCAGCTCGGCAACGCCAGCTACCGCATCCTGCGCGTGGATGCCGGGCGCGTGCGCGTGGAAGATGCCAAGGGCGCGCCGCCGAACCTTCCGTTCTGGCTGGGCGAGGCGCCGGGCCGCAGCGACGAATTGTCGGCGGCGGTGTCGCGCCTGCGTGGCGACCTGGCCGCGCGGCTGGACACCACGCCACATGTGGCGGCCTGCGATTGGCTGCAGAACGCGTTGGGCATGTCCGCCGAAGCGGCGCGGCAACTGCTGGACTATCTGGCCAGTGCGTGCGCCGCACTGGGCGCGCTGCCCACCCAGCAGTGCCTGGTGATGGAGCGCTTCTTCGATGCCAGTGGCGGCACTCAGCTGGTGATCCATTCGCCTTACGGCAGCCGGATCAATCGGGCGTGGGGACTGGCGTTGCGCAAACGCTTCTGCCGCACCTTCAATTTCGAATTGCAGGCTGCGGCCACCGAAGATGCGATCGTGTTGTCGCTGTCCACCAGTCACAGTTTTGCGCTGGAAGAGGTCGGCCGCTATCTGCATTCGTCATCGGCCGAGCATGTGTTGATCCAGGCCTTGCTGGATGCCCCATTGTTCGGCGTGCGCTGGCGCTGGAATGCGACCAATGCGATGGCGCTGCCGCGCTTCAGCGGCGGCAACAAGGTCGCGCCGCAGTTGCAGCGGATGAAGTCGGAGGATCTGCTGGCCACGGTGTTCCCGGACCAGGTGGCCTGCGCAGAGAATCTGGTCGGCGAACGCGAGGTGCCGGACCACCCGCTGGTGGCGCAGACGCTGGAAGATTGCCTGCATCACTCCATGGACAGCGAGGGCTGGTTGCAGGTGCTGCGGGGGCTGGAATCGGGCGCAATCACGCTGATTGCGCGCGATCTGGCGGCACCGTCGCCGCTGGCGGCCGAAGCCTTGAATGCGCGTCCGTACGCATTTCTCGACGATGCGCCGTTGGAAGAACGCCGCACCCAGGCCGTGCAGAGTCGCCGCTACACGCCGCAGACCAGCGACGATCCGGGCCAGCTCGACCCGCAGGCCATCGATGCGGTGCGCGAGGAAGCCTGGCCGCAGCCACGCGATGCCGAAGAAATGCACGAGGCGCTGGTGGGGCTCGGCGTGCTGCCGCTCGACGAAGCCAGCGATGCGCATTGGCAGGCCTGGTTGGCGGCGCTCGCTGCCGATGGTCGCGCTACCTGCGTTGCCTTGCACGGCAGTGCGGCGCTGTGGATCAGTGCCGAGCGCATCGACTGGTTTTTGCCGTTGTATCCGGACGCCTGCGCGCATCCACCGTTGCAGGCGCCGGAGGATTGCCGTATTGCCGCGTGGGAACGCGACTGGGCCGTGCGCGAACTGCTGCGTGGGCGCCTGTCGGCGATCGGCCCGGCGCAGGTGTCGGCGTTGTCCTCGGCGTTGCAGGTGGCCGAAGCGGAGATCGCGGTTGCGCTGGCGGCATTGCAACGCGAAGGCTATGTCATGGCGGGGCAGTTCACTGCGCACGCGCAGGCGCAGGAGTGGTGCGAACGTCACCTGCTGGCGCGCATCCATCGCTACACGCTGGGGCGATTGCGGCGCGAGATCGAGCCGGTGTCGCAGCGCGATTACGCGCGCTTTCTATTCGAGTGGCAGCATGTCGACGGCACCAGCCGCGTGGCCGGGCCGGACGCACTGGCCGGCGTGATCGGGCAGCTGGAAGGCTACGAAGCGTCTGCGGTGCTGTGGGAAAGCGAGCTGTTGCCGGCGCGTGTGCGCGACTATCAACCGGCCTGGCTGGACGAGTTGTGCACCGCCGGGCGCACGCTGTGGGCGCGCCTGCGGCCCGGTGGCGGGCGCAGCGGTGCCGCGTTGCGCAGCACGCCAATCGTGTTGCTGCCGCGGCGCGAAGCGCAGCGCTGGCGCAGCCTGGCGCGCGATGCCGACGACGGACCGCTGGGGTCGCGCGCGCAACGGGTCATGACAGTGCTGCAGGAGCAGGGCGCATTGTTCTTCGACGAAATCGCCGATGCGGCGCACTTGATGAACACCGAGCTGGAAGACGCATTGAGCGAGCTGGTGATGCGCGGCCGTGCGCAGTGCGACAGCTATGCCGGGCTGCGCGCGCTGCTGGTGCCGGCGTCCAAGCGCCCGTCGGCGCTGTCGCGCCATCGGCGCCGCGCAAGCGCCTTGGGCATTCGCGATGCCGGACGCTGGGCGCCGGTGCGTGCGTTGCCCGACTTGCCGTTAGCCGAAGCCGGCGAACGCCATCAGGACACGCTCGAACACGTCGCCCGCACGCTGCTGCGTCGCTATGGCGTGGTGTGCTGGCGGCTGCTCGAACGCGAAGCCGCGTGGCTGCCGCCGTGGCGCGAGTTGTTGCGCATGTACCAGCGCCTGGAAGCGCGTGGCGAAATTCGCGGTGGCCGTTTCATCGCCGGGCTGTCCGGCGAGCAGTTCGCGTTGCCGGAGACGATTGCCGCCTTGCGCCGCGTGCGTGCGCGGGCGTTGCCGCAACAGTGGATCTGCGTGAGTGCGAGCGACTCGAGCAATCTGCTCGGAAGCGTGCTGCCGGGCGAGCGGGTTGCACGTGTGCCGGGCAATCGCGTCGCCTCGCTGGATGGCCTGCCGATGGCGGTATGGGCGGCAGACCGCTTCCAGGCCTTGCAGGAACTCACTCCCGAGCAGGCCGAGCAGGCGTTGCGCCTGCTACAGCGCGGCCCGGGTGCCGCCGAGCAGTCGCCGATGGAGCGCTGGCTGGCTCAGGCGCCTGGCAGCGTGGCGGCGTTGCCAGCCACGCGCGGAAGCGGCCGCGACACATAGCGGCTGTCCGCAACCACCCAGCGCCATGGCGCATCCACTGCCTTGCGGATGCCGATGCGTGGCGTTGTCAGTGGGTTGGAGGGCGAGGGCAGGCCGTCGTCTTCGATCCACAGACGCGCGGCAGCGGTGGTGAGATCCAGCCCGTTGTCGGTGGCGGTCACGCCGAAGGCCTGCGCCAGGCGGCCTGGGCCGGTGGTCAGCAATTTGACCGCCGCGCCGCCGCGTGCGGTCTGCATGCTGTCGATGCCGTCGAGCGGCTCCAATGCGCGGATCAGGACCGCATGCCCGGGCGCGCCGCCGCACACTGCGTTGATCGCCCAGTGCATGCCGTAGATGAAATACACATACAGGTGCCCTGGCGCGCCAAACATCACCCGCGTGCGCGGCGTCATGCCACGAAACGAATGCGCGGCCGCATCTTCGCTGCCGCAATAGGCTTCCACTTCGGTGATGCGCCCACGGCGCCCGTCCGCGCTGACCAGTACCTTGTTGATCAGCTGCGGCGCAACCTGGCGCGCGTCGAGCGCGTAAAACGTACGGGGCAGGGGTGTGGACGGCATGTGGCCAAGCCTAGCCGCAGGAGTGTGATGTCCCTGCGGACTGTCCCGGACAGCCCGCCATTGAGGGGTAGGGTTTTTCCGAACAGAGGCTGTTGCGAGCGCATGACCTGTCACAAAAGCGCAGATCCGTTTGCATGAATACGCAATGTGGCGATGCCTGCATCTCAAGCGTGTTTTGTCGTCGCCGATAGCCATTAGCGATTGGTTAGACACGCCGCATCGCAGCGCGCGGCACGCGCAGCGCCATCGCCGTCATGCAGCGCATGTCGCCCACGCATCATTCTTGAGAGAACTCCCCAATGTTAGGCAACTTCAAAATCGGAACCCGGCTGATCGTGGCATTCCTGATCGTCTCGGCGATCGGCGCATGCATCGGGTGGGTGGGCTATTCCAACTCCGGCCGCATCAGCGCGCTGTCGAGTTCGCTGTATGAGCGCGAATTGCTCGGCTTGTCCAATGTCAAGGAAGCCAACATCAACCTGATCTACGCGGGCCGCGCACGCGCCAACCTGTTGCTGGCCGGCAGCGCGGAAGAGCGCCAGTCGCACGTGCAGAACATCGACAAATACACCGCCAAGGTGGTCGATCACATGAGTCGCGCACGCGGCAGTTTCGAAACCGAAGAAGGCAAGAACAAGCTGGCGCAATTCGATCGCGCCTGGCAAACGTATCTGGACGAGCGCGGGCGTTTCATCGAGGCAGCCAACCGCGAAGCGCTGCGCGAAGCCAATCCGGAACTGGCCGAGCTCTCACGCGCGGTACGTGCCAGCTCGGACGAGGTGGATACCTTGATGACCGATCTGAGTGGCCTGCGCGAGCGCAGCGCCGCTTCGGCCAACGCGGAAACCGACGCCATCCACACGCGCAGTTCCAGGATATTGATCGCCATCATCTGCGGCGGCGTCTTGCTCGGCGCACTGCTTGGTGTGGTGATCAGCCGCAGCGTCACCGGACCGATCCGCCGCGCGGTGGCGGTGGCCAATGGCTTGTCGAAAGGCGATCTCACCATGCAGATCGATGTGCATGGCCGCGACGAAACCGCGCAACTGCTCGAAGCGATGCGCACCATGGTGCAGAAGCTGTCGCAGGTGGTCGGCGAGGTCAATACCAGTGCCGAAACCCTGGCCAGTGCCTCGGAAGAAGTCAGCGCCACTGCGCAGTCGTTGTCGCAGGCGGCCAGCGAACAGGCCGCCGGCGTGGAAGAAACCAGCGCTTCGCTGGAGCAGATGACCGCCTCGATCAGCCAGAACACCGAGAACGCGCGCATCACCGATGGCATGGCCACCCAGGCCGCAAGGGAAACCGTGGAAGGTGGCGAAGCGGTGGTCGCCACCACCCAGGCGATGAAGCAGATCGCGCAGAAGATCGGCATCATCGACGACATCGCGTATCAGACCAATCTGCTCGCGCTCAATGCCGCGATCGAAGCGGCACGCGCCGGCGAGCATGGCAAGGGCTTTGCGGTGGTCGCCGCCGAGGTGCGCAAGCTGGCCGAACGCAGCCAGGTGGCCGCGCAGGAGATCGGCGAGGTGGCCAGTTCCAGCGTGGAATTGGCCGACCGCGCCGGCCGTTTGCTGGATTCGATCGTGCCCAGCATCAAGCGCACCTCCGATCTGGTGCAGGAGATTTCTGCGGCGTCCGAAGAACAGTCCTCCGGCGTCAGCCAGATCAATTCGGCAGTCGTGCAGCTGAGCCAGACCACCCAGCAAAACGCCAGCGCGTCCGAAGAGCTGGCCGCCACTGCCGAAGAGATGAGCGCGCAGGCCGAACAGCTGCAGCAGAGCATGGCGTTCTTCCGGCTGGGCGGGCAGGGCGCGACCACTGCGCCGCCCAAGCGCGGCAAGCAGGTTGCCGCACGCCCGGCGCGTGCCGCAGGGGCGCGTGGCTGGCGCAGCAATGCAGCGCCTGCGTATGCGATGTCCGAGGGCCCGGACGAAGGCCAGTTCGCGCGTTTCTGAGAGATCGACCGATGACCGCACCGACGCTTGATGTGATGCCCGGCGACGCCGATGCCGCCGCGCAATATCTGACCTTTCAACTGGATGGCGAAACCTTCGCCACCAGCATTCTCGGCATTCGTGAAATCATTCAATACCGCACGCCCACGCCGGTGCCGTCGATGCCGGATTGCGTGCGCGGGGTCATCAATCTGCGTGGCGCAGTGGTGCCGGTGGTAGACCTGCAGTCGCGGTTGGGGCGTGCGGACAGTGCGATCGGCAAACGCAGCTGCATCGTGATTCTGGCTACCGAGCAGGCGCAAGCAACGCAGGTGATCGGCGTGCTGGTGGACGCGGTCAATGCAGTGATCGAACTGGCCGATCAGGACATCGAGGCGGCACCTTCGTTCGGCACGCATATCCGTCGCGACCTGTTGCGCGGCATGGGCAAGGTGGGCGAGCGCTTCGTGGTGCTGCTGGACATGGAGCAGGTGCTGCAGGTAGACGAGATCGCCGGAAATACCGACGCGCTGGCGGCCTGAGCGCTAGCACTACAACTGGGTGCGCAGCGCCGGGCGCGCCGATCACCCCTGCGGGTGCCACCCGTTGAAGCGGTGCACGCGATTGCGGCCTTCGCCACGCGCCTGCTGCAGCGCGTGGCGGGCGCGCGCCAGCAAGGTGTTGCTGTCGAATGCCGTGGGTGCGGCAACATCCACCAGCCCTGCGCTGATGGTCAACGGGCCGGTGGGCCAGCTCGCCTCTTCCATGGCCTTGCGTAAGCCTTCGGCAGCCTCCAGTGCCGCAGGCGCCGAGGTTGCCGGTAGCGCCACGCAGAATTGATCGCAGGCCAGACGCGCCACGATCGCATCTGACGGCAGCTGCGCTTCGAGAACGCCGGCGGCCTGCAGCAAGCTGGCGTCCGCGGCAGCCGCGCCAGCCTGCAGTTTTTGCCGTTTGAAGCCGTCCAGTTCGATCAACATGAAACCAAGTGCGGCATCCGGCGTTGCGCTGGGCGCATCTGCAAGCGCCTGCAAGGCATGCTCCAACCCGGCGCGATTCCATCGCCCGGTGAGCGCGTCGCGCAGCGCGTCCAGCTCTACCAGCCGGGCGGCCTGCTGCAGTTCGAGGGTGCTGACCACTTGCCTGGCGAGCGCCTGCAGCGCGTCGCGTTCGGCCACCGACAAACGACGCGGGCTGCGATCCAGCACGCACAGCGTGCCCAGCGCGATGCCGTCGGAGGTCAGCAAGGGCGCGCCCGCGTAGAACCGGATCTGCGGCTCCCCGGTCACCAGCGCATTGCTTACGAAGCGCGCGTCCAGATGGGTGCCGCCGACTTCCATCACCTGATCGGGTTCGAGGATGGCGTGCGCGCAGAACGACAGTTCGCGCGGCGTTTCGGCCGGCTGCATGCCAATCCTGGATTTGAACCACTGGCGGTGGGTATCGACCAGCGAAATCAGCGCCATCGGCGCGCGGCAGACCGCAGCTGCAATTGCGGTGAACGCGTCGTAGCTTGGCTCCGGTGGGGTGTCCAGCAAATCGTACGCGTGCAGCGCCACCACACGCTCATCCTCGTTGGCCGGCAAGCGCGCGCCGAAATTGGCGTTGACGCCACCTGGCAGCAGCGTGACCGGGATCAGGTTCAACGCAGGCGCGTCGGGTATCTGCATGCAAAGCACCACCGGAACAAGGCGCCATCAAGGCGATGAAAGAGGAGCGGGTTGGCACTGGTCGAAGCGGTCGCACGACAGCGATCAGCATCGGAACAACAGCGAAACACCTGTCCGGATCTTGCCACAAGACTGCCCGCGCGTATCGCTGACCCATTCCAGTCTTTGCAGGCGCCATCTTGCCCGATGAGCGGGACGGTGCAAGACATCAGCGCCGGCGATGAAGCGCGCAAGCGCGCCACAGCCAGCAGCCGCGGGAGGTGTCCTCACATCGGCTGCGGCGTTGGCTGCATCGCTCCTTACTGACCCGCATTGCGGGTGGGGCGACGGCTCTGCTCGTCATGCACCTTGAGGTCTTCCTGGCCCGGGCGCTGCTTGGCGGCATCGTCGTGCTTGCGGTCCTGCTGACTCTCGGTCACCCCGTGCGCATCGTCGGCGACGGTATCGGGCTGTTGGTCCTTGTGGTTCATGGCTTGCGTCCGCTATGGAGAGAAGCCTGGACGTTAGCGCGCACGGTGTGATCCCTGCGCCACGGCGACGGCCGGCGTGCCCACGCTGTTCCGCGCGGCAGCGTCTTCCAGAACGCACAAGCCCCGGAAACATGACGTTTCCAGGGCCTGTACGTTTGATTCGATGGTGGAGCGGAAGGGGATCGAACCCTCGACCTTCGCGATGCGAACGCGACGCTCTCCCAGCTGAGCTACCGCCCCACGTACTTCGATTCTAACCACATGCCGCGCGGTTCGCCAAGGGCTGGCCGGCAGCGGCAGAGCGCGCCGCACTGGCGCGCCCGAATGCGATCACTCGCGGATCAGCGGAAATTTCAGGTCCGGGTTCTTGGCCTTCCATTCCTTGTACGACACCGAGCCTTCCCAGGCAGCGAAGGCCTTCGGGGTGCGGCCACGGCCGGACCAGGTCTCACCGGTATGCGGCAGTTCGTACTTCGGCTTCACTTCGCTGCGGCCGCTCTTGACCACTTCCTTGCGCGCAGCGGTGGTGCCGAGGTAGGCGGCAATGTCGTTGCGCTGCTTGGTATTGAAGTGGCCGGCAAACTGCTCGAGCAGCGAGACGATGGTGGCATGCGCGGAGGATGCCTCGCTGGCGCGCTCGGTTTTCTCCTGCTCTTCCAGCTTCTGCAGCTCGTCCAGCAGCTTGGCTTTGGCTTGCGCGATGGAATCCAGTTTTGAAGAGGTATTGCTCACAGAGGTATGGCCTCGGAATAAAGAGTGGACACGCTGCCCGGAGGGCGCGCGGCATTATGCCATGTGGCCTGGGGGGCGGCCGTTAGGGAACAGGGGCTTGCACGCGGCGTGAACAGGCTTTTCACAACGCCTGTTCAGGCGCTTTCGCATTGTCGCTACGGGCACTGCTTGACCCGATTCTATGGGCAGCAGGCCCGACCATGACGATACAGGAGCGGGTAATGAGTGCTGCTCGCACCGTTTTCTTGGCCGCTCCAAGCGAAAAGGTCTGCCATGAGCCTGAGCGAATACCGCCGCAAGCGCAGTTTCGACAAAACCCGCGAGCCCGAGCCGGGCAAAGCCCTGCCACGAGGCCAGCGCGCGATCTTCGTGGTGCAGCTGCATCACGCCAGCCGTCGCCATTACGATTTTCGCCTGCAGGTAGGCGATGCGCTCAAGAGCTGGGCGGTACCGAAGGGGCCGAGTTACGACCCCAAGGTCAAGCGTATGGCGGTGGAGGTCGAGGACCACCCGGTCGACTACGCCGGCTTCGAGGGCGAGATTCCCAGGGGCGAATACGGCGGTGGGCATGTGGCGCAGTTCGACCACGGCGTGTGGGCCACCGCAGGCGACCCGGAGGCGCAGTTGGCCAAGGGGCATCTGCGTTTCGAGTTATTCGGCAACAAGCTCAAGGGCGGCTGGCATCTGGTGCGGTCCAGCAAGCCGGCACGGCAGCCGCAGTGGCTGCTGTTCAAGGAGGACGACGCCTATGCCGGTACGTTGGAGGCCGACGATCTGCTGGCCGATGTCGCTGCCGCGCCTGCCGACGATGTGCGCCGCGCAGGCGCGGGCAAGGCCGTTCGCAAAGCGCTGACGCGCGTGCCGCCGCCGCAGGCCGCAAAGAAGCGCGGAACCCGGGCCAAGCAGGCGCTGGCGCTGACCAATGCACGGCCCGTCGAGATGGAAGATGCACCGTTCGCGCCGCAGCTGGCCAAGCTGGGCCAGTCCCCGCCCGCAGGCGCGCAGTGGCTGCATGAAATCAAATGGGACGGTTACCGCATCCTGGCCACCGTCACCGCAGGCAAGGTGCGCTTGTGGTCGCGCAATGCGCTGGAGTGGACCGCCAAGACGCCGGAGATTGCCGACGCCATCCAGTCGCTGGGCCTGCGCAGCGCGCAGATCGATGGCGAGCTGATTGCCGGACGCGGCACCAAGCAAGATTTCAATCTGCTGCAGGCCACCTTGTCCGGCGAACGCCAGATGCCGCTGGCGCTGGCGGTATTCGACCTGTTGCATTTGGACGGCGTGGACATCAGCCAGGCGCCGCTGCGCGAGCGCAAGCAGCTGTTGCAGCAGGTGCTCGCGGCCGCACCCAATACGCATCTGGCCTACAGCTCGCATGTGGACGGCGATGGCAGCGAGGCGTTTCGGGTGGCCGGCGAGCAGCACTTCGAAGGCATCATTTCCAAACGCGCAGACCGCCCTTACCACGACGGGCGCAGCGACGATTGGCGCAAGACCAAGCAACTGGCCAGCCAGGAATACGCGGTTGTGGGTTACACCGCGCCCAAGGGCAGCCGCAGCGGCTTCGGCTCGTTGCTGCTGGCCACCCCGGACCCGGTGCACGGCTGGCTGTACGTGGGCCGTGTGGGCTCCGGCTTCTCCGATGCGCTGATGCACGAGGTCGCCCGGCAGCTGGAGGGCGGCGGGCGCAAGCCGACGGCGCATATCCCCACCGAGGATACCGATCTACGCAGCGCCACCTGGTTTGCGCCACGCTTTGTCGTGGAAGTGTTCTATCGCGGCATCGGTGGGCAGCAGCTGTTGCGCCAGGCATCGTTCAAGGCGCTGCGCCCGGACAAGCGCATTGCCGATCTTTCCGACAGCGATGCGGCAGATGGCGCGGCCGCAACGTGTGCCAGCAAGCGCCCGGCACCACGTGTTGCGAAAAATGAAGGGGGTGCAACCATGCAGGCGCCAAAGCGAGCGACCACGCGTGCGGCAGCGGCCACGCGCACATCGGCGGTGGCTGCAGCTGCATCGGCCGAGATGCCGGCACTGTCCAGCCCGACCAAGCTGATCTACCCGGATATCCGCGCGACCAAACGCGATGTGTGGGACTACTATCATGCGGTGATGGATCACGTGTTGTCGCAGATCGTCGGCCGGCCGTTATCGATCATCCGCTGCCCAAGTGGCGCGGAAAAACCGTGCTTCTTCCAGAAGCACCACACTGCCGGGCTCGAGCGCGTGAGCTCGGTGAAGCTGACCGAAGAGACCGGCAACAACGCGTACTACCTTGTGGTGGAAGATGCGCCCGGCCTGCTGGAACTGGTGCAATTCAACGCGCTGGAATTCCATCCCTGGGGCTCGCATGCCGACCGCCCGGATGTTGCCGACCGTGTGGTGTTCGATCTGGATCCGGGCCCGGATGTGCCGTTTTCCGAAGTCAAACGGGCGGCGAACGATATCCGCAAGCTGCTGGCGCAGCTGGAGCTGGAATCGTTCTTGCGTGTTTCCGGCGGCAAGGGGCTACATGTGGTGGTGCCATTGAACCCGGGCTGCGATTGGGAGGTGACCAAGCGCTTTGCCAAGAGCTTTGCCGACGCATTGGCGCAGGCCGAGCCGGACCGGTTCGTTGCCACAGCCACCAAGCGCCTGCGCAACAAACGCATCTTCGTCGACTATCTGCGCAACGGCCGCGGTGCCACCGCGGTGGCGTCCTACTCGTTGCGTGGCCGAACGGGGGCGCCGGTCGCGTTGCCGCTGCCATGGTCGGACCTGTCCAAGTTGCAGCGCGCCGATGCCTTCACCTTGCGCGATGTCCCCGAGAAGCTGCGCCGCCGTCGCAAGGACCCGTGGGCGGACATGGACCGTATCCAGCAGAACCTGGCGCGCTGGGCGGAGCAGGATGAAGATTGACGCCGCGTGCCGTTGATCAGGCCAATGCGCCGCCAGCCATGTGTGACGATGCTGGGCATCGACGTGGTTGGGTCAAGCATTCGGCGTCGTTCACGCCCATCCGAGCGCTGTCGCCTGGTTGCTGTCAGCGGCCTTGGTGCCAGCTCACCGACACGCCACGAAAGCCCGCATCGCTGCGGCCTTGAGGTGCGGGAGGCGCAGTCGCACTAGGCCGCAGTCTCTTCCAGCAACGGCATCACCTGCGCTTCCAGCACTGCGCGGCGCCATTGGCCCAGCGCCGCGGGCCAGCTGCGCTGCTCGATCAGGGTTTCCAGATGTCGGCGCGAGGCCAGCAGGCCATCCGGCAGACCGAGTTCGCGGCTGCGCTGCGCCACGGTGTCCTGCAGTCGCTTGAGCACGGCCTTGTTGCCGTCGGTGGCGGCTTGCGCCAGCGGCGCATGCTCTTCGTCGGGCAGCGGCGTATTGAGCGCGTCCCACACCGCAGTGGCGAGCTTACGCGGCGCCTTGGGGAATTTGTCGAACTGGCGCAGCAACGCGTCCAGATCGGCGGGTGGAAACCGCGCCAGCTGGCTGGCCAGTTCGTTGTCCAGGATCCAGCTGCGCGGGCGATCGCTCTGACGTGCCTGCAGGTCGCGCCAACGCAGCAGCCGCAGCAGCCGACGTTGCGCCGCCGGCTCCAGGAATTGCGCGGTGCGCAGGCTCACGTGCGGCCAGCGTTCGCCATCGTCGTGCTCCACCGTGGCGAGCAGGCGCTGCGCATCTTCGTCCAGCCAGCCCAGGCGGTCCTGCTCGGTAAGACGGCGGGTGAGTTCGTCGTGGATGGCGAACAGGTAGCGCACGTCGTCGGCGGCGTATTCCAGCTGCGACGGCGATAGCGGGCGACGCATCCAGTCCGAACGCGTCTCGCCCTTGGTCAACAAGGTGCCGGTCACTTCCTGCACCAGTTTCTGATAGCCCATGCCGCCGCCGACACCGGCCAGCGCCGCGGCGATCTGGGTGTCGAACAGCGGCCGCGGCAAGACGCCGCACGCGCATTTGAACGTGACCAGGTCTTCGCTGGCGCTATGCATCACCTTGACGATGTCGGTGGCGGTCAGCCACTCCTTGAGCGCCGCGTTCATGCCGGGAATCAGCGGGTCGATCAGCAGGATCTCCTCGCCGATGGCCATCTGCACCAGCGCCAGCTGCGGCCAGTAGGTGCGTTCGCGAATGAATTCGGTATCCAGGCCGATGCGCGACGGGCGCGCTGCCTGTAGACGTTCGGTCAGCTCGGAGGGGTGGGTGATCCAATGGGGCACGTGATTTCCGTCGACAGCAAGGGTTTGCGCAGAACGCGCAGAATAGCCTAACGTCGCGATCGCCTGTCGTGCGGCAGAGCACTGGAAGGAGCAGGTGGTGGATGAGTGCGGCAACCGGGTGGCAGCGTGGGCACTGATCGCTCTGAGTGTGTGCGCGTGTACGCGAACACCCACGCCAGCCCCTGCGGTTGCGCCGCAGCCTGCGCCTGCCGCCGCACCAAGCAAGCCGAATGTTTCCATCGGCGGCGAAGAATCCGCCGAAACCGTCGCACAGTGGCAACCGCCCGCGGTGGATCTGGGCGATGCGCCGTTGGCGCAGGTGCGCAAGCGCGCCGATCAGGCATTGCAGGAAGACCGCCTGTATCGCGATGCCGACGATGCGATCCCGTTGTACCTGGCGATCCAGCAGCGCACCGAAGGCAAGGACGCTGAGAGCCTGCGCGGCCTGGCGCAGGCACGTGCCCGCCTGCTCGAGCGCGGCGCGGCGTTGATCGAACAGACCGAGCGCCAGGACGATGCGCTGGAGCAGGCACGCGAGTTGGCCATCGTCGCACTTGCGCTCGCGCCGCAGGACCCCAAGGTGCGCGCACTGCAGCGCGAGGTGGAAACCGCGCAGCGTGTGCTCGCGTTCAATCGCGCCGGCGAAGAAGACCTGCGCGGTGGACGGCTGGGTGAAGACGGCAATGGCGCGCTGGCGAATTTTCGCGATGCCGCGCAACTGGACCCGGACAATCCGCGTACCCGGCAGGGCTTGGCCGCCGTCGAAAGCGGCCTGCTGGAGCGTGCGGAACGGGCCGCGCAGGCGAGCGATTTCGTCGGTGCCCGCTACTGGCTGCAGATGGCAGGGCAGGTGCGCGAACGCGCGCCCACCATCGCCGATGCACGCGCGCGGGTGGAACGCATGCGCCGCGCGCAGATCGCCGCCTTGCACGATGCCGGTCTGCACGATCTGACCTCGCCACGTGGGCTCAAGCCGGCCGGGGGAAAACTTGCCGAGGTGCTGCGCATCGCCGACCCCGGCGACCCGGTGGCCGGCGACCTGCGCCGCCGCCTGGAATTGGCCACGCATTACGGCAGCTTCCGCCCCGGGCAGGTGTTCACCGATGGGCTCAAGGTGGGCGGGCGCGGGCCGCAGATGATCGTGGTGCCGCATGGCGCCTTCCAGATGGGGGCGGGCGATGCCGAGCCCGGGGCATCGGACAACGAGCGCCCCGCGCATTACGTGCGTTTCGCGCGCGGCTTTGCGCTCTCGATCACCGAGGTGACGGTGGCCGAGTTCCGTCAGTTCGTCGAAGCCACCGGCGCGCGCCCGCGCGCCACCCGGCGCGGGCATTCGGTGGTGTACGACGAGCGCAGCGGCAACTTCATCCGCCGCAGCGGCGTGGATTGGCAGTCCGACTACAACGGCGCCCAGGCCGCGCCCAATAGCCCGGTGATGCACATCAGCATCCGCGATGCCGAAGCGTACGCGTCCTGGCTCTCGGAACAGACCGGTCGCCACTATCACGTGCCCAGCGAGGCCGAATTCGAATATGCGGTGCGCGCCGGCACCACCGGGCGTTACCCATGGGGCAATGCCGGCTCGCCCCCGGTCGATGCGGGCAACTTCACCGGCGGCAACGACGTCTCGCGCAGCGGCCGGCACTGGAACAACGGCTTTGTCGGCTACGGCGACGGCTTCTGGGGTCCGGCGCCGGTGGCCAGCTTCCGCGCCAACGCCTGGGGCCTGCACGACATGGGCGGCAATCTGAGCGAATGGGTGGCCGATTGCTGGCATGCCAGCTACCGCCGTGCGCCGGCCGACGGCGCCGCCTGGTACAACCCGGGCTGCCGGCAGCGCATGATCCGCGGCGGCAGCTGGGCCAATTCGCCGCAACAGACGCGCGCGGCCTGGCGACAGTCGCAGGATTCGGACACCACCAGCGCACGCATCGGCTTCCGGCTGGCGCGCGGAATCTAGAGTTGAGGGGAGGGGCGCTTCGGGACGGCGGTTCGATTCCGCCCGTCTCCACCAATCCGCTCACCTCCACCAAACAGCGTTCAAGGCGAGCGACTACAGCCTGGAATTCTCGATGCAGAGAGTTCCCGGCCTTTTCATGTGCATTGCAGGGGCCGGATGCAATGCATAGCGCCGGCGTGGCCGTGGTGGATACCGCCACTTACCGCGAACGCGTGCGCTCGCATCATGCCGCCTGCAGCTCGCTGGCCGACGATGCCGAGCGGCTGGGCAAGAAATTGTTGCGCGCCGACCATGTCGATGCCTTCCTGCCGCCGGTACTGGTCGGGCAGGGCGACGGTGCGGTGCTGGCGCGTCAAGCACTGGCCGCTGCGGCGGCGCCCGACGTGCTGGGCGGTGCGGTGGTCGCCGACGCCGGTAGCAAGGATCCAGGCCTGGCCTGTTCGTGCGACATGCCCGATGCCAATCAAGGCGTTCTCGACGATCTGGTCGACGACGCCAGCCCGATGCAGATCGCCGCGGCCACCCGCGGCCACTTCCTGGCCGCGCAGGCACAAGGCCTGGGCGACTTGCCGCTGGTGGAACTGCATGCGCCCGGCAGCGACCGTCTGGTGGTCATGCTGGCCGGCGATGGCGGCTGGCGCGAACTGGGCAAGGGCATCGCCGCGCAACTGCAGCAGCAGGGCGTGTCGGTGGTGGGTTGGAACAGCCTGCGCTACTGATGCCGAACGCGATGTGGAGCCGGCCATCCAGTCGCTGGATGCGCATCGTCTGCACTGCATTTATGGCGAAGAAGAAAAGGACACGCTGTGTCCGGAACTGCGCGCACGTGGCGTGCAGGTGCTCGCACGCCACGGCGGGCACCACTTCGATCATGATCCGGCGGTGTTGGCCGGGCTGCTGATGCAGGGCTGGCAGCATGCAGTGCAGGCGCCTAGCGGCTCCTGACGTTGCTCAGCGCTGAAACCGGCGCTGTCATGCGTCGCTTGCTTTCAGCCTTCGCCAGAGTCCACCCGCACCTCGATGCTGCCATCGGCCAGCTGCGCACGCAGGCGCTCGCCTGCGACCACGTCGGCCGCGCTGCGCACCACGCTGCCATCGGCGGGGCGGGTCACGATGGCATAGCCACGCGCCACCGTGGCCAGCGGGCTGACCGCTTCCAGCGAGCGCGCAACGCTGCGCAGTTGCAGTTGATCGTGCTGCAGGCGGCGTTGCATCGCCGCCTGCGGGTGCAATGCCCGCAGACGTTGCTGCAGGCTGGCCAGATGGCGTCGCGGGTTGTGCGATTGCAGCTGCGCCTGCCCGCGTTGCATCCGCGATTGCAGGCGTTCCAGCACCTGGGTCATGCGTGTGCGCAGCTGGCGGCCGGCCTCTTCCTGGCGGCGGTGCAGCAGTTGCAGGCGCGCCTGCGGGCTGTGCGCACGCAGGCGCAGTGCAAGCCGGTCGGCGCGTTGCATGGCAGTGCCCAGGGCATGCTGCTGCAGCTGTGCCATGCGTGCCCGAGCACGCTGCACGCGTGCGACCAGCTCGCGTTGATCGGGCACCAGCAATTCGGCCGCTACCGAGGGCGTGGGTGCACGCACGTCGGCCACGAAATCGCTGAGGCTGAAGTCGGTCTCGTGGCCCACCGCCGACACTACCGGCGTCTGCGCGGCAGCGATCGCGCGCGCCAGGCGTTCGTCGTTGAAGGCCCACAGATCTTCCAGCGAGCCGCCACCGCGGGTGATCAGGATGACGTCGTAACGCCCGGAGGCATCGGCGCGCTGCAGCAGCGAGGTGACCTGCGCGGCGGCGCTGTCGCCCTGCACCAGCGACGGCAGCAGGTCCACTTCCAACAGCGGAAAGCGCCGTGCCAGCACGCTGAGCACATCGCGCACCGCCGCGCCGCTGGGCGAGGTGATCACCGCCAGACGGCGCACATGCGCAGGCAACGGTTGCTTGCGCTCGGCATCGAACAAGCCTTCGGCCGCCAGGCGCGCACGCAGTTCGTCGAAGGCACGTCGCAGCGCGCCTTCGCCGGCTTCTTCCATGTGGTCGAGCACCAGTTGGTAGTCGCCGCGCGCTTCGTACAGGGTCAGGCGTCCACGCGCGAGCACGCGCAAGCCTTCGCGCGGCTGGAACTTCAGCCATGTGCTCTTGGGTTTGAACATCGCGCAGCGGATCTGTGCGCGTGCGTCCTTCAGCGTGAAGTACAGATGGCCCGAGGACGGGCGGGTGACGCTGCTCAGCTCTGCTTCCACCCACACCAGCGGGAAGCTGCCTTCCAGCAGGTCGCGCGCCAGCGTATTGAGCTGGCTGGGAGTGAGGATATGTTCGTTGCGGTCGGCCATCGCCGCATTATCCCGTAGCGGCGCCGGTCGTGGGTGATCGGTTGCCCGAAGCTCATGAGCCCGGTGGCTGATCGTGGGCCATCGCCTGCCGCGCGTGTGGCGCCGATGGCTGTGGCGCCAGCGGAACGCATGGCAAACGCTCGCGGCTCAGAGACCGTGCTGCGCCAGCGCCCAGCCCACGTGTTCGCGCACCAGCTCCGAGTCGTCGTGGCGACGCGCTTGCAGTGCGGCCAGGACTTCCGGCGTGCCCGGTGCATTGCCCAGCCCCACTGCGATATTGCGTAGCCAGCGTTCGTGTCCGCTGCGGCGGATCGGGCTGCCCTCGGTGCGGCGCAGGAATTCGGCTTCGTCCCAGGCAAACAGCTGCGGCAGCGTTGCCACATCCAGATCGTTGCGGGCGCGGAAGTCGGCCTCGTCGGTGCGTTTGGCGAACTTGTTCCAGGGGCAGATCAGCTGGCAATCGTCGCAGCCGAAGATGCGGTTGCCGATTGGCTTGCGCATCTCTTCCGGAATGGCGCCGTCGTGTTCGATGGTGAGGTAGGCAATGCAGCGGCGCGCATCCAGCCGGTACGGCGCGATGATGGCCTGGGTCGGGCAGATGTCGATGCAGCGCGTGCAGGTGCCGCAATGCGCGGTGGCGGGCGTGTCGATGGGCAGCGGCAGATCCAGGTAGATCTCGCCCAGGAAAAACCACGAGCCGCCGTTGCGATCGATCAGGCAGGTGTGTTTGCCGATCCAGCCCAGCCCGGCGTTGCGCGCCAAAGCACGCTCCAGCACCGGCGCCGAATCGACGAACACGCGGAAGCCGAACGCGCCGATCTCGCCCTGGATGCGCTCTGCCAGTTTCTGCAGCCGGTTGCGCATCAGCTTGTGGTAATCGCGCCCCAGCGCATAGCGCGCCACGTACGCACGGTTGCCGTCGTGCAAGGTGTTCCAGGCCTCGGTGTCGTCCTTGCGGCCGTAATCCATGCCCACCGACAACACCCGCAAGGTGCCAGGCACCAGCTCCTGCGGGCGCGAGCGCTTGTCGCCATGCTGGGCCATCCAGTGCATGGTGCCGTACAGGCCTTCTGCCAGCCAGCTGCGCAGATGCGCCTCGTCTTCGCCCAGCTCGATGCCGGTGATGCCGCAGCGTTGAAAGCCGGCTTCGCGCGCAAGCGCACGGATACGCGCGGCGGCATCGGTAGGGTCGGGGCGGGCGAGGACGGCAGACATGGCGACAAGTATAGAATTCCCGGCATGTACGCACCGCTCGCTCTTTACGACACCGCTGCCGCACGCACGCTCGATGCGCAGGCCACCATGCTGCTGGGTGGCGATGGCTACCTGCTGATGCAACGCGCCGGGCAGGCTGCCTGGCAATGCTTGCTGGAGCGCTGGCCGCAGGCGCGCCGCATCGTGGTGGTCTGCGGTACCGGCAACAACGGCGGCGATGGCTATGTGCTGGCGCGCCTGGCGCAGCGCGCAGGGCGCCATGTGCGCGTGGTACATCTGCCCGAGCATGGCCCGGCCTCGGAACTGGCGCAGCGTGCCTGCACCGACTATCTGGCCGTTGGCGGCGCGATCGAGTTGTTTCCGTATGCGCTAGCGCAGGCCGATGTGATTGTCGATGCGCTGTTCGGCATCGGCCTGAACCGCGCGCCGGACGAGGCGACCGCTGCGTTGATGGACGCCATCAACACGGCCGGGGTACCGGTGTTCGCGCTGGATGTTCCCAGCGGCATCGATGCAGATCACGGGGTGGCCTTCGGCGCCGCGGTCCGCGCGTCGCTGACCTTGCAATTCATCGTGCCGCATCTGGGGCTCTACACCGGCGATGCGCTGGAGTACGCCGGCGAGCGCGCAGTCGCGTCGCTGGAGGTACCTGCGTCTGCATTCGACGGACTAACGCCAGCCGCACACAGTTGGAATCGCGATGCGCTGGCAGCGCAGCTGCGCCCGCGTCGCCGCAATACGCACAAGGGCGAATCCGGGCGGGTGCTGTGCGTGGGCGGCAACCTGGGCAGCGGTGGCGCGATCATGCTGACCGCCGAAGCGGCCTTGCGCAGTGGCGCCGGGTTGGTGCAGGTGGCAACGCGTGCCGAGCATGTGACCCCGCTGCTGGCGCGCTGCCCCGAGGCGATGGTGCGTGCCGTGCAGGCCGATGACGACATCGCCGCACTGGCCGGCGCCGCCGATGCGGTCGCGCTCGGGCCCGGGCTAGGGCAGGACGCCTGGGCGCAGACCTTGTGGCGCGCGGCGCTGGGCTCGGACACGGCGCTGGTGATCGATGCCGATGGCCTGAATCTGTTGGCTGGCACCGATGTGCCGGCGCGTGGCCGGCGCGTGTTGACCCCACATCCAGGCGAAGCCGGTCGTCTGCTGGGGTGTTCGACCGGGGAAATCCAGCGCGATCGTCTGGCCGCTGCTGCAGCATTGGCAACACGCTACGACGCAGTGGTGGTGCTCAAGGGCGCCGGCACCGTGGTCGCCACGCCCGATGCCTTGCCGCGCATCATCGATGCGGGGAATGCGGGCATGGCGGTCGGCGGCATGGGCGACCTGTTGACCGGCGTCATCGCCGCGCTGCTGGGGCAGGGCTGGTCGCCGTTCGATGCCGCCAGTCTCGGCGCCTTGCTGCACGCCTGCGCCGGCGATGCGGCCGCGCGCGCAGGCGAACGTGGCCTGTTGCCGACAGACCTGCTTCCCGAACTGCGCCGCCTTGCCAACGCCGGAGCCAGTGCATGAGCGAGCTCAACGGACAATTGGACGACCCCCAGGCCACCGAAATCCTGGGCCAGGCGCTGGCCGCGGTACGGCCTGCCAGCGCCGTGGTGCAGTTGCATGGCGACCTGGGCGCCGGCAAATCCACGCTCGCACGCACGCTGTTGCGCGCACTCGGCGTCACCGGGCCGATCCGCAGCCCCACCTACACACTGGTCGAACGCTACCCGCTGCGTACCGGCGATGAAGCCTGGCATCTGGATCTGTATCGCATCGGGCATGCCGGAGAGCTGGACTTTCTCGGGCTCGACGAAGGCAGTGCAAGCCTGTGGCTGATCGAATGGCCGGAGCGCGGTGCAGGCGTCCTGCCGCCGGTCGATCTGGATGTGGAACTGGCCGTGGCCGGCGAAGGCCGCAGCGTCCGGCTGCTGGGCCGTAGCGCGACCGGACGCGGTTGGCTGGAGCGCCTCTCGCAGCAGCCCCAGTTGCGGGCTCTTTTTGCCGCCGCACAAGAAGAATGAACGCCAGGTTGTGGATTATTAAGGGAAATCACCTTGCAATTCACGCAGTTGGGTGATTGAATCCAGCGCCATGACACCGGGGATCCGCCAGTTCTGTGCTTCCGCCCTGACCGCCAGCCTCAGCCTGGCGGTTTTTGCTGCGTGGGCCGGCGAAATCAAGGGGGTCGGTGTCAGCACTGGCGCCACCGGCACGCGCGCAGAAATTCAGTTGGCCGGCAGCGGCGGCTTCAAAACCCTGTCGCTGGCGAATCCGAATCGCCTGGTGGTGGATTTTCCCGATTCGTCCGGTATGCGCGGCCTCAAGCTGCCGCCCGCTGCCGGGTTGGTGACCTCGGTGCGCACCGGGCAGCCGGTGCCGGGGACGTTCCGGGTGGTGTTCGAGCTGGCAACGCCGGTGACGCCGCTCAAGCCGCAGATGCAGACGCTGGGCAGTGCGTCGACTTTGGTGATCGAGTGGCCAGGCGATCCCGCCCCGGCCGCGACCTCGGTCGTTGCCGCTGCGGCGATGCCTGCTGCCGTGCCGGCGCCGCGTCCGCTCAATGCGCAAACCGAAGCCGCACGTGCAACCGCCGCGCTGGCCGCCTCTGCGCAACGTGCCTCCTCGGTGCCGCCACCCCAACCGTCGATTCCACCGCCTGCAGCGTACGTGCCGGCATCGGCAATGCCCACCGTCACGCAAGCACCGGTACCGACCACGGTGGCTACCGGCGTGCCGACGCCGCGCCCTGGCACCACCGCAGCTACCGGCACCGCAGCGCCGGCCGGCGTTGCCGGCAACACACCTAACCGTGCCGCTGTCGCTACCGGCAATTCATCGGCTGGCGCAGCAGTGGCCGGCAGCAGCGCATCCGCCGCAGCAATCTTGAACGGCGGTAGAGCGCCGGCAGCTGCCATGCCGGGCAGCGCCGCAGCACCCATGCCCAACAGCGGGCCCAATGCCGTTGCTGGCGCGAGCGACGACGACATTCCGCCGCGTCCGGTGCTGCCCAGCGAAGCTGCGCGCGTCAAGATGGCACCGGGCATGCGTCCGTTGATCGTGGCGATCGACCCGGGCCACGGCGGCCAGGATCCGGGCGCCATGGGCCCCACCGGCAAGCGCGAGAAGGATGTCACGCTGGCGGTTGGCCGCGAACTGGCACGCCAGATCAACGCCACGCCGGGCATGAAGGCCTATCTCACCCGCGATACCGACGTGTTCATTCCGTTGCCGATGCGCGCGCAAAAAGCGCGTGCTGCCAAGGCCGACATCTTCATTTCGATCCACGCCGACGCTGCCGAAAACCGCAGCGCCACCGGCTCGTCCGTTTACGTGTTGTCGACCAAGGGCGCCTCCTCGCAACGTGCGCGCTGGCTGGCCGACAAGGAAAATGCCGCCGATCTGGTCGGTGGCGTACGCCTGCAGCAGACCGAAAGCACGCTTGCCAACGTGTTACTGGACCTGGCCCAGAGCGGCCACATGAAAGCCTCCGAAGACGCCGCCGGTCATGTGCTGGGTGGGTTGAAGCGCATCGGCAACAACCACAAGCCGCAGCTGGAACGCGCCAATTTTGCGGTGCTGCGCACCTCCGACATGCCGGCCATGCTGGTGGAAACTGCCTTCATCTCCAATCCGGACGAAGAGCGTCGCCTGATCGACCCGGCTTACCAGCGCAAGATCGCGGCAGCCGTGCTCGACGGCATCGATACCTTTTTCACCCGCCAGCCGCCGCCCGGCACCTTGTTCGCAGCGCGCGCGCAGGCCGAGGCCGATGCGGTCGGCACCGTGGCCGGCGGCAGCCGCTGACCCGCTCGGCTATCATTGCGCACTGATTCCTTGATGACGGCGCCTGCGCGCCGCCGGATTGCCGTGCCGACGTTTGTCTTGCCTGCCACATTCCCGACGCACCGTGTTTTGCGCTTCCAGCAGTGGAGCGCGCGCTGATGGCGATCCGTCAGTTGCCCGAGATTCTGATCAACCAGATCGCTGCCGGCGAAGTCGTCGAGCGGCCCGCTTCGGTGGTCAAGGAACTGGTCGAGAATGCGCTCGATGCCGGCGCCACGCGCGTGGATATCGAGCTCGAAGAAGGCGGCGTCCGGCTGATCCGCATCCGCGACAACGGCGGCGGCATCCCCCCGGACGAACTGCCGCTGGCGGTGTCGCGGCATGCCACCAGCAAGATTGCCTCGCTGGACGACCTGGAAACCGTGGCCACGCTCGGCTTCCGCGGCGAAGCCTTGCCGTCCATCGCCTCGGTCAGCCGCTTCACCCTGACCTCGCGCCGCCACGACGCCGAACACGGCTCGGCACTGGAAATCGACGGCGGGCGCCTGGGTGAGGTGCTGCCGCGCGCGCATGCGCCGGGTACCACGGTCGAAGTGCGCGAGCTGTTCTTCAACGTGCCGGCGCGGCGCAAGTTCCTGCGTGCCGAACGTACCGAACTCGGGCACATCGAAGAGTGGCTGCGCTCGTTGGCGCTGGCGCGCCCGGATGTGGAATTGCGCGTCTCGCACAACGGCAAACCGTCGCGGCGCTACAAGCCGGGCGATCTGTATTCGGATGCGCGGCTGGGCGAAACCCTGGGCGAGGATTTCGCGCGCCAGGCCTTGCGCGTGGACCACAGCGGTGCCGGTCTGCGCCTGCATGGCTGGGTCGCGCAGCCGCATTACTCGCGTGCCAGCACCGACCAGCAATACCTCTACGTCAACGGCCGGTCGGTACGCGACCGCAGCGTGGCGCACGCGGTAAAGATGGCCTATGGCGATGTGCTGTTCCATGGCCGCCAGCCGGCGTACGTGTTGTTCCTGGAACTGGACCCGGCGCGCGTGGACGTCAACGTGCACCCGGCCAAGCACGAGGTGCGCTTCCGCGAAGCGCGGCTGATCCACGATTTCGTCTATCGCACCTTGCAGGACGCGTTGGCGCACACCCGCGCTGGTGCGACGCCCAACAGCATCGGCAGCGATGGCCACGCGGGTGCCACCTCCGGCGGAATGGGCGGCATTGCCAGCGGCGGCGTTGCAAACCACGGTGGCACATCCGGTAGCGGCAACAGCGCGTACAGCTACGCAAGCTGGACGCCTTCGCAGACGCCGTTGGGTCTGCGCGTGGACGAAACGCGCGCCGCATACAGCGCGCTGTATGCGCCGCCACCGAGCAGCGCGCAGCAATCGGCAGGCATGCCGGCGATGGCCGGCACCGGGTTGCCGGCAACTGCAGCAGACAGCGGGGTGCCGCCACTGGGGTATGCGGTGGCGCAGTTGCACGGCATCTACATCCTGGCCGAAAACGCCGAAGGCTTGATCGTGGTCGACATGCACGCGGCGCACGAGCGCATCGGCTATGAGCGGCTCAAAGCTGCGCACGACAGTATCGGCCTGCATGCGCAGCCCTTGCTGGTGCCGATGACGCTGGCGGTGGGCGAGCGCGAAGCCGACACCGCCGAGCGCGAAGCCGAGACGCTGGCCACGCTCGGTTTCGAGATCACCCGCGCCGGCCCGCAATCGCTGCATGTGCGCAGCATTCCTGCACTGCTGGCCAATGCCGAGCCGGAGGCGCTGCTGCGCGATGTGCTTGGCGATCTGCGCGAACATGGGCAAAGCCGCCGCATCGCCAGCGCACGCGACGAGCTGCTCTCCACGATGGCCTGCCATGGCGCGGTGCGCGCCAATCGCCGCCTCACCGTGCCCGAAATGAACGCGCTGCTGCGCGATATGGAAGCTACAGAGCGCTCGGGTCAATGCAACCATGGCCGACCGACCTGGGCTCGGTTTACGCTGAGCGATATCGATCGTTGGTTTCTCAGGGGACGTTGATGGCAGTGCACAGGGGGAAGGGCTGGCTGCTCGGCATGCTGGTGGCAGTAGCGTTGCCCGGTTGCGGGCGCGATGCGCCAGCGCCCGCCGCGCCGGTCGCACTCGACAAGACGTTTCTGGCCGACACCGCCGCCTGGCGCGAAGCACGTCTGAAAGAGCTGCGCGCCCCCGATGGCTGGACCAGCCTGGTTGGCCTGCACTGGCTCTCGCTGAAGGCGCACTACATCGGCAGCAGCGCCGACAGTGGCATCAAACTCGCGGTGGGCCCGCCGAAGATGGGCATGGTGTCCACCGAGAACGACATGGTCTGGTTCGTGCCCGAGCGTGGCGCAGCGCTGAACCTGGACGGCAAGCCACTGACCGGCCGGATCCGCTTCCAGTCCGATCGCGACCCGCAGCCGACCTTCATCCATTTCGATGGCGGCAAGGGCGTGTTGAGCCTGATCCATCGCGGCGACCGCAACGCGCTGCGGGTCAAGCATGCCGACGCGCCATCGCGCAGCCACTTCGCAGGCCTGGACTACTGGCCGGTCGATCCGTCCTGGCGCATCAGCGCGCGCTATGTGCCCAACGATGTCGGCAAGACCATTGCGATCGTGGATATCGTCGGCATCAGTAGCGAGCAGCCCAATGCCGGTGCGATCGAGTTCGAGCGCGACGGCAAGGCCTACCGGTTGGAAACCATCGGCGAGCCGGGGCGGCCGATGTTCGTGGTGTTCGCCGACCGCACCAGCGGCCATGGCAGCTATCCGGCCGGGCGTTTTCTGGACCTGGATGTGCCGGATGCTTCCGGGCAGGTGGTGGTCGATTTCAATCGCGCCTACAACCCGCCGTGCGCGTTCACCCCGTTCGCCACCTGCCCGTTGCCGCCCCCGGAAAACCGGATCGACCTGGCGGTGTCGGCAGGCGAGAAGACCTACAAGGTGCCGCACTGACATGTGCGACGCTGACATGCGCGGAGCAGCACGATGAAGATGAAAGCGGCAACCTCAACGCGCCGACGCGTCGCCGCCTGGTGCAGCGGCGCGCTGCTCGGCCTGATGTTGTGGAGCGGGGCGCTGGTGCCGGTGTGGGCGCGTGGCGCCAGTGATGTGCCGACCGGCCCGCCGGTGCCGCTGCTGTGGAAGGTCGATGGCAAGGGCGGTACGCTGTATCTGCTGGGCTCGTTCCATGTGCTCAAGCCCAGCGACTACCCGTTGTCGCCGGATGTGCTGCAGGCTTTCGCCAAGGCCGACCGGCTGCTGTTCGAGTTGCCGCCTGCCGATGCGCAATCGCCCGAGCTGGGCAGCCGCATGCTGCAGGCAGCGCGGCGCACCGACGGGCGCACGCTGCAAAACACGCTGGATGCGAAGACCTGGCAGGCGTTGCGTGCCTACGCGCGCAAGTACGGCATATCGCTGGAGAGCCTGCAGCCGATGGAACCGTGGTTTGTGGCGCTGACGATCAGCCTGGCCGAGATGACCCGGCAGGGCATGGACCCGAACGCGGGTCTGGACCATTACCTGATGCAACAGGCGCAGACACGTGGCAAGCCGGCCGATGGTCTGGAGCGTGCCGCGGAACAGATCGCCTTGCTCGACGGCATGTCGCCGACCGAGCAGCATCAGTTGCTGGAAGAAGCGCTGGACGAGGCAGAGACCAGCGATCAACTGCAGCAGCTGCACGCGGCCTGGCGCAATGGCGACGTGCATACGCTGTCCACGCAGATGGCCGAGGACATGCGCCGCCACTATCCGGCGCTGTATCAGGACATCAACGTCGAGCGCAATGCGCGCTGGGTACCGCGGCTGGAACAGCGGCTTGGCAAAGGCAGCGGAACCACGCTGGTGGTGGTCGGTGCGCTGCACTTGTTGGGAAACGATGGGGTGGTGGAGCGGTTGCGTGCACGTGGCTACCACGTGGAGCGGATCTGCTCGGCCTGCGCAGGGCAGGCCCGCCGCTGATCGGTGGCGCCTGGGAGCGTCACGCTCCACGCGCGGCGTTCGTCCTGGAGCGGCTAATGGAACGTAGCGAGCGGTCGTCAGGTGGGTGCGGACGGCGGACGGCGGGCTCGGAGCCGGAGTGTACGCGTGGTACATGCCGCACCGAGCGCTTGCCGCGGCCGCTTGGCGGCCGCATCGTCGTTTTGTGAGTCGCTCTTAGCCGCGATTGCGGGCCTTGCCGGTGGTGCCATGATTGCTGCCGGCCGTGCCGTGCGTACCGGTCCCCATCGGGCCGCTGCCCAGGCCGCCTGCGCCGGGCGGGTTCGGCGGCGTGCCCGGGCCACCCGGACGACCGAAGCCGGCGCCGAAATTGCGCTGGAATTCCTGCCACAACTCCAGGTTGCGCTCGGTCAGCTGGTTCATCATCGCCCACGGGGTCTGCCCGAGCAGGTTGCCCATCTGCTGGCGGAACTGCTGCTGCTGGTCCAGGAACACCTGCATGCTGCGCTCCAGGTAATTGCCCATGAAGCCCTGCAGCGAGTCGCCGTAGAAGCGGATGATCTGGCTCAGCAACTGGGTGGAGAGCATCGGCTCGCCGTCCTGTTCGCGGTCGGCGATGATTTGCAGCAACACCGCGCGGCTGAGGTCTTCGCCGCTCTTGGCGTCGCGTACCTCGAATTCTTCGCCATCGATGATCAGTTGGCGCACATCTTCGATGGTGATGTAGCTGGAGATTTCCGTGTCGTAGAGACGGCGATTGGGATACTTCTTGATGATGCGAAGTCCGGCCATGGAACGTTCACTCACACTGATAGTGCGCGCAGGATGGCGCACCGCAGCAGCGGTTGCAACAGCCAGAACGCCTTATTTGCTTAAGCGGACACATTAAAAATGTTGCGCAGCATGGTTTTTGAGGTAAATCCATGCTGCACCGCAAAGTTGCAGCAAACGCTACCAACCCATGTGGTGGCCGCCGTTGATGTCCAGATTGGAACCGGTGATCCAGGCGGCCTCTTCTGCAACAAGAAACGCCACTGCATAGGCGATCTCTTCCGGGCGGCCCAGGCGCCCGGTGGGGATGTCGGCCACGATCTTGGCGCGCACTTCCTCCGGCACCGCCATCACCATGTCGGTGGCCACGTAGCCGGGCGAGACCGTGTTGACGGTGACCCCGAACGCCGCGTTTTCGCGTGCCAGCGAAATGGTGAAGCCATGCATGCCGGCCTTGGCTGCTGCATAGTTGGCCTGCCCGTACTGGCCCTTGAGCCCGTTGATCGAGCTGATCTGGATCACCCGGCCCCAGCCGCGCTTGCGCATGCCCTCGATCACCGGGCGGGTCACGTTGAAGACCGAATTGAGGTTGGTGTTGATGACCTCGTGCCACTGCTCGGCAGTCATGCGGTGGAAGGTCGTATCGCGGGTGATGCCGGCATTGTTGACCAGCACCTCGATCGGCCCCAGCGAGGCTTCGACCTCTTCCACCAATGCGCGTGCATGCTCGGACGAGGCCACATCGCCGCGAAACAGCGCAACCTCATAGCCCTGCGCCTGCATGCGCTGCTGCCAGTCGCGCGCCTTTTCTTCGTTGCGGAAGTTGCTGGCGACCCGGTGGCCCTGGTCGGCCAGGCGCTTGCAGATGGCAGTACCGATGCCGCCGGTGCCGCCGGTGACCAATGCGACGCGAGATGTCATGAAGACTCCATTCAACAAGTAAGGCCGAGGCGATCTCGGAAGCGTGGCGACGCTGCCGCGCCCGGATGCCGGTGCTGGGGCGCAATTCTAGTCACGCTGGCGCCCGGATGCGCGCTTATCCAGATCCTGCTGGCGCTGGCGCGGCAGCAACGGTGGCGAGAAATGCTGCACGGCATGCTGCAGCAAGGTCGCCACGTCCGCATGCCGCGGTAGCGCAGCAGGACGTTGTCCCAGTGCGGCCCAGGCTGCGTGCAGGGCCGGCAGTGGATCTGCATCGTCCAGCGCGGGCGCGTCGTGCGACTTGGACAGCTTGCGCCCATCGCCATCCAGGATCAGCGGCAGGTGCAGATAGCGCGGTTGCGGCAGGCCCAGTGCGCGCTGCAACAACATCTGCCGAGGGGTGGAGTCGAGCAGGTCGGCGCCGCGCACCACATTGGTGATGCCCTGCGCCGCATCGTCCACCACCACCGCCAGTTGGTACGCCCAATAGCCATCGGCGCGGCGCAGCACCACATCGCCTACATCTGCGTAGACGTCCTGCAGCAGATGGCCTTGCAGCGCGTCGTCGAAGCCCACCGGCGGCTGCGGTGGCACCCGCAGGCGTACTGCACGGCGCTCGCCCAACGGCGCAATGCAGGCGTGGTGGACACCGCCCATGCCGGCCAGGTCGGCGCGGCTGCAGCTGCATTCAAATGCCTGGCCGGTCTCCAGCAAGTGGGTGATTGCCGCGATGTAGGTTGCATCGCGCTCGGACTGCCGGATCACCGGCAGGTCCGAGTGCAGTCCGAACGCGGCCAGGGTGCGCAGCTGTCGTTCGGAGGCGCCAGGATCGGCGCGCGGCGGGTCGATGTCTTCGATGCGCACGCACCACTGCCCACCGGCATGCCGGGCCAGCAGCCAGCTGCCGAAGGCAGCGAGCAGGGAGCCGAAGTGCAGGGGGCCAGTGGGGGAGGGCGCGAAGCGGCCGAGATAGGTGGGCGATGGCATGGGCAACTGAATCGTCGGTCAGGTGCTTGCTTGATTTCAAGCCGCAACACCCGCAGATCCGCAACAGTTCACCCCCGCATCAGTGGAGCCACCGTGCCATGTTCAACCGCATTGTCCTGTTCCTGCTGACCAACCTGGCGGTGTTGATACTCGCCGGCATCGTCATGTCGGTGCTGGGCGTCAACTCCGCGCAGATGAGCGGCTTGTTGGTGATGGCCGCGATCTTCGGTTTCGGCGGCTCGTTCCTTTCATTGTTGCTGTCCAAGTTCATGGCCAAGCGCAGTACCGGTGCGCAGGTGATCACCGAGCCGCGCACGCCAACCGAGCGCTGGTTGCTGGAGACCGTGCGCCGTCAGGCGCAGGCCGCCGGCATCGGCATGCCGGAAGTGGCGGTGTACGACGGGCCGGAAATCAATGCCTTCGCCACGGGGGCCAACCGCAACAATGCGCTGGTGGCCGTGTCCACGGGCCTGTTGCACAACATGCAGCAGGACGAGGCTGAAGCGGTGCTCGGTCATGAAGTCGCCCATATCGCCAATGGCGACATGGTGACCATGGCGCTGCTGCAGGGCGTGCTCAATACCTTCGTGATCGTGCTGGCACGGGTGGTCGGCGGCATCATCGACAGCGCGGTGTCGGGCAACCGTGACACTGGCCGCGGCTTTGCGTACTACATCATCGTGTTCGCGCTGGAAATGGTGTTCGGCCTGTTCGCGACCATGATCGCGATGTGGTTCTCGCGACGCCGCGAATTCCGCGCCGACGCCGGCGGCGCCCAGCTGGCCGGGCGCAGCAAGATGATCGCTGCGCTGGAGCGGCTGTCGCTCAATCATGGCCAGAACACCTTGCCTTCGCAGGTGCAGGCGTTCGGCATTTCCGGTGGTGTGGGCGATGGGCTGCGTCGCCTGTTCCTGAGCCACCCGCCGCTGACCGAGCGTATCGCCGCGCTGCGGGCCGCCAATGGTGCGGCGCTGTAAGCAGCGGTCACCGGGATCGCTGCGGCGCTGTGCCATGCGGAAGGCGCTGCGGTTTGTGCCACCTCTGACGGTTGCTACGGTACGTCAGTTATCCATGCTCACCGATCCGGTCCGCTGCATGGTCTGGTTGGCCAGTGGCCCAGTCAGGATCATTGCCAAAGACAGCAAAAGGCCCGCGCAGTGCGGGCCTTTTGTTGTGCTGCGTTGCCGGCGCTCGGTTGGCTCAGCCGAACTCGTAGTTCATCAACGGTCCGGTCGGTGCGACGAAGTCGCCTTGCACATAGTCCACCCCGGCACTGAAGAAGTTGCTCATCGATTGCGCATCGGCCACGAACTCGGCCACCGTCAGGATGCCTGCCGGCTGCGCGCGCGAGGTGATCTCGCGGATCTTCTCCTGGCTTTCGCGCGCCGACGCGGCGTCGCCGGTGATGCCGCGATCCAGCTTGAGGAAGGCCGGCTGGAAATGCGCCAGCAACTGGAACGAATCCAGGCCCGAGCCGAACTGTTCCAGCCCGACCTTGCAGCCCATCGCCGAGACCGCGGCCAGGAATTGCTGCGCATTGCGTAGATGCGTAAACACCTTCGATTCGGGGGTCTGCAGCCACAGCCGCTCACCGGGCACGCCGTAGACCGCCAGCTGTTCACGGATGGTATCGATCATCTGCGGGTCGGAGAACGAGTTCGGCCCGATGCGGACCAGCAGGTGCGTCTTGTGCCCGGCGCGTTGCCGTTCGCCCAGTTGCCGGATCGCCCGCGCCACCACCCAGCGGTCGATTTCGGTGATGAGGTCGTGCTCTTCGGCTATCGCCATGAACGCATTCGGCGACATCATTTCGCCATTGCGTTCCAGGCGCAGGAAGGCCTGGTACAGCTCCAGCGGCTCGCCCTGCAGGTTGAGTACCGGCTGGTAATGCAACAGGAAGCCGTCGCCAACCAGCGCCTCGCGCAACTGCTCGACCCAACGTTCGATCCGTTCTTCTTCCGCCCGGTCGGACGCTGCCGGGTCGTAGATGCTGACCGCATTGCCACCGAGCTCGGCGGTGGTGCGTACCCCTTCGGTGCCGCGATTGAGCACCTGGCCGATGCTGGCGATCTTTTCGCCGATCTGCACACCGCCGATGCTGACCGTCACCGTGGCCGAGCGCGTGCCAAGGCTGAAGACATACTGCGCGAATGCATCGCGCACCGTCTCGGCCAGCGCATGCGTGCGCGCGTAATTGCCGTTCGTCAGTAGGGCAAAACTGTGTTCGCCGAAGCGCGCCGCCGCCACGCTGTCGTCCAGTACGCTGGCCACATGCGCGGCCAGCGCGGCAATCAATGCATCGGCCGAATCCAGGCCGAATTCCGGCAGTATGCGTGCGTAGTGATCCGGCTCGATCAGCAGGAAACCCGACTGGCCTTCGCTGCGTCCAGCCTGCGCCACTGCCTTTTCCAGCGCCACCATGAAGGTCGGGCGGTTGAGCAGGCCGGTGACCTGGTCGCGCTGGCGCAGGTCTTCGACCTCGCGTGCCAGCTCCGGGTCGAATTCCTCGCGGCGCCGGAAGACCACCTGGATGCATGGCTCGCCTTCGTAGGTGGCGGTGGCAAATTCCATCGTGGCCGGGAAGGTGTCGCCTTCCACCCGGCGCGCGTCGAGCTTGTATTGCGCCGGCGGCGGCTCGCCCTTGGACATGGCCTTGAGCAGCTGTTTGAAATCGTCGACGTACTGCGCGGCGATCATGTCCAGCAGCGAGACGCCTTCGACGTCGTCGAACGACTCGAAGCCGAACATTTCCAGATACGCCTCATTGGCGCGGATGTGCATGCCTTCATGCACGTAGGCGATCGGGTCACGCGAGGAGGCAATGAGTGCGTCGCAGCGGCGCTCGGTCTCGCGCATCTGCGCTTCGATGCGGCGCAACCCACGGCGGGCCTGCAGGTCGTCCCACTCCGAGCGCACCAATGCCAGCAGGTGTGCGGGGCGGTGACGCAATGCAATGGCGCGCACGCCATGCGAAGCGGCCTCGACCAGCGCGTTTTCTTCGATCCGGTCGGCCAGCAGGATGATCGGGATGTCCTTGCCGCTGCCGGCGATCTGCGCCTGCAGGGCGTTCATGGGCACTTGCTGCGCCTGACCCTGGATGGCCAGATCGATCTGGCCCGACAGCATGCTGGCCAGTTCCTCCTGGTTTTGCGGGCGCGACGGACGCACTGCAATGCCGCCGTTGCGCAGTGCGGTGACGATGGTCTCGGCACTCTCCACGCTGTCGTCGACGATCATCAGGCGGAGGGTGAGATCTTTGCCTTTTTGCATGCGCAGCTCCCTAGAGACGGGCTTTAATACACGAAGGGGTCTGGCACGTCCATGTGTGTGGAGCATGCCGCATCGAGTGTGAGACGTAGAGCAGGTATTGCGCTGCCGAGCGCCTCGGCAGGGCATCGACCGGATCCGGTGTGTGCCGTCCAGAGCCGGGGCAACTCCTGCACGGTGCCTAAGCGGTGATCGGCCGCAAGCGGTCGTCCTGAGCGTCGTCGTTACGCCACGCTACCCGCGGCATGGCCTGACGCCCACGCCCACTGAAAGTTGTAACCGCCCAGCCAGCCGCTGACATCCAGCACCTCGCCGACGAAATACAGGCCTGCCACCAGGCGCGACTCCATGCTCGCACTCGAGACCTGATGGGTATCGACCCCGCCTAGCGTGACTTCAGCCGTCCGATAACCTTCGGTGCCGCTGGCGATCAGCGGGAAGCTGCCGAGCAGCTCGGCGGCGGCCTGCAGTTGCGGTGGATCCAGCTGACGCACCGGCTTGTCCGGCAGCCAGACCTCGCACAGGCGTTGCGCAAAGCGCTTCGGCAGCACGTCGGCCAGCACGTTGCGCAGCTCGGTGGCGCCGCGTTGCTGCTTTTGCTCGCGCAGCCATGCGCCCGCGTCGTGTCCCGGCAACAGGTCGAGTCGCAAGTCGTCGCCGGGTTGCCAATACGAAGAGACCTGCAGGATCGCCGGACCGCTGACGCCACGGTGGGTGAGCAGCATGAAGTTGCGAAAGCTGACCCCATTGCAGTGCGCTTCCACTGGGAAGGCGAGGCCGGACAACTCCTGCAGGCGTTCCTGATGCTTGCCGCTCAGGGTCATCGGTACCAGTCCGGCACGCGTGGGCAGCAGTGCATGGCCAAACTGTTTGGCCAAGCTGTAGCCAAAGCCGCTGGCGCCCATGCTGGGGATCGACAGCCCGCCGGTTGCCACGATCAACGATTGCGCCTGCACGCGTCCCTGGCTGGTCTGGACCTCGAAGCCGTCGCTGCCGCGCTGGACCGACAGCACCTCGCACTGGGTACGGATCTGCACGCCAGCCGCGTCGCATTCGTCCAGCAGCATGCGCACGATCTGCCTGGATGAGATGTCGCAGAACAACTGGCCCAGCTCTTTCTCGTGGTAGGCAATGGCATGACGCTCGACCATTTCCACGAAATCGCCCGGGCTGTAGCGCGCCAGCGCGGATTTGCAGAAGTGCCGATTGGCCGAAATGAAATTGCCAGGCGCTGTACCGGTATTGGTGAAATTGCAGCGCCCGCCGCCGGACATCAGGATCTTCTTGCCGACCTTGTTGGCATGGTCGATCACCAGGACCTGGCGGCCGCGCCGGCCGGCAGTGAAGGCGCTCATCAGGCCGGCCGCACCGGCACCGATGACCAATACGTCGCAACGCACGTTCATTCGGCCGGCGCTTGTCGCACCATCGGGGTCAGGGTGACGCTGCCGTGGTCGGCCAGCATCTGCACTTCGCCGTCCTGGATGATCACGTCAAAGCGCATGCCGCGCTGGATCAGCGCGCCCAGCGCTTCGGTGGCCTGCGATTCGAGTTCGATCACGCGCAGGTTGCGATGCCGGCCCATGGCGTTGGCGTGCTTCTTCCACCAGGTTTCGGTGGCCTGGCCGCCATAGCCGATCACCACCGCCTCGCGCGAGCGGTTGCAGGCCTTGCGCACGCGGCTCTCGTCGGGCTGGCCGAGGTCGATCCACAGGTCCGGGTCGCCGGTGTAGTCGCGCCGCCACAGGTCGGGCTCGTCGTCGTTGCTGAGGCCGCGGCCGAATTCCAGCCGGTCGTCGGCGAACAGCGCGAACGCGAGCAGCCGCACCATCAGGCGCTCGTCGGTCTCGGAAGGATGCTGGGCCAGGGTCAGTGAATGGTTGGCGTAGTAGCCGCGGTCCATGTCGCTGATCTGGAGTTCCGCCCTGCGGACGGTGGCGGTGAGGGCCATCAGGATGCCAATTGCAAAGGGCGCCTATGATACGCACCCGGTTCCGCGGCCGTGCGTCACGTCGCCAGCGTCACCGCGGCGGGCGCGGTTGCGCGGCCAGCCAGCGATCCAGCTGCGCGGCAAAGGCCTGACGGTCGCGCGCATGCAGCGCCGGTGGCCCGCCGGTGGCGACGCCTGCACCGCGCAACTCTTCCATGAAGCCACGCACCGACAGGCGCTCGGCGATGGTATTGCTGGTGAACGGTTCGCCGCGTGGGCCGACCGCACTGGCGCCGGCCTCCAGCACGCGTGCCGCCAGCGGGATGTCCTGGGTGACGACCAGGTCGCCGGCAGCCACCCGTTCTGCGATCGCGTCGTCGGCCGCGTCTGGGCCGCCCGGCACTTGGATGGCACGAACATGGGGCAGGCTGGGCGTGCTGAGATAGTGGTTGGCGACCAGGGTCACGGCGGTGCCGGTGCGCGCGGCGGCACGGAACAGGATGTCGCGGATCACGGCGGGGCAGGCGTCGGCATCCACCCAGATCTGCGCACGGGTGAGGGTATCAGGGGTTTTCATCGCGCAATTGTGGATGGGGAGGGCCCTGACAGACAGTCGGATTTGGCCTGACTGCAAAAGATTTGACGCAAGGTGTCGCTTTTTGCCGAAAACACGAGTACTGTGCACGTACTGTGTTTGCAAGGGTCACCGTGAATCGTGGCCTGGTGCAGCCGGATCGTTACAGATCTCGCTTCATCGTTCCGCTTTACCAACGCCTGCAACTCAGTCTCAGCTCCGGCTTTTCGGACGCTGCGATTTATCCATCTATAGTTCAGGAGTTAGTAAAATGTCATCAGAAGCACGTATGAACGGTATCGTGAAGTGGTTCAACGACGCCAAGGGCTTCGGCTTCATCACCCCGGAAAGCGGCCCGGACCTGTTCGTGCACTTCCGCGCCATTCAGGGCACCGGCTTCAAGTCGCTGCAGGAAGGCCAGAAGGTCACCTTCGTCGCCGTGCAGGGCCAGAAGGGCATGCAGGCTGACCAGGTGCAGGCGGTCTAATCCGTCTGCGACCGTAAGGTTGCCAAAAACGCCGGTCGCGCAAGCGCCCGGCGTTTTTTATTGTTTGCAGGAATGGGCCCAGTCTCGTTCAAGCGTCTGCCGGGCGCTCCTTCCGCACAGCGATGACGCGCAGCTGGGTAGCATGTGCGCTTTCCGCGCGCAGCCTTCCCATGATCACTGTTCACCACCTCAACAACTCCCGTTCCCAGCGCGTGCTGTGGCTGCTGGAGGAACTGGCGCTGCCGTACCAGATCGTGCGCCACGAGCGCGACCCCAAGACCATGCTTGCGCCGCCGGCGTTGCGCGCGATCCACCCGCTCGGCAAATCGCCGGTGCTTGTCGATGGTGATCTGGTGGTGGCCGAATCCGGCGTGATTCTGGACTACCTGACCGAGCGCTACGACACCGAATGTGCGCTGTCGCCGTCGCCGCGGCCACTGGAGTCGCCGGAGCGCCTGCAGTTTCGCTATTGGATGCACTACGCCGAAGGCTCGGCGATGCCGCCGTTGTTGATGACGCTGATCTTCGGGCGCATCCGCAGCGCGCCGATGCCGTTCTTCGCCAAGCCCATCGCGCGTGCAATCGTGGACAAGGCGATGTCGGGATTCGTCGGGCCGCAGCTCAGGTTGCACCTGGACTGGATGGAGCAGTCGCTGCAGTCAAGCAGCTGGTTCGCCGGCGAACGCTTTACTGCCGCCGATATCCAGATGAGCTTCCCGGTGCAGGCGGCGGCTGCACGCGGCGGCGGGCTGGAGAACTATCCACGCTTGCGCGCGTTTGTGGAGCGGATCGAGGCGCGTCCTGCGTATCAGGCCGCGCTCAAGAAGGGCGGCCCGTTCGAGTTGATGGGAAGCAAGCCGGTAAAGTGATCGTCACAGCGTCTTGGGATGCAGGTCAGGGCGGGCGAAAGGCATCCGTCCGCCGTCCACTGGCGCCAATCATCAAGACCTAGGTCGGCATCGTGGCTCGCCGGGGCGCGATGCCGATAACTACCTGTCTAGGCACGGCTGCAAGGCACCGCAGTACGATCAGGGTGCCCGGCACTGGCGAACGAACTGCAGCGTGTCGCGCAGCACCTGCGAGCGCTCGGGCGCTTTGTGCAGTCCCAGAAGGATGCCGAGGTGGCCCATGCCGGGATAGACCTTCAGTTCGGCGGTGCCGCCCTCGCGTGTTAGCACCTGCTGCAGCGAGAGACTGTTCTGCAGTTCGACCACGTGGTCGGCATCCCCATGCAGCAACAGCATGGGCGGTTCGTCGCCGCCGACGTAGCGCACCGGCTGCGATTGCCGTTGTGCTGCCGGCGTGTCGCCGAAAATCTCGACCAGCTCCGGGTCGGTCATCGGCAGGAAGTCGTAGGGTCCGGCCAGGCCCACCACGCCGCACAGCTGACGGGGTTTGAGGTTCTGCTCCTGCAGCCAGCGTGCGTCGGTGCCGAGTAAGGCGGCCATGTGCGCGCCGGCCGAGTGGCCCATCACCGCGAGCCGTTTCGGGTCGCCGCCGTACTCGTGTGCGTGCCGGTAGCTCCAGGCGGTAGCGCCAGCGGCGTCGGACATGAAGCCTTGCAGCCCGACCTGCGGATATTTGCGGTAGTCGGCCACCATCGCCACCACGCCCTGGCGCGCGAGCGCGCGGCCAACCCAGCGGTAGTTGGCGCGTGAACCGCGCTTCCAGGTGCCGCCATAGAAAAACACCACCACGGGCGCATCGACCGCGCCGCGCGGTTGGTACACATCCAGTGCCAGGCCGTGCGTGGGGTCGAAGACCTGGTCGCGATGCTCGACGATGCCTGTGCGGCTAGATGCTGCATTGATGCCGCCAAAGAAGACGCTACTGCAGGCCGTCATGGTCAACGAACCGAGCAGCAGGATGGCGGGGCGGAACCAGCGGGAGGCGCGCGAAGGCATGGACGATATCGACAGGAGGGCAGGAAGGGCGGTTGGTACAAGGAACGAACGTAACTGGCAAACAAGCGCGAACCGGTCCGGTGGCGGCCCGGCAGCACAGATTTGCCGTGACCGCCTGTATCGCACCCGCACCATCTGCGGCCGGCGGCCATTAGCAGCTATTGCACGTCGCAAGCATGTGCAGGACGAGCCTGCTTGGTGCGAGCCAAGCAAGTGAAGATACGGTGCGCAGGCAGCGCTGGATGCGCACCTGCCCATGCCGGGTTCACTGCCGGTGGCCTAGGCTTGCCGGATGACACAACTGCATTTTGATAACCGCCTGCGCCAGCAGCTGCCTGGCGATCCGGAAGAGGGGGCGCGCCGGCGCGAGGTGCGCGCCGCCTGGTCGGCAGTACTGCCGACGCCAGTCGCCGCCCCGTACCTGATTGCGTATTCGGCCGAGATGGCGCACGTGCTGGGCCTGGACGACGCTGAGATCGCCAGTGCGCACTTTGCCGAGGTCTTCGGTGGCAATGTGCTGGATCCGGGCATGCAGCCCTGGGCGGTCAACTATGGTGGGCACCAGTTCGGGCATTGGGCCGGCCAGCTTGGCGACGGGCGGGCGATTTCGCTGGGCGAGGCGATCGGCATCGATGGCGGGCGCTACGAATTGCAGCTCAAGGGTGCCGGCCCCACGCCTTACTCGCGCGGCTCCGATGGGCGTGCCGTCTTGCGTTCGTCGATCCGTGAATTTCTGTGCAGCGAGGCGATGCATCATCTGGGCGTGCCGACGACGCGCGCCTTGAGTCTGGTCGGCACCGGCGACGCGGTGGTGCGCGACATGTTCTACGACGGCCGGCCGCAGCGCGAGCCGGGCGCGATCGTGTGTCGGGTTGCGCCCTCGTTTGTTCGCTTCGGCAACTTCGAATTGCCCAGCGCGCGCGGCGATACGGCACTGCTGCAGCAGTGGGTGGATTTCACCATTGCACGCGATTTCCCGGAGCTGGACGGCGCCGGCGAGGCGCTCTACGCCAACTGGTTCGCGCAGGTGTGCGAGCGCACCGCGGTGATGGTGGCGCACTGGATGCGGGTCGGCTTTGTGCATGGGGTGATGAATACCGACAACATGTCGATCCTGGGGTTGACCATCGATTACGGCCCGTATGGGTGGGTGGACGACTACGACCCGGACTGGACGCCCAACACCACCGACGCGCAGGGACGTCGCTACCGTTTCGGGACCCAGCCGCAGGTGGCGTACTGGAACCTGGGCCGGCTTGCCCAGTCTCTGGCGCCGTTGTTCGCCGACCAGGCGCCGCTGCAGCTGGGGCTGGGGCTGGATCGCTTCCGTGACACTTATCTGGCGTGCGACCGGCGCGACACCGCCGCCAAGCTGGGGCTGGCCGAGTGCCGCGACGAGGATTTGCAGCTGATCGATGCGCTGCGTGCGCTGATGCGCGAATCCGAGATGGACATGACGCTGACCTTCCGCGGCCTGATCGACCTGTCGCCCGAACATCCAGACCCGGCGCAGCTGCGCGATGCGTTCTACGACGAAGACAAGCGCGTGGCGGATGCGCCGCAATTGCGGGACTGGTTGCAGCGCTATGCCGCACGCCTGCAACAGGATGCGCTGACGCCGGACGAGCGCCGCGCGCGGATGCGCCTGGCCAATCCGCGCTATGTGTTGCGCAATTATCTGGCGCAGCAGGCAATCGACCAGGCCGAGCAGGGCGACCCGTCCGGAGTGCAGGAGTTGCTGGAGGTCATGCGCCGCCCGTACGAAGATCAGCCCGGGCGTGACGCATTCGCTGCGCGGCGACCGGAGTGGGCGCGCGACCGCGCCGGGTGTTCGATGCTGTCGTGCAGTTCCTGACGCGCTCAGATGCAGGTATGCCGTAAAGGCGACGTCAACGGCTTGCGCAGCCTAGAATAGGCCTGTCCCCACCGGCCACAACGCCACAACCACCATGACTGACTGCAGCCGCTGCGCCGGCACCAACGCTTCCGGACCCAACCATTGGTCGGAGCGGATCCGCGACATTGTCGATTTCCCCAAGCCGGGCATCGTCTTCAAGGACATCACGCCGCTGCTGTCCGATGGACCGGATTTCGCTTCCGCGCTGGATGAGATGGCGCAGCCGTGGCGGACCACGCCGCTGGACGCGGTGCTCGGGATCGAGGCGCGTGGTTTCATTCTGGGTGCCGCGCTGGCGCGCGAATTGCGGACCGGCTTCGTGCCGGTGCGCAAGCCGGGCAAGCTGCCGGGGCGCACGCTGATCCAGGAATATGCGTTGGAATACGGGACCGACCGCATCGAAATGCACGAAGACGCGTTGCCGCGTGGCGCGCGCGTGCTGATCGTCGACGACGTGCTGGCCACCGGCGGCACGCTGCGTGCGGCGCTGGGCCTGGCTGCCCAGCTGGAACTGGAAATTGTCGGTGCAGCGGTGCTGGTGGAGTTGCAGGCACTGCAGGGCCGCCAGAAATGGGCCGACGACGTGCCGCTGCTGGCGACGCTGTCTTACTGAGTCGCGTCTTGCGGCGAGCCCGGGCGCATGGAAGTGCGCGCGTCCAGGAGCGCTCCTGCCGAGACGCATGCGGCCGGCGGTATGCCGGCCGCGTTGTGTTCAGAGCCTGCCGACCCGGAACCGGCGTCCCTTGATCTTGCCTGCGTGCAGATGCGCCAGCGCCTTGGCGACCTGAGCGTTAGCGATGGCGACATAGGAGCGGGTGGGGTAGATGGCAATCTTGCCAATCGCCGCGCCCGACAGCCCGGCCTCGCCGGTCAATGCACCGAGGATGTCGCCGGCACGCAGCTTGTCGGTCTTGCCGCCGTCGATGCGCAAGGTGGTCATCGCCGCCTGCGGCAGCTGCGCCGGGCGCGCAGTGGCCAACGGCGCACGCGACCATTTCAACGGCTGGCCTTGTTCGGCTTCCAATGCCTGCGCGCGCCCGGTCTCGCGTGAGGCCACCAGGCTGAGCGCCAAACCGCGCTTGCCTGCCCGCGCGGTACGGCCGATGCGATGACGATAGGTTTCGGTGTCGGTAGGCAACTCGTAATTGACCACTGCCGACAGGTCTTCCACGTCCAGCCCGCGTGCGGCCACATCGCTGGCCACCAGCACATTGCAGCTGCGATTGACGAAGCGCACCAGCACTTCGTCGCGGTCGCGCTGCTCCATGTCGCCATGCAGCGCGAGCGCGGAAAAGCCGAACTCCTGCAGCGAGCCGGCCACCTCGTCCACTTCCTTGCGGGTATTGCAGAACACCACGCTGGATTCGGGATTGAAGCGCAGCAGCAGGCCGGCGACGGCTTTCTGCCGATAGGTCGGGTCGACTTCGAAGAACTGCTGGTCGATTTCCGGCGCGTTGTCGGCGCCTTCGACGGTGATTTCGACCGGGTCTTTCAGGATCTCGCGCGCCAGCGTGCGGATGATGTCGGGGAAGGTGGCCGAAAACAGCAGGCTCTGGCGATGCTTGTCGCAGCGGCTGGCGATCTCGCGGATGGGTTCTTCGAAGCCCATGTCGAGCATGCGGTCGGCTTCGTCCAGCACCAGCGTGCGCACGCCGCCCAGGTGCAGGGCGCGCTTGCGCGCCAGTTCCTGGATGCGGCCGGGCGTACCGACCACCACTTGCGGGTCGTGCGCTTCCAGCGAGGCCAGTTGCGGGCCCAGCGGCATGCCGCCGGTGAGCACCACCAGCTTCATGTTGGGGATGCCGGTGGCCAGTTTGCGCAGCTGCTTGCCGACCTGGTCGGCAAGCTCGCGGGTGGGGCAGAGCACCAGCGCCTGCGCGCGGGTCAGCGCCGGGTCGAGCTTCTGCAGCAGGCCCAGCCCGAACGCGGCGGTCTTGCCGCTACCGGTCGGCGCCTGGGCGATAACATCGAGTCCCTGCAGGATCGGCGGCAGGCTCTGCGCCTGGATGGGAGTAAGGACGGTGTAGCCAAGGGCGTCGATGCCGGGGGCCAGGGCCGGCGACAGCGGCAGCGCGGAAAATTCGTTCATGGCGCATTTTAGCCCGGGATTGGCAATTGGTGATTCGGGATTGGTCACGGCAACGGCGCGCCCTGCTGCCAATCCCGAATCCCCAATCACCAATCCCGTACAATTGCGCCATGCCTTTAATCACTCTGCAAAGCGTCGACTACAGCGTCGGCGGCCCCTTGTTGCTGGAAAAAACCGACCTCACGATCGAGCCGGGCGAGCGTATCGCCCTGATCGGCCGCAACGGCGCCGGCAAATCGACCTTGATGAAACTGATCGCCGGCGAGCTCAAGCCCGACGACGGCGAAGTGCGCGTGCAGCAAGGCGTGCGCATCGCGCGGCTGGAGCAGGAGGTACCGCAGGGCACCGGCGGCAGCGTGTTCGACGTGGTGGCCGACGGCCTGGGCGAGTTGGGCCATTGGCTGGCCGAATTCCATCAGCTCAGCCATGCCGAGGTGTTCGATGGCGAAGCGTTCGGCAAGGTGCAGGCCAAGATCGACGCGGCCGATGGGTGGGCACTGGATCAGCGCGTCACCGAGACGCTGACCAAGCTGGAACTGGACGGCGATGCGGAGTTTTCGCGACTGTCCGGCGGTATGAAGCGGCGCGTATTGCTGGCGCGCTCGCTGGTGTCTTCGCCGGATGTGCTGCTGCTGGACGAACCGACCAATCACCTGGATATCGAAGCGATCGACTGGCTGGAGTCGTTCCTGAAAGGCTGGAGCGGCAGCGTGCTGTTCGTCACCCATGACCGGCGCTTCCTGCGTGCGTTGGCGACGCGCATCGTCGAAATCGACCGCGGCCAGGTCACCAGCTGGCCGGGCGACTGGGCCAATTACGAGCGGCGTCGCGAAGAGCGGCTCAATGCGCAGGCGCAGGAAAATGCGCGCTTCGACAAGATGCTGGCGCAGGAAGAGGTCTGGATCCGCCAGGGCATCAAGGCGCGGCGTACCCGCGACGAAGGCCGTGTGCGACGTCTGGAGTCGATGCGCAACGAGCGCGTGCAGCGCCGCGACCTGACCGGCAACGTGCGCATGGAAGTCTCGCAGGGCGAGTCGTCCGGCAAGAAGGTGATCGAAGCCAAGGACGTCGGCTTTGCGTTTGGCGCACGCACGATGGTCAAGGGTTTTTCCACCATCATCCAGCGGGGCGACCGCATCGGGCTGATCGGCCCCAACGGCAGCGGCAAGACCACCTTGCTCAAGCTGTTGCTGGGCGACCTGCAGGCGCAGCAGGGCGAGATCCGCATCGGCACCAATCTGCAGATTGCGTATTTCGACCAATACCGCTCGACGCTGCGCGAAGACTGGAGCGCGATCGAGAACGTGGCCGAAGGCCGCGATTTCCTCGAAATCAATGGCAAGCGCAAGCATGTACATGCCTATCTGCAGGATTTTCTGTTCACGCCCGAGCGTGCGCGCGCACCGATCACGCGGCTGTCCGGCGGCGAGCGCAATCGCCTGCTGCTGGCGCGGCTGTTCGCTCAGCCCTCCAACCTGCTGGTGATGGACGAACCGACCAACGACCTGGATGTGGAAACGCTGGAGTTGCTGGAAGAATTGCTGGGCGACTACACCGGCACCTTGTTGCTGGTCAGCCATGACCGCGACTTCCTCGACAACGTGGTGACCTCCACGCTGGTGATGGAAGGCGATGGCCTGATTGGCGATTATGTCGGCGGCTACAGCGATTCGTTGCGTCAGCGCCGCACGCCGGCCAGCAATGCGATGGCCGTGGCCAAGGCCTCGGCGACGGCTGCAGTGGCCACGCCCGTGGCAGCCGCAGCGACGCCGGCGGAGGCGCCCAAGCGCAAGCTCAGCTACAAGGATGCCCGCGAGCTGGAACAGCTGCCGGCCCTGATCGAGACGCTGGAACAGCAGGTGGCCGCGCTCACCGCGGCGATGAACGAGCCGAGCTTTTATCAGCGCGACAGTGCGGCGATGGCCACCCACACCGCAGCGTTGGGCGATGCGCAGAAGCAGCTGGATGCGGCGTATGCGCGCTGGAGCGAGCTGGAATAGCCGGCCCGTATGCCGGCACGCTGTTGCGTGCTGGCCAGTGGGCGGCTAACGCAAGGTGGCGAGCAGTTGGTTCGCGCAGGCCTCAGCGTGTGAAGTGGGGGCGCTGTTGGATGACGCGCGTTTACACGACGCGATGGCCAGGCCCACGTAGCAACGCCGAGTCGGCCTACTCAGTCGCAGGCGCTGGCCGGTGCCACGAAGGCCGCAAAGGTGAGCCCGCGCGTTGCCCAGCTGGTTGCGGCCTCGTCGAGAATATCCAGCAAACTGTCGCGGTCATTCGGTGCCGCCTGCGCCAATGCCTCGGCACCGTCGATCAGTAATGCGTAGCCGCGCGGCGAGGGCAGCCATGCCAGATCGCGCAATGCATCGCTGAGCGCATCCCAGTTGCGGCCGAAGCTGGCAGGGAAATCCAGTTGCGTGGCCAGACGCATCAGCAACATGCGTTTATCGCTGCAGCTGGCCAGATCCACACGCAGAATGCGCAAGCCGGCGTCGCGCGCCAGCGCCGCCATGGTGTCCAGGTCGTCGGTATCGGCTTGATACACGCCCGACTGCTGCGGGTCGGACAGGTCCAGTGCGAAGTCGCCCGCGCTCATGGTGCCTGGTCCGGGGTCGGGCCATCGAAGGCTTTGAAGCTCTGATAATGATCGTCGCTGTAGTACCAGGCGTCGGGCGGAGTGCCGCCGGTAACGATGCGGCGCGCGCCGCGATCCTGGCTGCCGGGCGTATCGACGGTGTATTCGCGGTAATAGCCGCGCGGGCGCTCGGGCAAGCGATGCTCGCGGTTGCCGAACACGCTGCCGTCCTGCGCATGTGGAAACGGGCCGCTGCGCTGGATCAGCACGATGGTCGCCATCGCCTCGATCGGCAGAAACGCCGGCAGGCGCGGCACCTCACGCGTCGGTGCGGTTGCGGCGATCGGTGCGTTGAGTTGCGGCGCGAACTGCGGCTTGGGCGTCTGCATCGCGCGCATGCCCCATAAGCCGGCAACCAGCAACACGATGGCAACGATCAGCAAAGCGGGCTTGCGCATGAAGACGGTCCGAAGAATATGTGCGGCAGAGCAAGTATGCCGGTGCGCGACTGTGTCGACTTTGAACGCGGCCAGGTGCTGGCGCGGTTCACGCCCAAGTAACCGGGGCATGGTGCAAGGTGTGCAGCCAACAGCGCGGCATGCGATGGGATGAAGTTTCCCTGCCAGCACCCTTGGTAAGCGCCGCCGCCGTCCTTACCATCTACCCCGCAACGCCCGGTCTTCGCCGGGCGGCAAGTCCAGGAGACACGCATGGCTTATACCCTTCCGCAGCTGCCCTACGCCTACGACGCGCTGGAACCGAACATCGATGCGCAGACGATGGAAATCCATCACACCAAGCATCATCAGACCTACATCAACAACGTCAATGCGGCGCTGGAAGGGACTGAGTACGCCGACCTGCCGATCGAAGAGCTGGTGTCCAAACTGAAGAGCCTGCCGGAAAACCTGCAGGGCCCGGTGCGCAATAACGGCGGCGGCCACGCCAACCATTCGTTGTTCTGGACGGTGCTGTCGCCCAACGGTGGCGGCGAGCCCAAGGGCGAGGTCGCCAAGGCGATCGACAAGGACATCGGTGGGTTCGAGAAGTTCAAGGAAGCCTTCACCAAGGCGGCCGTCAGCCGTTTCGGCTCGGGCTGGGCATGGTTGAGCGTGACCCCGGACAAGAAGCTGGTGGTGGAAAGCACCGCCAACCAGGACAGCCCGCTGTTCGAAGGCAACACCCCGATCCTGGGCCTGGACGTGTGGGAACACGCGTACTACCTGAAGTACCAGAACCGTCGCCCGGAATACATCGGCGCGTTCTACAACGCCGTGAACTGGGAAGAAGTCGAGCGCCGCTACCACGCCGCGATCGCCTGACGTTCTGAGTTAATGCGGTAACGCAAGAAGGCCGGGAGCGATCCCGGCCTTCTTCGTGTGTGCGGTCTACGTCGTAGCAGCGACCTCGGTCGCGATGGGTATTGCCGTGGAAAGCGCCATCGCGCGCAAACGCGCTCCTACCGCAACCGAAGCGGCGTCGATCAGAACTTGGCGTCGAACTCGCGCGCGTAGCCGGTGTTGACGATGACCTTCTGCAGCGCGTCGCTGATCTTGATGTTGCCGGCGACGATCTGCTGGGTTTCCGGGCCCATGTTGTCCATGCGCGGCGGGGTGGCGCCCTTGTAGTCGCAGACCCGGCCACCGGCCTCGCGCACCAGCAACACACCGGCGGCGATGTCCCAGGCTTTGACGCCGGCTTCGAAGTAGGCATCGGCACGGCCGCAGGCCACATAGGCCAGGTCCAGCGCCGCCGAGCCGGTGCGGCGCACGTCTTCGGCCTGCACCAGCAACGCATCCACGCACTTGAGCTGCGCACTGGCGCGCGCACGTTCGCGCGGCGGGAAGCCGGTGTGGACCATGGCGCCTTCCAGATCCTTGCGTTCTGCAATACGGATGCGGCGGTCGTTGAGCACCGCGCCGGCACCGCGGCTGGCAGTGAACAGCTCATTGCGCAGCGGGTCGAAGATCACCGCATCGGTGGGTTCGCCGTTTTCCACCAGTGCGATCGACACGCAGTAATGCGGGAAGCCGCGCAGATAGTTGCTGGTGCCGTCGAGCGGATCGATCACCCAGGTGTAGCGGCCACTCTTGCCGCCCTGCACGCCGCCTTCTTCGCCGAACACGGCGTACTCGGGGTAGCCGCGCTTGAGTTCCTTGATGATGACCTTCTCGGCATCGGCATCGACTTCGCTGGCGTAGTCCATGCGGCCTTTCTGCACCACGTTGAGCGCATCGAGCTTGTTGATGCCGCGCAACAGCACATTGCCGGCGAGGCGGGCGGCTTTGACCATGACGGTGACGGCGGGTTTCTGCATGGTTAAAGCTCCCGTGAAGGCAGAACGGACAATGGCGAAGGTAAAAGAGCGGTCCGGCGCGAAAGCCGGCCGCGCAGTTTACCATCTACGGCCGACCAGCTCCCCAATCTCCGTTCATGTCCGTCAGTCAGCGCATCCGTTTTGTTCTTGTCGGTACCCAGCATCCAGGCAACATCGGCGCCGCCGCGCGTGCGATGAAGACCATGGGTGTCTCGCGTCTGGTGCTGGTGGCGCCCGAGCGCGCGCTGGACGAAGACGCCTACCGGCGCTCGGCCGGCGCCGAAGACGTGCTTGGTGATGCGCCGATCTTCGCGACGCTGGGCGAGGCGGTGGCCGATTGCAGGTTGGTCATTGGCTGCACCGCGCGTGCGCGGCGGGTGGCGCTGGAAGAATTGCTGCCGGACGAAGGCGCGGAGCGCGCCCTGACCAAGGCGAGCGAGCCGGCCGAAGTGGCCTTCGTATTCGGCCGCGAGCGCACCGGGCTGACCAACGACGAATTGCAGCTTTGCCATGCCGCGGTACATATCCCGTCCGACCCGCAGTTCAGTTCACTCAATCTGGCCGCCGCCGTGCAGGTATTGGCGTACGAAGTGCGGCTGGCGCAGTTGGCCGCAGGCGAGGCCGAACCGGCACCTGCGGCGGCCAGTGCCGGCTTGCGCGATGGCCCGGCCAGCCATGCGCAACTGGAAGGCATGTTCGGCCAGTTGGGCGACACCCTGGACGAGATCGACTTCCACAAGGGCCGTGCGCCGGAGTCGGCGATGCGCAAGTTGCGCCGGCTATTGCTGCGCGCGGACATGACCGAGCAGGAGGTACGCCTGATCCGCGGCATCCTGTCGGACGCGCAGCGCATGGCCATGCTCGCCAGGCAGGCCGGAAACTGACGTCTGTCACATCTTCACAGATTCGGCTAGGCTGTCCGCGGCTCTAGGGGAGTGTCCGTTTTGCGCGGTCTACGATGGTGTCTGATTGCCTGCTGGTTGTTGGCCGGGGCAGGCTTGGCCGTGACGGCTGCGGCAGCGCCCTCCTCGGTGTTGGTACTTGGGCGGATCAGCGATGACCCCGCCACACATTACAATCAACTCAAACCGCTGCTGGACTATGTGGTGCCGCGCATGCACGAGGTGGGCATCCGTCGTGGCGAGATCCTGATGGCGCCGGATGCGGGCCAGATGTCCAGCTATCTTCGGCGTGGCAGGGTCGACTGGGTCAGCGAAACCACCGGGGCGGCGATGCTGCTGGGGCAGCGCGGCAGCGCCCACCCGCTGCTGATGACCGAACGTGGCGGCCTGCGCGACTTCCATACGCTGTTCTTCGTGCGCCGCGACAGCCCGATCCAGTCGTTTGGGCAGTTGCGCGGCCACACCCTGGCGCTGCAGAACGCCTCGTCCACCAGCGGCTATCTGTTGCCGATGCTCGAGCTGCTGCGCAATGGCATCGCGTGCGATGTGCTGCTGTCGGCGGACGACACCCCGGTGAGCGGTTCGGTCGGCTATCTGATGGTCGGATCCAAATTGAATGTTGCGGCGTTCGTGCACAAGCAGCTGATCGATGTGGGCGCGCTCAGCAACGTGGATTGGGACGACGAGCGGCATCTGCCGCCGGTGTTCAAGCGCGACTTCCGCATCGTGCACCGCACCGCGCCGGTGCCGCGCGCGGTGGAAATGGTGCGTGCGGGGATGGAACCGGCGGTGGAGCAGCGGTTGCGCGTGGTGCTGCTGCAGGCGGCTTCCGATCCCAAGGCAGGCCCGGCATTGAAACGTTTCTTCGACACCACCGGGTTCCATGCGCTGGATGCGACGAGCCGCCGGCGTCTGCAGGAGTTGAGCGCGGGCGTGCAACGCGTCAGGGATCATGTGGAATGACTCAGGTGCGCTTCGGCTTGCAGGCACGCTTTTTGTTGGTGATGACGCTGACGCTGCTGCTGGTCGGCGCGATTCTGGCCTCGCTGCTGCAGCGGCAGAGCGCAATGCAGCGCGAAGTGCGCGGCTTGAGCGCGCAGATCCTGCACGAATTGTTCGATCGCAGCCTGCGCACGCGTGGCGAGACCCTGGCAACCGAGCTGGCCTCCGGGCTGGCCAATCCGCTGTACTACTCGGACCTGGGCGCGGTAGGCGCGCTGGTGCGCAATGCCTCGCGCCAGCAGGTGGTGAGCTATGTGCTGGTGTTCGACCGCCGCGGCCGGCTGGTGCACGACGGCACGCCCACCTTGCGGCGTTACGGCCAGGCCATGACCGACCCGCTGGCGGCCAAGGCGGTGAACGCGCAGGCCTTGCTGCTGCAATCCTCGCCCGAGGTGCTGGATGTCACGGTGCCGATCACGATCGGCGACCAACGCATCGGCGGCGTGCGCGTGGGCATGTCGCGCGAGCGGGTGCGCAAGATCGAGTCCAGCGCCAATCTGACCCTGGTGCAGAACCTCAATGCGATCGGCAAGCGCGATCTGGGCTGGTTGCTGGTGCTGCTGGCCGCGTTGTTGGCGCTGGGCGTTCTGCTGGCGATCTACGTGCAGCGCACGCTGGTGGCGCCGGTGCGGCTGCTGGCGGCTGCGGCGCGGCAAATCGAGCGCGGCGACTACGCCGTACGATTGCCACCGCATCCGCGCAACGACGAAATCGGCGAGCTGATTTCCGCATTCGGGCGGATGAGCGAAAGCATCGCCCGGCACGACCGCGAAGTGCGGCATATGGCCTACACCGATGCCTTGACCGGGCTGACCAACCGGCTCGGCTTCCGCGAAGGGTTGGATCACCTGCTCAACACCGCGCGCAGCACCGACAGCAAGCTGGCCTTGCTGTTCGCCGATATCGACGACTTCAAACGCGTCAACGACACCCTTGGCCACGAAGCCGGCGACGAAGCCTTGCTGCAGTTCGCCAGCCGCATCAGCCGCGCGGTTGCGGCGCTGGGCGGCGACGATGCGATCCTGGCGCGCTTCGGCGGCGATGAGTTCGTGATCCTGTTGCAAAGCGGCGATGTCAGCCTGCTGGCTGCGCAGCTGGCCGACCGCCTGGTGCACGAACTGAGCCGGCCGTTGAACGTGCAGGGCCGCGAGGTGTTCCTGGGCACCTCGATCGGCATCACGCTGTTCCCCGACGATGCGCGCGACGCCACCGCGCTGCTGAAGAACGGCGACATCGCGATGTACCAGGCCAAGGTCGCCGGCAAGAATTGCCACCGCTTCTACAGCCGCGCCGCCGACCATGCGGTCGAACGTCGCGTGCATATGGAACACGAGTTGCGCGGTGCCTGGGAGCGCGACGAGCTGCGCCTGGTCTATCAGCCGATCTACCGCACCAGCGACCGCGTGCTGGTGGGCGTGGAGGTGCTGCTGCGCTGGCAGCATCCGGCGCTGGGCACGATTGCGCCATCCACCTTCATCGATATTGCCGAGCAGAGCGGGTTGATCGAAGTGATTGGCCCCAAGGTGCTACGCGCGGCCTGCCTGGAAGCGGCGCAGTGGCCGGCGGTGGGCGAAGGCCTGTTCATTTCGGTCAACGTGTCGCCGCGGCAACTGCGCAGCGGCGACCTGATCGACACCGTGGCCGAATGCCTGGCCGAGTCCGGCCTGCCGGCCGCGCGGCTGCATCTGGAGCTCACGGAGACGGCAGTGATCGGCGACGAAATGATGGCCGCCAGCCTGCTCGACCAGCTGCACCGCACCGGCGTAAAGGTGTGGCTGGACGACTTCGGTACCGGTTTCTCCGGCCTGAGCCACCTGCGCCAGGTGCCAGTGGACGGGGTCAAGATCGACAAGAGTTTCATTGCCGACCTGCAGCGCGACCCCGACGATCTGGCGCTGACCACTGCGATCATCAACATGGCCCATTCGTTGGGAATCACGGTCGTGGCCGAGGGCATCGAGCAGGAAGCGCAGTTCAACCTGCTGCGCGAGCGCGGCTGCGACCTGGGGCAGGGCTACTGGTTCAGCCGCCCGTTGAGCCCGGCGGACATGGTCAAGCTGATCGCGGCGGGGTGAGTGCGTGCATACGTCGCTTTAACGTGCCGCACCGCTGCGCGTAGGAGCGCCCTCGGGCGCGATGGAGCATTACCGGTAAGGCTGCATCACTCCCAAGGGCGCTCCTACAGTGCACGTGAGCGCCGATGGCAGTGACGATTACAGCGGCCGCTTGCCGGTATCGCCGGGGATTTCGCGCACCAGGCGTGGGACCAGATAGCCGGACAGGCGTGTGGCCAGTTCGGTATGCAGGGCGCGTGCGCGGGCATCGTCCACTTCGAAATGCGCCACGCCGGCCACGCGGTCGAGCTGATGCAGGTAATACGGCAGCACGCCGGCAGCAAAGCTGCGCTCGCTCAATGCCGCCAGTGCGTCCACGCTGTCGTTGACGCCGCGCAGCAGCACGGCCTGGTTGAGCAGGTGCGCACCGGTGTCGCGTAGCGCGCGCATGGCTGCGTCCACGGCGGCGTCGAATTCGTTGGCATGGTTGGCGTGCAGCACGAAGGCCACCGGCCAGGGCAGGCTGCGCAGCCAGGCCAGCAGCAGCGCATCCACCCGCTCGGGCAGCACGATCGGCAGGCGGCTGTGGATGCGCAGGCGTTTGAGATGCGGGATCGCTGCCAGCGCGTCGGTGAGTTCGGCCAGCTTGGGCGTGGCCAGCGAGAGCGGGTCGCCACCGGAGAGCAGCACTTCGTCGATGCCGGGGTCGGCCGCGATCGCGGCCACCGCCTCGCGCCAGCCATCGCGCGCAGCGGTTTCTTCTGCATACGGGAAGTGCCGGCGGAAGCAGTAGCGGCAATGCACTGCACAGCTGCCGGTGGCGATCAGCAGGGCGCGGCCGCGGTATTTCTGGATCACCCCGGCGGCGGTCCTGGCGGCGGCATCGCCCACCGCGTCCAGCCCGAAGCCCGGCACCGGCTGCAGTTCCGCATCCAGCGGCAGCACCTGACGCAGCAACGGGTCGTGCAGGTCGCCACGGCGCATCCGCGCCACGAACGCGCGCGGCACCCGCAACGGAAACTGTGCAGCGGCGGCATCGCTGATTGCCGCAGCCTGCGCATCCAGGCCCAGCAGCGCCAGCAGTACGCGCGGGTCGCGCACGGCGTCGCGCCACTGCTGCTGCCAGCGCGAGGGCTGCAGGGCAGGGGGCGGAGATGGCTGTAAGGCGAGGGGGGCTGCGGTTATCATGTGCGGTCACAAAACCAATGCCCGCCGGTTATGGCGGGCGCCCCATTCTAATCCGACCTGCCTCCATGTGGCGGGTCGTGGTCTTATCGAGGAGCTGCACCATGGCCACTGTTGGCATGAACGACGTCAAGAACGGCATGAAGATCCTGGTCAACAACGAGCCGGCGGTCATCACCGAGACCGAATACGTCAAGCCGGGCAAGGGCCAGGCCTTCACCCGCATGAAGTACCGCTTCATCAAATCCGGGCGCGTGGTCGAAATGACCATGAAGGCGACCGACGATGTGGAAGTGGCCGACGTGGTCGATACCGATATGCGCTATCTGTACAGCGATGGCGAGTACTGGCACTTCATGGACCCGGAAACCTTCGAGCAGGTGCAGACCGACAAGGCCGGCATGGGCGGCGCCGACAAGTGGCTCAAGGGCGAGGAAGATTGCATCGTGACGCTGTGGAACGGCAGCCCGATCTGGGTGCAGCCGCCGAACTTCGTCGAGCTCAAGATCACCGAAACCGACCCGGGCGTACGCGGCGATACCTCCGGCGGTGGCGGCAAGCCGGCCACGCTGGAAACCGGCGCGGTGGTGCGCGTGCCGTTGTTCGTCAACCAGGACGAAATCATCAAGGTCGACACCCGCTCGGGCGAGTACTCGGCGCGCGTCAAGTAAGCCGGATGCGCCCGGGACGCCTGTCTGTTCGAGCGGTACGCAGTGCCGGTGTCCTGGTGGGGCTGTGGGCGGCGCTCGCAGCGTGCCCGGCGTTTGCGCAATCGGCAGGCGCAACCTGCGAGGCGGGTGACGTGGCGGCCGTTGCGGGAATTGCAACGGCCGGCGTGGTCGGCGGCGTTGCAGCTGCGGTGCCGGTCGAGCATGCGGTGGCACAGACCTGCAAGCCGTGGCCGTACGATCCGGCGATCCGGCTGGCGGCGATTGCGTTTTCTGACGACGCCGACACGGCCCCTGGCGAGCGCCAGCTGGAACTGCGCGTGGCCATGCTCGATGCCTCCAGCGGCAAGGTGCTGGCGTTCTACGCGCAGGACATGGGTGAGGATGCCGCCTTCGAACTGGATGCAGACAGTTTGCGTCTGGATACCGCGCGCTACGACCTGGCCAAGGGCGTGCGCGCGGTCGGCGTGGTGGTGCATAGCGCTGCGCGTGGGCCCAGCTGCCCGGATTTTTACAGCAATCAGGCATTGACCTTGCTGATGCGCGAGGGGCGCAGCTTGCGCCCGGTGCTGCAACGCGATCTCCATGCGTGGCAACGTGTAAAAGGCGAGCCGTGTAGTTTGGGGAAGGGCGGCGTGGTCACTGAAACCGCCAAGGTGGTTGTGGGCATGGCATCGCAGGCACATGCCGGCCATGCAGATATTGTGCTGGCCGCCAACGTCGTCACCACGGAGACCGCGCCGGGCAGCGACACCGATACCGAACGTACCCGTCGCGTCCGCCAGGTGCTGCGCTACGACGGCAAACGCTATGTGCCTGTGGCCGGTGGCGAAACCGGCTGGCCGTTCGATAACTAACCTTTTTTGGATCCGCTCATGACCAATGCCCCTCCCGAGACGTGCGACCTGTTGATCGAAGCCGGTTACGTGGTGCCGATCGAACCGCATGCGGTGGTACTGGAAGACCACGCCGTGGCGGTGAGCGATGGCGCCATCGTGGCGATCCTGCCGGTTGCCGAAGCACGCGCACGGTTTGCGCCGAAGCAGACCGTCTCGCGCCCGGAGGCGGCACTCATGCCGGGCTTGGTCAACGCGCATACGCACAACCCGATGACGCTGCTGCGCGGCATTGCCGACGATCTGCCGCTGATGGTGTGGCTGCAGCAGCACATCTGGCCGGTGGAAGCGGCGGTGATCGGGCCGGAGTTCGTCGCCGACGGCACCACGCTGGCGATCGCCGAAATGCTGCGCGGCGGCACCACCTGCGTCAACGAGAACTACTTCTTCGCCGATGTGCAGGCGGCGGTGTACAAGCAGCACGGTTTCCGTGCGCTGGTCGGCGCGGTGATCATCGATTTCCCCACCGCCTGGGCATCGTCGGACGACGAGTACTTTGCGCGGGCCGGTGAGCTGCACGACCAATGGCGCGACGATCCGTTGATCAGCACGGCGTTCGCGCCGCATGCGCCGTACACCGTGAACGATGCCAACTTCGAACGCGTGCGCATGCTGGCCGACCAGCTCGACATTCCGGTGCATCTGCATACGCACGAAACCGCGCAGGAAGTGGCAGATTCGATCAAGCAATACGGCCAGCGCCCGCTGGCGCGGCTGGATCGCCTGGGCCTGGTCAACGACCGCCTGATCGCGGTGCACATGACCCAGCTCACCGAGGCGGAAATCCATCTGTGCGCCGAACGTGGCGTCAGCGTGGTGCACTGCCCCGAATCCAATCTCAAGCTGGCCTCGGGTTTCTGCCCGGCGTGCGCGCTGCAGCGTGCCGGCGTGAACCTGGCCATCGGCACCGACGGCTGCGCCAGCAACAACGACCTGGACATGTTCAGCGAGAACCGCACCGCCGCGATCCTGGCCAAGGCCGTGGCCAACGATGCCACCGCGCTGGACGCGGCCACCACCTTGCGCGCGGCCACCCTGGGCGGCGCGCGCGCATTGGGCTTCGGCGACACCATCGGCTCGATCGAAATCGGCAAGCAGGCCGACCTGATCTGCGTGGATCTGGCCGCACTGGAAACCCAACCGCTGCATCATGTGCTGTCGCAGCTGATCTACTCGGCCGGCCGCCATCAGGTCACCGATGTGTGGATCGCCGGCAAGCCCAAGCTGGTGCAGCGCGAGCTGATCGACATGGATACCGCCGCCCTGGTCGCCAACGCGCGGCAGTGGCGCGAACGCATCCGCACCGTCCGCGCCTGAGCGCGCGTCACCGCATCACGGAGCCTCCGCATGAATTCGAATACTCACTCCACGTCCGGTAATTTCCATCAGAGCGAGCTGGATAAGTTCGCCGCGCTGGCCAACCGCTGGTGGGATGCCGACGGCCCGCAGAAGCCGCTGCATGCGCTCAATCCGGTGCGTCTGGACTATGTGTCCGCGCGGCTGGACCTGGCCGGTACGCGGATGCTCGATGTCGGCTGCGGCGGCGGCCTGCTCAGCGAGTCGATGGCGCGCCTGGGCGCGCAGGTGACCGCGATCGACCTGGCACCGGAGCTGGTCAAGGTGGCGCGCCTGCACAGCCTGGAATCGGGCGTGCAGGTCGACTATCGCGTGCAATCGGTGGAAGACCTGGCTGCCGAACAGCCGGGCAGTTTCGATGCGGTGACCTGCATGGAAATGCTCGAGCACGTGCCGGACCCGACCGCGATCATCCGCGCCTGCGCCAGCCTGCTCAAGCCGGGCGGCAAGCTGTTCCTGTCCACGCTCAATCGCACCCCGGCCGCATTCGCGCTGGCCGTGGTGGGTGCCGAATACATCGCGCGGCTGCTGCCCAAGGGCACCCATCACTACAAGGATTTCATCAAGCCGGCGGAACTTGCCGCGTGGTTGCGCAGCGCCGAGCTGCAGCTGGAAGACGTCAGCGGCATGCTGTACGAGCCGTGGCGCAATCGTGCGCGCCTGTCTTCGCGTACGGAAGTGAATTACCTGGCCTATGCGGTCAAGCCGTGACGAATCGGGAATCGGGATTCGGGAATCGCAACAGCAGAGGTGGGCTTTGGTGACATCCGATGCATCCCCAGTTTCAGATAAGGGCACGCAACGACAAGACGCAGGTGCGGCTGTGACGTTTCCGCGGGCGGTGTTGTTCGATCTGGATGGCACCTTGCTGGACAGCGCGCCGGACATGCTGGCGACCGTCAACGCGATGCTGACCGCGCGGGGGCGTGTGCCGATCGCGTTGGATCAGCTGCGCCCCGTGGTATCGAAAGGGTCGCGCGCGATGCTGGCGGTTGCGTTTTCCGAACTCGATCCTGATGCGCGCGATGCCTTGGTACCTGAGTTTCTGCGCCGTTATGAAGCCTTGATCGGCACGCAGTCGCAGGTGTTCGAGGGTGTCGAAGAACTGCTGCTGCGGCTGGAGCGCGCCGGTTGCGCGTGGGGGATCGTCACCAACAAGCCCGAATATCTGGCGCGGCTGATCCTGCCGCAACTGGGCTGGGAACAGCGCTGCGCGGTGTTGATCGGCGGCGATACGCTGGCCGAGCGCAAGCCGCACCCGTTGCCGTTGCTGGCGGCTGCCGAACGCATCGGCATTGCGCCTGCGCAATGTGTCTACGTCGGCGACGATGAGCGCGACATCCTTGCCGCGCGCGCGGCGGCGATGCCATCGGTGGCGGTGTTGTGGGGCTATCGTCTGGCCGACGACGTGCCCGCGCGCTGGCAGGCCGACGTGCTGGTTGAACAGCCGCAGGCGCTTTGGAACCCGGCAACGTGGCCGCAGATCTGACCTTTCCTCGTTTTTTTCTGGACCCGCCATGAGCCAATCCAGCGCTCTCGACAGTTTTCTCGACAAGTGGCGCACGCGCTGGCCGGAATGGTCGGTTGCCGAGCCTTTTATTCCGCAACCGCAACGCCCGCTGGCTGCCGCGTGGTTTGCCTTGCTGCAGGAATGGGAAGACATCATGAACATCGCCGGCGACCCGTTGCCGGCCGATGCCAAGCTGGCGTGGTGGCAGCAGGAACTGCGCGACTGGTCGAACCAACGCTCGCGGCATCCGCTGGGGCGTGTGCTGGAGCCGGTGCGTGCGCCATGGGCACAGCTGGCCGACACCTTGCCGGCGATGCAGGCCGCGCGCGCGCAGCCGCAATCGCTGCAGCACGCGCTGGACACCTTGCGCACGTTTGCCGAGGCCGTGGTTGCGGTGGAAGCGGCGCTGTTTGGACGCACGCGGCCCGGCGATGCCACGGCGGTGGCAGTGCAATGGCTGGATGCACGTCAACGCGTGGCCGGCGACAGTGCAGCCCCCGGCGGCGTCGCCACGGCCGCCTGGCGCACGCAGTTGCTGCATGCGTGGCCGCGCAAAGTCGCGTTGGCGCGACCGCATCGGGTGTGGTCGCGTCTGGCACGGTTGCGGCTGCAGCGCGAGCTGAGCGGCAAGGCCGCGTATCCGCCGCCGGTGCAGCAGCTGTGGCATAGCTGGCGCGCGGCAAGCGGCACGGACTGAGCGCAGCCGGTATGCCAGCTGCGCCCGTCTGCGCGGTTATACAAGCGGTGACTCAGTCGGCTGTACTCAGATCGGCGAATCCGCCAGCACCGAGTGATAGGCAATGAAGGCGTCATTGCATTGCAACGGCGCGCCGGGGCCGGGCTTGCCCTGCAGTTGCACATCGTTGGGCACCGATTCGGTCAGCTGGTCGTAAAAGCTCACCGGGCCGCCCTTGAAGGTGAAATGCACCGCGCCCGGGTTGCTCGCAGGCCCACCGAAATGCGGTTGCGCGAAGCTGACCTTGCCACCTTCCAGCACGACATTGTCCAGCGAGATGGTGATCGGCCTGGTGGTGCTGGCATCGCGGTATCCGTAGAAACTCAATTCGCCGCCGCCCAGGGTGGTCGAACCCAGCGAATGCACGTTGCTGAGCGAGATGCCGTGGAACTGCGGGATCTTGTCGCGTATTGCCGCATTGGCGTAATTGGCGTCGAAGACCAGCGGGCGCGCAACTCCGCGCATGCAGATGTGGTCGAAACTGATGTCGTACACCTGGCCGCCGCGTGAGGCGTCGGACTTGATGCGCAGCCCATTGGCCGAATAGGGATCTCGCTGCACATCGTTGGCATTGAAGCCGTCGATGCTCAGCCCGCGCACAGCGATATGGCGCATGCCCGAGTCGGTTTCGCTGCCGAGCGAAAAGCCGTGTGTGTAATAGAACTGGTTGTAGGCGAACAGCATGTTTTCCGAGGCGATGCTGCGCTTGCTGTTGGCATGCGCCTTGATCGCAACGCCGTCGTCGCCGGTGCCGATGTAAGAATACGCCAGCAGGACATTCTTCGACTGGCCGGGGTCGAAGCCATCGGTGTTCTTGGCGGTTTCCGGCGTGAAGCAGGTCGCATGCGGATTGACGTCGGGCGTGCTGCCGGCCGGGCAACGGTAACCGGGCCGCGAATAGACCAGGCTGGGTGCCAGAATCTTGATGCCCCAAGCGGTCAGGCCCACCACGTTGTCGCTGATGACGTGGAAGTTGGGCGAGTTTTCCAGGGTGATGTCGTACAGCGTGAAGTCGCTGCTGTCGTCGATCTGCAGCAGCCGCGGCACGTGTTGGCTCAAACCTTTGCTGACGTTGAGATAGGCCAGATCCCACCAGCTGGCCGTGCCGGCATTGGGACCGGCGGTCAGCGTGCTGCCGCCGCGTCCATCGATCTTGCCCGCACCGACAATGGCGCTGTTTGCGGTATCGGCAACGTGGATCAACGGGTTGCACGACTTTGCCTTGTCGCTGGTGGCGGTGCCGCAGGTGCCCAGGCCGTTGTCGTAATCGAGCGGATTGCGCGAGCCGAACAAGGTTACGCCACGATCGATCCACAGCGTGACACCGCTTTTGATGGTCAGCGGACCGGTCAACAATCCGGACTCTCCGGCGTCGCCGCGGACCAGGCGCACTGCGCTGCCGGCAGGGCAATCGTCGATGGCCGCCTGCAAGCGTGCGGTATCGCGCTTGGACTGCGCCGGGTTCTGGTCGAGCGTATCCACCGAGCCACCCACCGGCCTCAGCGCAGCCTTGAGCGTGGCGCACACCTGGGTCGGCAATGCGGGCTGCTGAATCACCCCCCAGCTGGTGGAAATGCTGTGCGCGGTATCGGGTGCATCCTGCCCGTGCGGTCGCGCCGCGCTGGCGTCAAACGTGGTCAGGCCGAGCAGGGCAAGGGTCAGTGGCGCAACGGTGGGAACGAAACGATGGGACGGCATGGGCAGATGCTCCGGTGAAATGTGGCAGGCGCGCCAGATCAACGAGCACAACCAGATGCGGCCTGTACGCTGCGCTGCGAATATCTGCGCCCTGCACATGCGTGGTCTCGGCGGTGCTGTGTCGATCGGCGATAGCGGGATGCAAGCGTGGCGCGCCATGCCGAAGTTCGATTGCGTCAGCGCGAAATCAGCACCGCAGTGCCGAAGGCAGTGCAGGCAATCTGCCGTGTTCCGGCGTGCTGCAACTGCTGGCGGTAGCGAACTGTGCGCCGGATCGAATCGCATGCCGTCTGCGGCGGGAACAGGGCTGGATGACCTGGCGTTGAAAAAATCTTGACGTAGGAAGCCACGCCTGGTGTGCAGTCAACCGGATGCGCACGTGGTGCGATGCGTGCGCATCACTACGGTCGTTGCAAGCTGGCGCGGTCGCGCAGTGCGCGCATGTTGTCGTGCGTTGTCAGCGAACGACTACATGCGCGAACGAGCAATTCATTATTCGCGTCCTGTGAAACACACGAGACCATTGCAGAGATGGCTTTCCATGTAAGGCATTCCATGCAGCAAGCGCGGTTCACACCCGGCTTGCTACGCCATCGCTGCACTGCACCGCGTTAGTTGGCCGCGCCGGTACCGCTGTTGGTGTACTCGTAAAAACGGTTCGCCGAATTGCGGCAGTTGCTGCTGCAATATGGGCGGCTGGCCGTGGACGCATCCCAGAGGGCGGCCTGCGGATATGGCTGCCCAGGCTTGAGTCGCGCACCGTTACCTGGCCATTGGGCGAGGTGCCGTTGACGTAGGCGCTCAGACCGCTGACGCCTTCGTCCCGGGCACGCCCAAGCTAGGTGTTGTTGTCCAGAGAGCCGGAGACGCTGGTGAAGCTGCTGTTGATCGCCAGAAAGCCGTAACTACTGCCAGGGCGTGTGCTGGGCGCAAAGATGTAGCCGCCGCGGCTGTTGCCCAGGCGTGCGCCGGTGGAGCGGATGGTGGCACGATCGAACACGCCGATACCGGACCCGAAGATGAAATCGACATCGCCTTCGATGGTGCTGCTCTTGAACTATGCGCGAATCACATTGGCCGCATTGGTCGCGCTGATCAGCAAGGTGTCCTGGTTGCCGGTGATCACGACATCTTCGAAGTTGGCCCTGTCGCCGCGCACTGCCAGCGCCACCGCGGATTGATTGTTGCCGGCATAAGTGCCTTCGATAGAGTTGTTGTCCACGCGCAAGTGGCGCGCCTCGAAGTTTGCCGCGCGCACCGTGAGCGTTGCGCTGTTGGAGGTGCCCACCGTGGTCGCCGATGCATTGCTGGCGCACGCATGGCTTGCGGTACCGGCCGGCTTGGGGGTGGGGTTGGCGTTGTTGAAGCGGATGATGGTGTCGCCATTTCCTGCGCCCAGCCCGAACAGCGTCAGCGGTGGCCCATTGCTCGGCACGCAGACCAGCTCGGTGTAGGTGCCCGCCTTGAGGCTGATATAGCGACGCGTCGTGCCGCCTGCGGCGACGGCCGCATCGATGGCCGCTTGCACGCTGCGATAGCGGGTGGAACTGTCGGCAGCGACTGCGTAGTCGGCGCTGAGCAAGGCGAGCCCTGCAGTGGGGTTCCAGTTGTCGGTCACCAGCGCGGCGATCGGCCCGGCCTTGGCCAAGGCCTTGGCGATCGTGTAAGTGCTTGCTTCGCTGCTGGTGAGTTGTGGTCGCGTGGCAGTGCCGGTCAATGCCAGTGCACTTGCGCTGACAAGGCCCAGCAATGCAGCGGCGATGCAGGTCGTACGAAGATGCGATGCAGACATGTGGCGGCACTCTCTCAAAAGGGATGCGTGCGCAAACGCACTACGCGGCAGATGCCAGACAGGTCAGTAGCGACGCAGAAACCTTCTGCGCAGTTGCCAGACAGGCGCTTGCAATAAGGTGGTCGGCCGTTTCCGGTTGCCGGGCAATGCAGCGCAAGTGCAACAACGGTCGACGCAACTGTGTTTGCAAGCAGCACATGTCCTCACATGCCGTGGGCACGCAGCCTCCCAGACTGGCTTACCCGCGTACAACGCATGTCAGGAATCGAAATGGCAGACCCCAAAGAGTTGCAGGAAAAATTCTGGAAGGCGCTCAAATCCGATCGCACCGTGATGCTGGGGCTGGATGGCGTCGAAGACGGCCACGCGCGTCCGATGACCGCGCAGATCGAAGGCGACAGTGGTGGCCCGATCTGGTTCTTCACCTCCAAGGACAACGCGCTGATCGCGATGCTGGGGCAGGGCCGCCGTGTCATCGGCGCCTTCAGCAGCAAGGGCCACGATCTGTTCGCCAGCATCAGCGGTTCCTTGCGTGAAGATACCGACCCGGCCGTGGTCGAGCGGTTGTGGAATCCGTACGTCGCTGCCTGGTACGAAGGCGGCAAGGATGACCCGAAACTGGCGCTGCTGCGCCTGGATGCCGACCACGCACAGATCTGGCTCAATGGGTCAAGCCTGCTTGCCGGGATCAAGGTGCTGTTCGGTGTGGACCCCAAGAAGGATTACCAGGACAAGGTGGCGGACGTCCCGCTGCGCTGAGGTGCCTGGCCTGGCCTGCACGCACACGCGGCCTTCAAGGGGCGCGTGTGCGTGCGGTACTTGAGCGCTGCCGGGAAGCGCGTGGATGACGGATCAAGCCGGGCCGCACGAGTTCTGATTGGCGGTACCGCGCATGGGGTGACAACGCCCTATCCACCGACTGGATGCGTTTGATTCGTCGTAATTGGACGGTCGAGCGTGTTGTCTGGCTGCAGGGCCGCGTGCCGACTGCGCGTTGCCGCACGCGCCCACGCCGCAGTGATCTGCGCTTCACCGCCTGCCAACGCGTCGCTGCGCGATGATTTGCCATCGGCACGTGCGCAAGCGGCGGTGCCACCTCAGGAGATTCAACATGCAACAGATCGAAATCGGCCAGATGGTGTTTTTGCGCGATGGCGAAGTCGGCGTGGGCGCGGTCCGCGACATCCGCAACGACGGCGCAGAACTGGTCATCAATATCGAAAATGGCGGCGACTTTGTGCTGCCGGCGTCAGTGGTGCGCGATGTGCACTCGGGCAAGGTGATGCTGGATGTGGACCAACTTCCCGATGAGGTGCGTAATGCCCTGCGCCATCCGCATGACAACGAGTTGCAGACCAGCACCTATGCCGCGAGTAATCCGCAGGATGGCGCGCTGAAGTAACCAGAGCAGCGAACAAGACTACGGCGCAGCCGCCGGGCAGGCGCGGTCGGCGCCCCGAACCGGCAGGTACCGCGCGTACACTCCGGTTCCAGGCGCGCCGTCCACGCCCATCTGGCGGCTGGTCGCTCCATTTGTTGGCCAGTCTCTGTTGTTCATGCGTGGCGCGTTGCGAACGTCTTTAGCCGCTCCAAGCTGGCAGAGGTTGCGGCGGCTTTTGCGTTTGCCTGGGGAGGTCGCCTTCTCGGGAGATCGGTCACTGCAGTCGGCCAGTCCAACCCAGGATAGGGTTCGAGCCCACAAGCCGCTGAATCAGGTGTCCGGCAACAGGAAGGTGCGCGGTGCAGCGTCTGCAGGCCCTGCCGACAGCAAGACAGGTTGTTCGGCTTCATCCTTGAGCTGCACGCCGGAAAGCTGGCGGCGGAATGCCTCGCGCAATAGGTACGCCAGCTTGTGGGTCGCCTCCGCGTAGCTCAATCCTTCGGCGCGGATATTGGAAATGCAGTTGCGCGCAGCATCTGTCAGGCCGAGACGTGGCGTGTAGGTGAGATACAGGCCCAGGCTGTCCGGCGAACTCAAGCCCGGGCGCTCCCCGATCAGGACGATCACCGCGCGTGCATTGAGCAGCTCGCCGATTTCATCGCCGATCGCCACCCGGCCTTGCGCCACCAGCACCACTGGCGCCAGTGACCAGTTTTCCTGCGCGGCCAGGGCATCGATATGCTCGAGCATGCGCGCGGCATGCCGATGCACCGCCAGCGCGGAAAGTCCATCGGCAACCACCACCGCAACGTCCTGTCCGCCGCCGTGCACGGCGGTGAGGCCGCGCAGCTGCGTGGCGGCGTCTTCGGCCAGACGCCGTCCCAGATCGGGCCGCTGCAGATACGTATGACGATCCACCGCAGCGCTTTGCAGCAGGATGCTGCTGCGCCCGCGTTGCTCCAGTTCGGCCTGCAGCGGTGCCGGGTCGAATGCCAGATGCACCGCGTCGCGGGCCTGCGCATGCGCCAGCTGGAAATCCAGGTGCGCGCCCGTGGGCAGGCTGGTGCCCACGCGGCCCAACGCGATGCGCGCCGGGGTGAGCTGGCGCAGGTGCGCCCAGGCATCGCGCGACGGTTTGGTTGGCACGCTCATGGCGCAGCGCCGCCGCTGGCCTGCGCCAATGCGCGCCGGAACGGCGGCGGTACTTCGCTGCCAAGTTCGAAGCGACCATCGTGCAGCCGCAGGATGTCGTGCTGTTCCAGCCACTGCTCGAACTCGGGCGCGGCGCGCAGACCGAGTGCCTGGCGTGCAAACAGCGCATCGTGAAACGAGGTGGTCTGGTAGTTCAGCATCACATCGTCAGAGCCGGGAATGCCCATGATGAAATTGATGCCGGCTGTGCCGAGCAGGGTAAGCAACGTGTCCATGTCGTCCTGATCGGCCTCGGCATGGTTGGTGTAGCAGATGTCGCAGCCCATCGGCACGCCGAGCAATTTGCCGCAGAAATGATCCTCCAGCCCGGCACGGATGATCTGCTTGCCGTCGTAGAGATATTCCGGGCCGATAAAGCCGACCACGGTGTTCACCAGCAGCGGTTTGTAGTGGCGCGCCACGGCATACGCGCGCACCTCGCAGGTCTGTTGGTCCACGCCGTGGTGCGCATTGGCCGACAGCGCGCTGCCCTGGCCGGTTTCGAAATACATCACGTTGTCGCCCACGCTGCCGCGGCGCAGCGACACACCCGCGTCATAGCCTTCCTGCAGCAAGGCCAGGTTGATGCCGAAGCTGGCATTGGCCGCTTCGGTGCCGGCGATAGACTGAAACACCAGATCCACCGGCACGCCGCGGTTGATGGCGTCGATGGTGGTGGTGATATGCGCAAGCACGCACGATTGCGTCGGGATCTGATAGCCGGTGATTACCGCATCGAGCATGCGCAACAGGGCGGTGGTTGCAGCCAGACTGTCGCTGGCCGGGTTGATGCCGATCACCGCATCGCCGTTGCCGTACAACAGACCATCTACCACGCTGGCGGCAATGCCGGTGGCATCGTCGGTGGGGTGGTTGGGTTGCAGGCGTGTGGACAGGCGCCCACGCAAGCCCAGCGTATTGCGAAAGCGCGTGATCACGCGGGTCTTCTGCGCCACCAGGATCAGGTCCTGCACGCGCATCAACTTGGATACCGCCGCCACCATCTCCGGCGTCAATCCGGGTGCCAATGCGGCCAATGCGGCTTCATCGGCCTGCGCACTCAGTAGCCAATCGCGAAAGCCGCCCACGGTGAGGTGCGCCACAGCGGCAAACGCACTGTCGTCGTGCTGGTCGATGATCAGGCGCGTCACTTCGTCCGCTTCGTAGGGCACCACCGCTTCCTGCAGGAAATGCCGCAGCGGCAGATCGGCAAGCGCCATCTGCGCGGCCACGCGCTGCAGGCCGGAGTCGGCGGCAAGCCCGGCCAATTGGTCGCCCGAACGTGCCGGCGTCGCCTTGGCCAGCAGCTGTTTCAGATCGGCGAACTGAAATCGCTCACCGCCCGCGGTGAAGGCAAAGCCGCTCATCTGGCGCTGGTCGCAGGCGTGTGTTGCGTGCGCAGGCTGAGTACGCAACACGCCGCGCCGAACAGCAGCAGGCCCAGGAAGATCAACGCCACGATCGGGTTGAACCACACCATGGCCACCAGGCACACCAGTGCCAGCAGCAGCGCGATGGCCGGTACCACCGGGTAACCCGGCGCGCGGAAACTGCGCTCCAACCCCGGTTCGGCGCGGCGCAACTTGAACAGGCTGAGCATGCTCATCAGATACATCACGATCGCGCCGAACACCGACATGGTGATCATCGCTGCGGTCAGCGACATGCCCTGGATCTTGACCACACTGTCGCTGCAGATCGCGGCGATACCGATGACGCCGCCGGCCAGAATGGCGCGATGCGGCGTGCGAAAACGCGACAGCTTGGCCAGCCCATGCGGCAGGAACCCGGCGCGCGCCAGCGCGAAGAACTGCCGCGAGTAGCCCAGGATGATGCCGTGGAAACTTGCCACCAGGCCGAACAAGCCGATCCACACCAGCATGTGCAACCAGGTGGAGCTATTGCCGACCACCGCCTTCATCGCCTGCGGCAGTGGGTCGTTGATGTTGGAGAGTTGGCGCCAGTCGCCAACGCCACCGGCAAACACCATCACCCCCAGTGCCAGCACCACCAAGGTGAGAATGCCGGCGATGTAGGCGCGCGGGATCGTGCGCTTGGGGTCCTTGGCTTCTTCGGCTGCCATCGCGGCGCCTTCGATCGCCAGGAAGAACCAGATCGCAAACGGAATGGCCGCAAAGATGCCGGAAATGGCGGCCGGCCCGAACACATCGCTGCCGGCCCAGCCATTGGCAGCGAAACGCGCCACGCTGAAACCCGGGGCCACCACGCCCATGAACACCAGCAGTTCGATCACCGCCAGCAAGGTGACGATCAGCTCGAAGGTGGCCGCGATCGCCACGCCGACAATGTTCAAGCTCATGAAGATCACATACGCGCCGATGGCTGCGACGCGCGGGTCAAGCGTGGGGTATTGCACATTCAGATAGGCGCCGATGGCCATCGCGATGGCGGGCGGTGCGAACACGAATTCGATCAACGTGGCCAGGCCCGCGAGCATGCCGCCATAGGTGCCGAACGCGCGCAGGCTGTAGGCGAACGGCCCGCCCGCATTGGGGATGGCGGTGGTCAATTCGGTAAAGCTGAAGATGAAGCAGGTGTACATCGCTGCGACCAGCAACGTGGTCACCAGAAAGCCGAGCGTGCCGGCGGTGCCCCAGCCGTAACTCCAGCCGAAATACTCGCCGGAGATCACCAGGCCCACGGCGATTCCCCACAGTTGCCAGGTGCCCAGGGTCGGTTTGAGTTGCTCGTTGCGCATGTCGCACATCTCCTGCAATCGGGGGAGGGGAGATGAAGCACGCCCGGCACCAAGGCGACGGACCAACCGTCAGCAGCCGAGCGTTCGCCTGCAACGACATTCGACGGTCGCTCCGGTTATATCCCAAAGCCCGTTGACGAACACGAGCACGACGGGTAGGTGGCGGCTGACCGGGTATCTGCAGTGTTCCAAGCCTGTCAACGCTCAGGTCGACACAGCCAGAGCCCCTCTCCCCCGGGAGAGGGGTTGGGGTGAGGGTACGGGGCGAAGCCGAGTTGCGTTCGCAACTCCATGAGGCTTCGCCCGTACCTTCATCCGCCCCTTCGGGGCACCTTCTCCCGACGGGAGAAGGAAACCACCCAAAAAACTATTTCCCGCGCTCAAGCACCAGCAGTGGATCGATCCGCACGTCGAACCAATTCATCCCCCAATGCAGATGCGGCCCGGTCGCACGTCCGGTCGCGCCCACTGCCGCAATCACCTGACCCTGCTCCACCCGATCGCCCACCTTGACGTCAATGCGCGACAGATGCAGAAAGTTGGAACTCACCCCGAAGCCATGATCCAGCAGCACCGTGCCGCCGGTCAGATACAGATCCGGCGCCGCGAACGTCACCACGCCGGCGGCGGGTGCTTTCACCGGTGTGCCGGTGGGCACGGCGATGTCCATGCCCGAATGGCCCGCACCGGGCTGGCCGTTGTAGACGCGCGCATTGCCGAAGCGCCCGCTGATGCGGCCCTGCACCGGCCAGATGAAGGGCTGGGCGAAATCAGTGCGCGCATCGTCACGGTCGCGCGCCGCGGTGACCTGTGCCTGCTCGCGCTTGATGCGCTCGGCAATCGCCGCAGGCGGGTTCACTGTCTTGGGCGGCACGCCATTGACGTGTTCGGTCGGCCAGTCGCGCGGTGTCACCGCGATGCGGACGCTGCGCTGCGTGCCGTCGGGTAGGGTGACCTGCACCTGCAACGGGCCTGCGGCGTCGCGGCCGATGCCGAATACCACGCTGCCGTAGCCGCTCACGCGCAATGTGCGCCCTGCGTACTGCACCGTGCTGCCGGCCGGCACTTTGCCGATCACCATCGCCCCCTGCGAGGCGCTGGCGGGGAACACCACGCCAGCCTCGCTGGTGGCCTGCGCCTGGACTGACGCCGCATTCAACAAGGCCGGCACCAACGCCAGCCATGCACCAAACAGGGCTGCGCGCATCAGCGGTCGAAGGTCAGGCGCTGGCCGCCAGCGCTGCCGACCAGCTGCTCGCCGTCCCACACCTGCTGGCCGTTGACCCAGGTTGCGGCAATGCGCGAGCGGAAGGTGGTGCCTTCGAAGGGCGACCAGCCGCACTTGGACAGCACCTGCTCGCGCTTCACGGTGAACGGGGTGTTGTCGATCATCACCAGGTCGGCGAAATAGCCTTCGCGCAGGAAGCCGCGCTCTTCCACGTCGAACAATTGCGCAGGCGCATGCGCGAACTTCTGCACGATGCGGGTGATCGGCAGCTTGCCTTCGTGCACCAGCTCCAGTGCCGCGACCAGCGCGTACTGCACCAGCGGCAGGCCCGAGGGTGCCTGCGCATAGGGCTTCTGCTTTTCTTCCCAGGTGTGCGGCGCGTGGTCGGTGGCGAGCACGTCGATGACGTCTTCGGCCAACGCCTCGATCAGCGCCAGGCGGTCCTCGGGGTCCTTGATCGCGGGGTTGCACTTGATCAGGTTGCCCAGCCGCGCGTAGTCGCTGCGGTCGAAGCGCAGGAAATGGATGCAGGTCTCGGCAGTGATGCGCTTGCGCAGCTTGCCGTCGGCATCGACCAGCGGGCCGGCGTCGAACAGCGACAGCTCGTCGGCGGTGGAGATGTGCAGCACATGCAGGCGGGTGTTGTGCTTGCGCGCCAGCGACACGGCCAGCTGCGAGGATTTCAGACAGGCCTGCCGCGAACGGATGTCCGGGTGCATCTCCGGGGTCAGCGCATCGCCGTATTTGTCTTTGTACTGCGCCATCGTCGCATCGATGGTCGGGGTGTCTTCGCAGTGGGTGATGATCGGCGTGGGCGCGTCGCGGAAGATCGCGTCCAGCGTCTGCGGGTTATCGACCAGCATGTTGCCGGTGGAGGCGCCCATGAACACCTTGATGCCCGGCGCGGTCTTGGGGTCGAGCGACTGGATGTGAGCCAGGTTGTCGTTGCTGGCGCCCATGTAGAAGCCATAGTTGGCCCAGGCGCGCCCGGCAGCAGCGTCGTACTTGGACTGCAGCGCAGCCGCATCCAGGGTCGGCGGATTGGTGTTGGGCATGTCCATGAAGCTGGTCAGGCCGCCAGCCACGGCAGCGCCGGATTCGGTCGCGATATCGCCCTTGTGGGTCAGTCCGGGCTCACGGAAGTGCACCTGGTCGTCGATCATGCCGGGCAGCACCCAGCGTCCGGCAGCGTCCACCACGGTATCGCCGGGAGCGGAGGTGATCTTGCTGTCGATCTTGGCGATGCGGCCACCCTCGATCAGGAGATCGGCGTCGAACTCCTTGCCTTCATTGACCAGGCGGGCATTGACGATGACGGTTCGGCTCATGGATGGGGTCCTTTGCAGCGACAGGAAGAAGACGGGGGCGGGGAGGCGGATGCAGGCGCATCGGGCACCGGATCGAACCCGCCGGGGTGGAAGGGGTGGCAGCGGCCGAGCCTGCATGCGGCAAGCCAACTTCCGCGCAGCGGGCCGAAGCGGCCGATGGCGGTCATCGCGTACTCCGAGCAGCTTGGCGCAAAACGGCAGCGCGGCCCGAGCAAGGGGCTGATGAACAGCTTGTAGAAGCGCAGCAGCGCGATGAGCAGGCGTGAGATCACTTGCCAATGATATGCCACTTGCATTAATGGGTGGTTGCCGGAGGTCCGCGGGGTACGTTATAAAGGCCCGCTTTCCCGGGCCCCGGGGGAACCAAGGATGAGCGTTTCGTGGCTGCTAAAAAACCTGCAAAAAAGGCCGTAGAGGCCGCCAAGAAGTCCGCCAAACCCGTTGCGAAAAAGGCAGCGGCGCCTGTCGCTGCGAAACCGGCCTCCAAACCGGCGACCAAGCAGCCGGCTGCCAAGAAGGCACCTGCGGCAAAGGCCGCTGCCAAGCCGGCGCCGGCCTCCAAGACCCCCGCGTCCGCAGCCCCCAAGCCAGTGAAACCCGTCGCCAAGCCTGCTGCCAAGCCGGCGGCGAACAAGGCAGCTCCGGCTGCCGCCAAACCGGCCGCCACGCCGGTGGCGTCCAAGTCCGTACCGAAGCCGGCCACCAAGCCGGCTCCGGCCAAGTCAGTCCCGGTCAAGGCTGAAAAGCCCGCGCCCGCACCGGCCCCCAAGGCCGTCCCTGCGAAGCCGGCAAAGCCTGCGACCCCGTCAGTTAAGAATCCCGTGCCCGTTTCGAAATCTTCCGCAAAAACACCAACCAAAACCGAAGCCCCCGCCAAGCCCGCCGCGACCCGTCCGGTCGGTAAGGTGGCCGTGGCCGTGACTGCCAAGTCGTCCAGCCCGACGCCCAAGACCAAGTACAAAGTGGTCGACTACAAGATCGACGAGACCACCGGTCGCCCGATCCTGCCGCAGGGCTACAAGCCTGCCGCGGACGAGGAGTACATGAGCAAGCTGCAGCAGGAGTACTTCCGTCAGCGTCTGCAGCGGTGGCGCAACGAGATGGTCGAGGAATCCAAGCAGACCATCGAGAACCTGCGCGAAGAAGTGCGCGATATCGGCGACGAAGCCGAGCGTGCCACCCGCGAGACCGAGAACTCGCTGGAACTGCGAGCCCGCGACCGTGCACGCAAGCTGATCTCCAAGATCGACAGCACGCTCAAGCGTCTTGAAGATGGCGACTACGGCTATTGCGTGGACACCGGCGAAGAGATCGGCCTGGACCGCCTGGAAGCGCGTCTGACCGCCGAGCGCACCATCGACGCCCAGGAGCGTTGGGAGCATCTGCAGAAGCAGCAGGGCGATTGATCGTCAGGATTGATCGTTCAGCAAGCGTCGAAGCCTCATTGGTCGACTAAAAAAACCCCGCCATGTGCGGGGTTTTTGATGCGTCAAGGCAATAGCGATGCCGGCTGCGTTCGCTACCGGCACATCAGCATTGCGCACGTCATTGCAAGTCGCGCAGATCCAGCTTGCGTAGCTTCGGCGCCTTCCACGCTGTGGTGGCGACCACGCCCAGCGTGACGCAGCCGCCGATCACCACCGCCGGCACCAGGCCGACCAGGCGCGCCATCACCCCGTCGTAGAACGCGCCCAGCTCGTTGGAAGAGCCGATGAAGATGCCGTTGATCGAAGAGACCCGGCCGCGCATCGCATCGGGCGTGGCCAGCTGCAGGATGGTCTGACGCACCACCACCGACACTCCGTCGCACATCCCGTACACCAGCAGGATCGCCGCCGACAGCCAGAAATGGCGCGACAGCCCGAAGGCGATGGTGCATAGCCCGAACCCTGCCACCGACAGCAACAGCACGCGCCCGGCATTGCGCTGCAGCGGGTGCCGCGCCAGCCATACGCCGACCACGATCGAGCCCAGCGCAGGCGCGCCACGCAGGATGCCCAGGCCTTCCGGGCCGTAATGCAGGATGTCGTGGATGAAGGCCGGCAGCATCGACACCGCGCCGCCCAGCAACACCGAGAACATGTCCAGCGCCATTGCGCCGAGCATGATCTGGTTGGACAGCACGAACTGCGCGCCTTCGGCGATGCTGCGGAAGATCGGCGCACGTGGGCCTTCGCTGACCGGCTCGCTGACGCGCAACAGCGCCAATGCCAGGATCGCCAGCATCGCCACGCTGGCGGCCACGCCGTAGGACAGGCCCTTGCCGCCCCAGCCGACCAGCACGCCGCCCAGCGCCGGGCCGATCACCATGCCGGCCTGGAAGGTGACGCTGCCGATGCTGGCACCGCGCGCGAACGCTTCGCGCGGCAGTGCACGTGCGAACAAGGCGTTGTAGACCGGCGACAGGAACGAACGCGCCGCGCCGGTCAGCGCAATGGCGGCATAGATCGGCCACACGCCGTTGACCGGCAGCCAGCCTTGCGTGATCGCCAACAGCAGCAGTGCGGTCGCCACCAGGCCCAGCACCGCGACCATGCCCAGCCGGCGACGCGGCAGGTGATCGACCAGGTAGCCGGCAAACGGGGCGATGCAGAAGAACGGCAGGATTTCGGCCAGACCGATCAACCCCAGCGAGAGCGGGTTGCCGGTGATTTCGTAGATATGCCAACCGACCGTGACCGCGACGATCTGGTACGACAGCATCGCCGCCACGCGGTACAGCAGCACCAGGCCAAACCCTGGATGGGCGAACAGCGTGCGCAGCGAATCGGCAGGCGAGGGGGCGGGCGTGCTCACTGCTGCGCGCGCGCGGTGTCGCGGATGAAGGCCAGCATCGCGGCCACGCCGTTGCTGCGGGTCGGCGACAGGTGCTTGGCCAACCCAATGCCGGCGATGTAGTCCGGCTCGGTGGCCAGAATCTCCTGCGCGCTACGCCCGGAATACACGCGCAATGCCAGATAGATGAGCCCGGAGACGATGGCCGAATCGCTGACGGCATGGAAGTCCAGCCGCTCGGCACTGCCCTCCGGCACGATCCATACCATCGACTGGCAGCCGTGCAGGCGGTGTTCTTCGGTCTTCCACTGTTCGGGGAAGGTGGGCAGTTTGCGGCCCAGGTCGATCAGGTACTGGTAGCGCTCGGACCAGTCGCCGAAGAAGGAGAACTCCTCGGCGATGGTGGCCTGCGCTTGGAGGGCCGTGGGTTCTAGCGGGAAGGGGGAGGTGGTCATTAAAAATCCAGAATCGTTCGGTGATAGCCCTGCCGGCGAAATCGGAAGGGTGCGCAGCTCCCATTGGGGAGAAGGCGCGGTCTGCGCGCCACTGGCGTGCGTGCGTTGGAGCGCCCGCGCCGCCAGCGCGGGCCGGGGCGCGGAGCGGGGTGATGGTATGGACGAAGCCCGCTGGAATTCGGTGCGGGTGCTTCGCTCATCTCTGAAAAATCGATACACGTGGCGTCGCCCGTACCCTCATCCGGCGCTGCGCGCCACCTTCTCCCGGTGGGAGAAGTGACAGGCGTGTGCGTCGGAAAGAGGGGTATGCACGTGCGGTTTCAAAAATAAGTACGTCAAAGGAGTGCGTCGTGGGATCGGACATTGCCATGAACCAGCCCCTCTCCTGCCGGGAGAGGAGTTGGGGTGAGGGTACGTGCGAAGCCCGCTGGAATTCGGTGCGGGTGCTTCGCTCATCTCTGAAAAATCGATACACGTGGCGTCGCCCGTACCCTCATCCGGCGCTGCGCGCCACCTTCTCCCGGTGGGAGAAGTGACAGGCGTGTGCGTCGGAAAGAGGGGTATGCACGTGCGGTTTCAAAAATAAGTACGTCAAAGGAGTGCGTCGTGGGATCGGACATTGCCATGAACCAGCCCCTCTCCTGCCGGGAGAGGAGTTGGGGTGAGGGTACGTGCGAAGCCCGCTGGAATTCGGTGCGGGTGCTTCGCTCATCTCTGAAAAATCGATACACGTGGCGTCGCCCGTACCCTCATCCGGCGCTGCGCGCCACCTTCTCCCGGTGGGAGAAGTGACAGGCGTGTGCGTCGGAAAGAGGGGTATGCAGGTGCGGTTTCAAAAATAAGTACGTCAAAGGAGTGCGTCGTGGGATCGGGCATTGCCATGAACCAGCCCCTCTCCCGCCGGGAGAGGGGTTGGGGTGAGGGTACGTGCGAAGCCCGCTGGAATTCGCTGCGGGTGCTTCGCTCATCTCTGAAAAATCGATACACGTGGCTTCGCCCGTACCCTCATCCGGCGCTGCGCGCCACCTTCTCCCGGTGGGAGAAGGCAGGGTCATGCGCGCTTCCAGCGTACGCCTTGCGGGGTGTCTTCGAGCACGATGCCTTCGTCGGCCAGCTGCGTGCGGATGGCGTCGGCGCGGGCGAAATCCTTGGCCTTCTTCGCGGCACTGCGTTGTTCCACCAGCGCGGTGATGCGCGCATCGTCGTCGGCGTCGGTGCCGCGCGAGAACCAGGCGGACGGGTCCTGCTGCAGCAGCCCCAGGGCCAGCCCGGCACCCAGTAGTTCGGCCTTGGCACGTTGCAATGCGGCAAGACGCTCCGTGCTGGATGCATCGGTCTGGCCACCGGCGCGCGCCAGTTCAAGCAGCGCCCGGTTCGCATCCTTCGCAAGCTTTGCCAGCACCGCAAGCGCCAGAGGCGTGTTGAGATCGTCGTCGAGCGCGTCTTCTATCGGCTGCGGAATCGCAGGCTCCGCTTCGATCGCTTGCAGGCCCCGCAATGTCCCGTACAAGCCATCCAGCCGCTTGACTTGATCCTCGATCAACGCCTCGGACCAATCCAGCGGCTGCCGGTAATGCGCGCTCAGCAGCGCAAGACGCAGCGCTTCGGGCGGGTGCCTGGCAATGAGGTCGTGCACGGTTTCGATGTTGCCCAGCGACTTGCTCATCTTCGCGCCGCTGAAATTGAGCATGCCGTTGTGCAGCCAGACGCGCGCAAACGTCGCCCCGCCGTGGGCGCACTCGCTTTGCGCAATCTCGTTTTCGTGGTGCGGGAACTGCAGGTCCACGCCACCGGCATGGATGTCGATGGTCGGACCCAGGTGCGCGGCGGCCATCGCCGAGCATTCGATATGCCAGCCGGGGCGGCCACGGCCCCAGGGCGAGTCCCAGCCGGGCAGGTCGTCGCTGGAGGGCTTCCACAGCACGAAGTCGCCGGGGTCGCGCTTGTAAGGCGCCACGTCCACGCGCGCGCCGGCCAGCATTTCGTCCGGGTCGCGGCGCGACAGCTTGCCGTAGCCCTCGAAGCTGGCGACCGCAAACAGCACGTGGCCTTCGGCGGCGTAGGCATGTCCACTGGCGATCAACTGTTCGATCATCGCCACGATCTGCGGTATATGTGCGGTGGCCTCCGGTTCGATGTCTGGCGGCGCCACGCCGAGCGCGGCCATGTCCTGCCGGTAGATCGCGGCAAAGCGGTCGGTGATCGTGGAGATCGGCACGCCCTGTGCCTGCGCGGCGGCGTTGATCTTGTCGTCCACGTCGGTGATGTTGCGTGCGTAGCGCAGCGCCCCGTAGCGGCGCCGCAGCAGCGCGGCCAGTACGTCGAACACCACCGGGCCACGGGCGTTGCCGATATGCGCGTAGTTGTAGACGGTGGGGCCGCACACATACAGCGTGGGGCTGGACGGATCGAGCGGCGCGAACGGCTCGACCCGCCGCGTCAGATTGTTGTGCAGGCGCAGGCTCATCGGCATCTAAAAAAGGATAACCGCGCGATTCTAGCCCGTTGCGGCGCGATGGCGAATCGCTAGCCACGCGATGGCAACCGGATGGGCTGCGTTCAGCCCAGGCTGCCGCAAGCTCCATACACTTACGTATTGCCTGGCTGCGCCCTCCTGGTACTGATGCGACCTTCCCTGTTCTTCATGCTGCTGTGTGCGTTTGCCTGGCAGGCAATTCCGGTGCATGCGGCAGAGCCCGATCCCAAGAACCGGGTGGTGGTGATCGAGAACGTGAAGCTGGACTACGCGCAGGTGCTCAACGTCGAGCCGGTCTACCAGACCCTGCGCGCGACCCGTATCGAAGAACAGTGCGAGGCCGAGCAGACCGTGCCTGCCGTTGCGCTGGCCGACGATGAGGGCCGCATCAACCGCATGGTGGATTCGGTCAAGGAGATGTTTTCGCGTCGCCCCGAACCCGCCGCGCCGGCGGCAGTTCCGCCGACCAGTACGCGCCGCAATTGCAAGGTGGTGGAGGTACCACGCGAGTTCCGGCGGCCGATCGCCTTCGACGTGGACTATGTCTACAAGGGCACCAAATACCGTTCGCGGTTGCCGGAAGATCCGGGCAACCGGCTGCGCATCCGGGTCTCGGTGACCCCGTACATTCCCGACGCCATTGTCGCACCGCCGCGCTGACACGCACGGCGGTTGCGCCGCACCCGCATGCGTGCGAGGATTCGCGCCCTATGCAAGCAAACGCCTTTCAGCACGACACCAGCGCCGCCCGGATGGCCTCCGGCATGACCTCGCGTGCCCGCCGACCGGAATCCCACATGTTCGCTGGGTGAGCCGGGGCGTTTCGCTGTTCCGACGTTGAAAACCCAGCCCCCAGGCTGGGTTTTTTCGTTTGGTCGTCATAAAAGTTTCAACCGCAAGAAACGCGCATGTCGCGCACCCGTCGCTCCTGGCGGACCACGCAGCAGCACGCAGCACAAGGATCGATCGATGTCACTGAAGCACTTCTTGAACACGCAGGACTGGAGCCGGGCCGAGCTGGACGCGCTGTTGACCCAGGCCGCGCTGTTCAAGCGCAACAAGCTGGGAAGCGAGCTGAAGGGCAGGTCGATCGCGCTGGTGTTCTTCAACCCCTCGATGCGCACCCGCACCAGTTTCGAGCTGGGCGCGTTCCAGTTGGGTGGGCATGCGGTGGTGCTGCAGCCGGGCAAGGATGCGTGGCCGATCGAGTTCAACCTGGGCACGGTGATGGACGGCGACACCGAAGAGCACATCGCCGAAGTGGCGCGCGTGCTGGGCCGCTATGTCGACCTGATCGGCGTGCGCGCGTTTCCGAAGTTCGTCGACTGGTCCAAGGACCGCGAGGACCAGGTGCTCAAGAGCTTTGCCAGGTATTCGCCGGTGCCGGTGATCAACATGGAGACCATCACCCACCCGTGTCAGGAGCTGGCGCATGCGCTGGCGCTGCAGGAGCACTTCGGCACGCAGGATCTGCGCGGCAAGAAGTACGTGCTGACCTGGACCTATCACCCCAAGCCGCTGAACACCGCGGTGGCCAATTCCGCGCTGACGATCGCCACCCGCATGGGCATGGACGTGACCCTGCTGTGCCCGACGCCGGACTACATCCTGGATCAGCGCTACATGGACTGGGCGGCGCAGAACGTGGCCGAAAGCGGCGGCTCGCTGCAGGTCAGTCACGATATCGACAGCGCCTATGCCGGCGCCGATGTGGTGTATGCCAAGAGCTGGGGCGCGTTGCCGTTCTTCGGCAACTGGGAACCGGAAAAGCCGATCCGCGACCAGTACCAGCACTTCATCGTCGACGAACGCAAGATGGCGCTGACCAACAACGGCGTGTTCTCGCATTGTCTGCCGCTGCGTCGCAACGTCAAGGCCACCGACGCGGTGATGGATTCGCCCAACTGCATCGCCATCGATGAAGCCGAGAACCGTCTGCATGTGCAGAAGGCGATCATGGCCGCGCTGGTGGGCCAGAGCCGCCCGTGAGCCACCACACGCATCGCTATGCCGCCCGTGTCACCTGGACCGGTGACCGCGGGCAGGGTACGCACAACTATCGCAGCTATGGCCGCGAACACGAGATTGCCATTGCCGGCAAGCCGCCGATCGTCGGGTCCTCGGACCCGCTGTTTCGCGGCGATGCGGGGCTGCACAATCCCGAAGATCTGCTGGTGTCGTCGCTGTCGGCCTGCCACATGCTGTGGTACCTGCATCTGGCTGCCGAGTCCGGCATCGTGGTGCGCGGCTATGTGGACGATGCGCTGGGCTGCATGCTGACCAATGCCGACAGCGGCCGCTTCAGCGAAGTGGTGCTCAAGCCCACGGTGACGATTTCTGCCGGCGACCCGGCAACCGCCGAGGCATTGCATCATCTCGCCCATCAGGCCTGTTTCATTGCAAATTCGGTCAATTTCCCGGTGCGCTGCGAACCGCGCATCGTGGTTGCGGACTAACTTTTTCCCTTGCCCCCAGGAACTTCGTCATGAGCAGCAAAGATATCGTCCTCGCTTTTTCCGGTGGTCTCGACACGAGCTTCTGCATTCCGTATCTGCAGGAACGCGGCTATGCGGTGCACACCGTGTTCGCCGACACCGGCGGGGTGGATGCCGAAGAGCGTGAGTTCATCGAGAAGCGTGCCGCCGAACTGGGCGCGGCCAGCCATGTCACCGTCGACGGCGGCCCGGCGATCTGGGAAGGCTTCGTCAAGCCGTTCGTGTGGGCGGGCGAGGGCTACCAGGGCCAGTATCCGTTGCTGGTGTCGGACCGTTACCTGATCGTGGATGCCGCGCTCAAGCGCGCCGAAGAACTGGGCACGCGCATCATTGCGCACGGTTGCACCGGCATGGGCAACGATCAGGTGCGCTTCGACCTGGCGGTGAAGGCCTTGGGCGATTACCAGATCGTGGCGCCGATTCGTGAAATCCAGAAGGAACATACGCAGACGCGTGCATATGAGCAGAAGTATCTGGAAGCGCGCGGTTTCGGCGTGCGTGCCAAGCAGCAGGCCTACACCATCAACGAGAATCTGCTGGGCCTGACCATGTCCGGCGGCGAGATCGACCGTTGGGAAGCGCCGGGCGAAGGTGCACGCGGCTGGTGCGCGCCGCGCAGCGCGTGGCCGACCGAGGCACTGACGGTGACGCTGAAGTTCGTCGAAGGCGAAGCGGTGGAACTGGATGGCAAGCCGCTGCCGGGCGCGAAGATTCTGGCCAAGCTCAACACCTTGTTCGCGCAGTACGGCGTGGGCCGTGGCGTGTACACCGGCGACACCGTGATCGGCCTGAAGGGCCGCATCGTGTTCGAAGCACCGGGCTTGATTTCGCTGCTCACCGCGCACCGTGCGCTGGAAGATGCGGTGCTGACCAAACAGCAGAATCGCTTCAAGCCGGACGTGGCGCGCAAGTGGGTGGAGCTGGTGTACGAAGGCTTCTATCACGACCCGCTCAAGACCGATATCGAGGCGTTTTTGAAGTCCTCGCAGTCCAAGGTCAACGGCGAAGTCGTGCTGGAAACCCGCGGCGGCCGCGTCGATGCGGTGGCGGTGCGTTCGCCGCACCTGCTCAACACCAAGGGCGCGACGTATGCGCAGTCGGCCGACTGGGGTGTGGAAGAAGCCGAAGGCTTCATCAAGCTGTTCGGGATGAGCTCCACGCTGTATGCGCAGGTGAATCGCTGAGGTTCTAAAGCCCCTCTCCCCTCGGGAGAGGGGTTGGGGTGAGGGTACGGAGCGAAGCTCTCGAGATGTTCAGTGCACTAGGCTTCGCCCGCACCCTCATCCGCCCCTTCGGGGCACCTTCTCCCGAGGGGAGAAGGAATAGCTTCGATGAGATGAGCTGTTTGCGCACCTTCCTTACTTCCGTTTAGCCGCTGCTTCGGACCTTTGATCGAACCGATATGACCGATCTACTCGCATCCACCCTGACGCACCTGGAAACGCTGGTGTCCTTCGACACCCGTAATCCGCCGCGTGCGATCGCTGCCGAGGGCGGCATCTTCGATTACTTGCGTGCGCAGCTGCCCGGTTTCCAGGTCGAGGTGATCGACCACGGTGCCGGCGCGGTGAGCTTGTATGCGGTGCGTGGAAAGCCCAACTACCTGTTCAATGTGCATCTGGACACCGTGCCGGATTCGCCGCACTGGAGTGCCGACCCGCACGTGATGCGGCGCACCGACGACCGCGTGATCGGTCTGGGCGTGTGCGACATCAAGGGCGCGGCAGCGGCATTGGTGGCGGCGGCCAATGCCGGCGATGGCGACGCGGCGTTTCTGTTTTCGTCCGACGAAGAAGCCAACGACCCGCGCTGTATCGCGGCGTTTCTGGCGCGCGGCCTGCCGTATGAGGCGGTGCTGGTGGCCGAGCCCACCATGAGCGAAGCGGTGCTGGCACACCGTGGCATCAGTTCGGTACTGATGCGGTTTGCCGGCCGTGCCGGGCATGCATCCGGCAAGCAGGATCCGTCTGCAAGCGCCTTGCACCAGGCCATGCGCTGGGGCGGCAAGGCGCTGGATCATGTCGAGTCGCTGGCGCATGCACGCTTCGGCGGATTGACCGGATTGCGCTTCAACATCGGCCGTGTCGATGGCGGCATCAAGGCCAACATGATTGCGCCGGCGGCCGAGCTGCGGTTCGGATTTCGCCCGTTGCCGTCGATGGACGTGGATGGCTTGCTGGCGACCTTTGCCGGGTTTGCCGACCCGGCAGCGGCGCATTTCGAAGAAACCTTTCGCGGACCGAGTCTGCCCTCCGGCGACATCGCGCGTGCAGAAGAACGTCGCCTGGCCGCACGCGACGTGGCCGATGCGCTGGAGTTGCCGATCGGCAACGCAGTGGACTTCTGGACCGAGGCCTCGCTGTTTTCGGCAGGCGGCTACACCGCGCTGGTCTACGGCCCGGGCGATATCGCGCAGGCGCATACCGCCGATGAGTTCGTCACGCTGGCGCAGTTGCAGCGTTACGCCGAGTCGGTGCACCGCATCATCAACGGTTTCCCGTAACCGCCCCCGCGCCGGGCGCCTTTCTTTCCTCTTTCGATCACGGCAATGTCCCTCCCAACACAGCCCCACAAACAGACCCGCCAGACCATCGTGCGCCTGCTCTCGAGCATGGCCAGCGCGAAGGAGATCAGCCAGTACCTGAAGCGTTTTTCGCAGCTGGATGCCAAGCGCTTTGCAGTGGTCAAGGTGGGCGGCGCGGTGTTGCGCGACGACCTGGACGCACTGACCTCGTCGCTGTCGTTCCTGCAGGAAGTGGGGCTGACCCCGATCGTGCTGCACGGCGCCGGCCCGCAGCTGGACGCGGAGCTGTCTGCGGCAGGCATCGAAAAACAGACCGTCAACGGCCTGCGGGTGACTTCGCCGGAAGCATTGGCGATCGTGCGCAAGGTATTCCAGGCCTCCAACCTCAAGTTGGTGGAGGCGCTGCAGCAGAACGGCGCGCGTGCGACCTCGATCACCGGTGGCGTATTCGAGGCGCAGTATCTGGATCGCGATATGTATGGCTTGGTCGGTGAGGTCAAGGCGGTGAATCTGGCGCCGATCGAAGCCAGCTTGCAGGCCGGCTCCATCCCGGTGATCACCAGCCTGGGCGAAACGCCCAGCGGGCAGATCCTCAACGTCAACGCGGATTTCGCCGCCAGCGAGCTGGTCCAGGAACTGCAGCCGTACAAGATCATTTTTCTCACCGGTACCGGCGGCCTGCTGGACGCCGATGGCAAGCTGATCGATTCGATCAACCTGTCCACCGAGTTCGATCATCTGATGCAGCAGCCGTGGATCAACGGCGGCATGCGGGTGAAGATCGAGCAGATCAAGGACTTGCTCGACCGGCTGCCGCTGGAATCGTCGGTGTCGATCACCCGGCCCGCAGATCTGGCCAAGGAGCTGTTCACGCACAAGGGCTCGGGCACGCTGGTGCGGCGCGGCGAGCGCGTACTGCGTGCCACTGCGTGGGACGAACTGGATCTGCCGCGGCTGACCTCGCTGATCGAATCCAGCTTTGGCCGCACCCTGCTGCCGGACTATTTCAGCACGACCAAGCTGCTGCGTGCCTATGTGAGCGAGAACTACCGCGCGGCGGTGATTCTTACCGACGAAGGCCAGTTCGGTGCGGGCAGGCTCACGTATCTGGACAAGTTCGCGGTGCTCGACGATGCGCAAGGCGAGGGCCTGGGCCGCGCGGTGTGGAACGTGATGCGCGAAGAAACGCCGCAGCTGTTCTGGCGTTCGCGTCACAACAACCAGGTCAATATCTTCTATTACGCCGAATCCGACGGCTGCATCAAGCAGGAGAAATGGAAAGTGTTCTGGTACGGGCTGGAGAACTTCGAGCAGATCCAGCATTGCGTGGCGCATTGCGCGACGCGTCAGCCGACCCTGCTGGGCTGAGTGCGATGACCACCACGGCGTTGCCATCGCTCTGGCGCGAACTGCCCACCTTGCGCGGGCAGCACGCGACCCTGGAGCCGCTGCAGGCCGCGCATGCCGATGGTTTGCGCAAGGCGTTGGGCGACGGTGCGCTGTCGCGGCTGTGGTACACCAACGTGCCCGCGCCGGAGCAGGCCGACGCGTACATCGCTGCCGCGTTGGAAGCGCGCGCAGATGGTGCGGCTTTGCCGTTCGTGGTGCGCGACGCGGCCGGCGATATTGTCGGTTGCACACGCTATTACGGCCTCGATACAGCGGTGCCCAGGCTGTCGATCGGCTACACCTGGTACGCACCGCGCGTGCAGCGCAGCGGCGTCAATACCGAAGCCAAGCTGATGTTGCTGCACCACGCCTTCGAAACGCTGGAATGTCTGAGCGTGGTGTTCGAGACCAGTTGGTTCAATCACACCTCACGCGCGGCGATTGCGCGGCTGGGCGCAAGGCAGGACGGCGTGCTGCGCAATCACACCCGCCACGCCGACGGCACGCCGCGCGATACCGTGGTGTTCTCCATCATCGATACGGAATGGGCCGCGGTGAAACGCCACCTGCAGTTCCGCCTGGAAGCAAACGCATGACTGCTCAAACAACGACAACGATCGGGATTGTCGGCGCCCGCGGGCATACCGGTTCGGAATTGATCAAGCTGGTGCAGGCGCACCCGCATCTGCAACTGGTTTTTGTGTCCTCGCGTGAACTGGCCGGCCAGCGCGTGGCCGAGCATAACCAGTCCTATGAGGGCGAGTTGCATTACGAAAGCCTGGATGCCGAGGCGGTGGCTGCCAAGGCCGCCGACGTGGTGATTCTGGCCTTGCCGAACGGCAAGGCCGAGCCTTTCGTCGCAGCGATCGACGCGGCCAGGCCGCAGACGTTGTTGGTCGATCTGTCCGCCGATTACCGCTTCGATCCGGCCTGGTACTACGGGCTGCCGGAGCTGACGCGCGCCATGTACACCGGGCAGAAGCGCATCAGCAACCCGGGCTGCTATGCCACCGCCATGCAACTGACCATCGCGCCGTTGCTCGATCAACTGGCCGGCCCGCCGCAGTGTTTCGGCGTGTCCGGCTATTCCGGTGCGGGCACCACGCCCTCGGACAAGAACAACCCCGCGTTGCTGGCGGATAACCTGATGCCGTATGCGCTGACCAACCATATGCACGAGCGCGAAGTGTCTGCGCAGCTCGGCGTGCCGGTGGAGTTCATGCCGCACGTGGCGCCGCATTTCCGTGGCATCACCATGACCGTCAACCTGTGGCTGCAGCAACCGCTCACACGTGAGCAGATCCAGGCGCGTTACACGCAGCGTTATGCCGATGAACCGCTGATCGAGATCGTCGATGAAGCGCCGTGGGTCAGCCGCATCGCCGGCAGGCATGGCGTGCAGATCGGCGGCGTGACGCTGGCGCCGGGCAACAAGCGCGTGGTGGTGGTAGCGACGCTGGACAACCTGCTCAAGGGCGCGGCGACGCAGGCGATGCAGAATCTCAACCTGGCGTTTGGCTGGGACGAATTGATGGCAATTCGTTGATGCGAGTCCTTCGCAAGAGCCCGCACATCCGTGTACGGGGATTTGAACCGGATTTATTTCGAGACGCTCTCCAATGACCAATCTGTTGTGGCAAAAACCCGGCGTGGCAGTGGATGCCAAGATCCAGAGCTTTCTGGCCGGCGACGACGTCATCCTGGACCGCGAATTCTTCCTGCACGACATCGCTGCCAGCAAGGCGCATGCGCAAGGGCTGCAGCACATCGGCATCCTGTCGTTGCAGGAACTGGGCGGGCTGAGCGAGCAGCTCGATCTGCTGGCCGACGACTTCCGCAGCGGCGCGTTCGTGCTCGATGCGCAATACGAAGATTGCCATTCGGCGATCGAGGCGCGCCTGACCGAGCGCCTGGGCGATGCCGGCCGCAAGATCCACACCGGGCGCAGCCGCAACGATCAGATCCTGGTCGCCACGCGGCTGTGGTTGAAGGACAAGCTGCAGCGTGTGGCCACGCTTGGCGCGGAGATCGCCAAGGTGGCGTTGGACCGCGCGCAGGCCGAGGCCGATCTGCCGGTGCCCGGTTACACGCACATCCAGCGTGCGGTGGTGTCGTCGGCCGGCATGTGGTGGGCGGGCTGGGCGGAAGCCTTTATCGACAATGCAGTGCGCGCCACCGACACCTTGCAGCTGGTGGACAGCAATCCGCTCGGCACCGCCGCCGGATACGGCGTGAACCTGCCGCTGGATCGCGCGCATACCACCGCCGAGCTGGGGTTTGCGCGCCTGCAGGTCTCGCCGATCTACGCGCAGCTCTCGCGCGGCAAGTACGAGCTGGCCGCCCTCGAAGCGCTGGGCAGCGCCACGCTGGATCTGCGTCGCATCGCCTGGGATCTGTCGCTGTTCACCAGCGGCGAGTTCGCCTTCGTTGCGTTGCCGGCGCAGTACACCACCGGCAGTTCGATCATGCCGAACAAGCGCAACCCGGACGTGATCGAACTGATGCGCGCCACCCACGCCAGCGTGGCCGCCGCGCGCACCGAGATAGAACAGCTGCTGTCGCTGCCCTCCGGTTACCACCGCGACCTGCAGAGCAGCAAGGGCGCGATCGTGCACGGGTTCGGCCGCGGGCTTGCGGCGCTGGAGCTGCTGCCGGCGTTGCTGGCCAATCTGGAATGGCGCCCGGACAAGCTACGCGCAGCCATCGATTCGGGCATGTACGCCACCGATGTAGCGGTGGAAGCGGCGGTGGCGGGGGTTCCGTTCCGCGAGGCCTACAAGGCCGCAGCCGAAGCATCCGACACTGCCGGGCAGGGGCGCACGCCGGAAGGCAGCCTGGCGGCGCGGGTGTCGCCGGGCGCCGCCGCAGATTTGCAACTGGACGTGTTGCATGCCCGTTGGGAGGCGCTGCGCTGATGACCATGATCAGTACCGAGACCGCAGAGCATTATCCCTGGGGCGAGGCCTGCGAAGGCTGGCATCTGTTGCGCGACCCGAACCTGAGCGTGCTGGAAGAGCACATGCCGCCGGGCGCTGCGGAGTTGCGCCACCGGCATAGTCGCGCGCGGCATTTTTTCTATGTGTTGTCCGGCGAGGTGATGCTGCAGCTGGACGGGGAGCAGCATGTGCTGCGCGCCGGCCAGAGCCTGCACGTGCCACCCGGTTCTACCCATCAGATGCACAATCTTGCGGACGTGGAAGCGCGCTTTCTGGTGATTTCCACGCCGTTCGGTCGCAACGAGCCTACGCCCGCTGGCGAAAGCGAGGCAGGCTGATGTCCACACGTTATCTGGTGCTGGCGATGCGCAATCCGCAGTTTCCTGCCGATGTGGTGGAGCCGCATCGTGCCTTTCTCGACGCGCTGCGGGCGGCCGGGCAACTTGAATTGACCGGTGGTTTCAGTGATCGCAGCGGCGGGGCGTATGTGCTGGTCAATGTCGCCAGCCTGGAAGCGGCGCAGCAGATCGTCGCGCGCGACCCGTTGGCGTTGCGCGGTGCTTCTGCGCTGACCGTGTATGAGTGGAACACGCACTGAGCACGCCGCCACCATGAGTACACCTGCCAGCCCGTTGTCGCCGTTTACCGAGCAGGTGCTGCCGCCGTGGCGCCGCGCCGTGCTCAAGGTCGGCAGCAGCCTGCTCGCCGCCGATGGTGGTGGCCTGTCGCCGCGCTTCGCACTGGGGCTGGCGCAGTTCGTCTCGGCCAACCTGGCGGCGGGGCGCGAGCTGGTGATTGTGTCCTCGGGCGCAGTGGCGGCGGGCCGTGCCATCCTGCCGAAAGCGGCGGATGTCGGCGCACCGATTGCGGCACGTCAGGCGTTGGCCGCGCTTGGTCAGGCACAGTTGATTGCGTTGTGGCAGCGCTTTTTCGAGCGTCCGGTGGCGCAGGTGCTGCTCACCCATGACGACTTGCGCAATCGCCGGCGGTATCTCAATGCGCGCGCCACCTTGGGCGAATTGCTGCGGCTGGGCGCGCTGCCGGTGATCAACGAAAACGACACCGTCTCGGTGGACGAGCTCAAGCTGGGCGACAACGACAACCTGGCGGCGATCGTCGCCGCACTGGTCGATGCCGATGCGCTGTTCATCGCCACCGATATCGACGGTTTGTACAGCGCCGACCCGCGCGGCAATCCGCTGGCGCGGCCGCTGGACGATGTGCCCGAATTGACCCCGCAGGTGCTGGCCATGGCCGGCGGCAGCGGCAGCAGCGTGGGCACCGGCGGCATGCGCACCAAGCTGGAAGCCGCCGCAAAGGCCGGCGCGGCCGGTATCGAAACCTATCTGTTCAACGGCCGCAGCGGCGAGGTGGTGCGCGCCCTGGCGCAGGACCGCCTGCGTGGCACGCGTATCCACGCCGCACGCACCCGCATCGCCGCGCGCAAGTACTGGCTGCGGCATGCACCGGTGGAGGCGGGTGCAATCCTGATCGATGCCGGCGCTGCCACCGCGCTGAGCCAGAAGGGCGCCTCGCTGCTGCCGGGCGGTGTGGCCGGCGCCGAGGGCGATTTCCGTCGCGGCGACATGGTGGAGATCCGCCTGCGCGATCACGAGGGCGAACGTTGCCTGGCGCGCGGCGTCAGCCAGTATTCGGCGGTGGATATCCGCCGCATCGCACGCCGCCATTCGCGCGAGATCGACAGCGTGCTTGGGTATAGCTACGGCGAGAATGTGGTGCATCGTGACGACCTGGTGGTGTTGTAGCGCTGCATCGGCGCGGCGCGTGGAGCGCTCGCGGCGGTATCGGCGCGCGCTCCACCACGCGTTGGTCCATCAGTACGCACGGCCGCACAGCATCAATCGTTGCAAGCGCGACCGCTTTGGCTCTCTGCCGCGCTTTGCGCTACTTTCTGCTGCATTCTTGCCCGCCGAACGCTTCCACCATGTCCGATATCAAAACGCTGGCCCTGCAGTGCCGTGATGCCGCGCAAGTGCTCTCGCAACTTTCCGCGCAAGCCAAGCAGGACCTGCTCGAGGCGATGGCTGCCGCGCTGGATGCCGATTCGGCGTTGATCCTTGCCGCAAACGCACGCGATCTTGAAGCTGCCCGCGCCAAGGGCACCGGCACGGCCATGTTCGACCGGCTGGCACTGGACCACACCCGCCTGGCCGGTATCGCTGCCGCCTTGCGCGAAGTGGCGCAGCTGCCGGACCCGGTGGGTCAGGTCACCCGCGACGACATCCGCCCCAACGGCATCCGCGTGCAGAAGGTGCGCGTGCCGCTGGGCGTGATTGCGATGATTTACGAAGCGCGCCCCAACGTGACCGCCGATGCGGCGGCCCTGTGCATCAAGGCCGGCAATGGCGTGATCCTGCGCGGCGGCTCGGAGGCGATCCATTCCAACACCGCCATTGCCCGTGCACTGCAGCGCGCCTTGCGCGAGGCCAACGTGCCGGAAGCGGCGCTGACGCTGGTGGAGGATCTGCGCCGCGAAACCATGCTGGAGCTGTTGCAGCTCAGCGACATCGTCGATCTGGCGATTCCGCGTGGTGGCGAAGGCTTGATCCGCTTCGTGGCCGAACACGCGCGCGTGCCGGTGATCAAGCACTACAAGGGCGTGTGCCATCTGTTTGTGGATGCATCGGCCGACGTCGAACTGGCGGTGCGTTTGCTGGTCGATGGCAAGACCAGCCGACCGTCGGCCTGCAATTCGCTGGAGACCTTGCTTGTGCATGCAGACATCGCCGAGCGTTTTCTGCCGGCCGCTGCGCAAGCGCTGCGCGAGCGCAAGGTGGAGCTGCGTGGCGATGCGGCAACGCGTGCGCTGCTGCCCGATGTCGCGCCTGCCAGCGATGACGACTATGCCGCCGAATTCCTCGATCTGATCCTGGCGATCCGCGTGGTGCCGGATCTGGACACCGCGCTGGCGCATATCCGCCAATACGGCTCGGACCACACCGAAGTGATCGCCACGCAGAGCACCGCCAATGCCGAACACTTCGTGCAATCGCTGCGCTCGGCCGTGGTGATGGTCAACGCGTCCTCGCGGTTTTCCGACGGCGGCGAGCTTGGGCTAGGCGCCGAAATCGGCATCTCCACTACGCGTCTGCATTCCTATGGCCCGATGGGCCTGGAAGCGCTCACGGTGGAGCGCTTTGTTGTGCGTGGAGAGGGGCAGGTGCGCCACTGAAATGGCATGCGTTGCCGGTGCAGTCGTGTGGCGCTGTGCAGTGCAGCGCCACTTGCCGACATCGACTCGATCATGTGGCCTTCTTTTCTCCTCCAAGCACCGTGCTTATCCAATCATCGCTTGTTGGGGTAACGAAGCCAGTTCCTGACAGCCACACCTGTTTCCCGGCGCGGTCCCACTTTTCCATCTTTTCTTTGAATTGGGTGGGATAGTCGTTTGCCCTGCAGGCGATATTGCACCAGGGGTCGCAGACATAGATGTCCGCGTCCCAATCTGTCATGTCTGCAGGCAAGGTGCCTGCGCCTGGCACTGGGCCGACGATCGCGGCGGTGTGCGCTGTTCCATTGAAGAAGGCAAGGCGTGCGATCTGGTTGTGATCTTGCTGCAAATAGTGGACGGCCAGGGTCGCCAGTTCACCGCAGTTGTGCGCGTTTCCATCCATGGCCGCCGACACCACATCCTCTTCCAGGTCATCCACCTGCTGTCGCATCCGGTCGATCTCTGCAGTCGCCATGTGGATTCGAACGGCCTCCTCGAAGCCAGTGTTTTTGTTTTTGTTGCTCGATTTCAAGCGGGGCGCTTTGTAGTACTGGGCCCTGACGGACCGCATGACCTCGCTGACAGCCCTGAGGCTCGGCGAGAGCGGGAGCTGTCGTAAAGACGATCTGCTCGCACTCCTGCTAGGGCTCACGCTGCTCAGTCCTGCCAGCACGCCACTTGTCTGGTCGGGGCTGTTGACATGCTGCTGCTGCGTGTTACCCGCTGGCGGCTGCTGGGCCGGAGAACTTTCGGTATATGTGAGTCTTCCCGAATTGACACGATCGACGGAACCGCAAAGACCCATGAATGAGCACCTGATTGTTGAAGGCCGCTTCATCATGTGCAAGAACATCACTTTCGAAAAATGGAAGCGCGAAGCGACTGACTTATGCGCGAATCGTGGGCATCAGCATCGCCTCCAGCACGCGATGCGCGACCAATGGAATACTGAGCGATACATGGACTCTGGTGGTTCAGATGCCTGGACGGCGCCTTGCGATCAGTCTCCGTGTTCCCAACCCGGCAACCACGACCTTTGACACTCCCCCCGCAGGCCGCCGACTGCCTACAGTCGACGACTGCCCCCGCACGTTTCGGAGTCGTCGATGCGCCATTTTGCCGCCTGCCTGCTTGCCACCGCCATTGTTGCCGCCACCGGTAGCGCACTGGCGCAAACCTCGCCGATGACGCCGGATATCACCGGCAAGCCGTTCGTGGCAGGCGACGCCGCCAACGACTACATCAAGCGCGAAGTGATGATCCCGATGCGCGATGGGGTCAAGTTGCATACGGTGATCGTGCTGCCCAAGGGCGCCAAGCACGCGCCAATCGTGCTCACGCGCACGCCGTACGATGCCAGCGGCCGCACCGAACGGCTCGCCTCGCCGCATATGAAAGACCTGCTGTCTGCCGGCGACGACGTGTTCGTGGAAGGCGGCTACATCCGCGTATTTCAGGATGTACGCGGCAAGTACGGCTCGGAAGGCGATTACGTGATGACCCGGCCGCTGCGTGGGGCGCTCAACCCCAGCGAGGTCGACCACGCCACCGATGCCTGGGACACCATCGATTGGCTGGTGAAGAACCTTAAGGAATCCAACGGCAAGGTCGGCATGATCGGCTCGTCCTACGAAGGCTTTACCGTGGTGATGGCACTGACCAACCCGCACCCCGCATTGAAGGTAGCCGCGCCGGAGAGCCCGATGGTCGATGGCTGGATGGGCGACGACTGGTTCAATTACGGTGCGTTCCGTCAGGTCAATTTCGACTACTTCACCGGCCAGCTCAGCAAGCGCGGCAAGGGCAGCGGCATCGCACGTCAGGGGCACGACGATTACAGCAATTTCCTGCGGGCCGGCTCGGCCGGCGAGTTCGCAAAGGCCGCCGGTCTGGAGCAACTGCCGTGGTGGCACAAGCTCACCGAACACGCCGCCTACGACAGCTTCTGGCAGGAGCAGGCGCTGGACAAGGTGATGGCGCGCACGCCGCTGAAGGTGCCCACGATGTGGCTGCAAGGCCTGTGGGATCAGGAAGACATGTGGGGCGCCATCCATAGCTATGCGGCAATGGAACCGCGCGACAAGGGCAACACGCTCAACTATCTGGTGATGGGCCCGTGGCGGCACAGCCAGGTCAACAGCGAGGCCAGTTCGCTGGGCGCATTGAATTTCGATGGCGATACCGCGCGCCAGTTCCGGCGCGATGTGCTGCGCCCGTTCTTCGATCAATACCTGGTCGATGGCGCGCCCAAGGCGAGCACGCCGCCGGTGTTTATCTACAACACCGGCGAGAACCATTGGGACCGCCTGCAGGCCTGGCCGCGCAGCTGCGACAAGGGGTGCGCTTCCACCAGCAAGCCGCTGTATCTGCAGGCCGGTGGCAAGCTGTCGTTCCAGCAGCCGGCTGCCGGGCAGGTGGGCGTTGAGGAATACGTGTCCGACCCGGCCAAGCCGGTGCCGTTCGTGCCGCGCCCGGTGGATTTTGCCGACCGCAGCATGTGGACCACCTGGCTGGTACACGACCAGCGTTTTGTCGACGGCCGCCCGGATGTGCTGACCTTCGTCACCGAGCCGCTGACCGAACCGCTGCAGATCGCCGGCGCACCGGAAGTACATCTGCAGGCGTCCACCAGCGGCAGCGACAGCGATTGGGTGGTGAAGCTGATCGACGTGTATCCGGACGAGATGGCATCGGACCCGAAGATGGGCGGCTATGAGTTGCCGGTGTCGCTGGCGATCTTCCGCGGCCGCTACCGCGAGAGTTTCAGCGCGCCCAAGCCATTGGCGTCCAATCAACCGCTGGCGTTCCAGTTCGGCTTGCCGACCGCCAACCACACGTTCCAGCCGGGCCATCGGGTGATGGTGCAGGTGCAATCCAGCCTGTTCCCGCTGTACGACCGCAACCCGCAGACCTACGTGCCCAATATCTTCTTCGCCAAGCCCGGCGATTATCAAAAGGCCACGCAGCGGGTGTACGTGAGCCCGGAGCAGCCCAGTTACATCAGTCTGCCGGTACGTTGACCACGCGGGCGCCGCGTGCCGGCGGCGCCCACACGTCTTCCAGCAACTGCGGGCGGCAGACCACCCAGGCGGCGGCCAGCTGCACCAGGATGCAGATGACCAGGAACACGAACGGGGAGGTCCAGCCGCCGCTATGTGCGTGCAGCCAGCCGAACAGGAACGGTCCCAGGCAGCTCACCGCATAGCCCACGCCTTGCGAGAAACCGGACAGCGCTGCCGAACCGGCTGCAGTGCGGCTGCGCTGGTTCACCAGCACCAGCGCCAGCGGAAACGTGCTCGGCCCCAGGCCGAGCAGGGTCACCCACAGGATCGGTGCGGCCAGCGGCGCCCACCACAGCCCGGCGAATGCCACCAGATGACAGGCCGCGCACAGCAGCACGATCGGGAACGGGTTGCGCATGCGCACTGCCAGTGCCGGCATCGTCAGCGCCCCCACCATGCCCAGCGCCGCGAACAACGCCACCATGGTGCCGCCGAATGCGGGCGATGCGCCGGCTTCGCGCAGCAGTGTCGGCAGCCAGGTGAACATCGAATAGGTCACCAGCGAGGTCATGCCGAAGGTGATCGCCATGCTCCAGCCCAGTGCGGTCCGTGCAACGCGGCCTTCGGCTTCGGGCGTCGGCGTGACCGGTGCCGGGCCGGTGGCGCGGATGCGGCGGTGGTTGGTGTGCACCAGTGCCCAGGCCGCCAAGGCCAGCAGCGCCGGCAGCACCCACACCACCATCGAGCTGCGCCACCCCAATGCATCGGCCACCGGCACTGCCAGCAGCGCCGGCAACAGCGTGCCCACCTGCAGGACGGTGATGTACAGCGTGCTGACGCGGCCCACGCGGTCGCCGAAGTAGCGCTTCACCAGCGGCGGCAACACCACGTTGCCCATGCCCATGCCGGCCAGCGCCACCAGCGAGCCGACCAGCAGCCCGGCGGTGCCCGGCAACAGCGGGCGCAACACCAGGCCAAGCGTGGCCAACGCCATCGACAACAGCGCCACGCGCAGCAAGCCGAAGCGGCGCAGCAATGCCGGCGTGGCCACGCCGGTGAGTGCGAACGCTGCAGTTGGCAACATGCCGAGCGCACCCATCGTGGGCGCGCCGAAGGCGTACTCGTCGGCGATGCGTTCCAGCAGCGGCGTCAACGACGTCACCGCGGTGCGCAGGTTGAAGGCGGAGAGCAAAATCGCAGCCAGCACCAGACCGCGACCACGCAACTGGGCGGACGGAGAAGACGCGGCAGTGACAACAGACATGACAGACCATCCGCGCCGCGCACGTGTGTGCGGCGACGCCTGAAAACACAAAACCGGCACGAGGCCGGTTTTGTGTTTTGAAACTGGTCGGGGAGACAGGATTCGAACCTGCGACCTCTACGTCCCGAACGTAGCGCTCTACCAGACTGAGCTACACCCCGAAGGAGCCGCGTATGTTACATAGGGAATGCCGAATCGGCAAGCATCTGTTGAAATTATTTTACTGCGGCGGTTCGTCGCGCTCGGGCTCGCGCGCTTCGAACCACATGCCGTTGAGCACTGCAGCCAGTGCGGCCAGGCCGGTGCCCAGGATCCATGCGAAATACCACATCGGTGTGCTCCTCAAATCGTTGAACAAGGTCAGGGTGAAGCGCTGCGGCAACGCCATTGCATGCGTTGCCGTTGCGGCCGCTGCGCTCAGTAGGCGTTGGGATTGGCAGTGACCTCATCGTCGCTGACCTTGCCCCTGAGCACGCGATAGACCCAGCTGGTGTACGCCAGCACGATGGGCATGAACACGGCGGTGGCCAACAACATGATCCACAAGGTGAGACGGCTGCTGGAGGCATCCCACAGGGTCAGGCTCATGCTCGGTGCAGTGGAGGAGGGCAGCAGGAACGGGAACAACGCAAAGCCCACGGTGAACACGATGCCGACGATGGCGCTGCCGGAGGCAATGAAGGCCAGGCCGCCACGTCGCACGCGTAACAACACCGCGCTCATCGCAAGCCCGATCAGGCCCACCAGCGGCGCAATCAGCGTGGCCGGCATGCTGTTGTAGTTGTGCAACCAGCCGCCGGCAGCGGTGAGTGCGGCGGTCTTGCCGAGCGGGTTGGTTGCCGCATCGCTCGCCAGTACCGAGGTCACCGCATAGCCGGGCAGGCCAAGCGTTACCCATGCACCGCCCGCGGCAAACAACGCCACCGCACACACCGCGGCGATGCTGCCAAAACGCGCCGCGCGCTCGGCCACCGGACCATCGGTCCTGAGCACCAGCATCGCGGCGCCATGTGCGAGCAACATCGCCACGCTCAGCAAACCGGCGAGCAAGGCAAATGGTGTCAGCAGCCCGAACAGGTTGCCGGTGTAGAACGTGCGCATGCTGTCGTCGAAGTGGAACGGCACACCGAGCAGCACGTTGCCGACCGCCACGCCCATGATCAGCGCCGGAATGAAACCACCGACGAACAGCGCCCAGTCCCAATTGCTGCGCCAGCGCGGGCTCACCAGTTTGCCGCGGAACTTGAAGCCCACCGGGCGCAGGATCAGCGCGAACAAAATCAGGAACATCGCCAGATAGAACCCGGAGAAGCTCACCGCATATAACGGCGGGAATGCGGCGAAGATCGCGCCGCCGCCCAGGATCAACCACACCTGGTTGCCTTCCCAGACCGGGCCGACGGTGTTGATCACCAGCCGGCGCTCGGCATCGGTGTTGGCCACGAACGGCAGCAATGTGCCCACGCCCAGATCGAAGCCGCCCATCACCGCGTAGCCAGACAGCAGCACGCCGAGCAGCAGCCACCAGATCACGCGCAGGGTGGTGTAATCGAGCAATACGAAATCCATGATGTCTCTCCTTCGCTTACGGTGCGCTGCCGGCCACGGCACCCGAACTCAACGGTGCGTGACTCGACGGGGCGGGCGCTTGTGAGGTGCTGGGCGACGTGCTGGGTGGGGTTGGCGGGAACAACGCCTCCGGGCCCTTGTTGATGGTCTTCAGCGACAACTTGATCGCGATCACCAGCAGCGTCGTGTACAGCGCGGTGAAGCCCACCAGCGTCAGCACGATCTCGTACAGATCCAGGCCGGAGGCGGCGTAGAAGGTGGGCAACACGCCTTCCACCGCCCACGGCTGGCGGCCGTATTCGGCCACGAACCACCCGCATTCGATCGCAATCCACGGCAGCGGCAGCGTCCACAGTGCCAAGGTCAGGAACCAGCGTTTTTCCTGGAAGTTGTGCTTGCATGCAAACCAGAAGGCAACGGCGAAGAACACGATGAGATAGATGCCGATGGCGGCCATGATGCGGAAGGTCCAGAACAACGGCAGCACACGCGGCACCGTGTCCATCGCGGCCTGGGCGATCTGCTCCGGCGTGGCGTTGCCGATGTCGTCGCGGTAGCGCTTGAGCAGCAGGCCGTGGCCCAGATCCTGCCAATGCGCATCGAAGACCTTGCGCGCTTCGGTATCGTCTTTGTCGGCGCGAATGCGTTGCAGTGCGCCGTAGGCGATCTGGCCACCGCGGATGCGGTGTTCGGCACGGCCCACCAATTCGAGAATCCCTGGAATCGGCTCATCCAGCGAACGGGTGGCGATCAGGCCCATCAGGTACGGAATCTTGATGGCGTAGTCATTGCGATGGGTGGTCTGGTTGGGAATGCCGAACGCGGTGAAGTCGGCCGGTGCGGCTTCGGTCTCCCACATGGCTTCGATTGCCGCCAGCTTCATCTTCTGGTGTTCGTTGGCGGCGTAGCCGCTCTCGTCGCCCAGCACCACCACCGACAGCGACGACAATAGACCGAACGCGGCGGCCACCGCGAACGAGCGCCGCGCCATCTCCACATGCTTGCCGCGCAGCAGGTAGCACGCGCTGATCGACATCACGAACACCGCGCCCAGCACGTAGCCGGCGCTGACGGTGTGCACGAACTTGGCCTGTGCCACCGGGTTGAACAGCACCGCCACGAAATCCACCACTTCCATGCGCATGGTGTCCGGGTTGAACACCGCGCCGGCCGGGTTCTGCATCCAGCCGTTGGCGATCAGGATCCATAGCGCCGAGAAGTTGCTGCCCAGCGCCACCAGCCAGGTGGTGACCAGGTGCTGCACCTTGCTCAGGCGGTTCCAGCCAAGGAAAAACAGGCCCAGGAACGTGGCTTCCAGAAAGAACGCCATCAGCCCTTCGATCGCCAGCGGCGCGCCGAAAATGTCGCCTACGTAATGGCTGTAGTACGACCAGTTCATGCCGAACTCGAACTCCATCACGATGCCGGTGCCGACACCCATGGCGAAGTTGATGCCGAACAGCACGCCCCAGAACATGGTCATGCGCCGCCAGATCTGCTTGCCGGTCATGACGTAGACGCTTTCCATGATGCCGAGCAGGAACGACAGGCCCATGGTCAGCGGTGGAAAGATGAAGTGGTACATCGCGGTGACTGCGAACTGCAGCCGCGACAGGTCGACAACTGTCGAGTCGATCATGGCGGGTGGGCCTGGTTGAGTGTCGGTAAGGAACGTGGCGATCATCTGCCGTTGCCGCGCCGCGCGCGTTGATCCAAATCAATGCGGCCCTGAACGGGTGCGTCACACTGTCCATCCCCCACCGCGAGGCGACGACTTACAATCGCCTGTAATGCGCAGCCTCCAAAAGAGCGACGTGAGCCAGCCCAACGTGCAAGCCAGCGAAACGCCCGCCGAGCGCCGTCAACGCAGCCAATGGCTGGATGCGCTTGCCGCACCGGCCACGCGTGCGCGGCGGCTTGCGGGCGTGGCGGTGGCGTTATCGGGGGTGTTGCTGCTCGTGCAATCGGCGGCGATTGCCTGGCTGGTGGAGGCAGTACTGGTGCAGCACCTGGCAGTGGCGCAGTTGCGTCACGTGGGCGTGGGGCTGCTGATCGCACTGCTGGGGCGGGCGATGCTCAATGCCTGGGCGCAAGCACTGACCGGTGAAGTGGCCGATGTGGCCAGGCGCGCAGTGCGCGCACGCATCGCACGACGGCTGGTGCAGCACGGGCCGTTATGGCTGCGCCGGCAACGCAGCGGCGAGCTGGGCGAACTGAGCCTGGCGCACACCGACGCGCTGGAAGGCTATTTCGTCGGCTATCAGCTCGCACGTACCGAAATGCTGTTGGTGCCGCCACTGATCCTGTTCGCGGTATTTTCGGTCGATTGGGTGGTCGGGCTGGTGTTGTTGCTGACCGCACCGCTCATTCCGTTCTTCATGATGCTGGTGGGGTGGGGCGCCGAGGCCGCAGGCCGCGAACAATTGGGCGAGCTGGCACGCATGGGCGGGCATTTTGCCGACCGCCTCAAAGGCCTGGGCCTGCTCCGCGTATACGGCCGCGGCCAGGCCGAATTGCAGGGCATTGCCGCCGCCGCCGAAGGCGTGCGCGAGCGCTCGCTGAAGGTTTTGCGCATCGCGTTCCTCTCGTCGACCGTGCTGGAATTCTTCGCCTCGGTGAGCGTGGCGATCGTGGCGCTGTACTTCGGCCTGAGTTACCTGGGCATGCTCAATGTGCATGGTTTGCCGTCACTGGGTGCGGGCATGTTCTGCCTGCTGTTGGCACCGGAATTCTTCGCGCCGCTGCGGCGCCTGGCCGCGCATTACCACGACCGCGCAAACGCCCTGGCTGCGGTGGCCGAGGCCGAGCGGCTGCTGCAAGGTTTCGAGCCACCTGCCGCTGCGCCCGCCGCTGCGCCCCCTTCGCGCGCGCTGGAACCGGCACAAGCGCACGCGCCCCTGCTACAGGCGCGTGGACTGGCACTGCGTCCTGCCGGCGCGCCGCAGGTGGTGGTGGAGAATTTTGCGGTGACGCTGGAGCCCGGGCAGCGCGTTGCAGTGATCGGCGCCAGCGGCAGTGGCAAGAGCACGCTGCTGGAAGGGCTGGCCGGTTGGCTCGCACCGGAGACGGGCAGTGTGGTGCTGCGCCCGGGGGCGCGCATCGGCTATGCCACGCAGCGGCCGTACCTGTTTCACGGCAGCATTGCCGACAACCTGCGCCTGGCCGACCCGCAGGCCAGCGACGCGCGCCTGCACGCGGTGGCCGAGGCGGCGCAGGTGCTGCGCTTTGCCGCGCAGCTGCCGGCTGGGCTGGACACGGTGATCGGCGAGCGCGGATTTGGCCTCTCCGGTGGCGAAGCGCGCCGTGTGGCCCTGGCGCGGCTGTTGTTGCGCCAGCCGGACCTGTTGCTGCTGGACGAGCCCACTGCCTTTCTCGACCCGGACACCGAAGCGGACTTGCTGCGCACGCTAGGCGTGTTCGCACGCGGACGCGCGGTGATGCTGGCCACCCACAGTGCTGCGGTGATGCGTTGGGCCGACACGGTGATCGATCTGCGCGGCGCGACCGTGACGGCGGGCATGCCATGAACGACGCACGCCACGATCGTCTGCGCGATGTGTTTCGTCGGCATGCCTGGCGGCTGCTGTTGTCGGCGGTGTTGGTGCTGCTCACCATGCTGGCGGGCGTCGGCCTGCTGGGGCTGTCCGGCAGCTTTCTGACCGCAGCGGCCCTGGCAGGCGTGGCCGGCATGGGCACCGGCTTCAATTTCTTCTCGCCGTCGGCCGGCATCCGCGCCCTGACCTTCGCGCGTATCGCCTCGCGCTACGGCGAAAAATTGATCGGGCACGATGCCACCCTGCGCATTGCCCGCGATCTGCGGGTGTGGTTCTTCCGGCGCGCCTTGCCGCTGGCGCCGGGGCGATTGTCGGCCACCCGGACCGGCGACCTGCTGGCGCGGTTGATGTCCGATATCGCCGAGGTGGATGGCCTCAGTGTGCGCGCGTTGGCACCGCTGTCCGCCTTGCTCGGCATCTGGCTGGCCGGTGTCGCCGCCGCTGCACTGATCTATCTGCCCGCTGCGTGGTTGTTGCTGGTGCTCGGCGTGCTGATCGGCGGGTTGGTGCCGTGGCAGGTGGCACGCGGCGGCGCGCAGCGCGAACAGTTGCGCGCGCAGCAACGCACCGCACTGCGCACACAGGCGTTCGAAGGCCTGGAAGGCGCGGCCGATCTTGCTGCGGTGGATGCGCAAGGCGCCTGGTTGCAGCAGATCGACGTTGCCGCCGCTGCAGTAGTCGACGGCGATCGCATCCAGCGCAGACGGCTGATCGCCGGCAACCTGCTGCATGCGGTGTGTGGCGGAATGGGGCTGGCCGGCATGCTGTGGCTCGCCCTCGGTGCTGCCGAGCGCGGGCTGATCGCCGCCGAGCTGGCGGCAGGCCTTGTGTTCCTGACCATGGCACTGCTGGAGGTCTGGGCCGGTGCCGGGCTGGCACTGCAGTGGCTGCAAAGCGCACGCGTTGCGGCCAGGCGCCTGCAGGCCATCGTCGACCAAGCGCCGTCGGTCAGCGATCCGGCGCGCGCGATCGATGTGCCGCGCACTGGCACGCTGCAATTGCAGCAGGTGTCGTTTGCCTGGCCCGGTAGCGTGCGCCCGGTGCTGCATGCGCTCGATCTGACAGTGGTGCCGGGCGAGCGCATCGCCATCAGCGGCGACAGCGGCAGCGGCAAAAGTACGCTGTCTGCGCTGTTGCTGCGGCTGTGGGACCCGCAAGCCGGGCAGGTGAGCTACGCGGGTACCGACCTGCGCAACGTCGCGCAGACCCAGTGGCATCAGCGCATCGCCTGGCTGCCGCAGAACGCGCCGGTGTTCGCCGGCAGCGTGCGCGAGAACCTCATCATCGGCGATGCCGCTGCCGACGATGCCGCACTGTGGCAGGTGCTGGAACAGGTGCGGCTAAGCGCATGGGCCAGCACACACGAAGGCCTGGATACCTGGGTTGGCGAAAACGGCGCCACGCTGTCTGCCGGCCAGGCGCGCCGCCTCGCACTCGCACGCGCGTTGTTGCGTAATGCCCCGATTTTGCTGCTCGATGAGCCCACCGACGGCCTGGACGTGGACACCGCCCACGCGCTGCTGCTGGACCTTGCCGCCGCACTCGGCGAACGCAGCCTGGTGCTGATCACCCACGACGCGCTACCGCCCGGCGTGGTGCAGCGGCATTACCGGATGCGTGCGGGGAGCTTGGAATTACCGAATCAGAATGCGTAGCGAACCCCTGCGTCCATTCGAGGCGCGCCCGAAAAAATCGTGCCGAATGCTTGGCGGCGCGTTGTCAGCGCTCCCAATCGAATAACACCGGGAGCCAGGCCATCACATCGGTTTCGGTTACCGCCAGCACCAACGCACTGACATTCAGCACGACCGTGATCCAGAACGTCATTTGAAACGCAGCCTTGCTGCATTTGTGGCGGAAGATTTCCTGTGCCAGCAACGCACCCGGCCAGCCACCGAGCAGACCCAAAAGATGCAGGCGGGCTTCCGGTGTGCGCCGTTGATCGCGTTGCGCGGCCGACTTGTCCATCGCATAGATCAGCAGCGTGACCAGGCTGGCCGCCGCGTACCAGAGCGGCACGATAACCGGTACCACGTGCAGTACAGTGGCGGCCGCCAACGCCAGCATCGACAACGCAGCCAGCGTTTTGCGCGGCAACCCGCTGCGACGCTGCTCGGTTCTGGCGGCCGTGGTGCGGTCTGCCCACCGCACTTGGGTTGCGTTCAGACGTTTTTGTGCATCGCGCTCGGTCGCGTAAGTGATGATCTCGCCTTCGCGCGGGCGCCGTGCCTGCTGCGCAAACGCGCTGATGTGCACGAACGCGCGGTCGCCGCCGCCATTGGGCGTGACGAAGCCAAAGCCCTTGTGATCATTCCAGTCGCTGAGACGTCCCTGATAGCGCATTCGCATTCTTCTGGTAAATGGTGCGGGTAGTTGATGTGGCTACACGTGCAGATGGTCGATGGCAGCAGCTCGCAAGCCGGCTGTGAGTATCGGCATAGTTCGGTGAAACTCGCCGATATCAGCAACGCAAGTCACACCGAACGCGCTCAACAGCCCTGCAGAAAATGACGCACCGCCGGGCCAAAGCGAGCGAAGTCGACCAGGAACGCATCGTGGCCTTGTGGCGAATCCAGGCCGATGAAGTGTGCATCCGCGCCGCCGGCACGCAGGCCGTCGGCGATCTGTTCCTGCTGCTGCACCGGGAACAGGATGTCGGTATTGGCACCGATGGCCAGCGCACGCGCGATGCGGATCTGCGCCAGACCGGCGAGTACGGTGGCCTCGGTCGAGACACCGGCCTCCGGTTTGACGGCGGCGGGCAGGGCGGCTGTCTGGGTGCTGTCGCTGCTGCCGTGGCGAGTCGAACCGTGGTCGACATATTCGGCCAGATCGAACCAGTCCATCGAGCGGCTCAGATACAGATAGCAGTTGGGGTCGAAGAAGCGCACGAACCGGCGCGCATGGCCTTCCAGATAGCTTTCCACCTGGAATTCCAGCCCGAACGGGTCGTCGACGGCCTGCTCGGAATCCAGCCGCACGCGGCCGAAGCGGCCGTCCCATTCCAACGCCGAACGATAGGTGATCACGCCGAGCTTGCGCGCCATGCGCATGCCCGATTCCGGGTAGTGCGCGTCGTCGTACTGGCCGCTGTTCCAGTGCGGATCCAGCCGGATCGCCTCGCGCTGCAGCGAGCGGATCGCGATGGAAAACGGCAATGCCTGCGCACTGCCGGAGATATTGATATGGCTGCGCGCGAGACCCGGGTGCCGCAGCAGCAACGCCAACGCGGTCATGCCGCCCATCGAATTACCGATCAGGCAGGCCAGTTGCGCGATGCCCAACGCGCGCACCACGTCCGCGGCGGCATCGGCTACATCTTCGATCGACAATTCCGGGAAGCTCAGGCGATACGGCGCGCCGGTGGCAGGGTCGATCGATGCCGGGCCGGTCGAACCCTTGCAACTGCCCAGTGAATTGACGCAGACCACGAACCAGCGCGTGGTATCGATCGGCTTGCCCGGCCCCACCATCGCGTCCCACCAACCCGGCTCGGGATTGGCCTGGTTGGCAGCAGCGTGCGCGTTCGGCGACAGGCCGGTGACGATCAGCACCGCGTTGCTGCAATCTGCGGCGAGCGTGCCCCATGTCTCGTACGCCACGCGTGCCTGATGCAGCACGCCACCGCGTTTCATCCGAAACGGCGAAGGCAGTGCGTGGTAGAGCGTGCCGGGAGGAATGAATTCAGTCATGTTGCAATTCTATCTGCCATGGCCGGCGCCGGGTGCAGGAGGGGAGTGGGAAGCTGGGGGGAATCGGGAATCGATTTGAGCCCTTGTGTTGTGTGATGTTCTCTTCAAAGCCTTGGAGATGTTCTCTTCAAACCCTTGGATTGCGGCTTGGTTGCAGGGCCGTTGCCCGCCCACCATCGCAGGACACGCCGTGAATCCGTCCCTGGAGGCTCTGGCGCGGCATCCATGCCGCTCAAGGTCCCGCGACGGTGAGCGGGCAAGGGCCAGTCACGATGGTCGTTGCGCAGAGCTTTCAATAAAACCGCCAGCCAACTGTCTGGTGCGTTGATTCGTTCTTCAATAAACCACCAGCCAACTGTCTGGTGCGGTGCCCTTGCCGCTTGCGGGACCGTTGGCGGCATGGATGCCGCCAACGAGCCACCATGGACGGGTTAACGGCGTGTCCCGCGAGCGGTGAGGGCACCGCGCACGCGAGATGACTAAGCCTTTGACTCTAGCCAACGCGCCAAGAAACGTTGGTGAGCCATCAGCGACCGATCACCAGCTCTACCGGCGCGCCCGCTGGCAGTTCAACCACTGCCGGCATGCTCTCGACGTCATCCGCCTGGCGCATTGCGTTGCCACTGCGTGACAGCCGGGCCAGCACCTGCACCTTGTCCAGCGACGACAGCGTGCGGGTCGGCATCGGGCTGTCGCCATCGTCCAGGGTGATGGTCAATGGCAGCTCGCTGAGCGTGTGTTTTTCCACCGCGACCGGCATCGGTGTGTGGGCCGCGCGCGCAATCACGAAGACACTCGTATCGCCGGGTAACCCCGCGCGCTTGGCGAATTCGGCGTCCAACGTCACGCGCACCTGGATGCGTTTGGCGCTGGCGGCATTTGCTGCATCGGCGGCAGAGGCTACCGGTGCCTGGATCGGCGCAAGCTTGGCTTCCTGTCGCGCGGCGTTGATCTGTTCGAGCAGGCCGGGGCGGGTATCGGAGTCGACCACGCTCAGCAGCGGCTCCCAGGTTGCGCTGGCCTGCGCCGGTTGACCGGCCTGGCGTTGCACCACCCCCAGGAACCAGCGTGCGCGTTGATGGTCCGGCTGCACCACCAGCGCATGTTCGAGCAGGCGCATGGCCTGCGGATCGGGGCGGCCGCTATCGTCGGCGAGCATGCGCGCCTGTGCCGCGGCGACCAGCACGTCCGGCTCGTCAGGGCGCAAGGCAACCGCGCGTGCGAAGGCATCGCGTGCCTCGGCGAATTTCTGCTGGCTGGACAGTGAGCGCCCCAGCAACACCCAGCCTTCGGCCTGCTCGGGATTGCTTGCCAGTGCGGCGCGCAGTTGCACGATGGCTTCATCCAGCGAGCGTGGCGTGGCAGGGCGATTGGTTGGCTGCTCGACCGCGCCCGGCGTGCCGACCAACCAGTACAACGCTGCGCTTGCAGCCAGCAGCAGCACCGCCACGCTTGCGGCCAGCCCGCGTGCCTCGCGCCACAGCGGGCGCAACACCACCCCGAAGGCAAGCAGCGCAACCACGATCAGCGCGATGACAAAGCCGGCCATCACCACTCCTGCTCATCGGCCGGCAATGCGGGCGCAGCCACGCTGCGTCTGCGCACCACCAGCACCACCGCGCCTGCGCCCAGCAGCAATACCAGCAGCGGGCCGAACCACAATAGCCAGGTACGCGATTCCACGCGCGGGCGGTAGAGCACGAATTCGCCGTAGCGCGCGACCAGGAACTGACGGATCTGCGCATCGCTGCGGCCTTCGTGCATCAGTGCCAGCACTTCGCGACGCAGGTCCTGGGCGATCTGCGCGTTGGAATCGGCCAGCGACTGGTTCTGGCACTGCACGCAACGTAGCTCGGCAGTGAGCGCGTGGAAACGCGCCTCTTCGTCGGCCGATGCATAGCGCAGCGGCGCCGGGTCGCCAGCCGGCTGGGCCAATGCCAGCCAGGGCAACAACAGCAGCAATAGCAGCCAGGCGCGCGTCATTGCTTGGCGTGCAGGTCCGGTGCGGCGGTGGGCGAGCGTTCGATCTTGCTCAACGCCGGGATCAGCTGGGTATCGATGATGGATTGGGTGAGCATGCCGCTGTACTTCCAGCGCACCACGCCGCGCCCGTCCACCAGAAAGGTTTCCGGCGCCGCCGCAATACCGAAGTCGATTGCGGTACGCCCATCCTTGTCGGCCACCACCAGCAGATACGGATTGCCGAGTTGTTCCAGCCAGCGCAGCGCATCGGCGCGCTCGTCCTTCCAGTTGTAGCCGATCACGCGCACGCGCTTGGTCAGCGCGAAGCGGCTTAGTACCGGGTGCTCTTCGCGGCAGGCCGGGCACCAGCTGCCCCACACATTGATGATGTACGGCGCACCGCGCAGTTCGCGCGCATGCACCACGATGTTGGGGTCGTGCAGCAGCGGCAGCGCGAACTCCGGCGCCGGCTTGCCGATCAGTGCCGAGGGCAGGGCATCGCGATCGTCGTGACCGGAGCGCACCACCGCATAGACCAGCAGCGCTGCCAGGGCGAGCAGCAGCACGATGGCGCCCACGAGAACCGCAGTGGGCAGGCGGGGCGAACGTGACTCAACCATCTTGGATCTCCGGAGAACGACGAAAACGCCGGTCGGCCGCAGTCACCAGGCCACCGAGCGCCATCAGCAGCGCCCCCAGCCAGATCCAGCGGACGAACGGTTTGAGGTGCACGCGCACCGCCCAGGCCTGATTGCCCAGCGGTTCGCCAAGGGCGACATACAGGTCGCCGAACGGGCCGGGGCGGATCGCCGCCTCGGTGAGTGTCTGTCCGCCGCTGGCGTAGCGGCGTTTTTCCGCATGCAGCACGCCCACTGGCGCATCGTCCTTGAACACCTGCAGGTTGGCACGGTCGGAAACGTAATTGGGCCCGCGGAGTTCTTCGACGGTATCGAAGTGCAGCGCGTAGCGGCCGATCTGCACCTGCTGCCCGGGCGCCAACGCAACTTCGCGCTGCAGGCTCAGTGCCTCCACCAGCAAGGCACCAGACAGGAATACCGCAACGCCCAGATGCGCCAGCACCATGCCCAGCATTTCGGCGGTGAGCTTGCGCCCCTTGGCCGCGCGCCGCGTCCACAAGAATCGCACGGTGCCAAGCAGCACCCAGGCTGCACCGGCAACACCGAACGCGGCTTTCCATTGCCCCTGCGGCGCGACGAACCAGGCCAGCACGCCCGCTGCCAGCGCCAGAGCTGCCCACGGCGCCAGCAGCGCCAACGGCCGCGAGACCTGTTCGCGCTGCCAGCGGGTGAGCGGGCCGAACGGCAGCAGTGCCACCAGCGGCGCCATCAACACCACGAACAAGGTGCCGAAGTAGGGCGGGCCAACCGACAACTTGCCCAGCCCCAACGCATCGGCCAGCAGCGGATACAACGTGCCCAGCAGCACCATTGCGCAGGCACAGGTGAGCAACAGGTTGTTCAACAGCAACAAGGTTTCGCGCGAGCTGCCGGCAAACGCGCGGCGCGGGTCGTCATTGAGCGACAGGCGCGGCGCGCGCAGCGCATACAGCAGCAACGAGCCGCCGACCACCGCCAGCAGAAACACCAGGATGAACAGCCCGCGCGCCGGGTCGGCGGCGAACGAATGCACGCTGGTCAGCACGCCCGAGCGCACCAGGAAGGTACCCAGCAACGACAGCGCGAAAGCGGCGATGGCCAGCAGCAAGGTCCAGCTGGCGAAGCTGCCGCGCTTTTCGGTCACCGCCTGCGAATGCAGCAATGCGGTACCCACCAGCCACGGCATGAAACTGGCGTTTTCCACCGGGTCCCAGAACCACCAGCCACCCCAGCCCAGCTCGTAATACGCCCACCAGCTACCGAGCGCGATCCCGACGGTGAGCATCGACCAGGCGATATTGGTCCATGGCCGCGTCCAACGCAGCCAGCGTGCGTCCATGCGGCCTTCCAGCAGCGCCGCGATGGCGAATGCGAACGGCACCGCAAAGCCGACGTAGCCGCAATACAGCATCGGCGGGTGGATGATCAGCCCCGGGTCCTGCAGCAGCGGATTGAGGTCGCCACCTTCCAGCGGCACCGGAAACAGCCGCGCAAACGGATTGGAGGTAAACAGCAGAAACGCCAGGAAACCAATGCTCACCAGCGCCATCACCCCGAGCACGCGCGCGATGACATGCGCGGGCAGCTGCCGCGACCAGATCGCCACCGCGCCGCTCCACAACGCCAGCACCAGCGTCCACAGCAGCAGCGAGCCTTCGTGCGCGCCCCACACCGCCGAGTAGCGATACATCACCGGCAGCAGGCTGTTGGAATTCTCGGCGACATAGCGCACCGAAAAATCCTGCACCAGGAACGCATGCGTCAACACCGCGAAGGCCGCGGCGATCAACGCCAGCTGCACCAATGCCGCCGGTCGCGCCACCGCCATCCAGCTGCTGCGCCCGCGCTGTGCACCGGCCAACGGCACCACGGCTTGCACCAGTGCCACCAGCAAGGCGAGCACCAGCAGGAAAGTACCGAGCTCAGGAAGCATGGGAGAAAAGCGAGAGCCGGGACTGGGGACCGGGGACCGGGGAACCGGGAGGAGCAGGGCTTCCGGCGCGGTTGAGACGCATGCGAGGAGCTACGGCCGTCAGGTCTCTGTCGGCGCTAAAGCACTTTTGCCGGGTCCCGGTTCCCCGGTCCCCGGTCCCGACATCCGCCAAGCCGGGATTTCCGCGACGCACGCGCAAGAACACGTCTGCGTGGCCGGGATCGCGCTTTTCCCGGTTCCCCGTTTCCGGTTCCCCGGTCCCGACATCCATGGTGTTGCCACTCACTGCATCACCTTGCCCGGCTCCACCTGATGCTTGCGATGTGCGCTGCCCATCTTGTCGGCCACTTCTTTGGGCATATAGGTTTCGTCGTGTTTGGCCAGCACATCTTCGGCCACGAACACGCCTTGCTGCATGCGGCCGGTGGCGACCACCGCCTGACCTTCGCGAAACAGGTCCGGCAGGATGCGGTCGTAACGTACCGGTAGTTGCGCATCGCCATCGGTGACGCGGAACTGCGCCTCCAACGAGCCGGAGGCACGTGTGAACGAGCCTTTTTCGACCATGCCGCCCAGCCGAAAGCGCGCGTGCGCGCCAGCATCGCCGCGCAGCACTTCCGATGGCGTGTACAGATAGGCCACGTTGCGCTGCAAGGCCATCGCCACCAGCGTGGTTGCCAGCCCGCCGGCCAGCACCAGTGCCAGCACCAGCCACAGGCGGCGGCGACGTTGCGGGTTCATCGGGTCAGCTCCGCATCGCTGGGCACCGCGCGCTTGCGCTCACGCAGGCGGCGCGCCTGGGCAACCTTCAAGGCGCGACGCACCTGCCAGCGGCCGGCGATCAGGTCCCACAGCAGCACCAGCACGAACACCGCATAGGCGGCGATGACGTAGGGCAGATAGCTCATGCCGCGCCCTCGGCATCGCGCACGATCCAGGCCTTGCCGGCCTCGCGGCGCAGGTTGTCGGCGCGCGCGCGCGTCAACAGCGAACCGGCAAACCAGAACTTGGTGCCGATCACCATCAGCCACAGCGGCAGCAGCATGCTCGCATCGATGGTCGAGGGGCCGAGCAGGCGGATGCTCTGGCCCTGATGCAGCGAATTCCACCACACCACCGAATAACGGATCACCGGCAGCAACGCCACCCCGACGATCGCCAGCAGCGCTGCCGCGCGTGCAGCCTGGCGGCGGTCGTCGATGGCGTGGTACAGGCCGATCACGCCCAGATACAAAAACAGCAGAATCAACTCAGTGGTCAGGCGCGGGTCCCAATCCCACCAGGCGCCCCACATCGGCTTGCCCCAGATACTGCCGGTCAGCAGCGTGATCACGGTAAACGCCGCGCCGATCGGCGCGCACGCCATGGCCAAAATCTCGCACACCTTGATGCGCCAGATCAGCGCGATTGCTGCATACAGCGCCATCAGCCCGAACACGAACAGGCTCATCCACGCACTAGGCACATGGATATAGAGAATGCGAAAGCTGTCGCCCTGCTGGTAATCCGCCGGCACCGCGAACAAGGCCTGCCAGATGCCCACGCCCAGCAGCAACGCGGCCAACGCGTAGCACCAGGGCGCCCAGCGCGCAGTAAAACGGTCGAAGATCGGGGGCGATGCGAGTTGGTGGAACCAGCGGACGACGACGTTCATGCAATGGCAGTAGCCTTTGGAGTGGCATTGGCTCTCGAAACAGCAACAACACGTTGTGCGGGGCGTGCTATCGACAATGCATCGACTGCAGCACTCAGCTCAACGAAATGCGGATCGCGGCCGCCGCAGCCAGCGGTGCCAGGACCACGCCGATCACCAGTCCGGCGCCCAACAACAACAACGCACCCACCGCATCCTGCCCTTGTCCGCTTGCCGCCACGCTGCCTGCACCGAACACCAGCACCGGCACATACAGCGGTAACGCCAGCAACGCCACGAGAATACCAGAGCGTTTCATCGTCACCGTCAGCGCCGCAACCACGGCGCCGAGCAGGCTCAAAAGCGGTGTACCCAGCGCCAACGATGCCAGCAGCACCGGCAGTTGGTCATGCGGCAGGTGCAGCAATTCGCCCAGCAGCGGCGTCACTGCAATCAGCGGCAACGCACTGGTGGCCCAATGCAGCAGCACGCGCACCGCGATCAACCAGGCCAGCGGCACTGGCGCCAGCAACCATTGCTCCATCGAGCCGTCTTCCACATCGCTGCGGAACAGCGCATCCAGCGACAGCAGCCCGGCCAGCAGCACCGACAACCACAGCACTGCGGGCGCGGCCTGCGCCAGCAGGTCCGGCCGCCCGCCCAGGCCCAGCGCAAACAGCACCACGATCAGCAGCGCGAACAGGGCCGGCTGCAGCGCATCGCTGCGGCGGCGCCACAGCAGTTGCAGGTCGCGACCAAGCAACGCGCGTGCCGCCTGCCACAGCGAGGGTTGCGGCGAATGCGTGCTCATGCCGCCGCCTCCAGGGTGAGCATGCGGGTGCGCACCGGTGGCGCTGCATAGGCACCGTGGGTGGTGACCAGCGCTGCGCCACCGCCGCGCAAGTGTGCGGAGATCATCCGGTTGACCAGGGTGATGCCGTCAAGATCCAGGTTGGCGTAGGGCTCATCCAGCAGCCACAGCGGCGCCGGCGACAGCCACAGACGCGCCAGCGCCAGCCGTTTGCGTTGCCCGGCTGACAACTGCCGCACCAACGCATCTTCATACCCGGCCAGGCCGACGATGGCCAGCGCGCTGCCCGGCATCTGCTTGGCACGGCGGCCATGCAGGCCGCACAGGAAGTGCAGGTTTTCCAGGGTGCTGAGGTCGGCTTTCAGGCCGGGCAGGTGGCCCAGGTAGGCCATGAAGCGGCTGCGGTCGCCACGCCTGGCGGTCTTGCCATCGATCTGGATCTGCCCACGTTCCACATGCAGCAGACCGGCCAGCACGCGCAGCAGCGTGGTCTTGCCGGCGCCGTTGTCGCCTTGCACCAGCAACGCTTCGCCGGCATCGACTTGGAAATCCAGCGGGCCGAACACCGGCTCCTCGTTGCGGCTGAAGGCCAGGGCGTGCGCCGCCAGCAGCGGTGGCGCGGTGTGCAGCGGTTCGATCATCGGTGCAGCGGGCTCCCGTCGCAGGACGGCATGGGGAAGGACCGGGGCGAGGGCGCACCAGACCGGGCGCGCATTGTAGCGACGATGGTGGCACGCCGGGGACGTAGAAGGCAGCGTCGCAGGCGCCGCGATGGGTCGGGGAACGCTGTTTCGCAGCGTCCGGGCGCACCCGCCTGGCGGCTTTGCGTACACTCGCGGTCCCCCGTTTCTTGCCCGGACAGGCGCCATGCTCCCCACGACCAAGCTGCCCAAGGTGGGCACCACCATCTTTACCGTCATGTCGCAGCTGGCGGCTGAGCACGGGGCGGTCAATCTGGGCCAGGGCTTTCCCGATTTTGCGGTGCCGCAGCGTCTGGTCGAAGAACTCGAACGCGCCATGCGCGCCGGCCACAACCAGTACCCGCCGATGACCGGCGTGGCGGCGCTGCGCCAGGCCATCGCCGGCAAGGCGCAGCGTTGCTACGGCGCGCAGGTCGATGCCGACACCGAGATCACCGTCACCAGCGGTGCCACCGAGGCGATCTTCAACGCCATCCACGCGGTGGTGCGGGCCGGCGAAGAGGTCATCGTGCTGGACCCGGCCTACGACTGCTACGAACCGGCGATCGATCTGGCCGGCGCGCGTGCGGTGCACGTCGCGCTGCACCCGCAGACCTTCGCGGTCGACTGGGATGCGCTACGCGCCGCGATCACGCCGAAGACGCGCCTGTTGATGATCAACTCGCCGCACAACCCCTCCGGCGCGATGCTCTCGGCCGACGACATGCAAACGCTGACCGAGCTGCTGCGCGGCACCGAGATCTTTCTGCTGTCGGACGAGGTGTACGAGCACATCGTATTCGACGGCCGTCGTCATGAATCGGTGCTGCGCTGGCCGGAATTGCGCGAGCGCGCGTTCGTGATTTCCAGTTTCGGCAAGACCTATCACTGCACTGGCTGGAAGATCGGCTACGCCATCGCACCGCCGGCGCTCACGGCCGAATTCCGCAAGGTGCACCAGTACAACACCTTCACCAGTTTCGGCCCGGCCCAGCACGCGTTTGCCGCGATGATCCGCGACGAACCCGAACACGACGAGCAACTGGGCGCCTTCTATCAGGCCAAGCGCGACCGTTTCCGCGAGCAACTGCTGACCACGCGGCTGAGGCCGCTGCCGGTGCCCGGTGGCTACTTCCAGCTGGTGGACTATTCGGCCATCAGCGATCTGCCCGATACCGAATTCGTGACGTGGTTGACGGTGGAGAAGGGCGTGGCCGCGATTCCGCTGTCGCCGTTCTACGAGACCGCGCCGGAAGGACAGCGACTGGCAAGGCTGTGCTTCGCCAAGAACGATGCAACGTTGGACGCCGCAATCGAGCGTTTGCAGAAGCTCTGACGAGCTGGGATTCGGGAGTCGGGACTGGGGGTTGGCAACGGCTGTGCGCCGCTTGTCGCTCCGAATCCATACGAAACCGATAGCACCAAGCCGCCCGACGCCCGCTGTTTCGAATCCCCAATCCCGACTCCCAAATCCCCGCCTCCTATGAACGATCTGCGCATCTCCCTGATCCAAGGCAGCACCCGCTGGCATGACCCGGCCGGCAATCGCGACTATTACGGCGCGTTGCTGGAGCCGTTGGCGGGGCAGACCGATGTGGTGATTCTGCCGGAGACCTTCACCAGCGGGTTTTCCAACGACGCCATCGACAAGGCCGAAGGCATGGACGGGCCGACCGTGGCCTGGGTGCGCGCACAGGCGGCACGGTTGAATGCTGCGGTCACCGGTAGCGTGCAATTGCGCACCGATGCTGGGGTGTTCAATCGGCTGCTGTGGGCCACGCCCGATGGCGCGCTGCAGTATTACGACAAGCGCCACCTGTTCCGCTTCGGCAACGAGCACCTGCGTTATGCGGCCGGGCGCGAGCGGTTGACGGTGGAATGGAAGGGCTGGCGGATCAATCCGCAGGTTTGCTACGACCTGCGTTTTCCGGTGTTCTGTCGCAACCGTTTCGATGTGGAACGCCCGGGGCAGCTGGATTTCGATCTGCAACTGTTCGTGGCCAACTGGCCGTCCGCGCGCGCCTACGCGTGGAAGACGCTGCTGCGCGCCCGTGCGATCGAAAACCTGTGCTTCGTGGCGGCGGTCAACCGTGTCGGTGTCGACGGCAACCAGCTGCATTACGCCGGCGACAGCGCGGTGATCGATTTCCTCGGCCAACCGCAGGTGGAAGTCCGCGAACGCGAACAGGTAATCACCACCACCATCAGTGCAGCCGCACTGGCCGAGCACCGCGCCCGTTTCCCTGCGATGCTGGATGCCGATCAGTTCGAAATTAGGGATGAGTGATTCGGTATTGGCGCAAGCCACTGCCGCGCAGGTGCCAGCGCGCCCGCTTTTGCCAATCCCAAATCTCCAATCCCCAATCCCGGCTACTGATCCAGCGTGATCTCGTAGATCTTCGGCCAGCGCTTCCCGGTGACGAACAGCCGATCGTGCGCGGCGTCGTAGGCGATGCCGTTGAGCACATCGTTGGTCGGATCGGTCAAGGTGTCGGCGTCCGGCACCAGCGCCTTGAGGTCGATCCAGGCGACCACCTTGCCGCTGGCCGGGTCGATCCGTGCGATACGCGTGGTCAGCCAGACATTGGCCAGCAGCTCGCCCCTGACCCATTCCAGCTCGTTGAGGTTGTCCAGCGGCTTGCCGCGTGCGGTGACCTTGATGCTGCCGATCTGCTTCAGGCTGTGCGGATCCAGCCGGCGGATGCTGGCGGAGCCGTCGCTCATGTAGAGCTGGTGGTCGTCGCTGGTCAGCGCCCAGCCCTCGCCGGAATAGCTGAACTGCGTGCGCGGCGCCAGCGTGGACAGATCGTAGACAAAGCCGCGCTGGTTACGCCAGGTCAGCTGGATCAGGCGGTCCTTCCAGGCCACGATGCCTTCGCCATAAAAAGGCGGCGGCGTGTTGGCCTGCTGCAGGACCTTGCCGGTCTCCAGCTCCACCTTGCGCACGCTGGATTGGCCCAACTCGCCAGTGCTCTCGTACAGATGCCCGTCCAGATAAAACAGGCCTTCGGTAAAGGCGGCGCTGTCGTGTGGATAGGTCCTGACCACGGTGTAGCCCTGGGTCGGAATCGTCTCGCCGCAGTGGGCGAGGGAGGGCAGCAGCAAGGCGCTGAAGAGCAGGTTGTAAATGGTACGTGGCATGCCGCGATCATCCCACGTCGCGGCTGCAGGCGGCAGCACTGCCGCCACGTGGAGGGAGGTAATACTTCGCTGAACAAATGCACGCGCAGCACTGGCGCCTTGTCACGGCTGCCACATCGGCGCTGCTAGTCTCGCGCCACGTCCACCACTGGCACTGCTCACATGATCAAGTCACTTTCGCTCTTCGCGCTGCTCGGCGCCGCCACGCTGGCTCCGCAGGCGCAGGCCGCCGGCAACATCGATTGCCAGCTGTCGTTCAACTTGTCCGGTTGGTCGGTGTTCTACAAGACCGCCAGCGGCACCGGCACCATCAAGTGCGACAACGGTGCGGTCATTCCGGTCAAGATTTCCAGCAAGGGCGGCGGCTTGACGGTCGGCAAGTCCAAGATCGTCGGCGGCCGCGGCAGTTTCTCCGGTGCTTACAGTCTCAACGACCTGTTCGGCACCTACGCGGCCGCCGAAGCGCATGCCGGCGTGGTGAAGTCCAGCACCGCTCAGGTGGTCACCAAGGGCGACATCTCGCTGGCGTTGGCTGGCACCGGTGAAGGTGTGGACCTGGGTGTGGCGGTCGGCAACTTCGTGATCGAACGCCGCAAGTAAGCACGTGATCCGGCAGCAGCGCTCACTATCGAGCGCTGCTGCCGGCGATCGGCTGCAGGGTGTGAGGCTCGCGAAGACAGGCCTGGCGCAAGACGCCGTTGCCGATGCTGTTGCAGTCCCGAATATCCGCACTGAGCACCACAAAAGACGGCCCTTCGCAGGGCCGTTTTTTTAATGCGCGTGGCGCAACTCAGCGACCGCGATTGCCGCCACCCGGGGGGCGACGATTGCCGCCGCCTGATGGACGGCCGCCCGGGCCGCGCGGTGCGCCACCCGGGCCGCCGGGACCGCGTGCGCCGCCGCCGGGACCACCAGGGCCACGATTGGCTGAGGCCGGCCCACGGTTACCGCCCGGACCCGGACGCGCGCCGCTCGGACGGCCGGCAGGACGTGCCGCACCGTACGGGCTGAACCCCGGGTTGGCGTGATCGGAGGGGAAGCTCGGTGCATTGCCCGGGTGGCCGTACGGGTGCTTGCGCTGCCCCTGGCCTTGACCCTGCGACTGACCTTGCCCGCCACCACCGGGGCCGCCACGTCCTGGACCGCCCGGCCGTGTGCCACCCGGACCGCCAGCACCCGGACGCGCACCGCCCGGGCCCTTCTTCGCATACGGGCGTGCCTGACCGGTGCCCGGGCCGCTCGGGCCGGCATTGCGGTGGCCGCTCGGGCCGGTGCTCACGCCATCGGGCACATACCAGCTGCGGAACGCGGCCGGATTGCCGTCCGGCAACGCGCCGCGGTCGCCCTTGGCCGGGCCACGCTGCTTGAACGGGCGCTGCTGCGACTGGCGGGCGGCGGCTTCGCCGCTGACCGTCAGGCCACCCTTGAAACCGCCCGGCTTGCCGCGACCGCCGCGGCCGCGATCTTCGCGCAGGTTGTCGAAGCGACGCAGCTCACGGCCTTCGTCGGCACCGGAGGTCTGGCCATTGACGTAGGCATTGCTGCGGCCATCGCGCGAGACATGCACGGTGGACTTGGCGGCGCGGCGCTGGCCGATCACCGGCTGCAGCGTCAGTGCCGACGGCGCGCCTTCTTCCAGCTTGAGTTCGGCGCGCAGGGTCTCCACCTTCTCCTGCGCCACTTCCACCGATTGCCCGCGCAGCAGTTCGCGCGGCAGCGAGATCTTGCCGTAGCGGCTGCGCTTGAGGCGGCTGACCTGGCAGCCCTGCGATTCCCACAGGCGGCGCACTTCGCGGTTGCGGCCTTCCTTGACCACCACGCGGAACCAGTCGTGCGAATCGGTACCGCCGATACGTTCGATCTCGTCGAACTTGGCGCCGCCGTCTTCCAGCAGCACGCCGCGCGACAGCCGCTCGATGATGGCGTCGGAGACCTTTTCTTCGCCTTCCGGGGCGCGTACGCGCACCACGTATTCGCGCTCGACCTCGTAGGAGGGGTGCATCATCGCGTTGGCCAACTCACCGTCGGTGGTCAGCAGCAACAGGCCGGTGGTGTTGATGTCCAGGCGGCCGATGGCGATCCAGCGCGAACCCTTCAATGCCGGCAGCGACTCGAACACGGTCGGGCGGCCTTCGGGATCTTCGCGCGTGGTCACTTCGCCTTCGGGCTTGTTGTAGATCAACACGCGCGAGGGCTCGGTCAGCGCACTGGCCACGAAGCTGCGGCCGTCCAGTTCGATCTTGTCGCCGCTGCGCACCGACATGCCGGTCTGCGCGACGGTGCCATTGACCTTGATCAGGCCATCGGCAATGCGCTGTTCCAGCGCGCGGCGCGAGCCCAGGCCGGCCTGGGCCAGCACCTTGTGCAGGCGCTCTTCCAGCTTGGGCGCTTCGGGCGCGCTGTCGCGCTTGAGGGAGAGCTTGTTCAACGACAGCTTGCGTGGGGTGTCACTCATGTGTCTGGCTCCGGCCGACTTGTTCTGGGTCGGCCTCTGGGTCGGAATCGGCTTCGTCAACAGCCACGGTCGTCGTCGCGACGGCGTTGTCTTCGTCTTCGTTCACTGCATCCGCGCGCGTGCCCGGCGCGGTGTCGGGGTCGCCCTCACGGGCGTTATCTGGGTGTTGGTTGTGCTGGTCGTGCGCCGAGCCATGCTCGGGGTGCTGCGGTATCTGCGCACTCACGGCATCGGTCGCTTCCGTGTCGATCGCAGCGTCGAGAGCGTGGTGTTGCTGGTCCAACCCGGCATCGCTGGCGGGTTCGGGCGCGTGCTGGTCGGCATCGGTGTCGATGGCGGCATCGCGCCCGGTGTTGGCCTGGTGATCGTTTGCCGCTTCGGTGTTGCTGTCCGGGTTCGCCATGGCGTGAGCCTTGGGTGCTTCCGAACCATCCTGCAAATCGCTGGTGTCGCTGTCTTCGGCCTTGGCGTCAGCGGCGGCTTCTGCATACGCATCCGCTTCCGCATCACCAACATCAGCACCGTCGGCAGTTGCATCCGCATCGGCGCCTGCAGCGCCAGCCGCATCGGCATCTGCCTGATCCTGCGCCGCATCCACCGCTGCCGACGCCGGCACCACGCCATCCAGCTGGCCGTCGCGGTCCAGCGGCAGCTGCGGTTCCAGCTCGGCAATGTCTTTCAATTCAGACAATGGCGGCAGCTCGTCCAATCGCTTGAGCCCGAAGTAATCCAGAAAGCCCTTGGTGGTGCCGAACAGCGCCGGCTTGCCGGGCACATCGCGGTGGCCCACCACGCGGATCCACTCGCGTTCTTCCAGGGCCTGGATGATGTTGCTGCTGACCGCCACGCCGCGCACCTGCTCGATCTCGCCGCGGGTGATCGGCTGGCGGTAGGCAATCAAGGCCAACGTTTCCAGCGTGGCGCGGGTGTACTTGGTGCGTCGCTCGGTCCACAGCCGGGCGACCCAGCCATGCACATCGGCCTTGACCTGGAAGCGGAAGCCCGAGGCCACCTCGACCAGTTCCACACCGCGCTCGGCGCAGCCCTCGCGCAGCAGTTCCAGCGCGCGCTCCACGCTGCCGGGCGGCGCGGGTTCTTCTTCCGGAAACAAGCCCTGCAGCTGCGCCAGCGTCAACGGCTGGCTGCTCGCCAACAGGGCGGCTTCGATAATGCGGGTGATCAGCGCTTGATCCATTCGGTGATCGGCTTCAGAGGGGTTCGTTGGCGGCATCGCTGTCGTCGAATTCGCTGGAGAATTGCAACGGCGCATTGGTATTGCCCAACGCCAGCGACTTCACGTAGATCGGCGCCAGCGGCGCTTCCTGCACGATGTCCAGCAACTGCTCCTTGGCCAATTCGAGCAGCGCCAGGAAGGTGACCAGCACGCCGAGCTTGCCTTCTTCGGCAGTGAACAGCGACTCGAAACGGTAAAACTTGCCATCGTCCAGGCGGCTCAGCACATCGCCCATGCGCTGGCGCACGCTCAGCGCCTCGCGCTTGATCGCATGGCCGGTGAACAGTTCGGCGCGCTTTAGCACGTCGTACAGCGCCATCAGCATTTCTTTCAGTTCCACCGGCGGCGGCAGCTTGACCGCAGCGCGCTCCGGCAAATGCACCTGCACCGGCGCGCTGTCGCGGCCCATGCGGGGCAGGGTGTCCAGATCCTCGGCCGCCTGCTTGAAGCGTTCGTATTCCTGCAACCGGCGGACCAGCTCGGCACGCGGGTCGTCCTCTTCGCCTTCCTGGCTGGGAGGGCGCGGCAACAACATGCGCGATTTGATCTCGGCCAGGATCGCGGCCATCACCAGGTATTCGGCGGCCAGTTCGAAACGCAGCTCCTGCATCACATTGATGTAGTCCACGTATTGCCGGGTGATCTCGGCGACGGGAATATCCAGGATGTCCAGGTTCTGACGGCGGATCAGGTACAGCAATAGGTCCAGCGGGCCTTCGAAGGCATCCAGGATGACTTCCAGCGCGTCCGGCGGGATATACAGATCCTGCGGGATCTGCAGCACCGGTTGCCCATGCACGACCGCCAGCGGCATTTCCTGCTGCTGTGGCGGCGCGCTCGTGGCTGGCGGAGTCGCGACGTGCGCGAGTTCGGAATTCATCAGGTCGACATCGGGTCTTACGGTCGCCGGCCGCGGTCTTAAGCCGCGCCTGCAGGGCTTTGCCTTGAGTTATTGCGATCAATGTCGTGCCCGTGCCGGCACGATCCAACAAATTTACATACGCCAATCGACATGCAAGCAGGCGCCGCGTGGCATGCGGCGACGGAACAGCGAGGAGGTCGTCTACGCGGGCCGGCGGTGGGCAGCGAATCGGTCGTCGAGAAGGGCGTTGAGCCTGGGCCGACGGGCCGCTGCGTCCGGTTGCGTGTGCAGTGGTGCCAAGGGTAATGCGTGCGCGGGGGCGGTGTCCAGCGCCGACGCGGCTAGAATCGCGAGAGTGATCTTCAAGTCTTGGATGAGGTGGCGTGTGTGGTACGTAATCGAAGGGTATGACCGGGCCGACGCATTGGCCGCGCGGCAGCAGGCGCGGCCGGCGCATCTGGCGCGTTTGCAGGCGCTTGCGGCCGCGGGCCGGCTGCTGGTGGCGGGCCCGTGCCCGGCCATCGATGCCGAAGATCCGGGCCCGGCCGGTTTCAGTGGCAGCGTGGTGATCGCCGAATTCGACGTGCTGGAGGATGCACGCGCCTGGGCCGATGCCGACCCGTATGTGGAAGCGGGCGTGTATACGCGCACCGAGGTCCGTCCGTTCCGCCGGGTACTGCCATGAGCCGGGTCGAGCAGATCCGCGCGGCATTGCAGGCGGCATTGGCCCCCACCGAGCTGGAGGTCGTGGACGACAGCGCCCGGCATGCCGGCCATGCCGGCGCGCGCGACGGGCGTGGGCATTTCAATGTGCGCGTGGTCAGCGCCGCCTTTACCGGCAAGCCGCCATTGGCCCGGCACCGTGCGGTCTATGCGGCAGTGGGCGAGATGATGCAGACCGATATCCATGCCTTGTCGATCGAGGCAATTGCGCCTGACGAGGCGGTTTAAGCCGAATCGAGAAGACCAAACACCGTCGTGGGAGTGCCCTGGGGCGCGACGGGCCTTACCGGTAAAGCCCGTTGCGCCCCGCGCTCGTCCAGGTCATGAGCACTACAAACTAGGGCGCCCCTGAGCTCGACTGCCTCACCGGTAAGCCATCCGTCGCTCCTAATCAAGGTATCGGCCCAACCCAAGCGTGATCGCCGTTCTACTTCGCGTGTGGATCCATGGGCGCGCATTTGTTGCGCCGCAGCACATTGCTTCACGCCTTCATCACCTGCAGCTATTTGATCTGTAAGCGTTTTCAATGATGTGAAGACAGGGGTTTACGCCCGCTTATGAAAACGCTTACAGTCCGCGCCAGTTTGGGGAACTCGGTCGCGGAGGGCGACAGGAATGGCCAAGGGTGCGGTCACCATCAAAGATGTCGCTCGGGAAGCGCAGGTCTCCGTTGCAACGGTGTCGCGTGCGCTCAACGGGCACGACAACGTCGCCGCGCCGGTGCGCCAGCAGGTGCTGAAAGTGGCCGAGCGGCTGCGTTACAGCCCGCACGCGGCCGCGCGCAGCCTGAGCAGCCGACGCTCGCAGACCCTGGGCGTGGTGCTGCCGGATCTGTATGGCGAGTTCTTTTCCGAATTGATCCGCGGCATCGACGGTGCGGCGCGTGCGGCCGGCCAGCACTTGCTGGTGTCCAGCTACCACGGCGACCCGGAAGCCCAGGGCAGGGCGCTGCGCTCGATGCGTGGGCGCGTGGATGGCTTGCTGGTGCTGTCGCCCTATGCCGAGCAGCCGGGCTTCCTTACCGACAACCTGCCGCAGTCGCTGCCGACGGTGTTGATCAATGCGCACCTGCCGGGTGCCGACTACCCGGTATTGAGTATCGACGACCATGCCGGTGCCATGGCCATGACCGAGCATCTGCTGCGTGCGGGGCACCGCCGCATCGCCTTCATCGGTGGCCCGGCGCTGAACTTCGATGCGCGCGAACGACTGCGCGGCTTCCGCGATGCGCTCGCGGCGCACGGCGCGCAGGCGCAGGGCGTGGAGTACCCGGGCGACTTCGACGAAGCCTCCGGCCATCGCGCCGGGCTGGCGATGCTGGCGAAGGGCACGCTGCCGGATGCGGTGTTCGCCGCCAACGACATGACCGCGCTGGGCTGCCTGTACGCCTTCGCCCAGGCCGAGGTGTCGGTGCCCGGCGACGTGGCGCTGGCTGGTTTCGACGATATTCCGTTGGCCCGTTTCGTCCACCCGGCGCTGACCACGATGCGGGTCAGCATTGCCCGGCTGGGCGAGCAGGCGATGACCCGGCTGATGCGCCTGGTCGAGACACCGGGCCGCGATGACGGCATCCGCCAGCTGCTCACCCCCGAACTGGTGATCCGCGCCTCCTGCGGCGCCGGCGAGCCTGGTCCCTGACCTTGCCGGCCCTGCGTTGTCGGGCCGCCGACCCTTTCGCGGGCGTTCTGTCCGCTTCCGCTGCCTCCCAGCGGCTGTTCCTGCACCACTGCACTGCCACAACAACAATCTGTACCGATCCCTGGAGGGACGACCATGCGCCACCACCACCCCCATTCCGCCCGTCCGGCACGCAAACTGCTCAGCTGCGCGCTGGCCAGTTGCCTGCTGCTCGGCGCCGCACCGGCCTTCGCGCAGAGCACCGCTGCGACCATCCGCGGCCAGGTCACCGTTGATGCGGCACCTGCCGCGCAGGCGCAGGTCACTGCCACCAATCTGGCCACCGGCCTGACCCGCACCGTGCAGGTCAGCAACGGCGGCTATTCGGTTGGCGGCCTGCCGCCGGGTTCGTACCGTATCGATGTCACCGCCGACGGCCAGACCAGTTCGCAGAACGTCACCGTGCAGGTCGGCCAGACGGCGACCCTGAACCTGGGTGTCGGTGGCACACCGGCCACGGCCGACGGTGGTAACGCCACCACGCTGGACGCAGTGCAGGTGAAGGCGCCGCCGGTGCTGGTGGAAACGCGCACCTCCGAAAACGCCACCTACATCTCCAACGTGCAGATCCAGAACCTGCCGCGTGCCACGCGCAACTTCCTGGAACTGGCCGACACCGTGCCGAACGTGCAGTTCACTCGCGACGCCAACGGCACCACCAAGGTACGCTCGGGCGCCACTTCGGCAGAAGGCACCAATGTCTATATCGACGGCGTGAGCCAGAAGAACTACGTGCTGACCGGTGGCGTCAGCGGCCAGGATTCCAGCCGCGGCAACCCGTTCCCGCAGTCGGCGATCGGCGAATACAAGGTCATCACCTCCAACTACAAGGCCGAGTTCGACCAGGTCAGCGGCGCGGCCATCGTGGCCTCGTCCAAGTCCGGTACCAACGATTTCCACGGTAGCTTCTTCTGGGACACCAGCAACGACGGCTGGCGCGAAGAGAGCCCGCTGGAGCAGAAGGCCGGCGTGCGCGACGACTTCGAGGAAACCCAGTACGGCGCCACCTTCAGCGGCCCGATCCTCAAGGACAAGGCGCATTTCTTCATCGCCTATGAAGCCAAGGAATACACCACCCCGAACGTGGTGATCCCCGGCTCGATCTATTCCGACCGCGTCGACCAGCTGCCTGCGCAGCTGCAGCCGCTGGTGGTCACCTCCAGCACGCCGTTCAAGGAAGACCTGTACTTCGGCAAGATCGACTGGACCATCGGCGACAATCACCTGTTCGAGCTGACCGGCAAGTACCGCAAGGAAGACGAACTCAACGACGTCGGCAGCACCTCGACCTACGAACACGGCAGCATCAACGGGCAGGAAGAAAAGCGCGCCAACCTGCGCTGGCAGTACAGCGGCGCCAACTTCCTCAACGAAGCCAACCTGAGCTACGAGAGCGCGTTCTGGAACCAGGCGCCGATCAACAACGGCAACGGCTACATCCTCAGCTACGCACCGGTGCGCGGCAACGAGACCGACGTGCTGGCGGCGGGCGCGGGCAGCAGCTTCCAGCGCAAGGGGCAGAAGGGCTGGACCTTCCAGGACGACCTGACCTTGAACAGCCTGGAATGGCATGGCGCGCACACCGTCAAGATGGGCGTGAAGTTCAAGAGCATCGATCTGGATTCGACCCAGTTCAACCCGGCCAACCCGCAGTACTACTACAACATCCTCACCGACGTGGAAACGCCGTACCGCGTGCGCTTCGGCGCGCCGCTGGTGGAAGGTGGCGGCTCGGTGGTGTCCAAGAACAAGCAGTACGGCATCTACCTGCAGGACGACTGGGAGGTCAACGAGCACTGGACCCTGAACCTGGGCGTGCGCTACGACTACGAAGAAACCCCGGCATTCCTGGACTTCGTGACCCCGTCGGACGTGGCCGGTGCACTGCAGAACTGGCCCAACCTGCAAAACGCCAACTACAACATCAACAACTTCATCAGCACCGGCAACAACCGCAAGGCATTCAAGAATGCCTGGCAGCCGCGTCTGGGCGCCTCGTACGACCTGTTCGGCGACCAGGCGCATGTGATCTATGGCGGCGCCGGCCGTGCCTACGATCGCAACATCTTCGATTACCTGGCCCTGGAACAGCTCAACAACTCCTTCAAGTCGTATAGCTATTACTTCACCAGCGCCAACAACGGCGCGTGCCTGGGCGACCCGTGCACGGCGTGGAATCCGGCCTACAACACCCAGGACGGGCTCGATGCACTGGCGGCGACCAGCGCTGGCGGCGGTGGGCGCGAGATCTATCTGATCGACAACAACATCAAGACGCCGTACTCCGACCAATTCAGCATCGGCATGCGCAACATGGTGCCGCTGTGGGGCCAGGACTGGTTCACCGACGTAACCCTGAGCCGCATCGAGAGCCACGACGGCTTTGCCTTCGTGCGCGGCAACCGCCTGCCGGACGGCACCTTCTTCCAGCCGGGCACCACCTCGGGCGTGCCGACCGACGGCCCGGACGGCTACAGCGCCATCGTGCTGGGCACCAATGGCGTGGAAACCCGCAACAACCAGCTCGCCCTGCAGATCGAAAAGCCCTTCGATGAAGCATCCGGCTGGGGCCTGACCGTGGCCTACACCTATTCCGATGCCAAGGAGAACCGCCAGTTCGGCGAGCATTACGCGCTGGACCGCGAACGCGTCGAAGACTATGGCTGGCGTGAGGCCGGCGGCATCGCCAAGAACCGCCTGGTGGTGACCGGTATCTACGAGCTGCCGTACGAGATCAAGCTGTCCGGCAAGCTGTCGCTGGCCAGCCAGACCGCGCGCTATGGCCAGAATTGCCTTGCCGGCAACGACCAATGCGACATCATCCAGTTCAAGCCGGATGGCACGCTGGGCTACAAGGAATTCAGCATCGCCGCCAATAAAGAATGGGATACCGGCGGCGGTGTCAAATTCAACGTGCGTGCGGATATCCTCAACGTGTTCAATTGGGTGAACTACGCCAACTTTAACGGCGAGACCGGGACACTCGGAGACTTGAACACGGCTTACGGCACACCGACCGGTGTGCTGGCGTCGCCGATGCGCACCTTCCGTCTGGCCTTCGGCCTGAACTGGTGAGGTGCTCGACCGCTCTGGCAGATGCCAGGGCGGTCGAACTCGGCGCTTGGATAGGGTAGGTTGGCGTGCGAGATGTAATCGATTACACAAGTGGGGGGCGGATGGACAGGGGCAACACGTCGCATTGGTTGATGATTTCACTCTTGCTGGGTGCGCTGGTACTGGCGTCCTGCAAGCAGGCCGAGGAACCCAAGGTGGCCGAAAAGAAGGCGCCGGTAAAAGTCATTCTGGTGGAAGCGCAACTGCCGCCCAAGCCGGTCAAGCCGCCGCTGCCGCCGCTGTTTTCGGATATCGAGCGCCGTACCTTCCAGTTTTTCTGGGACACCACCAACGAACTCAACGGACTGGCGCCGGATCGGTTTCCGTCGCGCCCGTTCGCCAGCATCGCCTCGGTCGGCTTTGCGCTCACCGCGTATCCGATCGGCATCGAAAACGGTTGGGTCAGTCGCAATCAGGCGATCGACCGCACCCTGACCACGCTGAAATTCTTCCGCGACGCGCCGATGGGGCCGCAGAAGACCGGTCGCGCAGGCTACAAAGGTTTCTACTACCACTTTCTGGACATGCAGCAGGGCAACCGTTACGACAGCTGGGTCGAGCTATCGAGCGTGGACACCGCGCTGCTGATGATGGGCGTGTTGTTCACCCAGTCGTATTACGACGGCGACGACCCGCGCGAAAAGGAGATCCGCCAGATTGCCGACACGCTCTACAAGCGCGTGGACTGGCGCTGGCTGCAACAGCGTGCGCCGCTGATCTCGATGGGCTGGTTCCCCGAAAGCGGCTTCATCGACCACGACTGGATGGGCTACAACGAGGCGATGATGCTGTACATCCTTGCGCTGGGCTCGCCCACCCACGGCGTCGACCCGGAAGCGTGGACCAGCTGGACCCGCACCTACAACAACGACTGGGGCGTCTACCAGGGCCAGGAATACCTGTCCTTCGGCCCCTTGTTCGGCCACCAATACAGCCATGTCTGGATCGATTTCCGCGATATCCAGGACCAGTACATGCGCGAACGCGGCATCGACTATTTCCTCAACAGCCGCCGCGCCACCCTGGCGCAGCGCGACTACGCCATCGACAACCCGATGAAGTGGAAGGACTACGGAGAAAACGTCTGGGGCCTGACCGCCGGCGACGGCCCGCAGAACACCAGCCAGGAATACCGTGGCGAGCAGCGCCAGTTCCGCCATTACTCCTCGCGCGGCGCCGGCCTGCGCGAGAACTTCGACGACGGCACCATCGCACCGACCGCGGCCATCTCCTCGATCGTGTTCGCCCCGGAAGTGGTGATCCCGGCCACCGAGGAAATGCACAAACGCTACGGCGACTTCCTGTATTCCAGCTATGGCTTCCTGGATTCGTTCAACCCCAGCTTCAACTACGACATCCCGCTCAAGACCGGGCGCATGGTGCCGGACCGCGGCTGGGTGGCCAGCGACTACATCGCCATCGACCAGGGCCCGATCCTGGCGATGATCGCCAACTACCAGAACGAATTCGTCTGGAACGTGATGAAGAAGAACGCCTACATCCGCGCCGGCCTGGAACGCGCCGGCTTCACCGGTGGCTGGTTGACGCCGGAAGGCGAGCCGCAGCAGGCGCCGCAAAAAGATGAGCAAAAAGCCGCCGCACGCGCGCTGGGCATGGCCGAATCGCGCGCCGCCGCCGCCCAGGCCCAGCAAGACCCCTCGCAACGCCAAAACTCCACGCAACGCCCCAAACCCGAGTAATCCGTGCGCCTTTTGAAACTGTTGATGTTGGCCGCCGCCCTGTGTGCAGGTGCGGCGGGATGTGACCGCTCCGATCCGGCCAAGACCACCGTGCGCTTCTGGGCGATGGGCAAGGAGGCCGAAGTGGTGGCCGAGCTGGTGGCCGACTTCGAGAAGCAGAACCCGGACATCCAGGTCGATGTGCAGAACATCCCGATGACCGCGGCACACGAAAAGCTGCTGACCGCCTTCGCCGCGGACGGCCTGCCGGATGTATGCCAGCTCGGCAACACCTGGCTGCCGGAATTCGCCTTGCTGGATACGCTGGAGCCGATGCAGCCGTTCGTGGCGCGCTCGAAGATTGTTGACCAAGCCGACTATTTCCCCGGTGTGTGGGACACCAATGTGGTCGATGGCACCTTGTACGGGGTGCCGTGGTATGTGGATACGCGCCTGCTGTTCTACCGCAAGGACCTGCTGCGCGAGGCCGGCTACAGCGAAATGCCCAAGACCTGGGCCGAGATGGAACAGGTGATGGCCGCGATCAAGCGCAAGGTCGGCCCGGACCGCTTCGCCATCCTGATGCCGCTCAACGAATTCGAGCAGCAGCTCTCGTTTGCGTTACAACAGGACGACCGCCTGCTGCGCGACCACGACAATTACGGCAACTTCCGCGGCGCCGGCTTCCGCAAGGCGCTGGCGTTCTACGACGGCATGTACCAGAAGGGCTGGGCGCCGAAGGTGTCCGAGACCCAGGTGTCCAACGTCTGGTACGAATTCTTCAACGGTTACTACGCGTTCTATCTGTCCGGCCCCTGGAACGTGCGCGAGTTCAAGCTGCGCCAGCCGCCGGGCATGGAAGGCAAGTGGGGCACCGCGCCGTTGCCGGGTCCCAATGGCCTGGGCGCGGGCATTGCCGGCGGCTCCAGCCTGGTGATCTTCAAGTCGTCCCAGCACAAGGACGCCAGCTGGAAGCTGATCGAATACCTGTCGCAGCCGCAGGTACAGGCGCGCTTCCACGCCATCATCGGCGACCTGCCGCCGCGCCGCAGTACCTGGAAGCTGCCGTCGTTGGCCAACGACGAACTGGCGCATGCCTTCGGTGACCAGCTCGAGCGGGTCAAGGCCACGCCCAAGGTGCTGGAGTGGGAGCGCATCGTGCAGGAAATGCGCCTGGTGACCGAACGCGTGGTGCGCGGCGGTCAATCGCACGAAGCCGCCGTGCAGGAGCTGGATCAACGCGTGGACGACATCCTGGCCAAGCGCCGCTGGATTTTTGAACAGGAAGGCGGGCATGTCGGCCCGGCCGGTGGATCGGCCACACCCGCAGTGACGCCGTCTGCTGCAGAAACCGTCACGCCAGCCGCCGCCGCGGGCCGGGGAGCCGCACGATGATGAAGCGCAATTCCGTCGCCGGCTGGGTGTTCGCCGCGCCGTCGATCATGGTGCTCGGCATGTTCTTCGGCGTGCCGGTGTTTGCCGCGCTGGTGCTCAGTGTCACCGACTTCGACCTGTACGCACTGGCCGACAGCAGCCATCTGCGCTTCGTCGGTCTGGGCAATTACATCGAGCTGCTGCAGACGCCGCTGTTCTGGAAGTCGTTGTGGAACACCACGTATTTCGTGCTGCTGGGCGTGCCGATGTCGATCGGTTTGTCGCTGGGCGCGGCCCTGCTGCTCAACGCCAAGGCCTCGCGCTTCAAGGCGCTGTTCCGCACCGCCCTGTTCGCCCCGGTGGTGACCACGCTGGTGGCGGTCGCGGTGATCTGGCGTTACCTGTTCCACATCAAATATGGCCTGGTGAACTTCGGCCTCAGCCATCTGGGCATCGCTCCGATCGACTGGCTGGGCGACCCGCGCTGGGCAATGCCCACCATCATGCTGTTCGCGGTGTGGAAGAACTTCGGCTACAACATGGTGATCTTCCTGGCCGGGCTGCAGGCGATCCCGCAAGACCTGTACGAGGCCGCGCGCATCGACGGCGCCTCGCGCTGGAAGCAGTTCCTGCACATCACCTTGCCGATGCTCGGCCCGGTGTTGATGGTGGTCGGGGTGATCACCATTTCCGGCTATTTCCAGCTGTTTGCCGAACCCTACGTGATGACCCGCGGCGACCCGCTGCAAAGCACCGTCAGCGTGCTGTATTTCATGTTCGAAGAAGGCTTCAAATGGTGGAACCTCGGCCGTGCATCGGCGGTGGCGTTCCTGTTGTTCCTGATCATTCTGGCGGTGACCACCGTGATGTTGCGCTTTGGCCGCAAGAAGGACCTGATATGAGCCGTGATGTCGGCGAGTCGCGCTGGAATGCCGTGCTGGTCAACGGCGGCCTGCTGGTGCTGGCCCTGATCAGCCTGGCGCCGCTGCTGTGGATGCTGTCGGTGTCGTTCATGCCCACCGGCGAGGCCAGCCGGTTTCCGCCGCCGATGCTGCCCTCGGCGTTTACCACCGCCAATTACCACGAGCTGTTCGCACGCACCGGCATGGCGCGCAACTTCGCCAACAGCCTGCTGGTCTCCGGGCTGATCACGCTGGGCTCGCTGCTGATCAACACCATGGCCGGCTACGCGTTCGCCAAGCTGCAGTTCGTCGGCCGCGAGCGCATCTTCAAAATCCTGATGGCCGCGCTGGTGATCCCGGCGCAGGTGGCGATGCTGCCGCTGTTCCTGTTGATGAAGCAGCTGCATCTGGTCAACAACATCGGCGGGGTGGTGGTGCCGGCGCTGGCCACGGTGTTCGGCATCTTCCTGGTGCGCCAGTACGCGCGCAGCATTCCCGATGAATTGATCGAAGCCGCACGCATCGATGGCGCCAGCGAAATGCGCATCTTCTTCCAGATCGTGCTGCCGATGCTCAAGCCGGTGTTGGTCACCTTGACCATCTTCACTTTCATGGGTTCGTGGAACGACTTCATGTGGCCGCTGATCGTGCTGACCGACCAGGAGCAGTACACCTTGCCGGTGGCGCTGGCGGCGCTGTCGCGCGAGCACATCATGGATGTGGAGCTGATGATGGCAGGTGCGGTGGTGACGGTGATTCCGGTGCTGCTATTGTTCCTGGCGCTGCAGCGTTACTACATTCAAGGTCTTCTGCTGGGGAGTGTGAAGGGGTGAAACCGATCGTTCGGGCAGTGCTTGCCATGGCCGCCGTTGCCAGTGGTGCGGGCGTGGCGCAGGCGCAGGAGCGTGTGCTCGACGGCTTCAACGACATCGGCGCCTGGCGCCTGGTGGTGTCCAACCAGGTCAGCGGCTCGCTGCGCACGGTGGCGACGCCTTCCGGTGGGCGTGCCTTGTGCCTGGACTACAACTTCAACGGCGTCTCCGGCTATGTCGGCATCCGCCGCACGCTGCCGCTCGACTACCCCGAGAACTACCGCATCGGGTTTTCGCTGCGGGGCGAATCGCCGTCCAACGATCTGCAGCTCAAGCTGATCGATGCCAGCGGCGACAACGTGTGGTGGGTCAACCGGCCGGGCTTCAATTTCCCGAAGAACTGGACCACCTTCAACTACCGCAAGCGCAATATCGAAAAGGCCTGGGGGCCTGGTGCGGACAAGCAACTGCGCAGCAGCGCGGACGTCGAGTTCACCGTCTACAACAAGGTGGGTGGCAAGGGCTCGGTGTGCTTCGACCGCCTGACGCTGACCCCGCTGCCGCCGGAAGACACCTCGCCGCTCAAGGCCGAAGCGATCACCGATACTGCGCCGGCCTTGGAGCAGCGCCTGGCCGATGGCAAGCCCGACACCTTCTGGCTCAGCGGGGCGGTCAAGCAACAGACCGTCACCCTGGATCTGGGCAAGCTACGCGAATTCGGTGGCGCGGTGGTGCAGTGGGTGCCCGGCCTGCAGGCCTCGCAATACGCGGTGCGTGCATCGGCCGATGGCCGCAGTTGGCGCGATCTGCGCACCGTCAGCGCCGGTGCGGGTGGTACCGATTGGCTGGCGTTGCCCGATACCGAGGCGCGCTACCTGCGCTTGGACCTCAAGGACGGCCCCAACTGGCGCTATGGCATCAAGGAAGTGCAGCTGCAGCCGTTGGCATTTGCGGCAACGCCGAATGATTTCATCAAGTCGCTCGCCGCACAGCTGCCGCGCGGCAGCTACCCGCGCGGGTTCTCCGGCGAGCAGCCGTACTGGACCATCATCGGTCTGGACGGCGGTACCGAGCAGGGCCTGATCGGCGAAGACGGTGCAGTGGAAGTGGGCAAGGGCGGTTTCAGCATCGAACCGTTCGTGGTCACCGGCGGCAAAGTGCTGCATTGGTCAGACGTCAGCAGCGAGCAGAGCCTGCAGGACGACTACCTGCCAATCCCCAGCGTCGACTGGCATCACGACCTGATGAATCTGCGCGTCACCGCCTTCGTACAGGGCACGCCGGATCAGGCGCAACTGGTCGCGCGCTATCAGCTGCATAACACCGGCAAGCAGGCGCGTGATTTCACCCTGGCCCTGGCGGTGCGTCCGTTCCAGGTCAACCCGCCGTCGCAGTTCCTCAACACCCTGGGGGGCGTCAGTCGTATCGAACAACTGGGGGTGGACGGCGCTCAGGTCAGCGTCAACGGCAAGCCGCGTGTGTTCGCCGTGCAGCGGCCGGATGCCGGCTTTGCCAGCGCCTTCGACAGCGGCATGGATGTCAGCCATCTCACCGCCGCCACGCCGCCCACCGTCACCCAGGTCAAGGACGAAACCGGCCTGGCCTCGGGCGTGCTGCTGTATCGCTGGACGCTGGAGCCCGGGCAGACGCGAGACGTGGCGCTGGTGATCCCGCAGACCGGCGCCGCGGAACTGCCCGCCGGTTTCGATGCCGATACGGCGCAACAAAAAGTGGCGCAGCAATGGCGCGGCAAGCTCGATCGCGTGCGCATCAGCGTGCCGGCCGAAGGCAAGCCGGTAGTCGATACCTTGCGTACGGCACTGGCGCACATGTTGATTTCGCGCATCGGCCCGCGTCTGCAGCCGGGCACGCGCTCGTACTCGCGCAGCTGGATCCGCGACGGCGCGATGATTTCCGAAGGGCTGCTGCGGCTGGGTCGCGAAGATGTCGTGCGCGACTATGTCGACTGGTTTGCGCCGTTCCAGTTCGCCGACGGCATGGTGCCGTGCTGCGTGGACGACCGCGGTAGCGACCCGGTGCCGGAAAACGATAGCCATGGCGAGCTGATCTACAACATCGCCGAGTACTACCGCTATACCGGCGACAGGCCTTTCCTGGAAAAGATGTGGCCGCACGTCACCGGCGCCTACGACTACATGGAAAAGCTGCGCGCCAGCGAACGCACCGAAGACAACTTCATGCGTAATCCGGCCTTCTACGGAATGATGCCGGTGTCGATCAGCCATGAGGGCTATTCGGCCAAGCCGGTGCATTCGTACTGGGACAACTTCTGGGCGCTGCGCGGCTACAAGGACGCCACCATGCTGGCCGGCGTGCTCGACAAGCCCGATGAGGTCGCTCGGTTCGGTGCCGCACGCGATGAGTTCAGTGGCGACCTGATCGCCTCGCTCGGTGCAGCGGTGCGTCAGCACAACCTCGATTTCCTGCCAGGCTCGGCCGAGCTGGGCGATTTCGACGCCACCTCCACCACCATCGCGCTGACCCCGGGGGGCGAGCAGCAGCGCCTGCCGCAGGAGTTGCTGACCAACACCTTCGAGCGCTACTGGAAGGAGTTTTCCGACCGCCGCGACGGCAAGCGCGAATGGAAGGACTACACGCCGTACGAGTGGCGCAACGTGGCTGCCTTCGTCCGGCTGGGCTGGCGCGAGCGTGCCTGGGACGCGACTGCGTTCTTCTTCAAGGACCGCGCGCCGCAGCCCTGGAACCAGTGGGCCGAAGTGGTTTCGCGCACCCCGCGCACGCCGTTCTTCGTCGGTGACCTGCCGCACGCCTGGGTGGCCTCGGACTTCGTCCGCTCGGTGCTGGACATGTTTGCCTACACCCGCGAATCCGACCAGAGCATCGTGATTGCCGCCGGCACGCCGACGCGCTGGTTCGAGGGCAAGGGTATCGGTATTGCCGAACTGCGCACGCCGTATGGCCGTCTCAACTACAGCTTGCAGCGCAGCGAGAAACAGCTGCAACTGCAGCTGCAACCGGGCTTGCTGATGCCGCCGGGTGGTGTGGTGTTTGCGTGGCCTTACCAGGGCGAACCGGGCAAGGCCAGCGTCAACGGCGAATCGGTCGAGTGGCAGAACGGCGAGCTGCGCATCCAGCAACTACCGGCCACGGTGCAGATCGATGTGCCCAGCGCGGTGCGGCGGGCCGAGAAGGCCGCGCAATGATCCGCACGCCTTGTCAGGGACGGGCAGGGCAGTGGTGCCGTCGTGCCTACCAGTGCACCGCGGTCGCGCTACTGATGGCGTGGTGTGTGGCTGTGCAGGCAGACCCGGCACCGCAGCATGCCAAGGCGCGCCCAGACAATGACAGCAGCCAGACCCCTGCACTTGCAGCTGCCAAGCAAACCGCTGCTGGCCCTGGCGTGCCCGCGCGCGAAATCACCCTGGTCACGCTCAACCTGCATCACGACCGCGAAGACTGGCCGGCTCGTCGCGCCTTTATCGCCAAGCAGCTCAGGCAGCTGGCGCCAGATGTGATCGCGTTGCAGGAAGTCATCGAGCGGCGCGGCAGCGTCGACAATCAGGCCGCGTGGCTGGCACGCAAGTTGGGCTACGCGGTCATCTTCGTCTCGGTCGATCCCGTGGGTGCGCCCAAGCGTTATGGCAATGCGTTGCTCAGCCGGCGCAAGGTGCTCGCACGCCATGAGCGCCTGCTGCAGCCGCTGGACGACTATCGTGTTGCCGCGCATCTGCAGGTGGATGTCGACGGCCAACCGCTCAATGTCTACGTCACTCATCTCAACGAACGCGCCGATGCGCGCGGCACCGCCACGCGCACGCGCCAGGTCGCCGACCTGCTGGAGTTCATCGCGTCCACGAGCGCGCAGGCACCGGTGGTGATTGCCGGCGACTTCAACACCGCCGCCGACACCCTCGATCTGGAGGCGCTACGCAAAGGCTATGGCGACAGCTACGGCAGCGTGCATCGCAATAGCGATGCCACGGTCAGCACCTTGAACATGCACGTCTTCGACAAGCCGGCGCGCATCGATCACGTGTTCTTCCAGCAGAGCCGCCTGCTCGCCCGCGAAGCCCGCATCCTGTTCGACACACCTTATGCCGAAGGCCGCTGGGCATCGGACCACTACGGCGTCTGGGTGCGCCTGCAGCTCGCGCCAGAGTCTTAGCTCCAGCGCAGTACCGCTCAGCCACCGGATGGCCTGGGAGCGCCCTTGGGCGCGACGGGGTGTTACCTCTAAAGCCCGATCACGCCCAAGGGCGCTTCTACGAAATGCATTGGATTTTTCGCGAAGTGCAGTGCAATGCAGCGCCGTCGCAATCACCCATGCAAGCGATTGAAGATCTGCACACCCGCCAGCCACACCCCGGCCATGCTGCCAAAATTGGTCAGCAAGAACGTCAGCACCACGCGCGAAACGCGATTGCGGTACCAGCCGCGCAGCGTTTGCGCGTCGTCGCGCAAGGACAAGAAATCGCCATAGGCCGGCTTGCGCATATGCACTTCCACCAGCGCCGCGAATGCGCCGGTCGGTACGCTCAGACGGAACGGCTTGAACGGTGCCACGACTGCGGCGGTGAGAATGCTCAACGGGTGGCTGCCGGCTAGCAAGCAGCCCAGCGCCGCCAGGCCGCCGGTGTACATCGCCCACTGCAGCAACAGGTCGGCGCCCATGCTCAGGCCACCACGCCAGAACCCGATGCCGATGCCGGTGATGATGACTGCCAGGATGCCCAACGTGATCCACGGAACGCGCTTGCGCTGCTGCACGTATTCCAGCGATTCGCGCAGCGGACCGGGCGCCGCGGTGTCCTGTTCCAGGTGCCGCGCAAGCCCGGCCAGATGCCCGGCGCCGACCACCGCCAAGATCTCGCGCTGATCTGCGCTGACTTCTTCGCGTAGACGCGTGGCCATGTACTGATCGCGCTCGGCAATCACCGTCTCGTACAACTCCGGGCTTTCACTGGCGAAATCGCCGAAGCTCGCCTCCAGCATGTCGCCTTGCTTGAGCTTTTCGATTTCCTCTTCGCCCACCTCGTCGGCAGCGAAAAGGCCCCCAAGCAATCCGCCGGCCAGTTTCATCTTGCCGAAGAACCCCAGCCGCCCGGACGCACGCTTGAAGGTCAGGCCGACTTCACGATCGATCAGGTGCACCGGCAAGCCCTGTGCGCGTGCCAGGTTCACCGCCTCCTTCAATTCCGCGCCCGGCTCGATGCCGAGTTGTTTGGCCAGGCGGCGTTGATAGGCCGCCAATGCCAGGTTTGCCGCGAACAAGGCCACGCGTCCCTTGCGGATCACCTGCACCAGGTCCAGGCGGGCGAGGGCGTCCGGGTCGCTGAGCGCCTGCAGGCGCTGCGCATCCAGCTCCACCGCCACCGCGTCGTAACGTCCGCTGCCGATCGCACGTTGCACGGCGGCCACACTCGCCAGCGACACATGCGCGGTGCCCAGCAAGGTATAGCGCACGCCATCGCGTTCGACGATGCGGTGCGGCTGGCCGGACAGCGCATCGTCCAGAACGTGGGTGGTCTGCTCAGTCATGGGGGTATTCATCAGAAGGAGGGGCGGTGTCGCCGGAGCCGAGCGCGCGTTGCATCTGCACGCCGTCCAACCAGCGACCGTGTTTGCGGCCGATTCCGGTGAACACTCCGACCGTGCGAAATCCAAAACGTTCATGCAAGTGTCGCGATGCCAGGTTGCCGGCGTCGCCGATCACCGCAATCATCTGCCGGAACCCGCGCTGCTCGCACAGCGCGATCAGCTCGCCCAGCAGGGCTTTGCCGATGCCGCGGCCCTGCATCGCGGTAGCCAGATAGATCGAGTTCTCTACCGTCCAGCGATAGCCTGCGCGCGCCCGAAATGCGCTGGCGTAGGCATAGCCGGCGACCACGCCATCAATCTCGGCAACCAGGTAGGGGTAACCGGCATCCACGATCGCGCTGACCCGCGCGTGCATCTCTTCGAGCGATGGCGCGCTGTATTCGTAGGTATTCACCCCGGCGATCTGCTCCGCATAGATCGCAGTGATTGCCGGGATGTCCGCATCGCGGACGGCACGCAGCTGGACGGGCATGCGGTCAGTCGATGTAGCGCTTGAGCAGGTCGCCGTACGCATCGATGCGGCGGTCACGCAGGAATGGCCAGATGCGGCGCACGTGCTCGCTGCGTTGCAGGTCGACATCGCAGATCAGCACGGTCGGGTCCTGGCCGGCTTCGGCAATGAACTCGCCCTGCGGCCCCAGCACGTGGCTATTGCCCCAGAACTGGATGCCCGATGCGCCCAACGGCGAAGGCTCATGGCCGACACGGTTGCACGACAGCACCGGCACGCCATTGGCCACGGCATGGCCGCGATGGCTAAGCACCCAGGCGTCGCGCTGGCGCTCCTGCTCGGGCTGCTGGTCGTCCGGATCCCAGCCGATCGCGGTGGGATAGAGCAGTAGTTCCGCACCGGCCAGCGCCATCAAACGCGCCGCTTCGGGGTACCACTGATCCCAGCACACCAGCACACCCAGGCGGCCCACCGACGTGTCGATCGGCGTAAAACCCAGATCGCCCGGGGTGAAATAAAACTTCTCGTAGAAGCCCGGGTCGTCGGGGATGTGCATCTTGCGGTACTTGCCGAGCAGTTGGCCGTCGGTTTCGAACACCACCGCAGTGTTGTGGTACAGGCCAGCCGCGCGGCGCTCGAACAGCGAGGCCACCAGCACCACGCCGTGCTGCTTGGCCAGCGCGCCCAGACGTTCGGTGCTGGGGCCGGGAATCGGCTCGGCCAGGTCGAATTCGTCCACCGATTCGTGCTGGCAGAAATACGCACCGTTGTGCAGCTCCTGCAGCAGCACCAGCTTGGCGCCCTGCGCGGCGGCTTCGGCCACACGCGATGCGATGACGGCCAGATTGGCCTCGGCGTCGCCGTGGTTGCGCTCCTGGATCAGCGCGACGGGTAGGAGATGACGGGTCATGGCAGCATCCAACGTAAGTGGCGCACTAAGGTAGCGCGCCATGGCGTAACACCGGCCTGACGGCCGGAACAGGAACAACGCGCGGCATGTGCGGCCGCGACGCAGGCGAATCTGGAGCTGCGCTCAGGCGGCGAGCAGGCCGGCCGGCAACTGCATGGTCAGGCAATGCAGGCTGCCGTTCTGCCAGATCAGCGCGCGGCACGGCACCGGCACGATCTCGTGCTGCGGGAATGCCTGCGCCAGCACCGCCTGCGCGCTCACATCGGCCGCATCGCCATAGGCCGGCATCAACACCGCACCGTTGACGATCAGGAAATTGGCATACGACGCCGCCAGCCGGCGGCCCTGGTCGAGAATGGGCTCTGCCCACGGCAGCACGAACAGGCGATACGGCTGCCCGTCGGCCTTGCGCAGCGCAGCCAATTCGGCGCCCATGGCCTGCAGCTCGGTGTAATGCGAATCGCCGGGTACATCGCAGCCCTGGTAGACGATCGCATCCGGGCCGGCAAAGCGCGCCAACGTATCGATATGCGCGTCGGTGTCGTCGCCTTCCAGGTAGCCGTGGTCCAGCCACAGCACGCGCTCCTGCGCCAACCACGTCGCAAGATCGCCGCTCAGCGATTCGCGCGTGCGCTGCGGGTGGCGCTCATGCAGGCACTTCCAGGTGGTCAACAAGGTGCCGGCGCCATCGGTCTCGATCGCACCGCCTTCCAGCGCAAAGTCCACCGTCTCCACCTGCGCCGTCACGAACACCTGCGCCGCATCCAGCGAACTCACCAATTGATCGTCCAGGCTGGCTTCGAACTTGCCGCCCCAGCCGGTGAAGCGGAAATCCATCAGCCGGAAGCCGCCCTCCTGGCGCAGCGTGATCGGGCCCGAGTCGCGCAGCCAGGTGTCGTTGTAGGCGGCGATCACGAAACGCACGCGCGTCATGTCCACCCGCGCCGAACGCAGCCGTGCCTCGGCGTAGATCTGCAGATCGTCATCGGCCGCACAGATGACCACCGGTTCGAAGCGGGAGATCGCCGTGACCAGCGCGATGTAGGTCTCTTCCACATCGGCCAGGCGTTCGGCCCAGTCGGTGCCTGCATGCGGCCATGCAAGCAATACGGCGGATTGGGGTTCCCATTCGGCGGGAAAGCGAAGACGGTCGGTCATGCCAGGCAAATACTCATCTTGGTGTGCGGGCAACGCCTGCACGTTCATCGATATCCCGCACACACATGCGGGCTCTTGCGATCCGGGCGCATCGACGCGCCTGGCGTTGGTACAGAGTCGCAGCAACGCATGTCCGGCTGCTGACGAACGCAACTCGCCTCACGCCGCGAAACGCGATGGCCGAAGGTGCAGCGCACGGGCGCCAGCACGTCCGGCCGAGTGTCGTCCAGGCATCACCGGATCGGCGGCTTCGGCCCGATCTCGTTGGCATCGGCCTTATTGGCAACCACGTCGATCACCTTGCTTTTTTCGAAGTACACGGTGAACGCCGGATACACCCAGCGATGGATGGTCGGCCACTGGCGTTTCTGCCCGCCGCGCGGGTCGAGCTTTTCCTGCGGCGTGCCATAGCGGCCTTCGACCTGGCTCATGCTGTCGCCGCGCAAGGGCAGGGCAGCGGCCGGCTTCTGCTGGGCACGGTCGACCAGCAGCGTATCGGCCGAAGCGGCGGCACTGATCCCCATCAGCGCGATTGTCAGCATGATCGGCGGCATCACAAACAAACGGTTGCGCATGTCATCTACTCCCCAGTGGACAAGTTTTCAGATGGTGATTACAGCAAAAAACCAGGACGGCCGTTGCTGCGGGGACGGGTTGGTCCGAGCGGCAGCGCAGCGGGGGCAGGCCGCGCGCCCATTCAACGTCGGCGATGGCTTGACTGGCTGAGGCCCGCAGCAGCTGCACGTGGCACCAGCCGGTGTGAAGCAGCGGCCAAGAAAAAACCGCCCGGAGGCGGCTTTCTCGGCTCTTGCACGCGGCGAAAGCTTAGCGCTGACGCGCCTTGAAACGCGGGTTCGACTTGCAGATCACGAAGACCTTGCCGCGGCGGCGGACCACCTTGCAGTCGCGGTGACGGGTCTTCGCAGACTTCAGGGAGGACAGGACTTTCATGGCACACCTCGGCGTAAACGGTTGGATTCGATGGAAGAGTGCCCACGGTCGAGGGTGCACCCGGAATTAAGCCGGTAATTCTAACCGGCTTTTCGTCGTGCTTTCAAGTGCTTGCATCGCAATCGCCATAAGCGGCGCTACACTACCGCCTGATGACCTTCCGGAAACCTGAATGACCGACCTTTCGCCCGTTCTCACCATCGATGGCCCCTCCGGTGCCGGCAAGGGCACCGTAAGCCGGATCGTGGCCGCCCGGCTGGGCTGGCATTACCTCGATTCGGGTGCGCTGTATCGCGCCGTCGGTGTTGCTGCGAGCTGGGCCGATCTGGACGTCTCCGACGCGGCGGCGCTGGTGCGTTGCACCTTCGACACCAAGGTGGAATTCGATGACGCAGGCGAGGCAGGGCTGCGGGTGCTGGTCAATGGCGTGGATGCCACCGGCGAGCTACGCCTTGAAACCACCGGCGCACTGGCCTCGGCCATTGCAGCCATTCCCGAGGTGCGCAGTGCCCTGAAAGAGCGCCAACGCGCATTCAGGCGAGCGCCTGGCCTGGTTGCCGATGGGCGCGACATGGGCACGGTGATCTTCCCCGATGCCGCCTTCAAGGTCTTTCTGACCGCCAGTGCCGAAGAACGTGCGGGCCGTCGGCATAAACAGTTGATGGAAAAGGGTGTTTCGGTTATCTTTGACGACCTGCTGCGCGAGATCATGGCCCGTGATGCCCGTGATGCGCAGCGGGTGGTGGCGCCGTTACGGCCGGCCGAAGACGCCGTGCTGATCGATACCAGCGGAATAGGGATCGAGGATGTCGTCCAGCGTGTGGTCGGGTTGCTCGCAGACCGCATGCCGTCGTAAGCGTTCCGCAAGCGGGCCTGTCCCGCCGACCGTAAGGCGTTCCAAAGCTCTGTCGCGCATCCCGCGTGGCGGTTCTACTACTTCTAAACCGACTCGCTGTCCGGAGTCGACCAACAGGCTGGGCGGTTCGCATCTGTCGCATCCCGACGATCGGCGCCCGTGTGTTCAACTGAGTAAAATTCAAATGACAGAATCTTTTGCTGAACTGTTCGAAGCCAGTCAAGCCAATCTGGCGAAGCTGAAGCCGGGCTCGATCGTCACAGGTACCGTCGTGGAAGTCCGCGGCGACGTGGTGGTGATCAACGCTGGCCTGAAGTCCGAAGGCATCGTGCCGATCGAGCAGTTCCGTAACGACGCTGGCGAGATCGATGTCGGCGTAGGCGACCAGGTCAAGGTTGCCCTCGATTCCATCGAGAACGGCTTCGGCGAAACCGTGCTGTCGCGCGAGAAGGCCAAGCGCGCAATGGTGTGGGACGAGCTGGAAGAGGCGTTGGAAAAGAACGAAACCATCACCGGCCGCATCAGCGGCAAGGTCAAGGGTGGTTTCACCGTGGACATCAAGGATGTTCGCGCGTTCCTGCCTGGTTCGCTGGTGGATGTGCGCCCGGTGCGCGACCCGGCCTACCTGGAAGGCAAGGAACTCGAGTTCAAGCTGATCAAGCTGGACCGCAAGCGCAACAACGTGGTGGTGTCGCGTCGTGCCGTGGTCGAGAGCGAGCACTCGGAAGAGCGCGAGCAGCTGATGGACAAGCTGCAGGAAGGCGCGATCCTGAAGGGTGTCGTCAAGAACCTGACCGACTACGGCGCATTCGTGGACCTGGGCGGTATCGACGGCCTGCTGCACATCACCGACATGGCCTGGAAGCGCGTGCGCCATCCGTCCGAAGTCGTCAACGTCGGCGACGAGCTGGACGTGCGCGTGCTGAAGTTCGATCGCGAGCGTAACCGCGTCAGCCTCGGCCTGAAGCAGCTGGGCGAAGATCCGTGGGACAACATCGCCCGTCGTTACCCGGCCAACAGCCGCGTGTTCGGCAAGGTCTCCAACGTCACCGATTACGGCGCATTCGTCGAAATCGAGCCGGGCGTCGAAGGTCTGGTGCACGTCTCCGAGATGGATTGGACCAACAAGAACGTCAACCCGTCCAAGGTTGTGCAGGTTGGTGACGAAGTCGAAGTGATGGTGCTGGATGTCGACGAGGAGCGTCGCCGCATCTCGCTGGGCATGAAGCAGGTTGCCGCCAATCCGTGGGAAACCTTCGCTGCCACCCACAAGAAGAACGACAAGGTGTCCGGCCAGATCAAGTCGATCACCGACTTCGGCATCTTCATCGGTCTGGACGGCGGCATCGACGGTCTGGTGCACCTGTCCGACATCAGCTGGAACACCACCGGCGAAGATGTCGTGCGCAACTACAAGAAGGGCGACACGCTGGAAGCCGTCGTGCTGGCAGTGGACCCGGAACGCGAGCGCATCAGCCTGGGCGTCAAGCAGCTGGAGCAGGATCCGTTCGGTCAGTACATGGCGTCCAACCCGAAGGGTTCGAAGGTCGAAGGCGTGGTGCGTGAAGTGGATGCCAAGGGCGCCACGATCGACCTGGCCGACGGCATCGAGGGCTACGTCGCTGCACGCGACATCGCCAACGAGCGCGTCGACGATGCGACCCAGCACCTGAAGGTCGGCGACAAGATCGAAGCCAAGTTCGTGGGCATGGACCGTAAGGGCCGCACCCTGCAGCTGTCGATCAAGGCCAAGGACGATGCCGAAATGCGCGAAACTCTGGAGGACTACCAGTCTTCCTCCGCAGCGTCGGGCGGCATGACTCAGCTGGGCGCGCTGCTGCGTGCACAGTTGAACAACAACAAGTCCGAGTAAGCGCGTAGCGCTCGCAAGAGCGTGATGGATCGGCCCGGGCTTGCCCGGGCCGATCCCGATGTGTCAGTCGAAAAAAGCAAGTTTTCCCATGACCAAGTCCGAATTGATTGAAATCCTGGCGCGACGCCAAGCGCATCTGAAGGCGGACGACGTGGATCTGGCAGTCAAGTCGCTGCTGGAGATGATGGGGCAGGCGCTCTCCGATGGTGATCGGATCGAAATCCGTGGGTTCGGCAGTTTCTCCTTGCATTACCGTCCGCCACGTCTGGGGCGTAATCCCAAGACCGGCGAATCGGTCGCGCTGCCGGGCAAGCATGTTCCCCATTTCAAGCCAGGCAAGGAATTGCGTGAGCGTGTCAGCTCCGTGGTGCCTGTCGATGTGGCCGATACGGCGGACTGAGGTCTGTTCTGGCGCTGTGTTGATGTCGTCTCGGTTAAGCTAGCGCGCTTCCCGACGGAGTCTCGCCCATGAAGGTGCTTCGCTTGCTGGTGATGTTGGCCTTCCTGCTGGTCGGTTTGATCATCGGTGCGGTCAATTCCCAGGACATCACTCTCGATTTCCTTTTTTCCAGTGTGCATACCAGTTCGGGTGTGGCGATCATCGTCGCGCTGCTGGTCGGTGTGTTGATCGGGGCCGGCATGGTGCTGGTCAGTGTGGTCATTCCCCTCTATTCCAAACTGCGCCAGGCCAACAAGGCTGTTGCGGTCAACCGCGCCGATGCCAGGCCTGCCACGCCTGCCGCAGTCGAGCCGCGCCCCATCGATGGACTATAAGGACGTATGGACTTTCTGACCGAGTGGATCTGGTTTTTCCTGTTTGTGCCGCTGGCTGCGCTGGGCGGCTGGATCGTCGGTCGTCGCGGCGGGCAACGCCATGGCGATACCCAGGTCAGTCGGCTTTCCAGCACCTATTTCCGCGGTCTGAACTACCTGCTCAACGAGCAACCGGACAAGGCGATCGAGCTGTTTCTGCATATCGCAGAACTGGACAAGGAAACCTTCGAGACCCAGGTCGCGCTAGGGCATTTGTTCCGTCGCCGCGGTGAAGTCGACCGTGCGATCCGTCTGCACCAGGGCCTGGTGCAGCGCGCCGACCTGACCGACCAGCAGCGCGTCCAGGCATTGCTGGCGCTTGGCGAGGACTACATGAAGTCCGGCCTGCTGGACCGCGCCGAAACGGTCTTCACCGAATTGGCGCAATTGGACCAGCGTGCGCCGCAGGCGCTGCGTCATCTGATCGGCATCTACCAGGCCGAGCGCGATTGGGAAAAGGCGATCGACAACGCCACCCGCTACGAAGAAGTGACCGGCGAGCCGATGGGCAAGCTGATCTCGCAATTCGAATGCGAATTGGCCGACCGCTACCGCGGCCTGGGCAAGACCGACGATGCGCTGCAGGCCATTGCACGCGCCTATCAGGCCGATGGCACCTCGGTGCGTGCCGGCATCCTGGAAGGGCGCATCGAAGCCGAACGCGGCCACGACGAAGCGGCGGTGCGCGCGTTCGAACGTGCGGCCCGGCATGATCCGGAATACCTGCCGGAGATCATTCCGGCATTGATGGCCGCGTATTTGCGGGTTGGCGATATTGCGGGGGCGCGTAACTTCCTGTCGGAGATGACCGAGCACTACCGCGGTATTGCTCCGGTGCTGGCATTGACCCAGCTGATGGAAGCCCAGGATGGCGTGGCGCCCGCGCTGGCCTATCTTGGCCGCCAGCTCAAGGATCGCCCGTCGGTGCGTGGCGAGTCGGCCTTGATCGACCTCACCCTGGCCGAGGGAAGCGACCCGGTCGGGACGTTGCAGGACCTCAAGCACATCACCGACCAGTTGCTGGTGCGTAACCCGAGCTATCGCTGCACGCGCTGTGGCTTCGGTGCCAAGACGCACCACTGGCAATGCCCGAGCTGCAAGGAATGGGGTACGGTCAAACCGCTGTTGAACTACGCGGTGGTCTGATGGTGTGGCTGTGGTGCGTGCTGCACCTGCTGGTCGCAGCACTGGGGACCTGGGTGTTGCGGCGCTATGCCTTGCATCGCCGCCTGCTCGATCAACCAGGCGAACGGCGCAGCCACGCGGTGGCCACGCCGCGCGGCGGCGGCATGGCGATTGTCGCGGCGATCCTGCTGGGCTGCGTTGCGGTAAGCGTGCTGTGGCCGATGGCGCGCCTGACGATCGGCTGGTTCGCAGCAGGGTTGGTCGCAGTGGCTGGCGTGGGCTGGTGGGACGACCATCGGCCGCTCTCTGCCAGGCTGCGCTTTGCGATCCATCTGGCCGCATCTGCGGCGTTGGGCGGGTTGGTTTGCCATTACACCGGGAATGTGTGGGATGGGGTGCTGGCTGCTGCCGCGTCCGTGGTGTTGATCAATGTCTGGAATTTCATGGACGGCATCAACGGGCTTGCCAGCAGCCAGGCGGCATTGGCGGCCCTGGCATTCGCACTGGTGGCGCCGCCTGCGTTGTCCTGGGCGGGGCTGGCCGTTGCGGCAGCGTGCGTGGGCTTCGTCCCGTTCAATTTTCCGCGCGCGCGCATCTTCATGGGCGATGGCGGCAGCGGCGCGCTTGGCTATGTGCTGGCGGCGTTGCTGGCACTGAACGTGGCCAGCGACCAGGTGAGTTGGTGGATCAGCTGGCTGCCGCTGACGGCGTTTCTTGTAGACGCCGGCTTCACGCTGCTTGCTCGCATGCTCGGCCGGCAACGTTGGTGGGAACCGCACGCCCAGCATGTCTACCAACGGCTGGCACGTCGGGTTGGGGCACACGTTCCGGTAACCGGCATTTATTTCGCTTTCAGCCTCGCTGCTGTCTGCTTGTTTGTGTTAATTCGTCATGATTCGTTTTGGCTGCAGGTGTCCGGAGCTCTGGTATGGGGCGTGGGCGCTACCGCGATCTGGCTTTTTCTGCGCGATGGACTGCGCAATTCTGAGTAATGGACTTTTATGATTTCCTGGCGTGACCGTTTGACCAAGGCCCTACCGCAGATGGCGGTTGTGGTACACGACCTGCTGATGGTGTGGGTGTGCTGGCAGCTGCTGCACGCCGGCCGCTACTCCATGCTGCGCGAGGCGCCGGATCTACCGCTGTGGGACTGGCGCACTGCGGTGGTTCTGGTGGCGCAGGGGTTGGTGTTCTGGAAGATGGGTCTGTACCGCGGGCTGTGGCGCTTCGCCTCGGTGCCGGACCTGTGGAACATCTTCAAGTCGAGTTTCCTCGGCTTGGTCGCGATCGTGCTGGCGCTGTCGTACGACCGGCTGGACGGTGTGCCGCTGTCGGTATTGGTGGTCTATCCCTTCGCCTTGTCTGCGCTGCTGGGAACCCCGCGGCTGTTGTACCGCGCCTGGAAGGATTACCAGATCGCGCATTCCGGCGATGCTGCGCAGCGGGTGCTGATTCTGGGTGCCGGCCGTGCCGCCGAAGGCCTGGTGCGCGATCTGCGTCGCACCGGTGCCTTCGTGCCGGTCGGCTATCTGGATGACGCCAACAATCTGCATGGCGCCAAGATCCAGGGTCTCAATGTGTTGGGCAATCTGGACGAGGCCGCGGCGATTGCCAAGGAAGCCGCCGCCAAGTTGCTGGTGATCGCGATTCCCTCGCTGGATGCCTCCGGCATGCAGCGCGTGGTGGCGATCTGCGAAAGCACCGGTCTGCCGTTCCGCATGGTGCCTAAGCTGATCAACGTGCTGGAAGGGCGCTCGTTGCCGGGCGAGTTGAAGGAAGTTGCGATCGAGGACCTGCTCAACCGCAAGCCGGTCACCCCCGATTGGCGCTTGATCCGCGACTGGCTGACCAACAAGACCGTGATGGTGACCGGCGCCGGCGGCTCGATCGGCTCGGAAGTCTGCCGCCAGTGCGCCCGTCACGGCGCGCGCCGGATCGTGCTGCTGGAAATCGACGAATTGGCGCTGCTGACCATCGATTCGGATCTGCGCCGCTTGTTCCCGGACATCGAAGTCGTGCGTGTGCTCGGCGATTGCGGCGACCCTGCAGTGGTGGCCCATGCCTTGAACACCACGACCCCGGATGCGGTGTTTCATGCGGCCGCCTACAAGCAGGTGCCGCTGCTGGAAGAGCAGTTGCGCGAGGCGGTGCGCAACAATGTGCTGGCGACCGAGAATGTGGCCCGCGCGTGTCAGCGCGCACGCATCGAAACCTTCGTCTTCATTTCCACCGACAAGGCGGTCGAGCCGGTCAATGTGCTGGGCGCGAGCAAGCGCTATGCGGAGATGATCTGCCAGAGCCTGGACGCGCGCGATGCGCCGACGCGCTTCATCACCGTGCGCTTCGGCAACGTGCTGGATTCGGCCGGCAGCGTGGTGCCGTTGTTCCGCGAACAGATCCGTCAGGGCGGCCCGGTCACGGTGACGCACCCGGATGTGACGCGGTACTTCATGACCATCCCCGAAGCCTGCCAGCTGGTGATCCAGGCGGCGGCATCCGCATCGCACGGTGCGATCTATACGCTGGACATGGGCGAGCCGGTGCCGATTCGCTTGCTGGCCGAACAGATGATCCGTCTTGCCGGCAAGCAGCCGGGCAAGGACGTGGCGATCCTCTACACCGGCCTGCGTCCGGGCGAGAAGCTGCACGAGACCTTGTTCTATTCCGACGAAGACTATCGCCCCACCGCGCATCCCAAGATCCTGGAAGCCGGTGTGCGCGAGTTCTCGCATGAGCAGGTGCTGCAACTGGTGACGCGTCTGCGCGAAGCGGTCAATCGTTATGACATCAAGGCAATGGAGACTGTGCTGGGCAGTCTGATGCCGGATTTCGCGGCTGCTCGACGGAAAGTCGACGCGCGATCTGATACGGTCGTTCCATTCCCCGCACGTGAGGTCAGAAGACTTTAATGAGCCAGCGTATTCGCAAGGCCGTATTCCCCGTCGCAGGTCTTGGGACCCGCTTTCTTCCGGCAACCAAGACAGTGCCGAAAGAAATGCTGCCAATCATCGACAAGCCATTGATTCAGTACGCCGTCGACGAAGCCATCCAGGCTGGTTGCGATACGCTGATCTTCGTGACCAACCGCTACAAGCACTCCATTGCCGACTACTTCGACAAGGCCTACGAGCTGGAGCAAAAGCTCGAGCGCGCCGGCAAGCTGGAGCAGCTGGAGCTGGTGCGCCACGCATTGCCAGAAGGCGTTCGCGCCATTTTTGTGACGCAGGCGGAAGCGCTGGGCCTGGGCCATGCGGTGCTGTGCGCCAAGGCCGTGGTCGGTGACGAGCCGTTCGCGGTGCTGCTGCCGGACGATTTGATGTGGAACCGCGGCGATGCCGCGCTGGCCCAGATGGCCGATGTTGCCGAGGCTTCCGGCGGCAGCGTCATTGCCGTGGAAGACGTACCGCACGACAAGACGGCCAGCTACGGCATCGTGTCCACCGACGCATTCGATGGCCGGAAGGGCCGCATCAATGCGATCGTCGAAAAGCCCAAGCCGGAAGTGGCACCGAGCAACCTGGCCGTGGTCGGGCGTTACGTGCTCAGCCCCAAGATCTTCGAATTGCTCGAAGCCACCGGCGCCGGCGCGGGTGGCGAGATTCAGCTGACCGACGCGATTGCCGAGCTGCTGAAGAAAGAGCAGGTCGATGCCTTCCGTTTCGAAGGCCGCCGTTTCGATTGCGGCGCGCATATCGGCCTGATCGAAGCCACGGTGCATTTCGCGCTCGAGCACGAAAAGCATGGCGGGCCGGCCAGGGAAATTCTGCGCAACGCATTGGCCCAGGTCGACGCACGCGGCTGATTGCTGCCGTATCGCTGTTTCCACGAACGACGCCACTTGGCGTCGTTCGTCGTTTGGAGACGCGTTGTACGGCATCGCTGCGCCGGCCGAACTCGGCACCGCAACGACCGGCTGCGCAGATGCGCACCCTGGTGCAGGCCGGCGTGGTACGCGTGCCGCCCGTTGTTCCGCATCCTGGCTGCGTCCAAGGCGCGCGAGGTGATGACGGCTGCGGCATTGCTGGTTGTGTTGGGCGCGGCACTGTTGATGCAGGTGGGCGGGCTGTCGATGGCGATGGGCGCGTTCCTGGCCGGCGTGTTGTTGTCCGAATCCACGTTCCGGCATCAGATCGAAGCGGATATCGAGCCATTCGCGGCATCCTGCTGGGGCTGTTTTCTAGGCGTTGGCAGGAGCCTGGACCTGCGGGTGGTCGCGGCCGACTGGCGCCTGATCGTGACCGGCGTACCGGCCTTGATGGTAGGCAAGGGCGTGTGCATCTATGCGGTAGCGCGGTTGATGCGCAACGACCATCGCCAGGCACTGGAGCGTGGGGTGCTGATGGCGCAGGGCGGCGCGTTCGCGTTTGTGCTGTTTGCTGCCGCGTCGGCATCGGGCGTCATCGATGCGCAGGTCAATGCCAGCGTGACCGCCATCGTGGTGCTGTCGATGGCGCTGCACGCCTCCGGCGCACACAGCGCACGCGCGATTGCGGTGTGCGTCGATAACCGTGAGGCGGCCAATCGCATCGTCGAACTGGCAACGCGCGAATTTCCGCATGCCAAGCTGCTGGTGCGTTCGTACGATCGTGAGCATTCGGCACAACTGGTCGCTGCCGGGATTACCAGATCCGCGAGACCTTCGAGTCGGCGGTGGTCTTCGGCAAGGCGGCACTGGTGGAGCTGGGTGTGGACGCGGACGAAGCCGTCACGATTGCGCGCGAGATCCGACGCCGCGATGCGGAGCGTTTCAAACCGGAAATTGCGGCTGGCGACACCCGTGCCGGTGCCGTGGCAGGGCTGATGTACGGCAACATCGCGCCGACCGTGCCCAAGCCCACGCCGTTCACTCCACCGCGTCGCGAAAGCCGCACGCTCAATCCCGATGCGGTGCCGCTGGCCGAGCAAGCCGAGACGGCGACCCGCGATTAAGCGCAGCCGGCAGAACGACTATGCAGCCGTCAGGCGGGCGCGGCCGGCGCTCGGATGCGACATGCATCACTCGTACGCTCCGGTTCTGGGCCGGTCAGCGCCCACGGCCAGCTGCTCGCTAGGTTTCTAGCCGCTATATGACGTGCGAACGGAACGACGGCCCGGCCGCCGATCGAGCATCCGCGCTCGGTGGGGCATGGACCACTCAATAGCTCGACTTCTTTGCGCCATCCATGTGCACCTCACAACCGCCCGCGACGGTTTGATAACTGCACCAAGCGATGCCTGCCTCAGCCATGCTTGCGCTGGGCCGCGGCGAAGGCTTCCAACTGCGCGGGCGTGGCGTCTTTTTGATGCTGTTGCTTCCAGTCGGCAAATGGCATGCCGTAGACCGTTTCGCGCGCCTGCTCCTTGCTCATGGTCTGGCCGTGTGCTTCGGCCGCTTCGCGGTACCAGTCGCCCAGGCAGTTGCGGCAGAAGCCGGCCAGGATCATCAAGTCGATGTTCTGCACATCGGTGCGGTCCTGATTGAGATGCTGCAAGAGGCGGCGAAATGCGGCCGCTTCGATGGATGTGGTGATTGAATCGGACGTTGAGGTGGTGTCGGTCATGACGGAATCGGGGACAATAGACGACCTTCGACTCTACACCTGACGCCCCATGACCGCTTCCGCGCCAGCTGCCTCCGCTTCGGCCCGCCTTCTCGATGGTCGCCGCATTGCCGAGGAATTGCTCGACGGGTTGAAGCTGCGGGTGGATGCGCGCGTGGCAGCCGGCAAGGCGCGCCCCGGGCTGGCCGTGGTGCTGGTCGGCGGCGATCCGGCTTCGTCGGTGTATGTGCGCAACAAGCGTCGCGCGGCGGAAAAAGTCGGCATCGCGGCCTTCGATTACGACCTGCCACAGGGCACCAGCGAAGCCGAGTTGGCATCGCTGATCGATGAGCTCAACGCCGACCCCAAGATCCACGGCATCCTGATCCAGCTGCCGCTCCCGGGCATCCCCGATGCCAACCGGCTGATCCAGCGTATCGACCCGCGCAAGGACGTGGACGGGTTCCATCCGCAGAATGTCGGGCATCTGGCCTTGCGCGAATTCGGCCTGCGCCCGTGCACGCCGCGCGGCATCGTGACCTTGCTCGGTCACACCGACCAGCCGGTGCGTGGCCGCAACGCCACCATCGTGGGGGTGAGCAACCATGTCGGCCGGCCGATGGGGCTGGAGTTGCTGATCGCCGGCTGTACGGTCACCAGTTGCCACAAATTCACCCCGCCCGATGTGCTGGAAGCCAGCGTGCGCAACGCCGACATCCTGGTGGTGGCGGTGGGCCGGCCAGGGCTGATTCCGGGCGAATGGGTCAAGCCAGGCGCGGTGGTCATCGATGTGGGCATCAATCGCCTGGAAGACGGGCGGCTGGTGGGCGATGTCGGTTTCGACGCAGCGGTGCAACGCGCGGCCTGGATCACGCCGGTGCCGGGTGGGGTAGGGCCGATGACGGTCGCCACGCTGATGCAGAACACCATCGAGGCCGCTGATGCGGCCGGGAGTGGGGATTCGGGATTGGAGATTCGTTGAAGGCAACGGCGAAGCGCATGCATCGGCCGATCCGGATTGCGTCCGAGATCGGCCGGCCCTCGTCATCCGGACAAACAGGCAAACGACGGGGTGGTGCAAGGTGACGCCGTTGCGAATCGCAAATCCCGAATCCCCAATCCCGGCCCCAATGCGTTAAAATGCCGCGCTTCCCCAAACTCGGGTCCGCCGATGCTCCGCATCCAGGCTGAAGCTCTTACCTACGACGACGTCTCGCTCGTCCCCGCTCATTCGATCGTCCTGCCCAAGGATGTCAGCCTGGAAACCCGGCTGACCCGCGATCTGCGCCTGAAACTGCCGATTCTCTCGGCCGCAATGGACACAGTGACCGAACACCGCCTGGCGGTGGCCATGGCCCAGCTGGGCGGCATCGGCATCATCCACAAGAACCTGACCCCGGCGCAGCAGGCCGGCGAAGTGGCGCGGGTCAAGAAGTTCGAGTCCGGTGTGATCACCGAGCCGTTCACGGTCAGCCCGGACACCACCATCGGTGAAGTGCTGGCGCTGACCCGCGCACGCAACATCTCCGGTGTGCCGGTGGTGGATGGCAGCGAACTGGTCGGCATCGTCACCAGCCGCGACATGCGTTTCGAAAAGCGGCTGGACGATCCGGTCCGCCACATCATGACCAAGAAGGACCGCCTGATCACCGTGCGCGAAGGCGCCAGCGATGAGGAAGTGCTGGAGCTGCTGCATCGCAACCGCATCGAAAAGATCCTGGTGGTCAACGACAGCTTCGAGCTGCGTGGGCTGATCACGGTCAAGGACATCCAGAAGAAGACCGATAACCCGAATGCCGCAAAGGACAGCGCCAAGCGCTTGTTGGTGGGCGCGGCGGTGGGTGTGGGTGGCGATACCGAGCAGCGCATCGAACTGCTTGCCGCAGCCGGCGTGGACGTGGTGATTGTCGACACCGCGCACGGCCACTCGCAGGGCGTGATCGATCGCGTGGCGTGGGTCAAGAAGACCTACCCGCAGCTGCAGGTGATCGGCGGCAACATCGTCACCGGCGATGCCGCGCTGGCGCTGATGGATGCCGGCGCCGATGCGGTCAAGGTCGGCGTGGGCCCGGGCTCGATCTGCACCACGCGTGTGGTTGCAGGCGTGGGCGTGCCGCAGATCACCGCGGTGGACATGGTGGCCGAAGCGTTGCAGGACCGTATCCCGCTGATTGCCGATGGCGGCATCCGCTATTCCGGCGACATCGGCAAGGCGCTGGTGGCCGGCGCGTCCACGGTGATGGTCGGCGGCCTGCTGGCCGGTACCGAAGAAGCCCCGGGCGAGGTCGAGTTGTTCCAGGGCCGTAGCTACAAGAGCTACCGCGGCATGGGCAGCCTGGGCGCCATGGAAAAGGGGTCCAAGGATCGCTATTTCCAGGATTCCAGCGACGCCGACAAGCTGGTGCCGGAAGGCATCGAAGGGCGCGTGCCGTACCGCGGTTCGGTTGGCGGCATCATCCACCAGCTCATCGGTGGCCTGCGCGCGACCATGGGCTATGTCGGTTGCGCAACGATCGAAGACATGCGCACCAAGCCCAAGTTCGTCAAGATCACCGGCGCGGGCCAGCGCGAAAGTCACGTGCATGACGTGCAGATCACCAAAGAGCCGCCGAACTATCGCGCCGGCTGATTGAGAATGGGGAATCGGGAATCGTAAGAGCCCGCTGCTTCCTCGTCCTGTAGCGATTGTCACCGCGTTTGCTGTTGCCATTCCCCACTCCCGATTCCCGATTCCCGGCTCTCGATGACCAACATCCATACCGACAAGATCCTCATCCTCGATTTCGGCGCGCAGTACACCCAGCTGATTGCGCGGCGTATTCGCGAGATCGGGGTCTACTGCGAAATCTGGGCGTGGGATCATGATCCGTCGGAGATTGCCGGTTTTGGTGCCAAGGGCATCATCCTGTCCGGTGGGCCCGAGTCGACCACCTTGCCGGGTGCGCCGGTCGCGCCGCAGGAAGTGTTCGACAGCGGTTTGCCAGTGTTCGGCATCTGCTACGGCATGCAGACCTTGGCCGCGCAGTTGGGCGGTGCAACGGAAGCTGCCGATCAACGCGAATTCGGCCATGCCGAAGTGGACGTGGTTGCGGCCGATGCGCTGTTCGCTGGTCTGACCGATCATGCCGGCGCGGCGCGCCTGAATGTCTGGATGAGCCATGGCGACCATGTGTCGCAGGTGCCGCCGGGCTTCACCATTACCGCTGTGACCGACCGCATTCCGGTGGCAGCGATGTCCAACGAAGACAAGCGTTGGTACGGCGTGCAGTTCCATCCCGAAGTGACGCACACGCTGCAGGGCCAGACCTTGCTGCGCCGCTTCGTGGTGGATGTCTGCGGCTGCCAGACGTTGTGGACCGCGGCCAACATCATCGACGACCAGATCGCCCGCGTGCGCGCACAAGTGGGCGACGACGAAGTCATCTTGGGTTTGTCCGGCGGCGTCGATTCGTCGGTGGTCGCGGCGCTGTTGCACAAGGCGATCGGCGACAAGCTGACCTGCGTGTTCGTCGATACCGGCCTGCTGCGCTGGCAGGAAGGCGACCAGGTGATGGCGATGTTCGCCGAGCACATGGGCGTCAAGGTGATCCGCGTCAACGCGGCCGATCGCTACTTTGCCAAGCTCGAAGGCGTCAGCGACCCGGAAGCCAAGCGCAAGATCATTGGCAACCTGTTCGTGGATATCTTCGACGAAGAATCCAACAAACTGGCCAATGCGAAGTGGCTGGCGCAGGGCACGATCTATCCGGACGTGATCGAGTCGGCCGGCAGCAAGACCGGCAAGGCGCACGTGATCAAGAGCCACCACAACGTCGGTGGCTTGCCCGAGCACATGAAGCTGGGCTTGGTCGAGCCGCTGCGCGAACTGTTCAAGGACGAAGTGCGTCGCCTGGGCGTCGAACTCGGCCTGCCACGCACGATGGTGTATCGCCATCCGTTCCCGGGCCCGGGCCTGGGCGTGCGCATCCTGGGCGAAGTGAAGCGCGAGTACGCCGAACTGCTGGCCAAGGCCGATGCGATCTTCATCGACGAACTGCGCAAGGCCGATCTGTACGACAAGACCAGCCAGGCGTTCGCGGTGTTCCTGCCGGTCAAGTCGGTGGGCGTGGTTGGCGATGCACGCGCCTACGAATGGGTCATCGCGCTGCGTGCGGTGGAGACCATCGATTTCATGACCGCGCATTGGGCGCACCTGCCATACGACTTCCTCGGCACGGTCAGCAATCGCATCATCAACGAACTGCGCGGCGTCTCGCGCGTGGTCTACGACATCTCCGGCAAGCCGCCTGCGACGATCGAGTGGGAGTGAGTTGAACGATAAAGGCGCCGAGAGGCGCCTTTATCGTTATCGCAAGCAATGAACTGACTACGTTCTCTCTCTTTGTTCAATGCATGGCTACCTGCGCTGCGTGCTGGATGGCGTACGTGATTGCATGCAGATGTCAGCAGCGACTGCACGCAATCCATCAATCCGGCCAGTGGCTCGCCAAGTCGAATGAGAGCTGCCGTTGATGGCGAATGGAGAGAAGATACACGGTGCCGGTGATCTGTACATAGAGCATCAGATAGTCCGCCATCACATACTCGCGTAGTTCGGCGTCTTTGACGATGAAGTCGAGTTGCTTGCGTAAGCGGGCAACACCATTGGCCACCTCGACCGAGTGAATTGGCCGTTCCAGCAACAGACGTCCCATGTCTGGAAAACGTTCCAGATTGGGAATGACGGTGTCCATCAATGTGTCCACTAACGCATCGAAGGCCTGAAGAGCGTAGATCTCGCGTAGGAATGCCTCGATCGCTGCGAGGTTGCTCTCGAAGTGGGCGGTGAGTTTCACCTGATGACGCGTTGTCACTGAGCGATGCCTCGTCAACCTGCAGTGCCGGCTGCACGGCGGCGTTTGATCGCAGACAGCGTGCTGCGTGCATCTTTGATGTTGCCAGCAGCAACGTCCTCCAGGCCTTTGCGTGCATCGTCAATCAGTAATAAATGAATGCGCTCGCGCTCAAGCTGGTGGTAGTAGTCCAACCGCTTGGCATCGATGATGGCGATATAGCTTTCGCCATTTTTCGTTACGATTTTTTCAGCCCCGGCCTTTACCTGGTCTGCTAGCTCGGAAAGATGCGCCCTGGCGTGCGATAGCGGAATCACGTCGGCTGAAGAAATCGCCATGGTGTGGTCCTGAGAGCTAGTAGTGTACGGAATAGCGTACACCATATTGGTGTAAATTTTGTGAGGTGTAGTGCAGGGCGATTGAATACAGTGCGTGTCTATCACACCGAGAACCGAGCCGGCGGCTCATCGCGGGCAAAGCCGAAAAGTGGGAATGCGCCCTAAGAATTCCAGAAAAAAACCGCGCAGAGCGCGGCTTGGGTTTCGTTCGTGTGGCGATAACGTGTCAACGCACCTTGGCCAAGGCCACGTGCGCATCGGCCATGAACTTCTGCGCTTCCTGGGGTGTGGCCAGGTTGGCGCCGAGTTGGCTGAGCACCTGTTCGATGTCGCTCGATGCTCCCCAGGCTTCGTCGCAGAGCATGCCGGCGATCGGGCCGAGGTAATTCAATGCAACTTTCTCCAGCGCCTGGCGAACCGCTTCGTCCGGCGCTGCGCCGTTGCCGGTAGAGACCGGTGCGGACGCTGTCGGTGCTGCGCTGGCTGCGGCAGGTGTCGGCAGCGGGGTAGTGGCGACCGGCGCACGTACCGGCGCGGGCGCACCACCCAGATCCTGTTCGAAACCGCCCATCAACCATTGCCGCGAGTCATCGCTCAACAGCGAGGGCTTGCCCAGGCCGGCACCGGGGTCGGCCTGGAAGCGCGCCTTGGCCGCGTTGACCATGGTGAGGCGCTGTACCGCCTCATCATTGCGCAGCATGCGGAATACCACTTCTTCGATCTGCCCGGCATTGATGCGGACGATGCAGGAATGGTTTTCCTCGGTGACGATGAACAGAAAGCCGGACGCCTTCTTCAATGCCAGCGCCTTGAGCTCGCGCAGGATCTCGATCAGCGGACGGAATTCAGTGGACATGGCGTCTTCCTTGCAGCATCAGGTACGGAATGGGTGACAGCGCCTCAGCGTTTGCCGAGGCGCTCCATGGCCAACCGGACACTGTTGGACAGGCGGGAAATGGCACGTGCCAGGGTACCAATTTCATCCTTGAGATTGACCTCTTCGATGGTGTGGTTCCACTTGCCCAGGCTCAGTTCTTCGGCCACGGTGGTCAGGTGCTGGATGGGGCGCAAGACGCGGCTCCAGATCAGGGCCCACTGCAAGCCAAGCAACAGGGCGCACACCAACAGGCCGATGCCGGCGATCCACAGCGACTGGCGCACGATCACGCCATTGACGTCGCTCTTGGGATACGCCGAGACCAGGGTGAAGCCCCAATCGGGCACTTCCTGCTTGGTCACGACCCAGTCGTTGGGGCTGTCCTTGACGATGCGTTCGATGGTGGCGGTGTCGGTGGTGGCACCGGTGGTGGACTGGAAGCGCAGCGTGTTCTTGCTGTCGAACACGGCGATGAAACCGGAGTCGAGCACGCGGCGGCTGCTGACCACGTTTTCCAGCGCCTGCGTGTCGGCCTTGTAACCGACGTACCAGGCGCCGATGACGCGCTTGTCGTTGCCGGCAAAGATCGGCTCGTAGCCGGTGACGTACGGGTTGCCGAGGATGTCGACCACGCCGTAGAAGCTTTCGCCATTACGCAGCTTGGCGGCGGCCTGGCCATTGGGGTCGAGCACGGTGCCGATGGCGCGGCTGCCGTCGTCCTTCTTGACGTTGGTGGAGATGCGCACGAAGTCGTCGCCGGTGCGCGAGAACAGCGTGGCGGTGCCTTCGTGGATGGCGGTGACGTCGTCCAGCATGGTGAAGAGGTTGGCCTGCGGGCGCTGGCCCAGCAACAGGTCATTGGCGCTGCGGTCGGCGACGCGGATTTCGCCGCCAATGCTCGGTGCGCCCTGGGCGTTGGCTTCCTTGCGCAGCTGGCGCATGGAGGAATTGACACGGTCGAGCATCATCGAGCGGGTGACTGCGAACAAGGTCTGCAAGGACACCGACTGGCGCTCGATCGAGTTGCCGGCTTCGAACTTGACCCGGTTCGCTTCGGTAATGGCCAGAATGACCGTCAGTGCCACCACCACGACCAGCACCAAGGCCAGCACCGGCAACAGCAGGCGCACCCGCAAAGAGTGACGAAGCATCGCAATTCCCCTGAACGCGTTTAGTGATTGAATCGAATGCCGCCGCAGCGAGTGCGGCGGTCGGACGTAGCCAATATCGGCTGCCGAACAAGATGCTGAAGCGGCCCCCATGCCGCCAGGCGGTGCATACGATAGCGTAAGCCGATCGGTTTGAGCGCGCGGGGCTATCGCCTGCGTGGCCTCGCGTTCAAGAATGGTCGACCGCGTTGCAAAGTTGCGGGCTGAATCGGGCAGGGCAGGCCTGGTGGCGGCGCGCATCCAGATCGCTCGTTATGCCGCTCCGTTCCCGACTCGAAGATCAGCGAGGCCGGTCTTCGGCGCGACCCCGGATGGGCCCATGCGCGGGCACGGCGTTGCGATGCGCCTTATGAGGACACCCAGCGGCGTGCAGGCGCAGGCTGTGCAATCGAGCGTTCGCCTGCGCCGCTCAGGTTTCCAGCGACAGGATGCCGCGCCGTAGCGCCACCGTCACCGCATGGGTGCGATCGCGCACGCCCAGCTTGGCTAGGATGTTCTTCATATGCGCCTTGACCGTTTCTTCGGAGATGCTCAAGGCGCTGCCGATCTGCTTGTTGGAGCAGCCCGTGGCGACCAGGTTCAACACTTCGGTCTCGCGTGCGGACAGGGCATCGTCGAGCACGTGGGCGGCGATGTTTTCGGCCAGCGTTCGAGGCGCATGCACCACGCATAGACTGCAATGCCAAGCGCGCCGTCCACACCCGCCGGATGACTGCTCGCTATGTTTTCGGCGTCTGCTATCAAACATCACTACCGCCGAAATCATAAAAAAGGCCGACCCTCACGAGTCGGCCTTTTCCAATCCAGTCAAACCGGATCAGGCTTTGGCAAACGCCAGCAGATCCTTGTTGAACTGATCGGCATGGGTAATGGTCAAGCCATGCGGCGCGCCGGCGTAAATCTTCAGCTCGGCGTTCTTGATGATCTTGGCCGACAGCTTGCCGGACGCATCGATGGGCACGATCTGGTCGTCGTCGCCGTGCACGACCAGCGCCGGCACATCGATCTTCTTCAGGTCGGGGGTGTAATCGACTTCGGAGAATTCCTTGATGCAGTCGTACTGGCCCTTGTGTCCACCCAGCATGCCCTGCAGCCAGAACGAATCGCGCATGCCTTGCGTGACCTTGTTGCCGTCGCGGTTGGCGCCGAAGAACGGAGTGGTCAGGTCCTGGTAGAACTGCGAACGGTCCTTGGCAACGCCATCGCGGATGCCGTCGAACACGCTCAGCGGCAAGCCGCCCGGATTGGTCGGGCTCTTGACCATCTGCGGCGGCACCGCACCCACCAGCACGACCTTGGCCACGCGCTTGCTGCCGTGGCGGCCAACGTAATGCGCCACTTCGCCACCGCCGGTGGAATGGCCGACCAGGATCGCGTCTTTCAGATCCAGCGCTTCGATCACGCCGGCCAGGTCGTCGGCGTAGGTGTCCATGTCGTTGCCGTCCCAGGTCTGCGACGAACGGCCGTGGCTGCGACGGTCATGCGCAATCACGCGATAACCGTGTTGCCCCATGAACAGCATCTGCGGGTCCCAGGCATCGCCGCTGAGCGGCCAACCGTGTGCGAACACGACTGGCTGGCCCTTGCCCCAGTCCTTGTAAAAAATGTTGGCGCCGTCGGGACGTTTGATGAAATTGGACATCGGGGTGACTCCGTGGGTGGACGAGTGGGGTGGTGAGGTGGGATGTGCGCGGTTGGCTGCGGCACCGGCAAGGCCTGGCAGCGACAACGCTGCCACGGCGACAGTGCCGGAAATGAGAAAGTTGCGGCGTCCGGCATCGGCCGGATGCGCCTCGAACGGATCCATAAACACTCCTGTGGGCGAGGGCATGCAGCCCGGCGGTCTCAGACGCGTCAGCGCGTGGTGCGGGCGTGCCCACGCAGCGCAAGGCCACCGCAGGCAACGGACAAACCGGTGCATGCGGCAAGTAGAGCGTGTGAGGCATGCAGGCAGATTGCATGCGCGTGCGCAGTGCACTGCGCGCTTCGCTGAGCGTGATGGCAAGCCGCAGTCAACGCGTTGGCCGCAGGCGTGCGGTGACGACGGTGCATCCGCGCGCAAATCCACAAGACGCGGCTCGGTCTGCAAGCGAAGGGCGCGCGGCTTGTTCTCTTCGTGCCCCTCTGCCAGCGCAACGCATGCAATCGAACGCAAGCGCAGCGTTCTTGGCGGATGCCGCCGTTCAGTGCAGCGCGGTGTCCCAGAGCAGCTTCAGGTTCAAGCCCACGATGACGGCAGCAATCACCCAGGCGATGCGCACCAACCATGCCGGCGCCACCAGCGCGCCCATCAACTTGCGGTCCGACACGAAGCGCACCAGCGGAATCACCGCAAACGGCAGCTGCATCGACAACACCACCTGGCTGAGCACCAATAGGCGCGCAGTACCGGCTTCGCCATACAGCCAGATCACGATGACCACCGGCACGATGGCGATGCCGCGGGTCAGCAGGCGCCGCATCCACGGCGGCAGGCGCAATTGCAGGAAGCCTTCCATCACGATCTGACCGGCCAGCGTAGCGGTCACGGTGGAGTTGATGCCGGAGGCAAGCAGCGCCACCGCAAACAGGGTCGAGGCCAGGCCGACGCCGAGCATCGGCGCCAGCAACGCATGCGCCTGTTCGATCTCCTGCACGTCGGTGCGGCCCTGCGCATGGAACACCGCCGCCGCCAGGATCAGGATCGAGGCATTGATGAACAACGCGAACATCAGTGCCACGGTGCTGTCGGTGACCGCCCAGCGCAGCGCCGATTTGCGGCCGACATCGGTGCGCGGATATGCGCGCGTCTGCACGATCGACGAATGCAGATACAGGTTATGCGGCATCACCGTCGCACCGATGATGCCGATCGCCAGATACAGCGCCTGCGGGTCGGTGACCACCTGCGCACGTGGAATGAAACCGCCCAGCACTGCCGCAATCGGTGGCGCGGCCAGTGCGATCTGGATGCCGAAGCACACGAAGATGATCAGCAGCAACGCGATCACAAAGGCTTCCAACGCGCGGAAACCGCGGTTCATCAGCAACAACACCAGCACTACGTCCACCGCGGTGATGATCGCGCCGACGGTCAGCGGGATGCCGAACAACAGCTTCAACGCAATCGCGGTACCGATCACTTCGGCCAGGTCGCAGGCGATGATCGCCAGTTCGCAAATGCCCCACAGCGCCAGATTGACTGCGCGCGGGTAGCGCGCACGGCAGGCCTGCGCCAGATCCATCCCGGTTGCGATGCCCAACCGCGCCGACAGGCCCTGCAGCACGATCGCCATCAGGTTCGACAACAGGATCACCGACAACAACAGGTAGCCGAACTGCGAACCGCCGGCCAGATCGGTGGCCCAGTTGCCCGGGTCCATGTAGCCCACCGACACCATGTAGCCCGGCCCCAGAAATGCCAGCAAGCGAAACCACCAATGGCCGCCCTTGGGCACGGCAACACTGGCGTGGTGGTCGCCCAGCCCGCCAGCGGCGGTGGCTGACGACGGCGTTGAGATGACGTTGTCGGCGGACATACGAGTGGATCGAAACGGGACGACAGGGATGATATAGCAAGTGCTATGCTATTGAGCATTGGCAAACTCAATCGTATTGATCGGCCGCGTGCTTCAAACTACGCATCCCGGCACCGACGCCGGCGACCATGACGAGGATGAGGGTGGGCAAGAGCGAAAAGGTGGAAGCGGCCGCGCCGGTCCTGATCGATGCGCAGGTGCACATGGAAAGCTTCCGTCAGGTGCGCGAAGCGCGCCGTGCCGAGCTGGTCGAGGACTACGTGGAGCTGATCTCCGATCTGCTGGTCGACGGCGGCGAGGCGCGGCAGGTCGATATCGCCGCGCGCCTGGGCGTAGCGCAGCCCACCGTGGCCAAGATGCTCAAGCGGCTGGTGCGCGATGGCTGGGTGGTGCAGCGGCCGTACCGTGGCGTGTTCCTGACGCCGGCCGGCGAAGCGTTGGCTGCCTCCAGCCGGCAGCGGCATCAGATCGTGGAGCGCTTCCTGCTTGCGCTTGGTATCGACGAGGCCACGGCGCGCCGCGACGCAGAGGGCATCGAGCACCATGTCAGCGAGGCCACGGTTGCCGCGTTCGCCGCGTTTCTGGACCGCCAGGGCGGCTCGGCCACGTGAGCGTGCCTGCCGACGTGCCGACCAATGCGCCGATCAAAGCAACGGACGATGCACCGCACACGGCAATCGACACGCATTGGATGCAGCAGGCCTTGCACCTGGCCGAGCGTGCCGAGCGCGACTACGACGAAATCCCGGTCGGCGCATTGCTGGTCGATGCCGATGGCAAGGTGTTGGGGGAGGGCTGGAACTTCAACATCGCCAGCCACGACCCCAGCGCGCATGCCGAAATCATGGCCATGCGCGAAGCCGGGCGCCGGCTGGCCAATCACCGCCTGATCGGCTGCACGCTGTACGTCACGCTGGAGCCGTGCGCGATGTGCGCCATGGCGATGATCCACGCGCGAATCGCGCGGGTGGTGTTCGCCGCCAGCGACCCCAAGACCGGTGCCTGCGGCAGCGTGTTCGACCTGCTGGCCGACCCGCGCCACAATCATCGCGTGCAGGTCTGCGGCGGCGTGCTCGCGGCCGAGGCGAGCGTGCGGCTGACCAATTACTTCAGGGCCAAGCGCGGCAAGCCGCCACTTGCGCCCTGAGCGACGCGGCCGCGGTATGATGCGCGCCCTTTCCAGCATCCGGCCGGCAACGGCTCTACAGGACGGTGATATGGCAGAGAACCTTGCAGGCAACGACCGACTGATCTGGATCGATCTGGAAATGACCGGCCTGGATACCGATCGCGATTCCATCATCGAGATCGCCACCATCGTGACCGATGCGCAGTTGAACGTGCTTGCCGAGGGGCCGGAACTGGCCATCGCGCATCCGCTGGCAACCCTGGAAGCAATGGACGAGTGGAACCGCAATCAGCATCGCCGCTCGGGTCTTTGGCAGCGCGTGCTCGACAGCCAGGTCACCCACGCCCAGGCCGAAGCGCAGACCGTGGCATTTTTGGGCGAATGGATCCGCGCCGGCGCCTCGCCGATGTGCGGAAACTCGATCTGCCAGGACCGCCGCTTCCTGCACCGGCAGATGTCGCGCCTGGAGCGCTATTTCCACTACCGCAACCTGGACGTATCCACCATCAAGGAACTGGCGCGGCGTTGGGCGCCGACGGTGGCCAATGGGTTTGCCAAGAGCTCGGCGCACACCGCGCTGAGCGATGTACGCGATTCGATCGACGAGCTGCGTCACTACCGGCAGTTCATGGGCGCGCTCGGTGGCGACACCGCGGCGGGTGTGGAAGGCTGAGCATCCGTGGGCGCGCTGTGGCGTGCAGCGGTAGCGGTGCAAGGCGGGCAGGCAGAAGAGCGATGCAGCGCGCAGTTGAAGCGCTTCTCAACAGCGCTTCTGCGCCTATCCGGTCAACGCGACTCCGAGCCGTAATCGCTGACAAAAAAGGCCGCATCGTGAGATGCGGCCTTTTCGTTTTTCCGCTGCACTAGTGCGGGTGTCGACCTATCAACGCGCCAACGAAGGCCCTTTGCTCAGGTCGCCATCGTCGGTGATGCCTTTCAGCAATAGATCGGAGATCGGCTTGCCGTCGGCATCGTGGTGATACACGTGCAGGTCGCGTTGCGGGTAGGGGATGTTGAGCCCGTTTTCCAGCAACTGGTTGCGGATCTGCTCCAGCGTGGTGCTCTTGGCCGCGCCGAAGTTGCCGTTGGTCGCATACGCGAACAACATCAGATCCACCGTACTTTCGCCCAGGTTGGTGACCTGCACGAACGGTGCCGGCGACTCCAGGATGTTCGGGTTGTCCTTGGCAATCTGCAGCAACAGCTGCTGGGCCTTCTTCAGATCGTCTTCGTAGCCCACGCCCACGGTCACTTCCAGGCGGCGGTTGGGCAGGGTGCTGTAGTTGATGATCGGTGCGGTGGTAATCGTGCTGTTGGGCAGCGTGATCATGCGTTCGTCGAACGAGCGGATCCGGGTCTGGAAGATCCGGATCTCGTCCACGATGCCTTCCTGGCCTGCAATCAGCACATGGTCGCCATCGCGCATCGGTCGCAGCACGATCAACATCACGCCAGCGGCGATGTTGGACAAGGAATCCTTCAACGCAAGACCGACTGCCAGGCCTGCCGCGCCGAGCACTGCGATCAGCGAGGTCGGTGGGACCCCGATCTGACTCAGCGCACTGACGAACACCAGCACCAGCAACAACGCATACATCACGTTACGCAGAAAGTTGGTCAGTGTGATCTCGACGCGCGCGCGGGTGAGGGCGCGATGCAGCCATTGGCTAAGCTGCCTGGCCAGCCACATGCCGACCACGACAATCAGCAACGCGACGCCCCAATTGACCGCGTACTGCGCCCATGGAATGGTTGCCCAATTGAACGCAGGCTCGCTGCCGGCCGCCGGCTTGGCAGCTGCTGCGGCTCCTGACGCCGCTGGCTTCGCAGCAGCTGCTCCCGCAGCTGCCGCCCACACCGCACCCAACAGTCCCATCAGCTCTCGCTCTTGAGCTTGGCCAGACGCAGCCAGGTATCGACCACGGTGTCAGGGTTCAGCGACACCGACTCGATGCCTTCCTGCATCAGCCACTCGGCCAGTTCCGGGTGATCCGACGGCCCCTGGCCGCAGATGCCGACGTACTTGCCCTTGGCGCGCGCCGACTTGATCGCCATCGACAGCAGCTTCTTCACCGCCGGGTTCCGCTCGTCGAACAGGTGCGCCACGATCGACGAGTCGCGATCCAGGCCCAGGGTCAGCTGGGTCAGGTCGTTGGAGCCGATCGAGAAGCCGTCGAAGATCTCCAGGAACTCGTCGGCCAGCAGCGCGTTGGAGGGCAACTCGCACATCATGATGATCTTGAGGCCCGGCTTTCCATCGGCACCGGCGCCCTGCTTGAGCCCGTTCTGCTCCAGCACCTCGATCACCTTGCGGCCTTCTTCCAGCGTACGCACGAACGGGATCATCACCCAGAGGTTGTCCAGGCCCATCTCGTTGCGCACCTTCAGCACCGCCTTGCACTCCAGCGCGAACGCCTTGGTGAAGGACGGATCGACGTAGCGGCTGGCGCCACGGAAGCCGATCATCGGGTTTTCTTCATGCGGTTCGTAACGCGAACCGCCTATCAGGTTGGCGTACTCGTTGGACTTGAAGTCCGACAGGCGCACGATCACCGTGTTCGGTGCCACCGAGGCAGTCAACGTGGCGATGCCTTCGGCCAGGCGGTTGACGTAGAAGCTCACCGGGTCGCCGTAACCGGCAATCTTGGCGTCGATCTTCTTGCGGACATCGGCGTCCTGCTTGTCGTATTCCAGCAGCGCGTTGGGATGAATGCCGATATGCGCGGCAATGATCATTTCAAGACGCGCCAGACCGATGCCTGCGTTGGGCAACTGACCGAAGTCGAATGCACGCTCCGGGTTGGCCACGTTCATCATGATCTTCAGCGGGGCAGGCGGCATGTTGCCCAGATCGGTGGTGGTGCGCTCGAACGGCAGCAGGCCGTCGTAGATGAAGCCGGTATCGCCTTCGGCGCAGCTCACGGTGACTTCCTGGCCGTCGCTGAGCACGTCGGTGGCATTGCCCGAACCGACCACTGCCGGCACGCCGAGCTCGCGCGCGATGATCGCGGCGTGGCAGGTGCGGCCGCCACGGTTGGTAACGATTGCCGACGCACGCTTCATCACCGGCTCCCAATCGGGGTCGGTCATGTCGGCGATCAATACGTCGCCGGCCTGCACGCGGCTCATGTCGTCCAGCGAGCGCACCACACGTGCGACGCCGCTGCCGATTTTGGCACCCACCGCGCGGCCTTCGACCAGGATCCTGGCGTCCTTGGCTTCCAGCGAGAAACGCTCGATCTGGGTGGCGTGGCTGCGCGACTTCACGGTCTCCGGGCGCGCCTGCACGATGAACAGCTTGCCGCTGACACCGTCCTTGGCCCACTCGATATCCATCGGGCGGCCGTAATGCTTTTCGATCACCAGTGCCTGCTTGGAAAGCTCCTGCACGTCTTCGTCGCTGATCGAGAAGGTGCTGCGCAGTTCCACCGGCGTGTCTTCGGTGCGCACGCGCTCGCCGGGCACGTCCGAATACACCATGCGAATGGCCTTGCTGCCCAGCGAGCGGCGCAGGATGGCCGGCTTGCCGGCAGTGAGGGTGGGCTTGTAGACGTAGAACTCGTCCGGGTTGACCGCACCCTGCACGACCATTTCGCCCAGACCGAAGCTGGAGGTGACGAACACCACATCGCGAAAACCCGATTCGGTGTCCAGCGTGAACAACACGCCGGCCGCGCCCACGCCCGAACGCACCATCAACTGCACGCCGGCCGACAGGAATACGTCTTCGTGTTTGAAGCCGTGGTGCACACGGTAGGCGATCGCGCGATCGTTGTAGAGGCTGGCGAACACTTCTTTGACCTTGTGCACCACATCGTCGGCGCCGGTCACGTTGAGGAAGGTTTCCTGCTGGCCGGCGAACGATGCGTCCGGCAGATCCTCGGCGGTTGCCGAGGAGCGCACCGCCACGGCAACGTCGCCGCCGCCGTTTTCGGCGCACAACTGCGCGTAGGCGGTGCGGATGTCGCGGTCCAGTTCCGGCTGCAGCGGTGCATCAATCACCCAGCCGCGGATCTCCTTGCCGGCCACGGTGAGTGCGTTGACGTCTTCGACATCCAGCGTTGCCAGCTTGTCGAAGATGCGCTTGGACAGATCGTTGTGGGCGATGAAGTCCTTGAAAGCTTCCGAGGTGGTCGCATATCCACCGGGAACCGAGACGCCCAACCCGGCCAGGTTGCCGATCATCTCGCCAAGTGAGGAATTTTTACCACCTACGCGGGCCAGGTCGGCCAGGCGTAGCTCATGCAACCACAGGATATTCTCGTTCAAGCGCGATGCTCCGTAAGGCCATCGCCCGAGCGGGCTGAATGGCCGCGACCGTAGGAAGAAGCCGCTATGATGCAGTGCACAGCGGAATCTGCACAAGCATGAACCCGTAAGTTTTGGACACCAGTTCAAAGAGGTGGTCTTGATGTCAACAATTCGGCCGGTGTTTTACGTCTCCGATGGAACCGGTATCACCGCTGAAACGATTGGGCATAGCCTGCTCACCCAGTTCAGCGGATTCAACTTCGTCACCGACCGCATGTCGTTCATTGATGATGCAGATAAAGCGCGCGACGCCGCGATGCGGGTGCGCGCCGCAGGCGAGCGGTACCAAGTGCGCCCGGTGGTGGTCAATTCATGCGTCGATCCACAATTGAGCATGATCCTGGCCGAAAGCGGCGCGCTGATGCTGGATGTGTTCGCGCCTTTCATCGAGCCGCTGGAGCGCGAGCTCAACGCGCCGCGTCATTCGCGTGTGGGCCGCGCGCACGGCATGGTGGACTTCGAAACCTATCACCGCCGCATCAACGCGATGAACTTCGCGCTGAGTCACGACGATGGCATCGCGCTGAATTACGACGAGGCCGATGTGATCCTGGTAGCGGTGTCGCGCGCTGGCAAAACGCCGACCTGCATCTACCTGGCCTTGCATTACGGCATCCGCGCCGCCAACTATCCGCTCACCGACGAAGACCTGGAAAACGAACAGCTGCCGCCGCGCTTACGCAACTACCGCAGCAAGTTGTTCGGTCTGACCATCGACCCGGAGCGGCTGCAGCAGATCCGTCAGGAACGTCGCGCCAATTCGCGCTACAGCGCGGCCGAAACGTGCCGGCGCGAGGTGGCCATTGCCGAGCGCATGTTCCAGATGGAGCGCATTCCCTCGCTCAGCACCACCAACACATCGATCGAAGAAATCTCGAGCAAGGTGTTGTCCACGTTGGGGCTGCAGCGCGAGATGTTTTGAGCGGGGAGTGGGGATTGGCCATTCGGGATTGGTGAGCGCCGCGCGCGTCTGGGCGCATGCGCTTGTCAGCGCTGGAACGTTGCCTGCGGCAGTTGTGCAGGCAGCTCGGGGATACGAAGCGGGCGGGGCAGTGCTCCGCCAAGGTAGGCCTGCGGTTGGGCCCTCGTCAATGCTGCCCGTGCGGCGGCGCAGCGTGTAGGATCGGTCCATGGCGCAAGCACTGAGCAAACTCGAACGCATCCCCAAACTGAGCCGCTTCGGCTGGCTGATGGGGTTGTACGCAGAAAACTTCCAGCATCTGACCCGGCTGTTTGCCCCGGCCGACCTGGCACCCGGCTCCTATGTGTCTTCGATCGGCGACGGCCTGAACTTGCGGTTGGACGTGATCGAATGCCATCGCTACACGGTGGAATTGCGCTTGACCTACGACCTGTGCGACCCGGTCACCGGCGAGCCGGACCCGTCGGCGTATGTGCGCCTGTACCGCGATGCGCGCCAGGCCGAGACCACGCATTGCTATGTCGGCCGTCGCTGGCAGGACGTGATGGGCATGTTCCCGCCGCCGGCCGAGCTGATCAGCCACCGCATGCGCATGAACACGTTCCTGGGCAAGTGGCTGGAGTACCTGGCCGAACGTGGCCACGGTGTGGCGACCTTGCGCCTGGATACCGATGACGTCGCACCGCCGCGTCCGAACCCGCAGGCCGCGGTCGGCTGACCCAGCGTTGCCGCCACGCGCGGTGCGTCGCTTCGGCCTTACCGCTTCGGTCATACTGATGCGCTTCGTGTCAGATCGCGTGCCATGCCCTATACCCCGATTGTCGCCACGCTTGGCTACCTGTTGTCGCCGGACGGCACCCAGGTGCTGATGATCCACCGCAATGCCCGTCCCGGCGACCAGCATCTGGGCAAATACAACGGCCTGGGCGGCAAGCTGGAACCGGACGAAGACGTGCTGGCCTGCATGCGCCGCGAGATTCGTGAGGAAGCCGGCGTGGACTGCGGCCAGATGCAACTGCGCGGCACCATCAGCTGGCCGGGCTTCGGCAAGCAGGGCGAAGACTGGCTGGGCTTCGTGTTCCTGATCCGCAGCTTCGAAGGTACGCCGCAGACCTCCAACCCGGAGGGCACACTGGAATGGATCGCGATCGATCGGATGGACCAGGTGCCGATGTGGGAAGGCGACCGCAACTTCCTGCCGCTGGTGTTCGACGGCGACCCGCGCCCATTCCACGGCGTCATGCCGTATCGCGACGGGCACATGCAGTCGTGGACGTATTCACGGATCTGATCGGCTCGGCTGCCGAGCGCCTTGCGCGGCACCGCGATCCGGGCGCTGACATAGCGCCGGCGGTCGTCGGATTCGAACCTCGCGTTGTCAATCAAGCCCTCGGCAGGATCCCGGTCTTGGGCGCGGGCGTGCGCCGCTAGCAGGCTCCACCATTGCGCTGCCGGCCTCGGCCATCGGCACAGGATGCCGGCCGTCGGCGCGGCCAGTGGACGCTGCGCAGTTTTCCACATCCCCTGTGGATGGACGCTGCGCAAGTCTGTGGACAAGTCCGCGCGGCCCTTGCGCCACCTGGCGCGTGCGATGGCTGATCAAAATTTCGCCAGTACGGTTATTGCGCCGTCCAGCCGCCGTCGATCGCGATGGATTGCCCGGTGATGTTGCGCGCAGCGTGCGACATCAGAAACGCCACGGTGCCGGCCAGTTCGTCGTAGGCGATGAAGGCGCCCTTGGGCATCGGCTTGAGCATCACATCGCGGATCACCGCGTCCTCGGCAATCCCGCGGGTGCGTGCCTGGTCCGCAATCTGCCGTTCCACCAGCGGCGTGCGCACATAGCTCGGGCACAGGGTGTTGATGGTGATGTCGCAATCGGCCGTTTCCAGTGCGATCACCTTGGCCAGGCCGACCAGGCCATGCTTGGCGGCGACGTACGCGCTCTTGTAGGGGCTGGCCACCAGCGAGTGGATGCTGCCGATGTTGACGATGCGGCCATAGCCGGCCGCGCGCATGCCGGGCAGCACGGCGCGACTGAGGCGCGCGGCGCCGGTGAGCATCACATCCACCAACAGCGCCCATTGCTGCATCGGGAAGTCTTCCAGTGCGGCCACATGCTGCAGGCCGGCATTGTTGACCAGCACCTGCGGTGCGCGTGACGCACTGGCCAGTGCCTGCGCAATGCTGTGGTCGTCGGTCACGTCCAGCGCCAACGCCTCGGCCGAGCCGCCGGCCTGGCGCAGGGCGTGCGCCGTGCGCTCGGCTGCCGCCAGTTGCATGTCGCTGACGATCAGGTGATGGCCGTCGGCCGCCAGTTGGGCGGCGATACCGGCGCCGATGCCGCTGCCTGCGCCGGTGATCAGGATGCTGCGCATTGGGTGTCCTCACACAGTGGTGCGCAGCCTGGAGCGGTTGCGCGGGTCGCCAGCCTAGCCGAGTGCGGCGAAACGGTCGCCTGCATGGCGCGCGCGCGTTACCCTTTGCGCCTTGCTCACCTCAGGCTCCGCATGAAACGCCATTTCTCGATGCTGCGCGATTTTCAACTCGCGGATTGGTTCACCTTGGCCAACGCCTTCTGCGGCACCGGCGCGGTGTTTGCGGCAATGCGCTTCCTGCAGGAGGGCCATCGCGGCGATCTGTTGCTGGGCATGGCGCTGATCCCGCTGGCGTTCGTGTTCGATGCGCTGGACGGACACGTGGCGCGCTGGCGCAAGGCCTCTTCCACACTGGGCCGCGAACTGGATTCGCTGGCGGATGTCATTTCGTTCGGCGTGGCACCGGCGGCGCTGGGTTACGCCTGCGGCATGCGCGGCGGCTGGGACTGGCTGGTGCTGAGCTACTTCGTCTGCTGCGGGGTCAGCCGGCTGGCCCGCTACAACGTCACCGCCGAAGAGATCGCCGGCGAGGCCGACAAGGTACCGTACTTCGAAGGTACCCCCATTCCGACCAGCCTGCTGCTGGTGATCCTGCTTGCGGTCGCTGCCAGCAGCGGCCATATCGGCGACACCCTGTGGTGGGGCCAGTGGCAGCTGGGGCCGTGGCAGTTCCACCCGCTGGTGCTGCTGTTTGCGGTCTCCGGCTCGCTGATGATCAGCAAGACGCTGCGCATCCCCAAGCCCTGAGCAGCATGCCGGCACGCACGCGGTAGGATGGCTGGGTGAACGGTCACGGGAGGGGATGATGGCAAGCAGCGGTTCGGACAACGGCAACTTCGACGACAAGGCGCGCCAGTACTGGGCTGCCTGGGGAGATGCCATGCGCCACGGCCAGGCCGGCGCCGCTGCGCAGCAACCGCCGCCCGCGTCCGGTGGCGACGCCCCGCAGGATTGGCGCAAGGCCGTGGACTGGTGGTCGCAGTTGCTGCCCACCCAGGCCGCCCCGCAGGCGCAGGAGGCGATCGACCGCTTCCGCACACAAGCCGGTGGCTGGTTCGGCACCATGCAACAGGTGGCCGGCCAATTTGCCGGGCGCGACACCTCGGCCAATGAAGTATCCGACGCCTGGCGCCGGGCGGTGCAAGGGCAGGGCGAACAACTGATGCAGTGGACGCTGGGGTCGTTGCGGGGCGGCAGCCCGGGCGGGTTCGACCCCTGGCTGCAGGACGCGGCGCAGGCGCTGCAAAAGTGGCGCGAAGAGAATGCCCCATGGCTGGACATGCCGGCATTCGGATTGAACCGCAATCACCAGGCGCGCCTGCAGAAACTGGCCCGTGCGCAGCAGGACTTCCAGGCCCAATCGCAAGCGTATGGCGAGCAACTCAAGGCCGCGATCGAGCAGGCATTTACGAGCTTTGCGGCCAAGCTGGGCGAGCACGAGAGCAGCGGCAGCCAGTTGACCAGCGCACGCGCCTTGTTCGATCTGTGGATCGAAGCGGCCGAAGAATCCTATGCCGACGTCGCCTTGTCGGACCAGTTCCGCGAGGTGTACGGCGGTTTCGCCAACGCGCACATGCGCCTGCGCGCTGCGCTGCAGGAAGAAGTCGAGCAGCTCAGCGAACGTTTCGGTATGCCGACGCGCTCGGAGATGGACGCTGCGCACCGCCGCATCGCCGAACTGGAACGCCTGGTCAGGCGGATGCTGCGCACTGCAACGTCACCGGCGAGCAAGCCCGCGGCGCCCCAGCCTGATCCGGTCGCGCCGGTTGCAGGCATGCGTGCGGCGGCCAGCAAGGCAGGCGACGCGTCCCGGCCCACAGCTGCCGCGCGTGCGGACAAGACGGGCGCATCGACACGCGCGTCTGTCAAAAAGACCACCGCAAATAAGGCAGCGGCCGACACCGCAACAGCCACCCGTACAGCGGCCAAAAAGCCCTCAGCCCGCAGGAGTGGTGGCTCGAAAACCTCGGCCACGCCTGCGGCGGGCAAACCCGCAGCGCGTAAAAGCCGTGGAGCGCAGGCATGAAAGGGCCATTGGGATTCAGTGCCGAAGACCTGATGCAGGAAACCCTGTCGATGCAACGCAAGTTGCGCGAAGGGCTCAAGCTGCTGCCGGGCGTGGAAGACGTGGATTACGGCGTTACCGAGCGCGAAGAGATCTGGCGCGACGGCAAGGTGGTGCTGTATCGCTTCGTCGGCGAGCAGGCGCCGGTGGCCAAAACACCGCTATTGATTGTGTATGCGCTGGTCAATCGCCCGTACATGGTCGATCTGCAGGCCGATCGCTCGCTGGTCAAAGGGCTGCTGAGTCACGGCCGGGACGTCTACGTGCTGGATTGGGGCTACCCGGACCGCTCCGAGCGCTACCTCACGCTGGAAGATTATCTGCTGCGCTACATCGATGGCGCGGTGGATCACCTGCGTGCACAGTCCGGGCTGGAGGCGGTCGATGTGCTGGGCATTTGTCAGGGCGGTACGTTTTCGCTGTGCTACGCCGCGCTGCAGCGCGACAAGGTGCGTAACCTGATCACCATGGTGACGCCGGTGGATTTCCACACGCCCGACAACATGCTCTCCAACTGGGCACGCATGGTCGATGTGGATCTGTTCGTGGACACCATGGGCAACGTGCCGGCAGATCTGATGAACGCCAGTTACCTGATGCTCAAGCCGTTCCGGCTGAATCTGCAGAAATACGTGGGCCTGCTCGACATCCTCGACGACAAGCAGGCGCTGGAAGATTTTTTGCGCATGGAAAAGTGGATCTTCGATTCGCCGGACCTGGCCGGCGAAGCCTTCCGCGAATTCGTCACCTTGTTCTATCAACGCAACGGGCTGGTTACCGGGCAGGTGAGCATCGGCGGGCAGGTGGTGGATCTGCAGGCCCTCGATATGCCGGTGCTGAACATCTACGCCGAACACGACCATCTGGTGCCGCCGGATGCGTCGCGTGCCTTGCGTGGGCTGGTGGGCAGCGACGATTACAGCGAGCTGAACTTCCGCGGCGGGCATATCGGCATCTATGTCTCCGGCCGCGCGCAGCGCGAAGTGCCGGTGGCCATCCATCGCTGGCTGCAGGAGCGCGGCGGCAACGCCTGACCGGGCTGCCGGCAGATGCGCGGGGTACGCCGCGCCGAGCAGGCCGTGATGTCGTCACGGGATGCAGCCGTGGCGCTTTTTAGACTGTTGGCTACGTTTGCAGGAGTCTTGCCATGTCCACCACCACACTGTCCCGCTCCCTCAACGACCGCATGATCGCCGGTGTCGTCGGCGGCATCGCGCGTCGTCTTGGCTGGAGCTCCACGTTGCTGCGCGTGTTGTTCGTGATCGTGTCGATCGCCTCGGCCGCGTTTCCCGGCATCCTGGTCTACCTGATCCTGTGGCTGCTGATCCCAAACCAGCCCGACTGAGCCCGGCAATGCGCGGGCGGTTTGCCATGCAGGCGCTTGGCGCGTTGTGGACCTTGCCCAACAGCATGATCGGGGTTGCGATCGGCCTGGTCGGATGCTGTTTCGGTGCACGCCCACGCTGGTCTGGCCAGGAGCTCGCGGTGGTCTTCCATGCCTGGCCATGGGGGCCGGGCGGGGCGATGACCTTGGGCAACGTCATCCTGTTGAAAGGTGCCTCGCTGGATCTGCAGTGCAGTACCTACGCGCACGCTGCTGGCCGTTGTGCGCATCCGCCGGTGCGCCTGGGCGACCACGAGCGCGCGCATGTGTATCAATACATGGTGCTGGGGCCGCTGTTTTTGCCGGTATACCTGCTGTGCGGCGGTATCCACGTGCGCAACCCGCTGGAGCGGGCTGCCGACGCCTATGCGATGCACGGCCACGGCTGGTGGCCGTGGCGGTTTCAACCCAGACGCGAGAAGCCGAACAACTCGGACAGCGGGTGAGGGGTGCCTTCCAGCTGCGCGCGTAATAACCCTGCGCCGATGGCGCTGTAGGTGATGCCATTGCCGCCGTAGGCCATCGCAAGCGACACGCGTGGCCCGAGTTCGTCGTGCGGCCCGAAGAACGGCAGCCCATCTGCGGTCTCGGCGAAGGTGCCGGCCCACGCAAACGCCGGGCGCAGGCGAACATCGGGCATGCTCTTGGCGATTTTCTTCAGCAATATCTTGAGCTTGTTCTCCACCCGCGCATCGCGGCGCGCAGGGATGTCGATGGCGTCGTCTTCGCCACCGGCCACCACGCGGCCGTCCGGCGTGCTGCGCACGTACAGATACGGGCGCGCGGTCTCCCACATCATGGTGTGCTTGAGCGCCCCCATCTCGCTGTCGTGCAAGGGGTCGGTGACGAAGGCATAGCTGCTGCGGTTGCGTGCCACCCGCTGCGACAACCAGCGCTGGTTGCCATAGCCGGCCGCCAGGATCACGTGCTGCGCGCGCACGTTGACGCCGTCTTCGGTGCGCAATTGGACATGCTGGTCGTGGGGGGCGATTGTGGCAATGGTGGTGCGGTCGTAGATGCGTGCGCCGTATTGCTCGCACTCGGCAAACAGGCGGTAGCACAGCCGGTAGGGGTCCACGCTGGCGGCCAGGCGGCTGAGGATCGCGCCTTCCGAATGCACGCCGTAGTTGTGCCACAGCGCCTCGCGCTCCACCCATTCCACCGGCAGCTTGTGCGTCTTGCGGGTATCTAGCTCGCTACGTAGATCCTTCAGGTCGCGTGCGCGGCTGGCGTAATAGAGGCTGTCCTGGCGTGTGAAGTCGGTGCCGCCGAGGGTGTTGCACAGGCCCTGCAGGTCGAGGATGGCCTGCGCACACGCGCCATAGGCCAGCGCTGCCGCCGGCATGCCGTAGTGTCTGGCCAGGTCGATCATCGGCGTATCGATTTCGTATTGCAGCAGCGCGGTGCTGGCCGAGGTGCTGCCCCAGCCGATGTCGCGCTGCTCGATCACCACCACGTCGTGGCCGTGGCGCAACAGTTCGTGCGCAATCAGCGCGGCGGTGACGCCGCCACCGACGATGGCGACCTCACACCGGGTGTCTTGCTCCAGGCGCGGGTAGGCGCGCATCAATCCATTGCGGATCGACCAGAACGGGTAGCCGCTTTTCAGGTCCATGCGGTGACGTCAGAGAGTGGGCGGATCGCGATTGACGGCCAAGCGGGGTGAAGCGGCCGTGAGGCGGGCCCGGCCTTGCCGCCGTCACCAAACCGCAAACAGGCGGGGTTAACGTACGTCGAAAGCTCCTCACGGCACGGTCGTTATGCTCGCGCCACTAACGTCGTAACAGTTGTTAACGAGGGTGTGGGTATGTCGATCGTTCTGTACGTCGGTGGCAGCAAAGATGGCGACACGGGCGTCGTGCCTTACGGGTTCAGCAAGTCGCGTGCAATGACCGACGCCGGCCCGGAGGTGTATGTCGAGCGCATGGTGCAGCTGAAGGACGTCGGCAAGATCCGTGTCATGGCACTGGAATCGCTGCAGGAGAGCATTCTGGTCGAAAGCGCCGCGACCCATTACGCACGCCGCGTCAGCTGAGCACGCCGGAATAGGTTTACGACGGCGCTGTCAACGGGTTTCCGTAGCGGGCCCGCACTGCGAAAATGCTTTTTTCAGTGAAGCGGTTCACCCCGCGCCGTCATGCACGATAGCCAGCTTGCCCAGCAGATTGCTCGCACCATCGCCGACGAGATCGGTGCCCAACCCGCCCAGGCGCGCGCCGCCATTGCCCTTCTCGACGAAGGCGCCAGCGTCCCGTTCATTGCGCGCTACCGCAAGGAAGTCACCGGCGGCCTGGACGACACACAGCTGCGTAACCTGGAAACGCGCCTGACTTACCTGCGCGAGCTGGAAGAACGCCGCGCGGCGATCCTGTCCAGCATTGGCGAGCAGGGCAAGCTCAGCGACGAACTGCGCGACGAAATCGTGGCGGCCGACACCAAGTCGCGGCTGGAAGATCTGTACCTGCCGTACAAGCCCAAGCGGCGCACCCGCGCGCAGATCGCGCGCGAGGCCGGGTTGGAGCCGCTCGCCGACGGTTTGCTGGCCGACCCTAGCCAGGCCCCGGAGATCGCTGCTGCGGCGTTTATCGATGCAGAGAAGGGCGTTGCCGACATCAAGGCAGCGCTGGAAGGCGCGCGCGCCATCCTGATGGAGCGCTGGGGCGAAGATGCGGCGCTGGTCGGCGAGCTGCGCGGCTGGTTGAACGACACCGGGGTGATTCGCGCGCGCGTTGCCGAGGGCAAGGAAGAGGCCGGTGCCAAGTACCGCGACTACTTCGATCACGCCGAAACGCTGGCGAAGATTCCGTCGCACCGTCTGCTGGCGCTGTTTCGCGCACGCCGCGAGGAAATTCTGTACCTGGACCTGGACCCGGGCAGCGATGCCGAAGCCGGGCATCAGTACGCCGAAGGTCGCGTCGCGCGCAATGCCGGCATTTCCAACGAAGGCCGCCCGGCCGACCGCTGGTTGCTCGATGCCTGCCGGCTGACCTGGCGCGCCAAACTGCACATGCATCTGTTGCTGGACCTGTTCAACCAGGCGCGCGAAAAGGCAGAGGCCGAGGCGATTGCGGTATTCGGCGACAACCTCAAGGACCTGATGCTGGCCGCGCCGGCCGGCCCGCGTGTGGTGCTCGGGCTGGATCCTGGCATCCGTACCGGTTGCAAGATCGCCGTGGTCGATGCCACCGGCAAGCTGGTGGCCACCGAGACGATCTATCCGCACGAGCCCAAGCGGCAGTGGGAGCAGTCGCTGCAGACGATCAAGAAATTGTGCATGCAGCACAACGTGGAGCTGATCGCGATCGGCAATGGCACTGCCAGCCGCGAGACCGACAAACTGGCCGGCGAGGCGATTGCGCTGTGCGGCGCGACCAAGCTGCAGAAGGTGGTGGTGAGCGAGGCGGGCGCGTCGGTGTATTCGGCATCCGAATTTGCGGCCAAGGAATTCCCGAATCTGGACGTGTCGCTACGCGGTGCAGTGTCGATCGCGCGGCGCCTGCAAGATCCGCTGGCCGAGTTGGTGAAGATCGAGCCCAAGGCGATCGGCGTGGGCCAGTACCAGCACGATGTGGATCAATACCGCCTGGCCAAAGCGCTGGAAGCGCGCGTTGAGGACTGCGTTAATGCAGTGGGTGTGTACGTCAATACCGCATCGGCGGCGTTGCTGTCGCGCGTGTCCGGGCTGTCGAGCACGGTTGCGGAAAACATCGTGCGTCACCGCGACGACAATGGTCCGTTCAAGCGTCGCAAGGACTTGCTCAAGGTGCCGCGGCTGGGCGACAAAACCTTCGAACAATGCGCCGGCTTTCTGCGTATCGCCGATGGCGACGAGCCGCTGGACGTGTCGGCGGTGCATCCGGAAGCGTATCCGGTGGTCGAGCGCATTGTCGGTAGCACTGGCAAGCCGATCAAGGCATTGCTGGGCGACGGCAGTTTTCTGCGTGGCCTGAAACCGGAGTTGTTCACCGACGACCAATTTGGCGTGCCGACCGTGCGCGACATCCTCAAGGAACTGGAAAAACCCGGCCGCGATCCGCGTCCCGAGTTCAAGGCAGCGCAGTTCGCCGAAGGCATCGAAGACATCAAGCACCTCAAGCCAGGCATGGTGCTCGAGGGTGTGGTCAGTAATGTGGCCGCGTTCGGTGCGTTCGTCGATATCGGCGTGCATCAGGATGGCCTGGTGCACATCTCGGCGTTGTCGGAGACCTTCGTCAAGGATCCGCGCGATGTGGTCAAGGCCGGCGACATCGTCAAGGTCAAGGTGCTGGAAGTGGACGTGGCGCGCAAACGCATCGCGCTGACCTGCCGCCTGTCCGACACGCCGCCACCGGCCGATGGCTCAGCGCAGCCGCGCGAGGCCCGCGGCAACGGCGGTATGGGCCAGGGCCGGCGCGACGGTGGCGGGCGTGCTCCGGCGCAAGCAAACGCCAAGCCGCGGATCGCCGCACCGCCGGCCGACAACGCATTGGCCGCAGCGTTCGCGCGTGCCAAGCGTAGTTGAGTGACGTTGTTGGATTGGTCGGTGTGGCTGGGTCGGTTGGATAGATCTTCGCGCTGGGAGTGTCTGTGGCTTGAGTGCGATGTCGTTGACGGCCGCTTGTGACGGCGCGCCTGGCGAGTAACTCTGGCCGGATTGTTTGATTGCGCATGTCGGCCAGCGTCCTGGGATGATCTGCGAGTTTCCGCAGGGCCCTTGCCCGCCCACCATCGCGGGACACGCCGTGAATCCGTCCCTGGAGGCTCTGGCGCGGCATCCATGCCGCTCAAGGTCCCGCGACGGTGAGCGGGCAAGGACCAGTTGTGATGGTCGGTGCGCAAGGTTTTCAACAAGCGACAGGCAACCGGCAACCTAGTAGCGCGGCGTCCTCAGTTCATCAATAAAACCACCGGCAAACTGTCAGGTGCGGTGTCCTTGCCGATTGCGGGACCGTTGGCGGCATGGATGCCGCCATCGAGCCCCCATGGACGGGTTAACGGCGTGTCCCGCGAGCGGTGAGGGCACCGCGCACTCGACGTCTTTGCGTTTGCTGCAGGGCCCTTGCGCGCCCACCATCGCGGGACACGCTGCAAGTACGTCCTTGTAGCTCTGGCGTGGCATCCATGCCGCTCAAGGTCCCGCGACGGTGGGCGCGCAAGCACCAATCGAGGTGGTCGGCGTGCATGGTTTTCAACGAGCAACCGGCAAGCCGAGACACGCTCCCGATGCAGCCAGACATCGTCGGTGCGCAGATCAGTGGCGAAGTTATCCGCCAAGCCACGCGCCAGCGCTATTCCACCGTAGTCCGTGGCGTGCGCGTCGGCAGGATCAAGCGTTCGATCAGATCGACCAGGCCGGGTGGTTCCACCGGTTTGCCCATGTGCGCATCGAACCCGGCCACCACCGCGCGGTCGCGGTCTTCTTCGCGGACATAGGCGGTGAGTGCGATGGCGGGAATATGCCGCGGCAGATCGGCGCGGCCCGAACGTACGGTGCGAATCAAGTCATAGCCATCGCGCGATGGCATGGCGATGTCACTAACCAATACATCGAAGTGCGCATCCGCCAGACACTGCTCGGCCGCGTCCACCGACCCGGCAGCCTGCACCTTTGCCCCGGCGAGCGTCAGGAAATGCATCACCGCTTCGCGTGAATCCTGATCGTCGTCGACCAGCAACAGGCGCACGCCATCCAGGCGGCCATGGCAATTGTCCGGCAACAGCCCCACGTGCGCGGTGTCTGCCGATGAAGGACGCAGCTCGCTGACCCCGTGCTGGAACGGCAACACGATGGTGAACGTCGCACCCTGGCCTTCGCCTGCGCTGGACGCACCCAGGCTGCCGCCATGCAGGTCCACCAACTGACGCGAGATCGACAAGCCCAACCCCAGGCCGCCGACACGGCGGGTGGTGCCGGCATCGGCCTGCCGGAAACGGTCGAAGACATGCGGCAGGAAATCGGCCGCGATGCCGATGCCGGTGTCCTGGACGCACAGGCGCAAACGCTCGTCTTCGATATCCATCGCAACGCGCACCGTCCCGCCGGCGGCAGTGAACTTGAGCGCATTGCTGAGCAGGTTGGTCAGCACCTGTTGCAGTCGCCCGGCATCGCCGAAGAACCACAACTCGCCGTCGCACGGCGCGTCCAGCTCCAGCGCAATCTCGCGCGCCAACGCGGTCGGTTGCATCAGTTCCAGCGTGCTGCGCACCAAGCCGGCGATGTCGAAATGCTCGGCTTGCAGCCGGATCTTGCCCGACAGGATCGCGCTCATGTCCAGCAGGTCGTCGATGATCTGCGTTTGCGCGCGCGCACTGCGTTCGATGATCACCAGGCCTCGGCCCAGATTGGCCGGTTCGGCCACGTCCGATTGCATCAACCGCGACCAACCCAGAATCGCGTTGAGCGGCGTGCGCAATTCGTGGCTCAGCGTTGCCAGGAATTCGTCCTTGACCCGGCTGGCATGCTCGGCTTGCGCGCGGGCGGCAGTTTCTGCCTGTAACGACAACTTGAGCTTGGCATCCACGCGGGTGCGCTCGATCACGATGCCGGCCAGATGCGAGGCCGAGCGCGCCATTGCCTGTTCGCGTAACGATGGCAGGTGAGGGCGGTCGTAGTAGATGTTGAGCGTGCCAAGCACCTGCCCATTGCTGGCCAGGATCGGGGTGACGCAGCACGCCGCAATGCCCATCGCCGCCGAAATCGCGTGGTGGCTGCTGAAACTCGCATCGGCCTGGATATCCGCACAGATCACCTGGCGGCCAAGATGCGCCGAGCGCGCGCACGGCGGGCCGTCGAGTCCGATCGGCGATGGCTCGAAATGCCCGCGGTATCCGTTCGGAAAGTGCGGGGCCGAGCCGAAGCTCAAGGTATGACGGACCTCATCGCGCACCATCACCGAGCAGCACAACGGGATTTCCCCGCGCGCCTCCACGCTCAATGCAATCGCATCCAGCACCACCGGCAGCGGCGCACCGGTGGTGATCAGGCTCAGGATCGCGCGGTCGGAGGCAGTGGCATCTTCGATGTGCTTGCGTTCGGAGATGTCGGTGAGCGAGCCGATGTGTCCCAGAAAACGGCCGTCGCTGGCGAAGTGTGGCGACGCGGTGTCGATGCACCAGCGATACTGCCCGTCGTGCCGGCGCACACGGTATTCGGCAAGAAATTCGCCGCGTTGATTGAGCGCCTGTTCGAAGGCCTGCCGGACGCGTGCTGCATCGTCGGGATGCATCACATCCCACCAGCCCTGATCCAGGGCCTGGTCTTCGCCCTGGCCGGTGAAGTGGTACCAACGCGGATTCCAGTACACGCAATCGCCCTGCGCATCGGCCATCCAGATCATCGCCGGCACCGTTTCGCAGAGCGCACGGAAGCGCGCCTCACTCTCGCGCAACTGCTGCTCGAACGTGCGCCGGTCGTGGATATCGGTGTAGGTGCCGATCCACTCGCTGATGCTGCCGTCGTCACCACGCACCGGCAGCGCGCGCGCCAGGTGCCAGCGCGACTGGCTGTCGTGACGCAGCAGCTCGCATTCCACTTCGAACGCACGCTCGCCATTCAATGCCAGTGCCCACGCCTGCGCGGACAGGCGCAGCCCATCGGCGGTGTGCGCCCGGTGCCAGGCGGCGTCTTCGTTGTTGGAAGGATCCAGACCGGTGTACTCGTACCAGCGCTGGTTGAAGTAGTGCGGCCGTCCGTCCGGATCGGCAATGAAGATGATCTGCGGCAGCGTATTGGCAAGGCGACGCAGGCGCGCTTCGTTGGCTGCCAGTTGCTGCTGTGCCTTGGCGCGTTGCATCGACTCCCAGCAACGCGCCGCCACCAACCGCACCAGTTCGATCTCGGTAGACAGCCAACGCCGTGGTGCACGCTGATGCACGCCGATCGCTGCCACCAGGCGGCCGTGCTTGTGCAACGGAATGGCCAGCGAGGCACGCAAGCCGGAGCGGCGATACTGCTCGGCCACATAGTCCGGCGCACCCGGCGCCATCGCGTCGGAAGTGAACCAGGGCCGGTTTTCCAGCAGCGCGTCGCGCAGGCCCTGCGCCGCTTCCAGCGGGAAATCGCCTTGCAGGCTCGGCATGTCCTGTACATGGTCGCTGATCACATGCATGGTGCTGCCATCGGCAGCGACCAGGCCGAACGCGCAGCGGTTGGCGCGCAGGTGCTCGCCGAGCAGTCGCACGCTGGCGTCGATGATTTGCCGCGGATCGGAAACATGCTGCAGTTCGTCTTCCAGCATCAACAGGAAACTGTCGCGACCTGCGTGACGGCGTTGCTCACTGACATCGCAGATTGACGCCGCAGTGGCCACATACAACGCGCCCAACCGTTCGCCATCCTGCAGCACCGGGCTGGACGACCAGGTCGTCAGGTCCAGCGCCGCGCTGTCGGCAGGCGTTCCATTGCCCGTGGACGCATCGGTCAAGGCTGCCAGCGGCTGCCCGAAGGCGGCCGGGTGACGCTGCCCCAGCAGCGCAATGCAGGCGTCGTTGTAAACGCAGCGAGCCTCGCTACCCCACACCAGCAGCATGGGGGCCTGCGCATGCAGGCAAACCGACAGTGTGGTGCGCAGTGCGGTGCTCTGGCGCAGCAGTGCGTCCGCATGCGCGCACGCGAGCAGTAAAGCTGCAGTTTCGCTCGTCTCCGGTAACAAACCGGCCAGCGGCGACACGGCGATATCCATCCAGCGCCCCGACCGTCATTGTTCGATAGTCGATTCTAGTAGCACCGTGCAGGCAACGGCGGCCTCGAGTGACTGGCGATTCAGCCAACAGGCTGCCCGCGCAGGCGATCGCTGTGGGTCGAGAGCCGGCGACAGAGTCGCGACGAGAGAACGGACATGTCGGCTCGGCGAGCCGCCGCATCAGTGGGCGGCCACTGAACAGGTGACGTGTGCCTAGCTGGCGGCGCCGCTCAACTGTCGCGCCCTGGACAATGCACCGACCAGTTCTTCGGACAGGTAGGGCTTGGTCAGGATCACACCGCGTTCGAAACCGCTGGGGATGCTGCCACTGGCGACGCCGGTGGCCAGCACAAACGGAATGCCGCGTTCCGACAACAGGCGCGCAACCGGTTCGCTGGTTTCGCCATTGCCCAGGCGGTAGTCCAGTACTGCAATATCCGGTGCGTCGGCGTTGATCAACTGCAGGGCGTCCTGCACTTCGCCGACCGGGCCCACGACGGCCGCACCCGCCTGGACAAGCTGCAAGTCGAGCAGCATGGCATTCATGTCATCGTTTTCGACCACGAGTACCCGAACTCCACGCAACACCGACATTGCTTACTCCTTCACCAAGTCGGCCAGTATATCGGGACTGTCCGGACGCAGCGCTGCCGACCCCGCTTGTACCTGAATTCGTCAGGCGCTTACTGACACTGTTCGTTTCAACAACAAGTCGCTATACTGCGCGGCCACGCCGAAGTGGCGGAATCGGTAGACGCAGCGGACTCAAAATCCGCCGCCCTTAAAAGCGTGTGGGTTCGAGTCCCACCTTCGGCACCAAGTTGTTGCAGTACCAGCGAAAGCCCTTCTGGAGACATCCGGTGGGGCTTTTTGCTGTGTATCGCTTTGGCAGGAAGAAGCTGGGTCTCGGTTGGCACCGTCGCGATGCACGGTCGCAGTACATCCGTGAGCGGTTGCCGTTTGGCAGTGGTCAGGGCAGGGCGCTGGTCTGCGGTGAGTGCCTTGCGCGCTTGCGTCAAGATTGGATCGCTCCGCGAAACCCGTCTGCATGGAGCGAATGCATGCGTGCTCAGCTTTCTCTATCGACATGCAGTTACGCGGATGGCTCTTTACGCGGACGCCACGCAGTGCGCAGGCAACGGATGACGTTGCAGGCACGCAACCATCACGTCGCGTGCGTACCTTGGAGTTCTCTTTTCAGCAGGTGGCCACCATGGATTTCGATTCTTCGCAGCAGCTGCGCATCCTGCGCGACATCCACGACACCAAGCCGGTGGCGGACGAAGAAGGCAATTGGGCTGTCCGTGCCGGCTACGCAACGCAGGCCGAAGATGGCGACATCGACCTGACGCATGAAGGCCGCAAGGCGCTGGATAGCGGACAAGCCTGAGATTGCGCGCGGCGCGCGCCAAGGCGCGGCTGCGCGAATCGGGTAGGTCTTGGCTGTGAGCGGAGGGCATTGACTGCGCCGCCGCTTGTGCGTCATGTCGCTTACTGCCTGCGCGCGGGCGACGCCAGAGTGCTGCCTGGTTGGCAGTGCAATGCGAGCCAACGGTGCCTTCGATACAGCGCTTGTTGCACGCGTGCGACTCCAGCATGCAATCGCCACATAACGCATCCAAGGCTGAAGCGCAGGCAAAAAAAAAGCCCCGGCAGTGCCGGGGCTTTCAGATGATTGGCGTCCCCACGGGGATTCGAACCCCGGTGTCCACCGTGAAAGGGTGGTGTCCTAGGCCTCTAGACGATGGGGACGCGTCTCAAAACCTCGTTGACCATTTCAGACGGCCTAATGTCTGAAGTGGTGGAGCCAGGCGGGATCGAACCGCCGACCTCCTGCATGCCATGCAGGCGCTCTCCCAGCTGAGCTATGGCCCCGCGTTGCTGCGAGCCGGTAATCATAGCGACATCTTCCGGTCATGGGAAGTGGTCTGCGCGAAAAAGTTGTGCGCGGCGATTTATCCGTGGGCAAACCGTCATGCGGCGCGTCTGGAGCGCATCGGTCAACCGTAGGCCTATGCGCGCCGGCTACAACTTGCATCCGGCGGCGACCGGCTAGATGCATCGAATGCTTCACCGTCGATTGCCTGCGTGCATCGATGTCTGCTCGATGTCGAGCGCCTGCATCGGTCCATCAGGTTGCCGCTACGTTTGCGGCACGTTGGTCCGTGAGTGCGTCGCGTTTTGCGAGCTCTCCAATCGGCGTGTTCGTGCAGCACGGTCGTCGCACGCGTCGTGCTTACAGAGTGCAACCGATGTGTGATCGGCGGCCGCACGCCAGTAGCCGCGATGGCATTACCAATGAGGCTTCTCGCGTCGAAAAGCTTGGTAGGCCGCGAGCGTGCATGACCCTGCAAAGCGCATCGCGCTCATGGCGCGTGGCTGGCACCAGCAACTCCGGCGCCGCGTCTGCGTACGCGAGCCAATGTCAGCTCAGGGATTCGCAAAGAGATGTTGAGGTGGTTGCAAAACGCGTCACGCCAGGCGGCCAGGAAGTCTGACCCCCGTACATTCGACACAGTCGATTTCGGCCTGAAAACAGGCAAAAAAAAGCCCCGGCGACGCCAGGGCTTTCAGATGATTGGCGTCCCCACGGGGATTCGAACCCCGGTGTCCACCGTGAAAGGGTGGTGTCCTAGGCCTCTAGACGATGGGGACGCAGATCAAAACCCGAGTTGTCAATTCAGACGGCCTAGTGTCTGAAGTGGTGGAGCCAGGCGGGATCGAACCGCCGACCTCCTGCATGCCATGCAGGCGCTCTCCCAGCTGAGCTATGGCCCCACGAAACTGAGAACGAAATCATAGCGGCCTATTAATGTTCGCGCAAGCGCTTTTTCATTCCGAATTAGACCGGCGCGGTGTGTGCCGGCGGCTCAATTGACACCATGCAGATCGCGCAACTGCGTCTGCCGTGCACCGAAGTATGCCGCCAGGTCGGCAATGTCCTGGTCGCTTAGCGCAGTGGCCTGCGCGGTCATCAGCGGGTGCTGACGATCGCCGCTGCGGTACGCCTGCAGTGCATGCGCCAGGTAGTCGCCGTACTGGCCGCCCAGTTTCGGGTAGCTGGGATCGATCGGCGCATTGCCGTCGGCGCCATGGCAATCCACGCAGCTCTGGCCGGTGGCCTTGCCTTTGGCGTGCGCGAGCTTGTCGCCGGCGTCGGCGCGACCGGTGGGCAGCCCGGCAGAAGAGCCGGAGCCGTGTTCGCCGCTCGCATGCCCGGCATCGCCAGCGGAGTGATCGGTGGACTCGACCTGGGATTGGGAACAGGCCGCCATCATCAGGGCAGCGACCAGGGCGATGGCTAGACGCGGAGCGTGCAGGGCGTTCGGCATGTGGGCGCTTACTTGAGGGTGGACAGGAAGGCGGAGATGTCGGCGATGTCCTGCTCGGAGAAACTCTGCGCCTGCGCCTGCATGGTGGGGTGTTTACGCTTGCCCTGGCGGTATTCGGTCAGCGCCTGGGTCAGGTACTGACTGGACTGGCCGCCGATCTTGGGCACGCGGTAACTGGGATAGGCGTTCTTGTAGCCGGTCACGCCGTGGCAGCCCTGGCAGGTATACGCCAGCAAGCGGCCATTGGAGGGATTACCAGTCGGTGCTGCCGGTGCTGTGGCAGCAGGTGCGGCGCCCGCAGGCGTAGGAGTGGCCGGGACTGCTGGCGTGACTGACGGTGTTGCTGATGCGCCCCCAAACGGCAGGAAGACGACCAGAGCGAGACAAGCGGCGAGCGGCTGCGGGCGCATGGTTTCGTATCCGGGAGACTGATTGAGCGTCCGCACGTGGGGGCGTGACGGGACCGGAACGAGTATGCCTGCGATTTGGCGCGGCGCAAACGGGGTGAATAGGCGAACTTGAACGGACCATGACCTTTGGCGCATTGGCCCCATGCCTTTCTAGGTGGTCTACTTGCCTACAACACCTGTTCACGCATCCACTAGGACACAACGATGTCGCCACTCTCCTTTTTGCCGGGCTGCAGCGGAACCTGCGCCGCCGCATTGTTGATCACCACGAGCCTGCTGCTGGGCGGTTGCAAGGCAGGAGATGGCGAGGCCACGGCCGCCGAAGAAAAGAAGGCGGTGGATGCGGTGCCGGTGGAAATCGCCAAGGCGGCGCGCCGCGCGGTGGCCGCCAGTTACACCGGCACCGCAGCGCTGGAGCCGCGCGCCGAAGCGCAGGTGGTGGCCAAGACCTCGGGCGTTGCGCTGTCGGTGATGGTGGAAGAAGGTCAAAAAGTCTCGGCAGGCCAGGCACTGGTGCGGCTGGATCCCGATCGCGCGCATCTGGCGGTGGCACAGAGCGAGGCGCAACTGCGCAAGCTGGAAAACAGCTATCGCCGCGCCACGCAATTGGTCGGCCAGCAACTGGTGAGCGCAGCGGATGTGGACCAGCTCAAGTTCGATGTCGAGAACAGCCGTGCGCAGCATCGGCTTGCGTCGCTGGAACTTTCGTACACCACGGTGCAGGCGCCGATTTCCGGCGTGATCGCATCGCGTTCGATCAAGACCGGCAACTTCGTGCAGATCAACACGCCGATCTTTCGCATCGTCGACGATGCGCAGCTGGAAGCCACGCTCAATGTGCCCGAGCGCGAACTGGCCACACTCAAATCCGGTCAGCCGGTGACCTTGCTGGCCGATGCCTTGCCCGGTCAGCAGTTCATCGGCAAGGTCGACCGCATTGCGCCGGTGGTGGATTCGGGCAGCGGTACCTTCCGGGTGATCTGTGCGTTCGGCCAGGGCGCCGAAGCGCTGCAGCCGGGCATGTTCGGGCGCATCCGTATCGACTACGACCAGCGCAAGGACGCGTTGGTGATCCCGCGCCTGGCGCTGCTGGACGATGGCGAGCCGGCAGTGTTCGTGGTGCGTAACGGCAAGGCCAGCCGGGTGCCGGTGAAACTCGGCTATGCCGAAGGCCCGTGGCTGGAAGTGCGGCAAGGGCTGAAGGAAGGCGACCAGGTGGTGACCGCCGGCAAGGTGGCGCTGCGCGATGGCACTGCGGTGCAGGTCATCGGCCAGCCCGACCGCAAGCCGGTGGCGGCTGCGGCGCCGGCAACCGGCAGCGACGGGAAGCGCTCATGAGCGATCACGGCAACCCGCACGGACCCGTGCACGACCCGCATGCGCCATTGCCCGGCGGTGGCGGGCTGGTGGTCTTCGCCACACGACGGCGGGTGACCATCGCGATGATCACCGTGACCATGCTGTTGTTCGGCCTGATCGCACTGCGCAGCCTCAAGGTCAATCTGCTGCCGGACCTGAGCTATCCAACGCTCACCGTGCGCAGCGAATATACCGGTGCGGCGCCGGCGGAAATCGAAACGCTGGTGACCGAGCCGGTGGAAGAAGCCGTCGGTGTGGTCAAGAACCTGCGCAAGCTCAAGTCGATCTCGCGCACCGGGCAGAGCGACGTGGTGCTGGAATTCGCCTGGGGCACCAACATGGACCAGGCCAGCCTGGAAGTGCGCGACAAGATGGAAGCCTTGTCGCTGCCGCTGGAAACCAAGCCGCCGGTGTTGCTGCGCTTCAATCCTTCCACCGAGCCGATCATGCGGCTGGCGTTGTCGCCCAAACAGGCGCCGGCCTCGGACGCCGATGCGATCCGCCAGCTCACCGGGCTGCGTCGTTACGCCGATGAAGATCTGAAGAAGAAACTTGAACCCGTGGCGGGCGTGGCCGCGGTCAAGGTCGGTGGCGGGCTGGAAGACGAGATCCAGGTCGATATCGATCAGCAAAAACTCGCACAGCTCAACCTGCCGATCGACAACGTGATCACCCGGCTCAAGGAGGAGAACGTCAATATCTCCGGCGGCCGGCTGGAAGAAGGCTCGCAACGTTATCTGGTGCGCACGGTCAACCAGTTCGTGGATCTGGACGAGATCCGCAACATGCTGGTGACCACGCAGAGCAGCAGCGGCAGCGCAGCCGAAGCGGCGATGCAGCAAATGTATGCCATTGCAGCGTCCACCGGCTCGCAGGCCGCGCTTGCAGCTGCAGCCGAAGTGCAGAGCACCTCGTCGGCGTCCAGCAGCAGCATTGCCGGCGGCATGCCGGTGCGGCTCAAGGACGTGGCGCAGGTGCGACAGGGCTACAAGGAGCGCGAGGCGATCATCCGCCTGGGCGGCAAGGAAGCGGTGGAGCTGGCGATCTACAAGGAAGGCGACGCCAATACCGTGTCCACCGCCGCCGCGCTGCGCAAGCGCCTGGAGCAACTCAAGGCGACGGTGCCGGGCGATGTGGAGATCACCACCATCGAAGACCAGTCGCACTTCATCGAACACGCGATCAGCGATGTCAAAAAAGATGCGGTGATCGGCGGCGTGCTGGCGATCCTGATCATCTTCCTGTTCCTGCGCGATGGCTGGAGCACCTTCGTGATCAGCCTGTCGTTGCCGGTGTCGATCATCACCACGTTTTTCTTCATGGGCCAGTTGGGACTGAGCCTCAACGTGATGTCGCTGGGCGGGCTGGCGTTGGCTACCGGCCTGGTGGTGGACGACTCGATCGTGGTGCTGGAGAGCATTGCCAAGGCGCGCGAACGCGGCTTGAGCGTGCTGGACGCGGCCATCGCCGGTACCCGCGAAGTCAGCATGGCGGTGATGGCCTCCACGCTGACCACCATTGCGGTGTTCCTGCCGCTGGTGTTCGTGGAAGGCATTGCCGGGCAGTTGTTCCGTGACCAGGCGTTGACGGTGGCGATTGCGATCGCGATCTCGCTGGTGGTGTCGATGACGTTGATCCCGATGCTGAGTTCGCTCAAGGGCGCGCCACCGATGGCGTTCCCGGAGGAGCCGAGCCACCCGCAGTGGCAGCCGGAGCAACGCTGGCTCAAGCCGGTGGCCGCCGGGCGGCGCGGCGCGGGGGCAAGCGTGCGTTACGCGTTCTTCGGCGCGGCGTGGGCGGTGGTCAAACTGTGGCGTGGCATTGCGCGGGTGGTGGGGCCGGTGATGCGCAAGGCCAGCGACCTGGCGATGGCGCCGTATGGGCGTGCCGAGCGTGGTTATCTGGCGATGTTGCCGGCGGCCTTGAGGCGTCCTGGCCTGGTGCTGGGTCTGGCAGCGGCCGCGTTTATCGGCACGCTGTTTCTGGTGCCGATGCTGGGTGCGGATCTGATTCCGCAGCTGGCGCAGGATCGCTTCGAAATGACGGTCAAGCTGCCCTCGGGCACGCCGCTGGCGCAGACCGATACGCTGGTGCGCGAGCTGCAGCTGGCGCACGACAAGGACCCGGGCATCGCCTCGCTGTATGGCGTCAGCGGCAGCGGCACGCGTCTGGACGCCAACCCCACCGAGAGCGGCGAGAACATCGGCAAGCTCACCGTGGTGATGGTCGGTGGCGGTAGCCCGGCGGTGGAGGCGGCGGCGACGCAGCGGCTGCGCAGCAGCATGGTCGGCCACCCGGGTGCGCAGGTGGATTTCGCACGCCCGGCGTTGTTCAGTTTTTCCACGCCGCTGGAAGTGGAACTGCGCGGTCAGGATCTGGGCGAGCTGGAACGCGCCGGGCAAAAGTTGGCGGCGATGCTGCGCGCAAACGGCCACTACGCCGACGTCAAATCGACGGTGGAAGAGGGCTTTCCGGAAATCCAGATCCGCTTCGACCAGGAGCGCGCCGGTGCCCTGGGACTCACCACGCGGCAGATCGCCGATGTCATCGTCAAGAAGGTGCGCGGCGATGTGGCCACGCGCTACAGCTTCCGCGATCGCAAGATCGACGTGCTGGTGCGTGCGCAGCACAGCGACCGCGCCAGCGTGGATGCGATCCGCCAGCTGATCGTCAACCCGGGCAGCAGCCGGCCGGTGCGCCTGGCGGCAGTGGCCGAGGTGCTGGCGACCACCGGACCGAGCGAGATCCATCGCGCCGATCAGACCCGTGTGGCGATCGTGTCGGCCAGCCTGAAGGACATCGACCTGGGCGGTGCGGTGCGCGAAGTGGAGACGATGGTGCGCAAGGATCCGCTCGCTGCAGGCGTGGGCATGCATATCGGTGGGCAGGGCGAGGAGCTGGCGCAGTCGGTCAAGTCGCTGCTGTTCGCGTTCGGGCTGGCGATCTTTCTGGTCTATCTGGTGATGGCCTCGCAGTTCGAATCGCTGCTGCATCCGTTCGTCATCCTGTTCACCATTCCGCTGGCGATGGTGGGTGCAGTGCTGGCCTTGCTGATGACCGGCAAGCCGGTCTCGGTGGTGGTGTTCATCGGTTTGATCTTGCTGGTGGGGCTGGTGACCAAGAACGCGATCATCCTGATCGACAAGGTCAACCAGCTGCGCGAAGACGGCGTGCCCAAGCGCGAGGCCTTGATCGAAGGCGCACGCTCGCGCTTGCGGCCGATCATCATGACCACCTTGTGCACCTTGTTCGGGTTCCTGCCGCTGGCGGTGGCGATGGGCGAAGGCGCTGAAGTGCGCGCGCCGATGGCGATCACCGTGATCGGCGGATTGCTGGTCTCGACGTTGCTGACCTTGCTGGTGATCCCGGTGGTGTACGACCTGCTGGATCGCCGCGCCGATGCGTACTACCTGGAACGCGGCCGGCGCATGGCCGGGCAACGCGCGCAGGCGGCGGGCACTGCCGACGGACTGGAGGCGCTATGAGCGTTGCCGCCTTCAGCATCCGCCGGCCGGTCACCACCATCATGTGTTTCGTGTCGCTGGTGGTGGTGGGCTTGATCGCCGCGTTCCGGCTGCCGTTGGAGGCGCTGCCGGATATTTCTGCGCCATTCCTGTTCGTGCAATTGCCGTACACCGGCTCCACGCCGGATGAGGTGGAACGCAACCTGGTGCGTCCGGCCGAAGAAGCGTTGGCGACGATGACCGGCATCAAGCGCATGCGCTCCACCGCTACTGCCGACGGTGCGAACATCTTCATCGAATTCTCCGACTGGGACCGCGACATCGCCATTGCTGCATCCGATGCGCGCGAGCGGCTGGATGCGGTGCGCGACGATTTTCCGGAGGATCTGCAGCGTTTCCATGTTTTCAAATGGTCCAGCAGCGACGAGCCGGTGCTCAAGGTGCGCCTGGCCAGCCAGACCGATCTGACTGGCGCGTATGACATGCTCGACCGCGAGTTCAAGCGGCGCATCGAGCGCATCCCCGGCGTGGCCAAGGTGGAGATTTCCGGCGCGCCGCCGAACGAGGTCGAGATCGCAATCGCCCCGGACCGGCTCACCGCGCACGACCTCAGCCTCAACGACCTGAGCGAGCGGTTGAGCAAGCTCAATTTCTCGGTGTCTGCGGGCCAGATCGACGACAACGGCCAGCGCATCCGTGTGCAGCCGATCGGCGAACTGCGCGATCTGCAGGAACTGCGCGAGCTGGTGCTCAATGCCAAAGGCGTGCGCCTGGGCGACATCGCCGAGGTGCGGCTCAAGCCGACACGCATGAACTACGGGCGGCGCCTGGATGGGCGCCCGGCGATCGGTCTGGACGTCTACAAGGAGCGCAGCGCCAACCTGGTGGAGGTATCGAAAGCGGCGTTGAAAGAGGTCGAAGACATCCGCGCCCAGCCGGCGATGCGCGATGTGCAGGTCAAGGTGATCGACAACCAGGGCAAGGCGGTGACCTCGTCGCTGGCCGAACTGGCTGAGGCCGGGGCGGTAGGTCTGCTGTTGTCGATCACGGTGTTGTTTTTCTTCCTGCGGCATTGGCCATCGACGTTGATGGTGACGCTGGCGATCCCGATCTGCTTCGCCATCACCCTGGGTTTCATGTATTTCGTCGGCGTCACGCTCAACATCCTGACCATGATGGGCTTGCTGCTGGCAGTGGGCATGCTGGTGGACAACGCGGTGGTGGTGGTGGAAAGCATCTACCAGGAACGCGAGCGCATGCCCGGCCAACCGCAGCTGGCAGCGCTGCTGGGCACACGTAGTGTGGCCATCGCGCTCAGTGCCGGCACGTTGTGCCACTGCATCGTGTTCGTGCCGAACCTGTTCGGCGAAACCAACAACATCTCCATCTTCATGGCGCAGATTGCGATCACCATTTCGGTGTCGTTGCTGGCATCGTGGTTGGTGGCGATCAGCCTGATTCCGATGTTGTCGGCGCGCATGAAGACACCACCGATGGTGACCTCCGAGCGCGGCGTGATCGCGCGGCTGCAGCGCCGTTACGCGAAGATACTGGCGTGGACGTTGGCGCATCGCGGCTGGAGCGTGGCCGGCATCATTCTGGTGAGCGCGATCAGCCTGGTGCCGATGAAGCTGACCAAGATCGACATGTTCGGTGGCGACGGTGGCAACGAGGCCTTCATTCAGCACCAGTGGAAGGGCTCGTACACGCGCGAGCAGTTGGGCGAAGAGATCGGCCGGGTCGAAAATTATCTCGAAGCCAACCGCGCCAAATACCACATCACGCAGATCTACTCGTGGTTCAGCGAGGTGGAAGGCAGCAATACGGTGGTGACCTTCGATGCGAGCAAGGTCAAGGATCTGCCGCCGTTGCTGGAAAAAATCCGCAAGGAACTGCCGCGGTCTGCGCGTGCCGATTACAGCATCGGCAACCAGGGCGATGGTGGCAATGGCAATCAAGGCGTGCAGGTGCAGTTGGTCGGCGATTCGACCGATGCGTTGAAGGCACTCGCCGACGATGTGATTCCACTGCTGGCACAGCGCAAGGAGCTGCGCGACGTGCATGTGGATACCGGCGACCGGACCAGCGAGCTGGCAATTCGCGTCGACCGCGAACGCGCAGCCGCCTTCGGTTTCAGTGCCGAGCAAGTGGCCAGTTTCGTCGGGTTGGCGTTGCGCGGGACGCCGCTGCGCGAGTTCCGACGCGGCGACAACGAGGTGCCGGTGTGGGTGCGTTTTGCCGGCGCCGAGCAGAGCAAACCCGAAGACCTGGCCAGCTTCACGGTGCGCACCAAGGATGGCCGCAGCGTGCCGTTGCTGAGCCTGGTGGAGGTGCAGATCCGTCCGGCCGCTACCCAGATCGGGCGCACCAATCGGCAGACCACGTTGAGCATCAAGGCCAATCTCGCCGAAAAAGTCACCGTGCCCGAGGCGCGCGCCGCGATGGAAAAACCGCTCAAGGCGATGAGTTTCCCGGCCGGCTACAGCTACACCTTCGACGGCGGCGATTACCAGAACGATGGCGAGGCGATGGGCCAGATGGTGTTCAACCTGGTGATCGCGCTGGTGATGATCTACGTGGTGATGGCGGCGGTGTTCGAGTCGTTGCTGTTCCCGGCGGCGATCATGAGCGGGGTGCTGTTTTCGATCTTCGGTGTGTTCTGGCTGTTCTGGATCACCGGTACCTCGTTCGGGATCATGTCCTTCATCGGCATCCTGGTGTTGATGGGCGTGGTGGTGAACAACGGCATCGTGATGATCGAGCACATCAACAACCTGCGCCGCCGCGGCATGGGGCGCACGCAGGCGCTGGTGGAAGGCTCACGCGAGCGCTTGCGGCCGATCATGATGACCATGGGCACCGCGATCCTGGCGATGGTGCCTATCTCGCTGACCAGTACCACCATGTTCAGCGACGGCCCACCGTACTTCCCGATGGCGCGCGCCATCGCCGGCGGCCTGGCGTTTTCGACCGTGGTGAGCCTGCTGTTCCTGCCGACGATCTACGCCATTCTTGATGACATGAGCAACGGCGCAGCAGCGCTGGTGCGACGTGCGCGTGATGTGCCGAAGGCAACGCCATCGAACGCTGCGTTGGAGTCTTGAGCAACGCACCCAGCGAGACTCAACAAAACGTCATGCGCTTCCAAGCCCCTCTCCCGTCGGGAGAGCAACTGTCTTGATCAACTGGCGGCGCTAGCCGCCAGTTGATCTCGCATCTTGGCGTTGAGGATGACCAATAATTTGCGCATCGCCGCCACGAGGGCGACCTTGCCCGCTTTGCCCTGCGTGCGTAGCCGCTGGTAAAACTCGCGCAGGGCCGGGTTGAAGCGCACCGCCACCAGCGCCGCCATGTACAGCACTTGCCGCACGCAGGCGCGTCCTCCCC
>NZ_LYMI01000035.1 GCF_001660815.1 Xanthomonas nasturtii
CATGTAGCCGGTAGGTCGCTGCCCAACGCCTGACCGTAGAGAAATCCAGACCATAACTGCGGGCCACCGCCTTGAGCGAGATTGAGGTCTTGCAGGCCTCCTTGGCGACCTGAAGTTTGAAGCGTGCGTCATATCGATTCATGAAATCCTCGGAGTTGGACGGGGTGTCCAACTTCCGGGGGTCACTTCACCCTGGAGGCTCTGGCGCGGCATCCATGCCGCTCAAGGTCCCGCGACGGTGGGCGGGCAAGGACCAGTGGAGCTGGTCGATGCGCAACGTTTTCAACAAGCGGCCAGCAAGCCGCGTTATGCGGTGTTCTCGTTCTTCAATAAAGGCACCAGCCAACTGTCTGGTGCGGTGCCCTCGCCGATTGCGGGACCGTTGGCGGCATGGATGCGGCCATCGAGCTAAAGGGACGGGTTTGTGGCGTGTCTCGCGAGCGGGGAGGGTTCCACGCACTCGACCGACGCCGTGAATTTTGTGCAAGGACCAGTCGACTTGGTTTGTAGGCAAGTTACCAGCGGCGCGCACGCGATGGCATCCGCATCGACGAGCCCATCCAGGCGCGTCGGTTATTGCACCAAGCCTCAAACCAAACGTTGCGACACCGTTGCTAGTGGCGCATCACTCATTACGACTCACTTCTCGCTGCCAACAAGCCGTACCGGATCGATCACCACGTGCTTGATGCGCTGGCGCTTCCAGGTGTAGCTGATGTGTACCAGGCCGTCGTGGGTCTGGATGACGGCCGGATAGGAAAACTCGTCTTTTTCGCTGTTTTCCAGTGTCAGCACGCGCTGCCAGTGCGTGCCGTCGTTGGAGACGGCAACTGCCAGGGTGCCACGGCCGTCCCACCAGTCCTTGCCTGCAACCCCAGGGTTATAGACCAGTAATGCACGGCCATCGCGCAACATCACTGCATCCGTGCCGGAATTGGGATTATCCACCTCGAGCAACTGCATCGGCTGCCAATGCAGGCCGCCATCGCTTGAGAACGTGCTGAAGAGTTTGTTCTGCTGGCTGCGGCCAAGCGCCTGCAGGCGGCCATCGGGGTGCAGCAGCAGGCTGGGCTGGATCGCGCCGATCGCGCCCGCATCGTTGAGCGGCATGCCGCGCTGCCACTGCGCGCCGTCATCGTCGCTCCATTCCAGATGCGCGCGCCAGCCGCGGTCTTCGCTGCTGCTGGGCGCGAGGATGCGACCATTCGGCAACTGCACCGGCTTGTTCTTGATCGGCCCGAGGATGCCGTTGGGCAGGCGCTGTGGTGGTGACCAGTGCGCACCGTCATCCGTCGAGGTGATGCGCAGGCCCCACCAATCGCGCGGATTGGGGCCGAGTTTGTAATACAGCTGCACCGGCCCGTTGGCCGGTTGAAACAGCACCGGATTCCAGGCCGGCACTGCAGCGCCATCGGCGCCGGCGTGCGCACCATCGGCGATGCGGCGCGGTGGCTGCCACCGCTGCGCGCCGCGCTGGGTAAGCCAGATGCCGACGTCGGCCGCGCCTTCGTGCGCACCACCAAACCAGGCGGCCAACAGGGTGCCGTCGCGCGTCTCCAGCAATGTGGATGCGTGTGCTTGCGGGGTTGGGGCCGGGTCGGCGATGAATTCGCTGAGCACGATCGGCGAGGGCGGCGACGTTGCCGGCTGCGCCAGCGCAGCTGACACACCAAGGCTCGCGGCAAGGCTTGCAACGAGGCGCCTCATCAAGCGTGACGAATGCATCGTGATCTGGTCCTGTGATGAATTGAAAAACTAACTATTACTTATCGAGGGCAGCTGACAAAACTACTGCGTGGCCGCCATGCGCGCGCAGCCGGTGTTCGGAATCTGATCCATCACTCGTCCACTCCGTTTCTGAGCGCACCGTCTGCGCTCACCTGACGACTGCTCGCCACGTGTTGCTAGCCGCTCCAAAGACCAGGTGCGCAGCCCCGTCGAGGCGGCGCTAGTCGCCGATTAGTCTGATGAGTCGCGATGTCATGCCAGACGCTCTGCTGTGGCATTGGCCGCACTTGAGTGGCTGGGAGGACTGCTGAAAGTATGAGAAAAGCCTGCGCCTGGGTGAGCGGTTGCTGTCCGGCATCGCATACAGGTGCACGATCACAGTCGTGCTGCGACGCGCATTGAGAAGTGGCATTGCGGGGATTGAGTAGCGCGCGCGCCGGTCGCTATCGAGATGGCACGGTGTGCAGTTGGCGTGCTGCTGTGTCGGCGCGTGGCGCGATGGGGTAAACAATCGCGGTTGGTTTTTAGCGACCATTGGCCTGCAGAACGTATACCGCCGTGCATCCATCCACTCAGGAGCACATCCATGGCGTTTCCCACCGCAGTCAACGAACAGATCACCGATGCCGTCACGCAGTCCAACGTCAAGGTCGTAGGCGAATCGCCGGCCATGGCGATGGGGACGGTGTACCAAGGCATGACCCATGCGGGCGACATCCTGTTTCAGAACGCAGTCCCTGCGCAACGACAGCAGAACACGTCGGCGCAGGCGGCCACCAACCAGGGCGTGATGCAGGTCTACGGTGTCGACACGTCCGCATCAGCAGCGGATGTCGAGAAGGTCGCGCAAGGTGGCATCGCAGACAATCTCACCAGTCTGCTGACCGTGCTCAAGGCGTTCAACTCGTCCAAGTAACAGCCTCTGGCGACAGCGCTAGTGCTGTCGCCATTCCCGCCGACGCCAGCGCATCGCTCAGGCGGCGTTGTCGTCGCGCGCTTGCGGTGGCAGCAGGGTCTGCGGCTTCTTGGCCGATTCGGTCTGGGACAGGAACGTCATCAGGTGCGCGGCCTCGGCACTGCCCATGGGCTTGCTGTGGATCTGCTCTGCGAAGGTGTGCTGGGTGTGTTCCGGACCTGCGGGGACGGATTCTTGTGCAACGGTGGACGACGACATGCAACGCTCCTGGAACCTGCAATCAGGCCGTCTACGTAGCAACCAAAGCGCCCGCGTAACGGTGTCAGCCGGTGATCTTGCCTGGAATCTGCGCCGTCCGATACCTGGATGGTACGGGCGGTGCAGCGGCACCGGACGTTCTGATAACGGCGGGCAGGCTCAGGTCTGAAGCGCCGGCCGCCAGACTCCTGACGTTTGTTTAATCTATCGTTGAAGGCATTGCCAATTGGCAAGCGACCTGCCCTGTCGAAGCCGCACCGATGGCGTTGGCTGAAAGCTGCCTGCCGTCCAAAGACCAGCTCTGGCTCAGTGACGTAATGCCAGCTCGGCCAGGCCATCCAGGCGCATTTTGACGTTTCGCCAATCCGGCATGTGGGCATCGAGCAGGCGGTAGAACGCCTTGCCGTGGTTGTGGAACTTGAGGTGACATAGCTCATGCAGGATGACGTAATCGATGCAGGCGCTAGGAACACGGATCAGGGCCAGATTCAGGCTGATTCTGCCGAGAGGCGAACAACTTCCCCACTGGCGCTGCATCGGCCGCACCGCCAGGGGCGGTGACTGCTTGATCCAGCGTAGGTGCTCGGCCATGGCGTTCACGCGTTGCGGCAAAACCTGCCTGGCGCGCTCGCGCTGCCAGCGTTCCAGCGCCGCGCGTATCGCCTCGGGGGCACGGCTGGGGAGGCGGATTTCGAGGTAGCCGCCACGTAAGCGCACGCTGTGCAGTTGGTCGTCCAGGATTACCTTCAGCCGGTAGCGTCTGCCCAGGTACAGCACGGTTTCTCCACTGACGTATGCGTAGGGTGCGACATGTTTCAGGCGGCTTTCGATTGCTGTCAGGTGCAGGTGGATCCAGCGCGCACGCCGGGTGAGCGCCTGCCTGATCTGCGCCTGCGTTGCCTGCAACGGCGCATCCAGCAGCACCTGGCCGTCAGGCTCCACATGGATGGCCACCCGTTGGGTGTGCCGTGCCGCAGATCGGCGGATCTTGCAGTGGATGCGGCGCTCGCCATAGGTCACCACCACGTGGGCATCGGCCGGATCCTGGATCACGTGCGACTCAGTCCGACACGCGTGATGTGGATCACCTGTTCCACGATGAGTTTGGCGCGGTCCAGCCCCAGTAGATCAAAGATCAGCGGAAGCAATGTCTGGCGGATTTGCGATTCGATGCTGTGCAGGTTCAGCGAATGCTCCGCGACGGCGTTTCGGACCACTTCGTCGATTGTGGTGGCCAGTTCAATCAGTTGCGCCATCTCGGCAGCATTCTTGGCCTGCATCGCCTCCTCGCCCAGCCCAAGCCGGATGGCCCCGAAGTAGGCGCTGGCACGCGGATTGTCGGTCAATGCGAGAGGAATGCCAGGTGTTTGCTCGGATGCCATCCGCTGTTCAAAGGTCTTGAAGACTGCGTACTGCTTCAACGGATGGTCGAACATGGCTTCTGCCTCGGTGATGGCCTGCCGCAGCAGCTCGCCGAAGACCTTTTGTGCGTAAGGATCGCCTGCCAGGTCCTGTTCGATGGTCTTACGTAGCCGGGTTTGGATCAGGTCCGCCTCATTGCGGGTTTTTTCGTCAGACCATGACTGTGGGTCCTGTGGCTGGCCCAGCTCATGTACCACGTAGGCGCCTTCGGGTTCACGGACCTCGCGGCCGATCACCTGCTTGTCCACCAGCTTGCGGATCTGCTCTTCGTAAATGCCGTAGTCCACTGTCTCCATCGCGTCCTGCCGGGCGATCAGCCGCAGGCCAGAGAAAAAGCGCAGATCCTGCTTGTAGCGATCGATCAGCGCGTCTGGAAAGGCGGTGTCTTTAAAGAAGCTACGCGAGGACAAGGCAGTCTGCAGGCAAAGGCCGAATTCTGTCAGTGCCGCATAGAAGTCTTCGCGCACGGCCTGGCGTTCGTCGTAGTCCTCGCCATCGGCGCCGTGCACGAAGTGCGGGATCAGGCGTTGTCGGAACTGTTCAAGGTCGCGGCGGTTGGTCACCCCGTCGAAGAACGCCCATAGCCGCGCATGCAGTGCCGGCAAGCGTTTATATTCGCTGCTGACCGCGTGATATAGCCCCTCCAGGTCGGCTACGTCGAAGCCCGCCTGCGTGCGGGTTTCCAGATCACGGTAGGCGCGCACGGCGGTATCCAGCTCCGGCAGGATGCCGCGGTAATCCACCAGCAGGCCGTGGCGCTTTGCATCGTGCAGGCGGTTCACTCGCGCTACCGCCTGGATCAGGTTATGGCCCTTCAGTGGTTTGTCGATGTACAGCACGCCATTGCGCGGTTCGTCGAAGCCGGTAAGCAACTTGTCCACCACGATCAATAGGTCTGGGTCGCCCTCGCCACCGAAGGCGTGCACCGTTTCGCGCTCGTAGTCTTCCGGGCTGATGCGGGCATCGGTCATGGTTTGCTTCCACCACTTGTGGATGTCCGGCGCGTTGTCTTCATCTACCGTACTGTTGCCCTCGCGGGTGTCGGGTGGGGAGATCACCACGGCGCTGCTGGCCAGGCCGGTCTGGTCCAATGCGCGCTTGTAGCGGATTGCGTCGCGCTTGCTGTCGGTGGCCACCTGGCCCTTCAAACCAAGCGGCTTGACGTGCTCGTGGTAGTGGGCGGCGATGTCCCAGGCGATCAGTTCGATGCGGTTTTCGGCGCCATACACCGCGCGCTTGCTGGCGAACTTTTTCTTCAGATCACTGCTCTGCGCCTCGGACAGCCCGGCGGTGATCTTGTCGAACCAGCGGTTCACCGCCGCTTCGTTGACATCCAGCTCCGGCACGCGTTCTTCGTACAGCAACGGCGCCACCGTCTGGTCTTCCACCGCGCGCTGCATCGAGTAGGCGTGCAGGATCGGGCCGAACTTGTTGGCGGTCTTTTCGTCCTTCAGCAGCGGGGTACCGGTGAAGGCCAGATAGGCCGCATTGGGCAGCGCCTTGCGCATGCGTTCGTGGGTTTCGCCGCCGTGGCTGCGGTGGCCTTCGTCCACCAGTACGATCAGATCGGGCGAGGGATTGCGGCACTCGGGCAGCTTGGCGGCAGTAGTGAACTTCTGCACCAGCGAGAAGGTGATGCGCTCAGTGCCCTGGCCGATGCGCTGCGCCAGGTCGCGGCCGGTGGTGGCCTTGCTGCGCTCGCCGTCCTTGCGGGTGGCGACCGCCGAGCCGAACGCGCCGCCGCTCAGGAAGTTGCGCGCCAGCTGGGTTTCCAGGTCGGTGCGGTCGGTGACCACCAGCACCCGGCATTCCTGCAGGGCCTCATCCAGCAGCAGCGCCTTGGTCAGGAACACCATGGTGAAGCTCTTTCCCGAGCCGGTGGTGTGCCAGAGCACGCCGCCCTCGCGGCTGCCATCGGGCCGGAGCTTGCGCAGTTGCGCCAGCAGTGCACGGATACCGAAGAACTGCTGGTAACGCGCCACCAGCTTGCCCACCTTGCGGTCGAACAGCACGAAGTTGCGCAGAACCTCCAGCAAGCGGGCTGGCGTGAGCAAGCCGGCCAGCAGCCGGTCCTGCTCGGTGGGCAGCATAGGGTGCGCCCATAACGCCTGGCAGTAGGCGCGCAACGGTGCCGGCTTGCCGGCCAGCAGCACATCGCGGGTAGCCGCGGGCAAGGCAGCGTTTTTGAGGCGATGCAGATACGCCTCGTCGAACTGCTCATCGCGCCAGCGCGCCCAGAATTTGGCCGGGGTTTGGGTGGTGCCGTAGCGCGCCTCGGTCAGGCTGAGCGCCAGTAGCAGCTGCGCGTAAGCGAACAGCTGCGGAATCTCCTCACTGCGCTGGTTGCGCAACTGCTGGCTGATGGCCTCGTCCACCATCGACTTGCCGGCATGCCCGGCATTGGCGCGCTTGGTCTCGATCACCACCAGCGGCAGGCCGTTGACGTAGCCTACGATGTCCGGGGTGCGGGCATGCGTGCCCTGCGCAGACAGCACCTCGCATTCCTCGGTGATGTCCCAGCGGTTCGCGGATGTATCCGTCCAGTCGATCACCGCGATGGTGGGCTGGTGCTTCTTGCCGTCGGGCATGAACTCGGTGACGGTGATGCCCAGCGCCAGCCGCTTGTACAACGTTTCGTTGGCGGCCAACAGCCCCTCGCCCAGCGGCAGCGCCGACAGCTCGCGCACGATCTGGTCGATGGCGCCGGGCGAGAGCGGATACTCCTGGCCTTTGTAGGTGTAGCGCCGCGTTTGCAGCACCTCCAGCAGCCGCGGCACCAGCAGCACTTCGCGCGTGCTGCCGCGCAGCGCCATGCACTCGGCGGCGCTGAGGTAGTGCCAGCCCAGGTTGCACAGCAGGTGCAGGGCGGGCAGCTGCGCGCTGGCCTGTTCGCGGGTGTCGGGGGCGCTGTGGCTCATGCGGTGCTTGCCTCGCCGGCGGGCAGGCGCACGCGGCGCTTGCCGGTGAGCAATTGGGCCATGAGGGCCTTTTTCTCATCGCGGAGTTTGTGCAGTTGTGCTGCGATCAGCTTTTCTTTTTGCTCGGCTATGTTGAGGACGGCAGCAATACGCCGTTGCTCGGTCACATCAGGAATGTGCAGGCGCAGTTTGAAGAAGTCGCCAACGCCGACATTGAGTAACCCGTGATTGCGCGCGCCTTCTTGCGCAATTCCAGAAAGTCCTTCATTGAGCATTCCCTCCTCGAAGTAGTGACGAAAAAAGTCGGCGTCCGCATCGGCCTCGGTTCCATCGCGGAACCGGAAGCAGATGTAGAGACTGGAGACCACACCTTGGTCGTAGCGAGTCAAGGGTTTGATCGCGCCCATCGGGTAGCCAGTCGAATAACTTTTGTTATAAGCAAATTCGCCACGTTCGAGCAGTGTGTAGCCTGAGAGATTTTCGCTTGCGACAGATTTTTTGAAATAGTCGCGCTGGCTGACAAGTCCGCGAGTGCCTGAGATGGTGAGTACATTCGAATTTCCAATCGCGTTTCGTCGTGTCACGCGGTCGAAGATCTCGTCGAAGTCTGTGAATCTCCATCGATGTGTGGTCATGTCGCTGTGCCGGCCATGGATGAAAAGTTGGTTTATTAGCACTTTTCGATGGCGAATCGCGTTCGCAAGAAGTTGCTCGGTCGTGGCGATGGCTTGATCCCAGGTGGAGAGGATGTGGGCGATCTGATTCTGCTCGGCAACGGGAGGCAGCAGGACCGGAAATGCCTTCAACTGCGAAGAGTTGATGCTTGCAAGGTTGGTGCTGCGTTTTGCGCATCCGAGGAAATATGTGCGTCCGTATTCGCTCCCAGATAGCGCGGATAAAAATAGTGGATTGACCAGCTCTCGCTTGGCACGGACTGCGAAAACGTGATTTTGATGCAGGCAAGGATCAATCGTGCCGCTCCAAACGGCGCCTCGCCCCAGCTTGTCGAAATCGCCGCCCTCGGTCATCAGGATGTCGCCCGCCTGGAGCGAGTACCGATCGATCTGATGCCTTTCCACAGCAATCGTCTTTACCTCGCTGAGGTCGATAAAGCCATCCTGCACATTTGCCACGCGAAGATAGGGAAGTTCCACCGGGTCAGTCAGACCAGTTTTCCCTTTCGCCACTCCAGTGCGCACATCCGCAACTTCGTGAAGCGGTCGGCGGCTCCAGCCCTCAGGTAGCATCACGGCTTTCCTTGTAACTTTTCTTCGTATCGACGGTTGATGTGATGTGAGCGGTAGGCAAGAAGCCACATGCGGGATTGCCGGTTGGGAATAAAAAAGGTGTTTTTGGCATCGCGTTACTCTCGTCATTCGGAAGCACGACTGCCTCCTTTGCGCGCCAACCTTTCCACCGACTCCAGGGCCTTGATGTCTTCCTTGTCCGCCGCCAAAGCCTCTTCCTTGCGACGTTTCGCATCGAGCAGCGCATAGCGCTCATGGACGATCTGCTGCATGCGCTCGTGGCTCACAGTGCCGGCATCCTTCAGCAGCGGCCGTTCGTTGAATTCGACGAAGCGGTCCACGTATTGGCGCCAGTCGTCCATGCGCAGGTCATGTCGCTGGCTGGTGCGGTCCTCGGCGTAGTCCAGGAACATCGCGGCGATGCGGTTCAACTGGGTGATCTCCTCGGCATGCAGGTAGTTCTTCGCCACGATGACATCGGTCTTGCGCACGCGCCCGGCCTTCCAGCCGGTCAGCGCCATATTGGGCCGGTCGGGATCGGCACGCTCCACGATCAGTTGTGCGGCGGTCTTCTGGGTGACGGCGTAGAGCATCTTGTTCTGCACCATGGCAAAAAACTGGCCGGTGGCGGTGTCGTCGTCGCGGTAATCCACCGACAGCGCGAACAGGTCGCGGATCTTCTGGTAGAAGCGCTTCTCCGAGGTGCGGATGTCGCGGATGCGTTCCAGCAGCTCGTCGAAGTGGTCCCAGCCGGCTGGGTCCTTCAGGCGCGCGTCGTCCATCACGAAACCCTTGACCAGGTACTCGCGCAGGTGGTTGGTGGCCCACTGGCGGAACTGGGTGCCGCGCGGGGACTTCACCCGGTAGCCGATGGCCAGGATCATGTCCAGGTTGTAGAGCTTCAACGGCCGCCGTACCTGGCGGGTGCCTTCGGTACGAACCATTAAGTCATCTTTAATGGTTGCCCCGGCCTGCAGCTCGCCTTCGGCCAGGACGTTCTTGATGTGGATGTTGATGTTGGAGACGGAGGTCTGGAACAGCGCGGCCAGTTCCAGCTGGCTGAGCCAGACGCTGCCGTTCTCGGCGCGCAGATAGAAGCGCGTTGCGCCGTCTTCGGTGGCGTAGAGCACAAGTTCGCCGTGCGTGTTGTCCGCCCCCTCGGCACCTGCGGTGGCCGAGGGGGGGGGCTGGTCAGGATGTGGGCGCTTACGCATCGCCAGTCACCTCCAGCCAAGCGGCCACCCAGGTCCGGAATTGAGAGGCACATCGCTGCAAACCGGCTTGGGCGGTTGTCGGCCTAACCCAGGCAAGGGGGGGGTCACATTGACCCCCCCCTTGCGGCAAGTGCTTGATTTGCCATGAGACGAAATGGAGGTTCATCGTGCGTCCTGGTCGTCGTCCGTGTCCTGCCCCAGCGGCGGCGTGGCGTCCTTCTGCAGCCGCTTGATGCTGGTCTGCGGGGTAGGCAGGTGTTCCGGCAAGGTTCCGCCCAGTTCTTCGATGGTCTTGCGCACGGTCTGGCCGACAGCGTAGTGCGTGCGGTTGGCCGCAGTCTTGCCCTGCACGTTGTCGCGGCGCAGCTTTTCTTCGGCCTGCGTGGCCCGGAATAGGTTGGCGGCCAATTCGGTGCTGCCCATGTGGTCGAGGATCTTCTGGCTTTTCTTCAGCGCCTTGCGCGCGTGAATGTCCTTTGCGCCCAGGCCGCCGTACAGGCCCTTGTAGCCGTGGTCCTGGAAGACGGCGTACTCCAATGGCGTTTCCACGCCGGCCTGTTTGGCGGCCGCCGCCAGATCCTTGTTGTGCTGGCTGATCTGGTCGCGCAGGAACAGGCGGCGCTGATTCTCGCTCAATGCATCGAAATCAGCTGCCTCTTCGCCCTGGATGCGTTCGTTGCCGATGCGTGCCAGCCAACGCTTGAAGGGTTCCGCTTTGGGCGAGGGGATGGATTGAATGATGCGCAGCGCGCCTTCCAGCGTTGTGCAATTAAGCTGCTGTGGTCCGCCTGGCGTGGTGACGCGCAAGGGGCGCACCAGACTGTCCCAACTACTGGACAGTTCCTCATCGCGGCGACGCAGGTTGCGCAAATAGTTTTCCGGATTTTCCGAGTCGCTCAGGGCGGCCACCACGTCGATGACTGCAAACCACCAGCGGCCCTCGTGCCAGGTGCGTCGTACTGCTGTAGCGCTCTGTGCGGGAAAGCCGTTGTCGGTATCCATGGCGATGTCTTGTTTGTCGTCACTCATAGCCAAGCTCCTTCAAATACGCGGCCATCTGCATCTCCAGTTTTGCCAGCTCGCCCTTCAACTGCTCGCGCTCGCGGCGCACCGCCATCAGGTCGATTTCGGCTTCTTCCTCGAAGGTATCGACATAGCGTGGGATGTTGAGGTTGTAGTCGTTGCCGGCGATCTCGGCCGGGCTGGCCAGGTAGGCGTATTTGTCCACGCTCTGGCGCGCCTGCACCGTGTCCAGGATGCGCTGCAGGTCGCTTTCGCGCAGCAGGTTCTGGTTCTTGCCGTCCTGGTAGTGCCGGCTGGCGTCGATGAACAGCACGTTCTTGTCTTTTTTCTTGGTGCGCAACACCAGCACCGCCGCTGGGATGCCGGTGCCGTAGAACAGCTTTTCCGGCAGGCCGATCACCACGTCCAGCAGGTTTTCGTCGATGAGCTTCTGGCGGATGCGGCCCTCAGCGGCGCCACGGAACAGCACGCCGTGCGGCACCACCACCGCCATGCGGCCGCTGCGCGGCTTCATGGTGGCGATCATGTGCAGGATGAAGGCGTAGTCACCCTTGGTGCGCGGCGGCAGGCCGCGACGAAAGCGGTCGTGCGGGTCGTTGCCGGCGCTGTCGTGGCCCCATTTTTCCAGCGAGAACGGCGGGTTGGCGACGACGATGTCGAAGTCCTTGAGGTGGTTGCCAGCCAGTAATTTAGGGTTGCGAATGGTGTCGCCCCATTCGATGCGGTGGTTGTCTTCCCCATGCAGAAACATGTTCATCTTGGCCAGCGCCCAGGTGCTGCCGATGGCTTCCTGGCCGTACAACGCATACTTGCCGGTGCCGGTGCGCTCGCGGATCAGGCGGCCGCACTTGAGCAGCAGCGAGCCGGAGCCGCAGGTAGGGTCGCAAATGTCATCGCCCTGTTGCGGGTCCATCAGGCGCGCCATCAGCGCGGAGACTTCCGGCGGGGTGTAGAACTCGCCGGCCTTCTTGCCGCTGCTGGAGGCGAAGTTCTTGATCAGGTACTCGTAGGCGTTGCCGATGATGTCCAGCTGGCCGATACGCGAGGGGCGCAAATTGAGCGCCGGCTTGGCGAAGTCTTCCAGCAGATGGCGCAGCAGATCGTTTTTTTGCTGCTCCTCGCCCAGCTTGTTGGCGTTGAAGCTGATGTCCTGGAATACGTCGCGCAGCTTGCCCAGGTTGGCGTCTTCGATGGCGTGCAGGGCGGTGTCGATGCGCTCGCCATTGCCGGGGCGGTGGCGCTGGTCGTACAGCGTGTAGAAGTTGGCGCTATGCGGCAGCACGAAGCGCTCGCTCTTGAGCAATTCTTCGATCAGGCCAGGCTTGTCGCCGTGTTTGGTCTTGTAGTCGTCATAGTGGTCCTGCCAGACGTCGGAGACGTACTTCAGGAACAGCATGGTTAGCACGTAGTCCTTGTAGACGCTGGGGTCCACGGTGCCGCGGAAGGTGTCGCAGGCGCCCCAGACGGCGGCGTTGATGGTGTCCTGGGCGATATCGGTCTTGCTCATGGGAGTTCCAAAGGCTTAGGCGAGGAGGCGCTCGGCGAAGATCGCCAGCTCGGTGGTGCGGTTGTCGATCAATGCGTGGAGGGTGGCGCGCTCGGCCTGCGCGGCCTGGTCGATGGCGATGGCGGCGCGTTGGACCTGTAGCGGGGGTAATCGAATCAGGGTGCTGTCCAGGACAGCGCGGCGAATGCTTAGCTGGTTGCTGCCTTCGGCAGATTGGCGCAGGTAACGTTGCGCCGGGGCCTGGTTGAGCTGCCATGCAAGAAAGGCTGGCAATAACCGGTGTGGCGCCTTGACCCGGATGACGTAGATGTGGGGCGAGCAAAGCGTGCGCGGCGGCGGTGCCTGTGCCAGCGCTGCGAAGGTATGAGCGCCCCTGGCGATGAAGACGATGTCCTGGTCCTGTAGCCAATCGGGCTCTTTGCGCCCTTCGACTTCTGTTGCAACAAGCGTGTTGTAGGCGCAAAGGCCGGTACGCGTGACATCCCTGGTCTGGATGACACGGACGCTGCCGTCGGCGACTTCAGGGATCGCGCCCCGGAACGGGTAACCCATACGGGTGTCGGCCAGTTCGGATAGCGTAGAATTGACTGCATGATTCGACATGAAGCACATGGTGACGCAGTATTGTTCGCCAGTCAACAAATTTTTGCTTCATTCGAAATGACGCAATGAAAAGTGGAAAAATTGCTTTATCTAGCTGGTAGCATTCAAGCCAGGTGCCGCAGCTACTGGCGCCACTCACCTGCTGCTGGAGGATGGATGAGACAAGGACCCGACGCAGCCGGCTCATTGCCCGGCTACTACCTGCCGGAGCAGGCGCAGTACCGCCTGCAGAAACTAGGAGACCACATGCGTTTTTTGGCGCGCATGGCCGAGCCGCGCACACGCAGCGAAGAGCAAGCACCGCGTGCGGCGATCCGCATGGACGAACTGGCGTTCTGCATGGAGCTGCTGGCCGAACAAGTGCAACAGGTTCTTGAGCAAGCGCGCCGGCCGGCAACGCTAGACGTTGCCGAGTAAGTGACTGACGAAGGACGGCGCTTGCGTTTGCGCCGCTGCGCGATCGCATTGCCGTTTCTGGAACAGCGGGCGTGGTCAATCGTTCGGCTTGAGCCACACCTGCTGCTTCAAACCGCGCACGCTGGGCTTGGCGGTGCTGTCCAGATCGAACACCACCACGGTGTTGTCGCCCTTGCGCTGGAACGGCGCGGGGAAATACAGCGCGGTCTGCGGGCCGATGGCCCAGTGGCGGCCGAGGTTGACGCCGTTGGCCCAGGCGAAGCCCTTGCCGAAGCCGTGCATGTCCAGATAGGTGTCGGTGGGGGTGCCGATGCGCAGCGTGCCGCGGTGGAAGGCGGGGCCTTGCACAGGCTTGCGGGTCCAGCCGCGCAGGCTGTCGGGCGAGCGCATCGGTAGCGGAAACGCCTGCCAGCCGGTGAGTTGTTGGTTGTCCAGCAATACCTGGTCGACCAGGCCGGCGCGGCCGTCGGCCATGCGCTGGCCGTAATTGATGCGGCCGCTGTTTTCGACCAGAACATCCAGGGTGTGTTGGCCGGCCGGAATGTCCACGTTGATGGAAACCTGTTGCAGCCGGCGTTCGACGCTGCCGACCGGTTGTTGATTCACATACACGCGCGCCACATCGCGCACCTCACCCAGATACAGCGCGCCCTTGCGCGGGCCGGTAATGGTGGTGCGGTAGAGGATGTAGCCATAGTCCTGGCCGAAGTGTTCCATCGGTTGCGGGGTGTCGATGGCGATCGGTGCGGGCAGGTTGTCCCACAGCGAGGCGGATTCGCGCAGCTGGGTTTCCGGCAGTGCGGCGATGGCGATCGGCGCCGGCAGCGCGGGCGGTTGCACGCCGGTGACGCGGGTGATGGCGTCGCGCATCAGTGCGAACTTGGGCGTGGGGCGACCGGCTTCGTCGAGGATGGCGTCGTAGTCGTAGCTGGTGGTCTGGGGTGCGTAATGGTCGCTGGGATTGCCCAGGAAATTGGCGCCATTCATGAAGCCGAAAGTGGTGCCGCCGATGAACATATAGAGGTTGGCCGAGTGGCCCTGGCGCAGGATCCACTCCAGTTCTTCGGTTTGTTGCCTGGCATCGGTTGCGGCATGCGGCTTGCCCCAATGGTCGAACCAGCCGGCCCAGTATTCGCCCACCATGCGCGGTTGCTCGGGGCGGAACTTGATCAGCTTGTCGAAGGCGCTCTTGGCTTCGCCTGGCGCAAAATTCACCACTGCCAGGGTGTCGGGCAAGGTGCCGTTGGCGAGCATGTCGGCGCCGTCGGAGGTAAACAGCAATGCCTTGTCGAAGCCGGCCTTGACGAACATGGCGCGGTTGTCGGCCATGTAGGCATGGTCGTCGTCGTAGGAGCCGTATTCGTTCTCCACCTGCACGGCGATGATCGGGCCGCCGTTGTGGTTGAGCAGCGGCTGCACCTGTTTGGCTACCGCGTCCAGATACGCCTGACTGGCGGCGAGAAAACGCGGGTCGCGGCTGCGCACGCGGATGTTGTCCTTGCCGAACAACCAGGCCGGGTAGCCACCGGCTTCCCACTCGGCGCAGGCGTAGGGGCCCGGGCGCAGGATGACGTTGAGGCCTTGTGCGGCGGCTTCGCGCACGAACGCGGCGACATCGTTGTTGGCATCGAAATCGAACTGGCCTTGCTGCGGCTCGACCAGGTTCCAGAACACGTAGGTTTCTACGGTATTCAGGCCCAGTGCGCGCGCTTTCTGCAGGCGGTCTTTCCAGTAGGCGCGCGGAATGCGCTGGAAATGGATGGCGCCGGAGAGGATCTGGTAAGGCTTGCCGTTGCGCACGAACTGCGTGCCCTGCGTGCCGACGCTGGGCCAGCGTTCGGCGTCTGCGGCTGCAGCGGTTAAAGGCAGCGCGAGTGCGAGAGCCAGAACGAGGGGGCAAAGGGTAGTGCGCAACATGGGCGATTCTCGACGGTAACGCTTGATGGATGGCGATGAAACGGAGCGAAGCGGCAGGCATGGGCAGGCGGTGTGCCCGGCCTGTCTTACGCAAACGACGGCGGCAGATCCTGCTTGTTCGCACCGAAAGCGGGATTCGGCTTGGACCCCATGACAAATTCCAGCGTGCCGCCTGCTGCCAGATCGGCATGGCGCAGCCAGGCGCGGTTGAGCGGCTTGCCGTTCCAGGTCAGCGATTGCACGTACACGTTCTGCGCGCTGTTGTTGTTGGCCACGATGCGCAGGGTGCGGCCGTTGCCCACATCCAGCGTGGCGCGCTTGAACAACGGGCTGCCCACGATGTAGTTGCCGCTGACCGGATCCACCGCATACAACCCGAGCGCGCTGAGCACGAACCACGCACTCATCTGCCCGCAGTCTTCATTGCCCGATAGACCGTTGCGCGCGTCGTGGTACTGCTCGCGCAGCAAGCGGCGCACCATCGCCTGGGTCTTGTACGGTTGCCCGGCATAGGCGAACAGATACGCCACGTGGTGACTGGGCTCATTGCCGTGCGCGTACTGGCCGACCAGGCCGTCGATGTCCGGCGGTGCGTCGGCGGGCAGGTCGGAGCTGGTGGAAAACAGCTCGTCCAGCTTGGCGACAAAGCCGTCGCGGCCGCCGTACAAGTCCATGTAGCCGTACAGATCGTGCTGATTGAGGAAGGTGGCCTGCCAGGCATTGGACTCGGTGAAATCGCGCCACTTGGCGATGTGCCCCATGCCGCGCGGGTCGAACGGTGTGGCCCAGCTGCCGTCGGCAAGCCGCGCCTGCACGAAGCCGCTGTCGCGATTGAACACGTTGCGGTAATTGCGCGAGCGTTCGCGCAATGCGCTTGCATCATCAGTGGCGCCCGCAGCTTGCGCCAGATGTGCGCAGGCCCAGTCGTCGTAGGCGTATTCGAGCGTGCGGCTGACCGCTTCGTCCACTTTGTCGGCAGGGATATAACCGAGTTTGCGGTACTCGCCCAGGCCGTGGGTGGTGTCGTCCATTGCCCGTTTGCGGTACGCCGGCCATGCGGCCTTGTAGTCGATGCCGGTAAAGCCCTTGGCATGCGCTTCGGCCAATACCACGGCCGAGTGGTAGCCGATCATGCAGCCGGTTTCCACGCCTTGCAGTGGCCAGATGCCCACGCCGTCCGGGCATTCGTTGGCGCCGCGCACCAGGCATTGCACCAGGTCGGGCACGCGCTCTGGCTGCACCAGCGTGAGCAGCGGATGCGCGGCGCGGTAGGTGTCCCACAACGAGTAGGTGCTGTAGTTGTGGTAGCCGGCAGGCGCGGTGTGGATCTGCAGGTCCATGCCGCGGTAGCGGTTGTCCACGTCGGAAAACAGCGTCGGTGCCAGCAGGCTGTGATACAGGCCGGTGTAGAAGATGCGCCGTTGCGCCTCGTCGTCGCTGTCGATGCGCACGCGGGCCAGTTCTTTTTCCCAGGCGGCGACGGCTTGCGCATGCACGCGCGCGAAGTCGAAGTCGGGCAGTTCGGCGTCGAGGTTGGCCAGGGCGTTGTCGGCGCTGACCGCGGAGATACCGACCTTGATCAGCAGCGGGGCGTCGGATGCATCGGGGAAGTGCAGCGCAGCCTTGAGATGCACGCCGTCGCTGCTGCGCGCATCGGCAGCCAGCGGTTGGTCTTCGTTGTACAGCTGCACGCGCGCAAACGGGCGCGAGACGCGCAGCGCGAAGTAGATGTAACGGCCCTTGGCCCATTGATACACGCGACGCCCACCGGTGAGGGTCTGTGCGTCGACCACGCGCAGCTGCGCATCGCTGACGCGGGTGGGGATGCCGGGTTTGTCCTGCATGCCATGGCACAGGTCCAGCACCACGTGTGCCGGCTTGCCCTTGGGAAAGTGGTAACGGTGCAGGCCTGCGCGCGCGGTGGCGGTGAGTTCGGCATGCACGCCGCTGTCCTTGAGGCGCACGCGGTAGTAACCGGGCGATGCGGCTTCATCGGCATGGTCGTAGCGCGAGCGGTAGCCGGCGTCCGGATTGTCGAGCGGGCCGGGCACCAGCCTGACTTCGCCGGTGGCGGGCACCAGCAGGAAATCCAGCATGTCGCCGATGCCGGTGCCGGACAGATGCGTGTGCGAGAAACCCATGATCGAGCCGTCGGACTCGTGATAGCCCGAGCACGAATCCCACACCGCGTTGTAGGTGTCCGGGCTCAGCTGCACCATGCCGAACGGCAGCGTGGCGCCGGGAAAGGTATGGCCGTGGCCACCGGTACCGATGAAGACATCCACATGGCGGGTGAGATCGGCGCGGGTGTGCGCGTCGGCCGGCAGCGCGTAGTTGCCGGCGCGCGCGCGGGCCATGCCGGGCAGGCCGACGCTACCGAACAGTGCTGCGGCGATGGCACCTTGGAGAAAACCGCGTCGTGTTGCCATGTGTGTGGTCTCTGATGTCGCGAGGTGGGTGCGCCGTACCCTCATCCGCCCTTCGGGCACCTTCTCCCCATGAAGGGGACCGAGGTCCCGAGGGGAGAAGGAAGGCGCCGAACGCTGCGCCTTTCCCGCTGGGAATCAGACGCTACGCAGCAGCTGGGGTTTGCGTTGATGCAGGTCGATGATCAGTTCGCCGAACAAGGTGTTGGCCCAGGCGAACCAGTCGCGGGTGAAGGTGCTCGGGGTGTCTTTGTCGAATGCCTCGTGCATGAAGCCGGTGCCGGCGTGCGTGGTCTTCAGCCACTGCAGGCATTGACGCAGTTGTGCGTCGTCGTCGCTGACCAGCGCGTACTGCACGATGGACATCGGCCAGATGGTGCCCATGCCGCTGTGCGGGCTGCCGACGCCCTCGGCGGCGGTGCCGCGCGAGAAATACGGGTTGCGCTCGCTCCAGGCCAGCTGGCGGGTGCGCAGGAACACCGGGTCGGCACGGTCGCAGCAGCCCAGGTAGGCCAGGCTGAGCAGGCCGGGGGCGTTGGCGTCGTCGATGAAGAGCTGGTTGCCGAAGCCGTCCACTTCGAATGCCCAGTACGCCTGCCCATCGCTGTCGCGCAATTGCCCGAACTGGCGGGTGGCGGTTTCCACTTCATCGGCCAGTGCGGTGCACTCGGCGGCAAAGGCGGTGTCGCGATGCAATGCCGTGCTCATCGCGGCCAATTGCCGTAGCGAGGTCACCGCAAACAGGTTGGCCGGCACGAACAACGGAAACACACAGGCATCGTCGGAGGGACGGAACATCGAATGGATCATGCCGTTGGGCCTGGTCGGCTGGCCGTAGCCTTCCAGCACCAGCGTTTCGGTGGCCAGCGGGGAGGGGCGCTGGAACACGTACGGGCCGCGGTTGTCCTTGCGCTGTTGCTCGCGGAAGGTGCGCACCACCACGTGCATCGCTTCGCGCCAGTCGTCGTCGAACGGTGCGGCATCGCCGGTGGCGCGCCAGTATTCGTGCGCGATGCGGATGGGGTAGCACAGCGAATCCACTTCCCACTTGCGCTCGCCCACGCCGGGCTTCATCTCGGTGATGTCGTTGAGCGACCATTTCAGGCGCTGGGTCTGGCCATCGGGCAGGAAGGCGTTGGCGTAGGGGTCGAGCTTGATGCACGCAGCCTGGCGCTGGATCAGGCCATGGAACATGCGCCGCAACGCCGGGTCGCGCTTGGCCAATGGCACATACGGGTGCACCTGCGCGGACGAATCGCGCAGCCACATCGCATGGATGTCGCCGGTGATGACGAAGGTGTCCGGCTTGCCGTTGCGGGTGCCGGTTTCCACGGTGGTGTCGAGCGTGTTGGGGTAGCAGTTCTCGAACAGCCAGGCCAGTTCCGGGTCGGCGATCTGCGCCTTGATCTGCACGATCTGCTGCTCGATTGCCTTGCTGACGAAGCGGCGCTGCGCCTTGGGCGGGCGCTTGCTGACGAACCCACCGCCCGCAGTGGAAGCACGTGCAGCAGGCACGGCCGCGAACGCGGGCAGGGCGCTGGCCAGCAAACCGGCACCGGCGCTGGCGCCGAGCAGCTGAAGGATGTCGCGGCGGGTATGCATGACCTCAAGACTCCATGGGTTCGACCGGCGATCCGCACGACCCTCATCCCTGCGCTGGCGGCCGCCGCAGGGCAGCCAGAGCGATGAGACCTATGCATGACCAATTCCTGATGACCATACAACGTGTGCGCCGAATATGCATAGTGCGCCCGCACAATTCGTTGCCGTATGCGCGGCTGTGCGACGGCGTGGCTGGCGGGCTGGTCCTTGGCTTGCGCGTATGCGCGCAAACCTTTGGTGGCCGGGGTGTCGACGCTTGCACCACCCGCGCCAAGGGCGCCAAGGGCGCTTGCAGGAAGCGCGCGTGCGCTGGCCGCCATCTTTGGATAGGCACGATGCGCCGATGCGCCCACACGGCTTTAAAAGACACGTCTGCACAAGACACCGTGCGGGCACCAGCAGGCGATTGACGACGCACCCGAATTGCTGCGTATGCCGTCTGCGCACAAGCGTCGGCATTGAACCGGCGCCTGCACGCATCAACGCCACCACGCGCCTACTTGGGCAGCGGCGACCGACCCTGGATCGTCAATGCTGCTGCCTCGCCCGGCGCACCGGTACCCGGCTGCCCACCACCGACAAACACGCGGTAATCGCCGGCTTCCACCGCGCGTTGCCCGGTGCGGTCCACGTCGCTCAGCGCACGCGCATCCAGCGTGAAGGTGAGTTCGCGCTGTTCGCCCGGCTTGAGGTGCACGCGTTGGAAGCCGACCAGGCTGCGCAGCGGCGATTGCGGGCGGTCCGGGTATTGCAGATACACCTGTGCCACTTCATCGCCGGCGCGGGTGCCGGTATTGCGCACGGTGGTGGTCACCTGCAGCGTGCTGCCGGCCTGCAGGATGGTGGTGGACAGGCGCGGCGCCGCATACGCAAAGCTGGTGTAGCTCAGCCCGTAGCCGAACGGAAACAGCGGCTCGCCCTTGAAGTAGCGATAGGTGCGGCCCTTCATGTCGTAGCTGACATATGCCGGCAGGTCCTTGGTGGAGCGGTAAAACGTCACCGGCAGCCGCCCGCCGGGGTTGTCGTCGCCGGCCAGCGCACGGGCAATGGCGGTGCCGCCGGACTGGCCCGGGTACCACGCGGCCACGATCGCATCGGCATGCGTCTTGGCCCAGTTCACCGCCACTGCGCTGCCGCTCATCAACACCACCACCAGCGGCTTGCCGGAGGCCTTTGCACGTTCGAGCAGCGCTTGCTGCGGGGCGGGCAGGGCGATGTCGTTGCGGTCGCCGCCGTCAAAGCCGGGCACATCGATGCGCAACTCTTCGCCTTCCACATCCGGCGACAGGCCGACGAAGGCCACCACTGCATCGGCCTGCGCCACGGCCCGTTCTGCTTCGGCAAGCTGCGCGGCTGCCGGTGCCAGCCATTCCAGGCGCACGCCCTGGTCCTGGCCGCGGTGCTCCATTTCCAGGCGGATCTTGCGCGGGCGGGTATCGTCGAAATGCAGCACGGTTTCCACGCTGCGGCCATCGGCGTTGTGCATGCCGGCCGGCACGTGCTTGTCTTCGGCATTGCCGGCAACCACCAGCTTGTCGTCGATGTAGAGCCGCACCGGGTCGTGGCCGGTGCAATCGAAGCAGCGCGCCACGCGCACTGCCAGGGTGTAATCGCCGGCACCGGGTGGCAGCAGCTCGCCGCTCCAGCGCACGGCGTAACGGTCGGCCGGCACGCCCTTTGCCGGGGCGACCTGGTCCCAGTTGAAGCTCACCACGCGGTCCTGCCGCACCACGCGCGCCGCGCCGGTCATGTCCACATTGTCGAAATATTCGCCACGCAGCCCCGGCTTGCCGTCGCTACGCAATGCCGTTTCCGGAATCATGCCCGGCACGCCGGCAGCCAACGGCGCGCCTTGCGCGTAGTGCACCTGCTGGGTGCCGAAGCGCTCGCGCAGGCCGAGCAGTGGCGTCACCGGCGCAGCTGAGGTGCCTTGGTAGTTGGCCTCCAGCGCGGCCAATGCATCGGCATTCGGGCCGACCACCGCCAGCCGCGTGCCTGCTTTCAGCGGCAGCGTGGCATCGGCGTTCTTCAGCAACACGATCGATTCGGCAGCCGCCTGCAGGGCCAATGCACGGTTGGCGCGGTTGTCGATGTCCTTCGCGCCAAGCCGCGCGTACGAATCCTTGCGCGGGGCTTCCAGTTCGCCCAGCCGATAGCGTGCGGAAAACAGGCGCACCAGCGATTGATCGAGCAGCGCTTCGTCCACTTCGCCGCGTTCGATGGCGGTCCCGAGGTCGCGATAGGCATGCCCGCAGTTGAGATCGTGCCCGGCCTTGAGCGCTGCGGCAGACGAACCTGCATTGTCGGGGCGGAAGTAATGGAACTGGGTCATGTCGTCCACCGCATCGCAGTCGGAGACCACAAAGCCCTTGAAGCCCCAATCGCCACGCACGCGGCCGTTGAGCAGCCAGTCGGCCGCGCACGCCGGGGTGCCGTGCAGCGAGTTGTAGGCACACATCACCGAGCCAGCCTGGCCCTCGACCAACGCCGCGCGGAAGGCCGGCGTATAGGTCGCCTCCACATCGCGCGGCGAGACATCCACATCGAACCCATGCCGCCCCGGCTCCGGGCCGCTGTGCACGGCGATGTGCTTGGGTGTGGCGATCGTGCGCGGGTGTTCCAGATCATCGCCCTGAAGGCCGCGAATGAAACCGACCGCCAGTTGCCCGGTGAGGAAGGGATCCTCGCCATAGGTTTCCATGCCACGGCCCCAGCGCGGGTCGCGGAAGATGTTGATGTTGGGCGACCAGATGGTCAGCCCGGCGTAACGCGGGTGGTCCTTGCCCGGGGCGCCAGCCTGGTTGAACTTGGCGCGCGCCTCGGTGGAGACCACTGTGCCCACCTGCTGCATCAGCGTGGTGTTCCAGCTGGCGGCCAGGCCGATCGCCTGTGGAAACACCGTGGCGTAGCCATTGCGCGCGATGCCATGCAGGCCTTCGCTCCACCATTCGTAGGCGGGGATGCCCAGACGCGGAATCGCTGGCGCATCGTTCATCGCCTGGGCGACTTTCTCTTCGCGGCTCATTTGCGCCACCAAGGCAGCGGCACGTTGTTCGGGGCTACCGGCGCGCTGGGCAGTGGCGGCATGCACGCTGCACGGCAAGCCAAGGCTCAGGCCCAGCGCAATGGCAAGGCGCGATACAAACACGGATGACATCGATCTACTCCTGCGCAGCGGTCAGCGCCGCGCGTTGTCTTGGGTGCTGCCGCAGGGAGCGCGGCAGAACAGGGGTTTGGGGAACGCTGCGCGGTTGCCGGTCGTTACCTGGGGCTGGCTGGTACGTCATTGCCAGATCCGTGTCTGTGCGGCGAGCGTTGCCAGCGCGGTGCAGAACAGCGGCCTTGTCGTAAAACCTCGCGATAGAGACGCGCCTTCCCTTGCCGTGTGCAACGTCTGCGCCCGGCGTTGCCAGCACAACCGTCAGCTCCGCTGGCTGCATGATCGGGCCCAGCGAGACTGCCGTGCGGCCGGCAACCCCGTCTCCCATACCGCGGGAGACGGGCCCGAATAACGCATCAATCGCGCCCGGTCGTGGCTCATTTCGCGGCCGGCGCTTCCTGCGGCTCCGGCGGTGCACCGGCCAGCGTGCTCGCCAGGTCGCGCACCTGCAGGGTGGATTGCAGCTGTGCCAACGCAGCCTTGCTGCTCACGCGCACGGTCAATGGCTCGCCGGGCAGCAGGTCGAAGGCGTTATCCGACAGCGTGGCGTCCACATCGCCGAACGACAGCCACACCTCGCGCGCCAGCGTGTTGCTGGTCAGCGTCAGCGCATAGCCGTCGCCATCGGCGCGCCACTGGCTGTCGATCTTTGCGGCCGGCATTGCGAGCTGCTTGGCCGGTGCGAAGAACACCACTTCACGCGACAGCAGCTTCTCGCCGTCGAACAACTCGAACACCGCGTAGGTCCGCTTGGGATCGGCGCTGCCCAGCAATTGCTTGTCGCTGAAGTTGCCCACCTGCAGGCTGCTGAGCGGTTTGACGCTGGCTTTTTCTTCGCGCTTGCTCAGCAGCTTGCCGTCCATGCTCATCACCCGCATGCGCCAGCGTGCCGCCAGCGGCGTGGTGCGATCGGACACCAGCGAGACCTCGGTCTGGCCCTTGTCGTTACGCAACGCGGCGATCATTTCCGGCGCGTAGAAGCGGCGTGCGTGATAGTGCAGCGCCTTCCAGCGGCCGTAGTAATCCACGCTGGACCACGACGCGCCCGGCCATACATCGTTGAGCTGCCAGTACAGCGAACCCATCGATTGCGGGCGCGAGGCGCGCAGATGCGAGGCGGCCAGGTTGATGCCCTCGGCCTGCATCAGCTGGCTCAGGTAGACGAAGCTTTCGAAATCCTTGGGCTCGCCGAATTCGCGGCGGATATACAGCATCAGCCGCTTGTTGCCGTTGCCCTTGTCGAACTTCTGATGCACGCGCATCACCGGCGATTCCGGATCCATGTCGCCGGATTCGGCAAACGCGCGCACGGTGCGCATGTCCGGGAACGACTGCAGGCCGTATTCGGACATGAAGCGCGGGGTGACGTTGAGATATTCGGTGACCGGCAGCGCAGGGCCGCCCCACACCTTCCAGTAGTGCATGTCGCCATCGTTGGCCTGGTCCGCAGCGCCATCGAAATTGGTGCCCGGCGAAGTAGCCCAGTACGGCACGTCGCTATCGTAGGTGGCCACCACTTCGCGGAACACGGTACCGAACAAGGTGGTCATGCCGCGCTCGATGCGGCTGCGTTCTTCCGGGTCCACCGACTGCTTGAACTTGACCCGGTCGCCCCAGTTTTCCCAGCCGGTCTGCACTTCGTTGTTGCCGCACCACAACACGATGCTGGGGTGGTCGCGCAGGCGCTTGACCTGTTCGATGGCCTCCTGCCGGGTGTTCTCGCGGAACTCCACGTCGTACGGCGGCACTGCGCCACCGAACATGAAGTCCTGCCAGATCATGATGCCCAACTCGTCGGCCACCTCGTAGAAGTGGTCGTCCTGGTAATGCCCGCCGCCCCACATGCGCAGCATGTTCATATTGGCATCGCGCGCGTCCTGCAGGGTGCTGCGCATGCGCTCGGGGCTGACGCGCGCGGGGAACGCATCCAGCGGGATCAGGTTGGCGCCCTTGGCGAAGATCGGGATGCCGTTGATCACGATCTCCATGCTCTTGCCGAACTTGTCTTTTTCGCGGCGCAATTCCACCGAACGCAGGCCGGTGATGCGCTTGATCTGCTGGCTGTCGCCATCGGCATCGCGCACGCTGGCCACGAAGGTGTAGCGGTCCTGCGCGCCGTAGCCGGCCGGGAACCAGCGCTTGGGCTTGGCGATGCGCACCGGCAAATCGATACGGTTCTGGCCCGGGTCGACCACCGCCTGCTGGGTGAACTGGCCGACACTCTTCCCATCCGGCCCAAGCACATCCAGCGTCACCTGCACCGGCCCGCTGCGGCCGGCCTGCAGTTCCAGCTGCGCCTGCAGTTGCGCACTGTCCGCGTCCACACGTTGCTGGGCGATATGCAGCCCGTCCACACGCACGGCATCCCACGCTTCCACGCGCACATCTTTCCAGATGCCGGCGTTGACCATGCGCGGGCCCCAATCCCAACCGAAGTTGTACGGTGCCTTGCGCACATAAGTGGAGCTGTGCCGCGATTCGGGCTCGTCGCCGAATGCCGAATCGTAGGCACCCGGCAGCGCATACGGCTGCTTGGCCAGCCACGGCTGGATCTTCTTGATCGGCGAGTACAGCCTGACCTCGAGCACGTTGTTGCCGCGCTTGAGCAGGGATTTCGCATCCACCCGCCACTGCCGGAACATGTTGTCGGCGCTGAGCAGCGGCTTGCCGTTGAGGGTGACCTCGGCAAAGGTATCCAGGCCATCGAACACCAGTTCCACGTGCTCGCGCTTGAGCGTGGCCGCATCCACGTTGAAGCGGGTCTGGTACTGCCAATCGCTCAGGCCCGCCCACTGGATCTTGCCTTCGTTATCGCGATAGAACGGGTCGGGCACGATTTTGGCGGCGATCAGATCTGTCTGCACCGCGCCAGGCACCTGCGCCGGCAACCACGCTGCGGCTTTCGGATAGGTCTTGGCTTGTTCCTGCCCCGGCACCAGCCGCACCTGCCAGCCTTTATCCAGGGTCTCTGCCGTGGGAGGCGCGGCCCAGGCCTGCGAGATGGCCAAGGCCAGGGCAAGCCCGAGACGGGCGGGGGCGGGGACGAAACGATGACGGGACAGGGGCATGGGTGACTCTCCTTGGATGGATCAGCGCGTGGCGGCGGGGGGCGCCTGCGCGGTGGTTTCAATCAATTGAACGGCGCCGATGGCATACAACGGGCCGCGAATGGGTGCGGTGAAACGCAGACACAGATCATGGACGCCGGTGCGTGCAGGCAATGGGGTTTCCAGGGTGAGCTGCTCGCCCACGCCGTCGCCCTGGGGCAGACGTACGCTGGCTAGCAGTTCGCCCTCGCAGCCTTGTCGCACTTCCAGCTCACCGCCGCGCGATTTGGCCGGGTACTGCACGACCTTGGATTGCTCGTGGGCCAGACCGAAGTTGTTCGGCAGACGTGCGGCGTCGATGCGGATCGCGCCGATCCCGTCCAGGCGCGCTTGCGGATACATGCGGCAGGCATGGAACAGATCGACGTTGTAGACCGGCGTGTCGGCGCCGGTCATCTCCGGCAGCAGCGGCAGGCGCAGGCCCAGCGCGCCGGACTTCACGCAGTGGCGCAGCCCTTGCGTGTCCACCCGCAACAGGCTGGCGCGATCGAAGCTGCGGCTGCGCGTGGCCGCCAGCGGCGTGCCGTTGGCATCGAACGCAGTGGCCTTGACCGTGGTTGGCAATTGAATCGTAAACGGTGCTTGATAACGCGGCGATGCCGGCGTGGGCTCGCTGCCGTCGATGGAGTAGTGCAGGGTGCCCGCACCGGTCTGCGTGCTCAACGCCACCTTGGCCGGGCCGCCGGCGAGTACCGGGTTGGGACCGGATTCCAGCGCGATATCGGCGGCGAAGGCGCCGTCGCTGTAGTCGATGCCCAGTGCCTTATAGCGCTGTAGCTGTGCCGGCAGGCGCGTCAGAAAGCTGTTCCAGTTACGTGCTGCCGGCGGCGACCAGGTCACTTCCGCCACCGCCGACAGACGCGGGAACAGGGCGTGATCCACATGCCATCTGGACGGAATGTATTCGGACCACAACGCGCCTTGTGCGCCCAGCACGTGCCTGGCCTGTTCGGCGCTGAGCTCGGCCGGCACCGGATCGAATGCATAGACTTTGGATAGCGGCAACACGGTCAGCCGGCCGTTCGGTTCGTCGCTGCGCGTGGTCTGCAAATTGTCCAGATACAACCAGTCGCCCGGCGCAAGCACTACATCGTGACCTTGCTTTGCCGCCACCACCGCGCCTTCGACGCCGCGCCACGACATCACCGATGCACTGGCCGGCACGCCGCCTTCCAGAATTTCATCCCAGCCGATCATGCGCCGGCCGTGCTGGGTGAGGTAGCTCGCCAGCTGTTCGTTGAACCAGCCCTGCATCGCATGCGCGTCCTTGACGCCCAGCCTGCGCATCTGTGCGCGAACGGCCGGCGAGGCTTCCCATTGATCCTTCACCGCCTCATCGCCACCGATATGGATGTAGGTCGACGGGAACAACGTCAGCACCTCATCCAGCACGTTGGTGATGAAGCTCAGGCTGCGTTCGCTGGTGTTGAACAGATACGGGTTCACGCCCCAGTCCACGCCCACCTGGGTGCGTACGCCGGGCACGCCCACTTCTTCCGGGTAGGCGGCAACGGCTGCCTGCGCATGCCCGGGCATGTCCAGCTCGGGCAGCACGGTGATGTGCAGGCGCGCCGCATACGCGACGATCTCGCTGATCTGTTCCTGCGTGTAGAAACCGCCATAACGCTGCGGCGTGCCGTGCTGGCCGCCACCCGGAGGCGTGCGCCATGCGCCAACCTCGGTGAGCTTGGGGTAGCGCTTGATCTCGATGCGCCAACCCTGGTCGTCGGTGAGATGCCAATGCAGCACGTTGAGCTTGTGCAGCGCCATCGTGTCGAGCACATGCTTGACCGTGGCCACATCATGAAAGTGGCGGGCCACATCCAGATGCTGGCCGCGCCAGCTGAAACGCGGCCAGTCGCGGATCGCCACCGACGGCAGCTGGACTTCGCCCTTGCGCGCATCCGGTGTCATCAGTTGCCAGGCGCTGATGGCGCCATACAACAAGCCGGCGCCATCGCGCGCGGCAATGCGCACGCCCTTGGCATCCACCTCCAGGCTGTAGCCTTCCTTGTGTGCCACCGGCGCCTGCGCAGTACGCTCCAGGCGGATGCTGCCCGGCGATGCGCTGGGTTCGACCCGCACTTCCAGCCGCAGCCCACGTGTGCGCTGCAGCAGATCGGCCAGATGTTCGGCACTGCGGCGCGCATCGGCATCGCCGGGCAAGATCGAGATCACCGTGCCGGTGCCCACCGTAAAGCTGCCGCTACCGCGTTCGACTTCGACCGCTGCAGGGATCAACGGCAACGCTGCGTTGGCGCTCGCTGTTGTTGCCACTGCAGGCGCGCCTGCAGTGGCCGCCGCTGGCGAGGTGCCGGCTGCACGTTGACCGCAAGCGGCCAGCGACGCCGCTGCGAATGCGAGCGCAAGCAGGCGCGAGGACAACGGCGGCGCGGCTGTCAGGCGCGCGGTGGGTGCGGAGTTCGACATCATGCAATCACATCCTGATGTGGCGGCGGTACACGGCAGCCACGCACAGTAGCAAAGCCGTGTCGGAAGACGCAGGGACTGGCGCACGCTTCATCCCGCTGCGCAGCGTAGCCAGTGCGTTGTCGCGCGACCAAGGCAACCGCATCGGTCGTTGCAAAACGGGCGCGTGCAGCGCAGGAAGCGGGTCGCAGTACATGCAGTCCGCCACCAGCACCGGCCTCGCCCGCGCGCATGCGCAGCGTTGCGTCAGCTGCTGTCAGCGCTGCGCGGTGGGCAGCTCATCCCACACTTTCGGATCTTCGGCGCCCAGCACCCAGCAGCTGAAACCTTCCAGGCCGTACTGCTTGGTCAGCTCATAACGCGCCTTGAAGCTGCGCGCGTCCGGGCGGAACACCCACTCACGCATATCGTCGCGATAGAAATAGAACCACGATTCCTGCTCCACCGGATCCCACTGCACGGTGGCGTTCTGTTCGATCGCCAGCGGGAAGGATTCGTCGGCATCGATATACGCGGCTGCGATGTTCGACGCTTCGGTGCCGTCTTCCTTCACCGGGTTGCCGGTGTACCAGCGGTAGCCGTACGTGGCGATGCCCAGCGAGAGCTTTTCCTTCGGCACCTGGGTGATGGCGTAATCCAGGTGCTTCTTCATCCACACCATGCCATCGACCGGGCCCGGCGTGGTCCAGCGGGTGTGCTGGTCGTAGGTCATGATGCTGACCAGATCCGCGGCCTGGCCCAGCGCCTTGAGGTCGTACGCACCGCGCCAGTATTCCCACATCCACTTGGAAAACTGGCCGCCTTCGGCATGGCCCGGTGCATTGGGCACCACTGCCACCGACATCTTGAAACCGGCCTTGTGCAGCGCATCGGCGGTCTGCTTCACCATCAAGGTGTAGGCATCGCGATCGGTCCAGGCGATGTTTTCGAAATCGAACTGGAAGCCGTAGTACTTGTGCCGCTTGCCGTGGATCAGCAGCGATTCGATCATGCGCTTCTTGGCCGCCTCATCGTGCATCAGCTTGTGGAAGCCGTCGCGGCCGGTGGTCATCGACAGGATCGGCATCACCCGCAGCTTGTGCTGCTTGGCGATGTCGTACAGGTACATGTTGGGCGTGCCGTTGACCAGGCCGTTCTGATCCACGCCGTACCAGGTGGGCACCACCACATCGATCTTGTCGACGTTGGCGATGAACGAGTTGGTCGATTTCTGCGTGTTCATCAGATAGAACAACGCCGTGGGATTTTTGGCCAGGGCCGGGGCGCAGGCAAACGCCAGCGCAAGCAACATCCAGGTCAATCGCTTACTCATGAAAGACAACATCCATCAGGGAGTGGGGGAAGAGAGGTCGATGCGGAACACATACGCGCTCTCGCCAACCGGCTTGACCGGCAGCCGCAGATGCAGGCCATCGGCGCGTTGTTCGAACGGGATCTTCTTGCCGTTGGCCAGCAGCGTCACGCCGCGCACGCCATCGGCAGGTGTCAACGAGCGGATCACCGCCTCACCATTGCTCGGCCAACCCAGCTCGATCGCATACAGCGCGCCATCGCGGGTGGTGAAACGGAAATCTTCGGCCGTATATGGCTTGGTCTTGACGTCCTGGAAGGTGCCGCCCACCACTTCGGTGGGGCCTTCGCCATACACGCGCCACGGCGTGCTGTCGTAGATCGCGCTGCCGTTGGTCTTGAGCCAACGACCGATCGAAAGCAGGATGCCGCGCTCGGTGTCCGGGATCGAGCCATCCGCACGCGGGCCGATGTTGAGCATCAGGTTGCCGTTCTTGGCCACCACATCGGCCAGCATGTGGATGATGAAGGTGGGCGACTTGTAGGTGTCGTTTTCGATGTAGCCCCACGAGGCATTGCTCACCGAGGTATCGGTCTGCCAGTGGGTGGGATGGATGCCGGTCAGCTGGCCGCGCTCGATATCCAGCGTGCCGGCGCCTTCGGGGAAGGCGCCCAGCTTGTAGTTCACCACCACGCCGCGGTCGGCCTCGGTCCGCGCTGCGCCCTGGTTGTAGTAGTACGCCAGCATCGTCGGCAGGCTGCGCCGGAAGGTGGGGTGGGCAATCCACCAATCGAAATAGATCAGGTCCGGTTGATAGGTGTCGATCAACTCGGTGGTACGCGCCAGCCAATCGTCCAGCCAGGCTTGCGAGACCGGCGTCCAGTCGTTGGCCACATCGGCATCGTCCTTGCCCGGCAGGCGCACCTGGGCCGGGCCGTACAGCGCCGCATAGCGCGGGTCGTTGACGTCGGAGTCGAAGGTGCGCCCGCCGTCGAAGAACCAATTGTGTTCGGCACGATGCGACGACAGGCCGAAGTGCAGCCCCTGCGCGCGGATCGCCTTGGATAGCTCGCCCAGCAGGTCGCGCTTGGGCCCCATCTTCATCGCGGTCCAGTCGGAGAGTTTGGAGTCGTACAACGCGAAGCCGTCGTGGTGCTCTGCCACCGGCACCACATAGCGCGCGCCGGACTCACGGAACAACCTGGCCCAGCCATTGGGGTCGAACTTGGGCGCGGTGAACTTGGGAATCAGATCCTTGTAGCCGCTGCTGGCCTGCGGCCCGTAGGTGGCGACGTGATGGGCGAATTCCTTGGAACCTTGCAGATACATATTGCGCGAATACCACTCGCTGCCGAACGCCGGCACCGAGAACACGCCCCAGTGGATGAAGATGCCGAACTTGGCGTTGTCGTACCACGCCGGCGACTGATACGCCTTCAGTGCGGCCCAGTCGGGACGGAACGGACCCTTGCGTGCGCCGGCTTCGGCTTCGCGCACCAGACGCTCGCGTTCGGGCGCGTACTTGGCGGTGGCATCGAGCCACTGCTGGTCGATGGCCTCGGGGCTGAGCGTGGTAGCGGTCGGCGCGGTCGGCGATTGCGCGGCACTCGCCTGCACGGCGGGCAACGCAAGCAGCAGAGCGAACGCGAGCGCTCGACTCCTGGGTGCAGCTCCGGCGTGGCGGCGGGATGGAGCCGCAAACACGCGGCTATCGGTCGTCATGGGAACTGCACTCCTGTAAGCGAGACGCGTCGGTCATGCTGCGGCCGCGCGTGGATGGCAAAAGCGGGCCTGGCCATGCTCCCTCAGCTGCGAAGGGGCGTGGCCAGTACCACTCCTTGGTACAACATCAACCCGACCGTTGCGTGCAACGGTCGGGTCAAAAAAAACGCGCCACCGTGGAGGGGCGGTGGCGCGCCGGTGCTACATCAGAACTTGAAGTTCAACTGGGCCTGGTAGCCGCGGCCGTTCTTGTAGAACGCCGTTGGGGTATCACGCGTGTTGCTGAAGAGTCGGTAGGTTGAATCCAGCAGGTTGGTGGCGCCGAAGGTGATGCCCATGTAGTCGGTGATCTGATACGAGGCGCTCAAATCCAGCTGCTTGTAAGCGTCTGCAAAGTCGTTCGACGCCAAGCGGCCGATCTGGGTAAAGTACTTGGAGCGATAGCTATAGTTCATACGCACCATCCAGTCGCCGTGTTCCCAATACGGGATCACGTTATAGGTGTCACGCGACAGGTATGGCAGGTTCAAGCCGGAGCTGGAATCGGATTCGGCAAACGTGTAGTTGGCCTGCAAGCCAAAACCCAAACCGAAGGTCTGCTGGTAATTCACCGCCACACCCTTGACCTTGGCGTCGGACACGTTGATCGGCGTAGTGACCTGATACACGCCAGCCACTGCAGGCGGTGCTGGATTCAACTGCTGGCTGGCCGTGGTCCTGACGATGTAGGAGCTGATGTCGCGATAGAACACTTCACCGGACAACATGCTGGACGGTGCGAAATACCACTCGGCCGCCACGTCATAGTTGGTGGACTCATAAGGGTTGAGATTCGGATTGCCGCCACTGGCGGTCAGATCGCCGGTGCCGCTGTTGATGGTGAAAGTGCCGGCCAGATCGGAGTAGCGCGGACGGGCGATCACCTTGGCTGCCGAGAAGCGCAGTACGCTGTCTTCGGTCATGTCATAGGCGATATTGAAGCTCGGCAACGCCTTGCGATAGTCGTTGGTTTCGGCGACACGGTTGAAGTTTGCGCCGCCGTCGTTGCTTTGCCAAAACTCGGATTTGTTGGTGGTATCCACCAGGCGCACACCGACGTTTCCGCGGATCTTGCCGGTTTCGTAATTCAATTGCGTGTAGATGTTCTGGGTGATCTCCCCGACCTGGAACGACGCGCCGAAGTCGGTCCGATAAGGTCCCTGCGGCTGCGACAGCAGGTAATTACGCACGGCACCGAGGCCTGCAGTTGGCCAGGTGGTCAGGTCGCCGCTGGCACCCAGACCGTCGTAAAGACTGCTGGGCGTGATGCCCGGATTGAACTGTGTCAACGCCACCGTGTCAGTGGAGTTGATACGGTTGCCGCGTGCATCCACGCCATTGTCGTGGTTGATGTACTTGTAGCCGAACTGCAGCTTGGTGAACGGGCCCCATTCCAGATCGCGTGCGGCATCCCACTGGAAGTATTTTTCCTCGTCCAGGCTCTCCTGGTAGGCGATGCCGCCAGCCTGCATGATGCCAGTCGTGGTGCCCGGAACATTGCCCTCCTGGCCGGGCGCCAGGCCGGCGGGATTTCCCGGCAACACCCAGTTCGAGGCGCCGCCGTTATCGTAGTTCACTGCGGTGCTCCGACCATCGAAGGCGTAGTTGTAACCGCCGTCCTGCATCAGGAACTTCATCAGGTATTCGGGGTTCTTGCCGCCGGTGGCTTCGGTGTAACCGCCCTGGGTGGTGAACACCCACTTTTCGCCGGACCAGTCGTGACGCAGGTTCAGGCTCTTGGTGGTGACGGTGCTCTCGCGGTAGTTGGCATCCAGTTGCGCATATGGCTGACCCGCTGCGCCATCGCTCACCGTGGCCGAGGTGACAACACCGTTTTCCACGTTGGCTCTGGTGATTTTCTGGCGGTCGTCATTACACGCCGGGCACACGTAACGCGCCTGGCTGAAGTTGTTGTACTTGCCCTTGATGTACAAGCCGGTCAGGTTGAATTCGTTCTGCTCGTTCGGCTTCCACTGCAACGCACCCTGCAGGCCACTGCGCTCGCGGGTCTGCTGGAAGAACGCGCTGCTGATGCCGGCCGGTACGCGTGCGGTGGCCACATCGCTGCCGTCGCCGGTGATGGTGGCGGTGGGCGGAATGCCGGCGCCGGTGGTGTAGCCGAAGTATTCGATACCGGCGCGTGCCAGGTCCTGCTTGTCGTGCGTGGCGGAGATCAACGCGCCGAAGGTCTCGTCGTCGTTCTTCCAGCTCCACAGCGCCGAACCGCGCGGATTGCCTTCTTCCGAACGGTCGTTGTAGTTGTAGCCGATCGAGCCGCGGATAGTGTTCTTGGGCAGGTCCAGCGGCTTGCGGGTATGCACGATCACGGTGCCGCCGATCGAGCCTTCGTCGATGCGCGCTTCCGGGGTCTTGTAGACCTCCATCAGGCCGATGATTTCCGGCGACAGCAGGGTGTAGTTGAAGGTACGGCCGCTGGTGTCGGTGGGATTGCCGCCCCAGTCGCCCGAGGCAATGGTCTGGCCGTTGAGCAGCACGCGGTTCAAGGCCGGGTCGGTGCCGTTGATGCTGACTTTTTCGCCTTCGCCGAACTGGCGGTCGACGGTGATGCCCGGCAGGTGTGACAGCGATTCAGCGGCATTGATGTCCGGGAACTTGCCGATGTCTTCGGCGCTGATCGCATCGACGATGGCGTTGGCCGAACGCTTGACCGCCTGGCTCTTCTCCAGCGACGCGCGGTAGCCGGTGACGGTGATGGTGTCCAGCTCGGTGGTGGCCGACGGCGCGCTGGCCGGGGCTTGTTGTTCTTGTCCGGCAGCCATTGCAGAGCCGGAGCAGTACAGAGCGGCGGTGATACAGAGTGCTAACGTCGTGGTGCGGCTGTGCATGGCTAAACCTCTTTGGTTAGTGCTGTGAGCGCGCGGCCTTCTTCAAGGCGTCAAGCGCTCGGCGTGGCCGGCAAAACAACACGTCCTGACCGATCGCGGTGGTCGCACTCATTTGCTCCGCAAGGGCAGCAGGTGGTGTCGATTCGCGTGGTAGAGGAGGTGTCCCCCGTGTGGTGAAACGGTAGAGCGAATGCGACATCGGCGAGTCGAACGTCTGGCGACGTGCCACTCGCGAATCTGGGCATGCAGGCGAGGGAAGCGCCGTTCGTCAGTACCGAACAGTTCCTGGCCCCTCCTGCCAGAACCTCGATTTGGGTCGAGTCTCGCGTAGCGCTGACAGCGTTGTCAACACATCGTCACAGATCTCTGATGCGGCTGCGATTGCGCTGCGACGCAGCATTTTTTGGACGTCGGTGTCGAAGTCGGTGAGAGCTTGCGCGCACGTGAGGTTAGGCATCGTGTGCGCAATTGAAGCCTTCAATCGCTGTGCGGCCTTCGCTCGCGTCCGCTCGGGTTTTTGTGCGTAAATCGCCGTGATTCGTGCGGAATTTTCGTGGATGATGGGCGGGGCGGGAAATCCCGCTGCACGTGGTCGCCGTGGTTGCGTTACGGGGCGAATACTGACAACGTTGTCTACCCACTGCCGTTCGTCGGACAACGGGACAAGACGCCAGCCCGCTGCCACTTATCAGGAGAATGCGTGAGCGCAAGCAGCCCAATGGAAGCGGTGTCCTTTCCGCGCCCCGACACCTTCGTTGCCGCAGACGTGGGAGGGACGCATGTGCGCCTGGCACTGGTCTGCGCAAGCGCCGATGCGCGCAAGCCGGTCACGGTGCTGGACTACCGCAAGTATCGCTGCGCCGATTACCCAGGCCTGGCCGAGATCATGTCCGCGTTCTTTGCCGAGCTGCAATGCGCGCCGGTACGCCGCGGCGTGATCGCCAGTGCCGGTTATGCGCTGGAAGACGGCTCCGTGATCACGGCCAACCTGCCGTGGGTACTGGCGCCGGAGCAGATTCGCCGCCAGCTCGGCATGCAGGCCTTGCACCTGGTCAACGATTTCGAAGCGGTCGCCTACGCCGCCAATTACATGGCCGGCAATCAGGTCATGCAGTTGTCCGGCCCTGCGCAAGGTGCCGCAGGCCCGGCGCTGGTCCTCGGCCCCGGAACCGGGCTGGGTGCGGCGGTATGGATTCCCAATGGCGCCAACCCGATGGTGTTGCCGACTGAAGCCGGCCACGCCGCGCTCGCCGCCGCCAGCGATCTGGAAGTGGCCTTGCTGCAGGAACTGCGCCGCACGCGCACGCACGTGGGCACCGAAACCTTGTTGTCCGGCCCGGGCCTGTTGAACCTCTACACCGCGTTGGCTGCGCTGCGCGGCGAGCCTGCCGTGCATCAAGGTCCGGCCGATGTCACCGCCGCCGCATTGGCCGGCAACGACGGGCTCGCGCACGATGCATTGCAGGCGTTTTGCGGATTCATGGGCAGCGTGGTCGGCGACATGATGCTGCTCTATGGCGTGCGCAGCGGCGTCTATCTGGCTGGCGGGTTCCTGCCGCAGATCGCCACCTTCATTGCCAACAGCGACTTTGTCGCACGCCTGCTCGACAAGGGCGCATTGCGTCCAGCGCTGGAGCAGGTGCCGGTGAGCATCGTCGAGCATGGCCAGCTCGGCGTCATCGGTGCAGCCAGCTGGTTTCTGCAGCACGGCCGCTGATTTGATCGCATTCCGCATTCCGCATTCCGCATTCCGCATTCCGCATTCGTGTAGGAGTGTCCTTGGACGCGATGAGGCTTTCCCGATAACGCCTCATCGCGCGCCAGCGCGCTTCTACGATTTACGGCGGGCATCACACGACCCGCAACACCGCGCTACAGATCCCCGAACCGCGACTGCAGTGCGGCAATCGCCGCCAGCCCGGCAGTTTCGGTGCGCAGGATGCGCGGACCCAGTTGCAGGCCGCTAAAACCGGCCTCGGTTAGGATCGTGCGATCGCGCGGCGACCAGCCGCCTTCCGGCCCAATCGCCACGATGATCCCTTGCGCGACATCCGCACTCAGCGTGGACAGGCGATGCTCGCCCTGCGGGTCCAGTGTCAGCCGTCGCGCCTGTAGGTCGCTGGCCTGCGCTGCCTCTTGCAAGCCAAGCGGCGCTGCGACGGTTGGTACGCGTGCGCGACCGGATTGCTCGCAGGCCGACACCACCACGCTGCGCCAATGCGCGACACGTTTTTCCATGCGTGCTGCATCGAGCTTGACCTCGGTGCGCTCGGCATTGACCGGCACGATGGCCGCAACGCCCAACTCGGTGGCTTTTTGCAGGACCAGATCCATCTTCTCGCCGCGTGCGATGCCCTGGAGCAGCGTGATGCGTAAGGGCGACTCGTTGGACAGCGCCTCCACGCGTTCCACCAGCGCGCGCGCCTCGCGCTTGCCGGCCACGGTGATGCGCGCGTGGTAGTCGCTGCCGTCGCCGTTGAACAGGATGCAGGTATCGCCCTCGCGTAGCCGCAGTACCCGCAGCAGGTGGTTGGCCGACTCTTCCGGCAGCGACACTTCCTGGTCGCAGTGCAGCGGCAGCGCAACATGCGAACGGGTCAGGCGCATGCGACCGCCTCCGCGATGGCATGGCGCGTGGTCTCGGCCAGCAGCGCAAGCTGCGCGTCGCCCACGCAATACGGCGGCATCCAGTACAGCACGTCGCCGAGCGGGCGCAGCACCACGCCCTTGTCGAGCGCGGCGCGATAGGCCTTCAGCCCAACCCGCGCCGCAGACGGGAACGGGGTGCGTTTGTCGCCGCCCTGGGTCAGCTCGAACGCCACGATCATGCCGGCCTGGCGCACGTCCGCCACGGCCGGGTGTTCGCCGATTTGCGCAGCCAGCTCGCGCATGCGCGCGGCCGTGTGCTGGTTGCGCACAATCACCTCGTCGTCTGCGAAGATCTGCAACGTCGCCAGCGCCGCCGCGCATGCCAGCGGGTTGCCGGTGTAGCTGTGCGAATGCAGGAAGGCACGCTCGCGCGAATCGTCCAGGAACGCGTCGTACAACTGCTGCGTGGCCAGCACCGCCGACAGCGGCAGAAAGCCGCCGGTCAGCCCCTTCGACAGGCACAGCAGGTCTGGCATCACGCCGGCCTGTTCGCAGGCGAACAGGGTGCCGGTACGGCCGAAGCCGGTGGCGATTTCGTCGGCGATCAAAAACGCGCCATGCGTATCGCATAACTCGCGCGCGCGACGCAGATAGGCCGGGTGGTACATGCGCATGCCGCCGGCACATTGCACGCGCGGCTCCAGAATCAGCGCGCAGATTTCGCCGGGCGATCGTTCGAACAGTGCCTGCAGCGCATCGGCGGCCTGCAATGCGTAGTCTTCCGCGCTTTGCCCGGGCTCGGCCAGGTAGGCATCGGGCGAGGGCGCAAATATCGACTCCAACAGCAGCGGCGCATACACGCGCCGATACAGCGGGATGTCGCCCACCGATAGCGCACCGATGGTTTCGCCGTGGTAACCGTTCTCCAGGGCGACAAAGCGCGTGCGCCGGTGCTCGCCACGATTGTGGAAATAGTGGAAGGCCATCTTCAGCGCGACCTCCACGCCGGCCGATCCGTTGTCGGCATAGAACACCTTGGCCAGCGGCGCGCGCCCTGCCTGGCGCGGCGCGATCGCCAGCAGCTGCTCGGCCAGTTGCACGGCCGGGGCATGCGTGAAGCCGGCCAGCATCACCTGCTCCAGCTCGCCGGCCTGGCGCGCGATGGCCGCACCGATGCGCGGTTCGGCATGGCCGAACAGGTTGGTCCACCAGCTGCTGACTGCGTCCAGATAGTGGCGGCCGTCATGGCCGACCAGCCACGCGCCGTCGCCACGCGCGATTGGCACCAACGGAAGCGTGTGCGGATGCTCGCGCATCTGCGTGCAGGGGTGCCACAGCACTGCAAGATCGCGTTGCCGCCAATGTTCGGCAGTTTGTGCGGCTGCAGGGTCTGCTAGGATTTCGGGTTCATGAACATGTCGATGCATCCTCCTATTCTATCGGCCCGCTCCGCGGCTGCGTGCGACGCATGAGCCCGCGCCTGCCGACCATCCACAAGATCACCGATCTGGGCGAGGGGCCGTTCCGTCGCCAGCAGCTGGATCTGGAATTTTCCAACGGGCAGCGGCGCATCTACGAACGTCAACTCAGCCAGGGCCATGGGGCCGTGGTGGTGGTGCCGATGCTCGATGCGCAGACCGTGCTGCTGGTGCGCGAATATGCCGCCGGCGTGCATCGCTATGAACTGGGTCTGGTCAAGGGCCGCATCGATGCGGGCGAGACGCCGGAGCAGGCCGCCGACCGCGAGCTCAAGGAAGAAGCCGGCTACGGCGCGCGCCAGGTGCAGGTGTTGCGCGCGATGACGCTCGCTCCTACTTATATGAGTCACCAATCCTGGTTGGTGCTGGCGCGCGACCTCTACCCCGAACGCCTGGTCGGCGACGAGCCGGAAGAGATGGACGTGATTCCCTGGCCGATCGCCCGTCTGGACGACTTGATGCTGCGCGAAGATTTCTCCGAAGGCCGCTCGCTGGCCGCATTGTTCATTGCGCGCGAATGGCTGGAGCGCAACCGGTGATCCGCATCCCGATGGAATTGCGCGAAACCGTGATCGCCATCGCCCGCGAAGCGGGTGAGGCCATCATGCAGGTATACGCACAGGACTTTGCTGTCGAGATCAAGGACGACGCCAGCCCGCTGACCCAGGCCGACCTGGCCGCCAATCGGGTCATCGTCGAGAGCTTGCGCCGCGTCACCCCGGATGTGCCGGTGCTGTCGGAAGAGTCTGCGCACGTTGCCTGGGAAGAGCGGCAGTACTGGACCAGCTACTGGCTGGTCGATCCGCTGGATGGCACCCGCGAGTTCGTCAAGCGCAATGGCGAGTTCAGCGTCAACATCGCACTCATCCATATGGGCGCGCCGGTGCTGGGGGTGGTGCAGGCGCCTGTCGATGGGCGGGTCTGGTATGCCGCACGCGGCGAGAACGCTTTCCGCCGCGACGGCGACCGCGACGAGATGCTGCACACCCGCACCCCGGCGGCCATGCCGCTGCGCGTGGCCGCCAGCCGCTCGCACCGCGACGCGCGCACCGCTGCCGCACTGGAACGCATGGGCGAGATCGAGGTGGTGGCGCAAGGGTCGTCGTTGAAGTTCTGCCGTATCGCCGAAGGCGACCTGGATGTCTATCCACGCTTCGGCCCCACCTGCGAGTGGGACACCGCCGCCGGGCAGTGCGTGCTGCATGCGGCCGGCGGCGTATTGCTGGCCGGTGGCAGCGGCAAACCGTTCCGCTACAACCGCCGCGATACCTTGCTCAATGGCGACTTCATCGCACTGGGCGACCCCAATCTGCCCTGGCGCGATTGGCTGGCGTGAGTGGTGCGCGTGGAGGACAGCGCGCGACACCGTGCTGGCGCGACGCGCTGCCACGCGCGCGTTGGACTGCTGCGGCTATGCCTACGCCGCAGCCGCGCAAGAAGCGGACGACCTGAAAGGTACACTTGGGTGCCCGTGCGCGGTTGCATGCGGGGTCGTGCTGCAGCATGCGATGACATCGCCCCATGTGCGACGTACCGCCGGCAGCGCACTCACTCTCAAGGTTCCAGGAACACACGATGCCCCAGACCCCGCCGACCGGCGACATCCAGCAGCTGTTGCAGCTGATGGCGCGCCTGCGCGATCGCGACCATGGCTGCCCCTGGGATGTGCAGCAGACTTTCGCCAGCATCGCGCCGTACACCATCGAAGAAGCCTATGAAGTGGCCGATGCGATCGACCGCAACGACCTGGCGGGCCTGCGCGACGAACTGGGCGATTTGCTATTGCAGGTCGTCTTCCATGCGCAGATGGCAGCCGAGCAAGGTGCCTTCGGTTTCGCCGACGTGGTCGCCACGCTCAGCGACAAGCTGGTGCGTCGTCACCCGCATGTGTTTGCTGATCAGCAGCTCGACGATGCGCAGGCGGTGAGCGCCACCTGGGAGCAGATCAAACGCGAGGAACGTCGCGCCGCCGGCAACCAGGACGACTCCGCACTCGCCGGCATCGCGCGCGGTCTGCCCGAATGGCAGCGCTCCACCAAGTTGCAGGCGCGTGCGGCGCGGGTCGGCTTCGATTGGCCCGGCCCGGCACCGGTGCTGGAGAAACTGCAGGAAGAAATCGAAGAGCTGCGCGTGGAATTCGCGCGCGGCCCGGTGCACGACAATCAGGCGCGGCTGGAAGACGAACTTGGCGATGTCTTGTTCGTCTGCGCCAATCTGGCGCGGCACGCCAAGGTCGATGTGGGCGCTGCGCTGCGGCACGCCAACCTCAAATTCGAACGTCGCTTCCGTGCGATGGAAGCACAGGCGCACGCGGCCGGCACTGCATTGAATGCGTTGTCGCTAAGCGATCAGGAAGCGCTGTGGCAGCAGGTCAAGCGTGGCGAACGAGGCGGCGATGCCTCGGCCATCGACAGTTCGGCAGGCGATGGTTCCACCAGCCACGCACCCACCAGCCACGCACCCACCAGCGCCGCAGCGGTGTCCGACCAACCGCCTGGCGACAGCGCTAGTCCACTGAATCATTGAAATCGGATGCATGATCCCCAGGTAGTGTGTCATGCAAAGAACGAAGTTGACGATCCAACAGCGTGCTGAATTGGAGGCGGTGATGCGCAAGCGTCACGGCAACGCCG
>NZ_LYMI01000036.1 GCF_001660815.1 Xanthomonas nasturtii
CGGCGTTGCCGTGACGCTTGCGCATCACCGCCTCCAATTCAGCACGCTGTTGGATCGTCAACTTCGTTCTTTGCATGACACACTACCTGGGGATCATGCATCCGATTTCAATGATTCAGTGGACTAGCCCGGATGTTTACGTTTGCGTGACCAGACTGACGTTCAATCAACGACCCCACCGTCAGGAGACGAAAATGCCCGTGCCCACTTATCCACGCCCACCCTTCAAGCCACAGCAGCAGAGCTTTCCCGGCCGCACCGAACAGATGGACCCGCGGCCGGACCATGGCGAAGACAGCTACGTGGGCCACGGCCAGCTGAGAGGCAAGCGTGCCCTGATCACCGGTGGCGACAGCGGGATCGGCGCTGCGGTCGCCATTGCCTACGCACGCGAAGGCGCCGATGTGGCAATCGCCTACCTTCCCGATGAGCAGGAAGATGCCGCGCGGATTGGCGCACTGATCGAAAAGGCCGGCGTCAAATCGCTTCTGGTCGGATGCGACATCAGCGATCCCGATCAGGCGGCGGCGTTGATCGACAAGGTCAACAGCACCCTGGGCGGACTGGATATCCTGGTCAACAACGCCGGCTACCAGAAGTATTTCGAATGCTTCGAGGACATCACCCTGGAGGAGTGGCGCAAGACCTTCGATACCAACGTGCATGCGGTCTTCAACCTGGTGCGTCTGTCGGTGCCACTGATGACAGATGGCGGCTCCATCATCAACACTGCCTCGGTGCAGTCGAAGAAACCAACGCCGAATATCCTGCCCTACGCCGCAACCAAGGGCGCATTGGCCAACCTCACCATTGGCCTGGCCGGCGTGCTGGCGGAGAAGAACATCCGCGTCAACGCGGTGCTGCCGGGTCCGATCTGGACACCGTTCATCCCCTCCGGCATGGATGAAGAGTCGGTGGAAAACTTCGGGTCGCAGACACCGATGGGGCGCCCCGGTCAGCCGGTCGAGCTGGCATCGGCTTACGTCATGCTGGCAGCCGATACCGCCAGTTACACCTCGGGCACCTTGCTGACGATTGCCGGCGGCGCAGTCACGCTGTAACGCTTCAGAGTCGCTTGCAGCCCGCCTCGCCCGCCGTGCGACGCGGGCTTTTTCATGCATCGCTTCCTTGCGAGTACATTGCAGGCGCGAGCGCAGCCCGCGCTGCCTTCATTGGCCGCATGGCACTCGAAGACTATTTCGGGCGCGTGCAAGAACGCACACCACAGGTGAGTTTCCGGTCAACGTTTTGCTCGCGTGACACACACCCATTCCTGCGGTTGCTCTCACGGCCCGCCACCTACCGTAGGTGGTGTTGGACCTTGATGCACGCCCCCCTCTTTCGAACAGTGCTGCCCGCCACGCAGATGTGGCGCAGGTGCGAATGCACTGCTGGCGCGACGACATCATCCGACACGCATCGACGCATGCGACGTGGTGCATCCGCACCATGGGCAGGCCAGCACAGCAGCGCCCCTCTAAGGCAGACAACAATGAGAATTTTGGTCACCGGCGGTACCGGCTATATCGGCTCACATACCTGCGTGGAACTGGCGCGGCGTGGGCACAAGGTGTGCATTGTCGACAATTTGAGCAACTCCTCCGAGCGCGTGCTCGCCCATCTGCAGCATCTGATGGGGTTCCGCCCGGAGTTCCATTGCATGGACGTGCGTGCACCCGAGCTTGCCGAGCTGATGATCAGCAAACGTATCGACGCGGTGCTGCACTTTGCCGCGCTCAAGGCAGTCGGCGAATCGGTGCGCGAGCCGCTGCTGTACTTCAACAATAATGTCACCGGCACGCTGGCACTGCTGCGCGCGATGCGCACCGCCAAGGTCTGCAACCTGGTGTTCAGTTCGTCGGCCACCGTCTATGGCGATGCCAACTGCAGCCCCATCGAAGAAAGCGCACCGTTGAAGGCGATCAACCCGTACGGGCGCACCAAGCTGATGATGGAAGAGATGATCGGCGACCTCAGCGCGGCCTGGCCGGAGTTCAACGCGGCCTTGCTGCGCTACTTCAACCCGGTGGGCGCGCATCCCAGCGGATACCTCGGCGAAGATCCGCGCGGAGTGCCGAACAACCTGATGCCGTACATCGCGCAGGTGGCAGTCGGTCGACGCGCTGCGCTGCAGGTGTTCGGCGACGACTACCCCACCGACGACGGCACCGGGGTGCGCGACTACCTGCATGTGATGGATCTGGCACGCGCGCACGTGGATGCCATCGATTACCTGCAGCGCGAACGCAAGGGCTTGGTGGTCAATCTTGGCACCGGGCGCGGCTATAGCGTCCGTGAAGTGGCGGCCGCTTTCGCACGCGCCAGCGGCCGGCGCATTCCGCTGAGCATCGCGCCACGCCGCCAAGGCGATGTGGCGGTGTACTTCGCCAGTACTGCACTGGCCAACCAACTGTTGGGCTGGAACGCCGAATACGACCTGGAGCGTATGTGCCGCGATACCTGGCGCTGGCAATCCATGCATCCGCACGGCTATGCCCATTCGCGCTTGCCGCGCCAGCGCACAGCGGCAGCCGTGCCCGAGCGCGAGGTTGCACGCGAGCTGACGGCACCGGCGCGCCGGCTGCTGCCCGGCCCCGACACGCGCCGTCGCAGCGAACCGGCACGCAAGCTGTCGGTCGCCGACGCGCTCTCCCGCGCGTGATGCGCGGCCATTGGTTTCTTTCCTACGAGGGCATTCCATGAGTTGGGCTGGTCAGTTCCAATACGCGATCGGCAAGACCCGCCGCGCCGTTCCATCCGACAGCATGCCGCAGTTCGATCCGGCACGGCCCACGCTGGTGTGTCTGTCGCACCTGCGCTGGAGTTTTGTCTACCAGCGCCCACAACACCTGATGTCGCGCTTTGCCCGCGATGCCAACGTGCTGTTCTGGGAAGAACCCATTGCCTGCGATGCAACCGAGCCCTGGCTGGATGTGCGCGGCGAAGAGGACGGGGTGCACGTGCTGGTACCGCGCCTGCCCGCCGGCTGCGAGGGCGAAGCGGCGGTACAGGTGCAACGGCGCCTGTTGGACGGCTACCTGGCCGAGCTGGGCGTGCGCGACCTGTTGCTGTGGTACTACACGCCGATGAGCCAGGGCTTCAGTGCGCACCTGCCTGCGCGCACGGTGGTCTACGACTGCATGGACGAACTGTCGGCGTTTCGCGGCGCCCCGCCGGAGCTGGTGCAACGCGAGCGCGAGCTGCTGCAGCGTGCCGATGTGGTGTTCACCGGCGGCTACAGCATCTGGGAGGTCAAGCGTGCCTTGCATGCCAATACGCACGCATTCCCGAGCAGTGTGGACGTTGCGCATTTCGCCGCCGCGCGCACGCCGCAGCAGGAGCCTGAGGACCAGCGTGGCATCACGCATCCACGGCTGGGCTTTTACGGCGTCATCGACGAGCGCTTCGATGTCGCGCTGCTACGCGATATTGCGGCGCAACGCCCGCAGTGGCAGTTCGTGATGATCGGCCCGGTGGTCAAGATCGACCTTTCCGAGCTGCCGCAGGCCGCCAATATCCACTACCTGGGCGGCAAGACCTACGACGAACTGCCCGGGTATCTGTCCGGTTGGGACGTGGCTTTGATGCCGTTTGCGATCAATGCCTCCACGCGCTTCATCAGCCCGACCAAGACGCCCGAATATCTGGCCGGCGGCTGCCCGGTGGTGTCCACGCCAATCCACGATGTCGTGCGCACGTATGGCGACACCGGCGTGGTGCGCATCGCCGACACCGCCGATGCCTTTGTGGCCGCCTGCGCAGCAGCGCTGCAGGACAGCGCCGACCGCGGGCAACTGCTCGACAGCGCCGACGCAGTGCTGGGCGACATGTCCTGGGACCACACCTACGCCTTGATGAAGGAGACACTCTCTTGGAAGCAATGAACCCATCGGTCGCCACACCGCTCGCCAGCCGCCGCACGCACGGCACCACACGGCGCGGTTTCGATTACCTGATTGTCGGCGCCGGATTTGCCGGCAGCGTCCTGGCCGAACGCCTGGCCGCCGGCCTTGGCAAGCGCGTGCTGGTGGTCGACCGGCGCCCGCACATCGGTGGCAACGCCTACGATTTCCATGACGATGCCGGTGTGCTGATCCATCGCTATGGCCCGCACATCTTCCACACCAATGCGCAGCGCATCGTGGATTATCTATCCAACTTCACTCAGTGGCGTCCGTACCAGCACCGCGTACTTGCGCAGGTCAGTGCGCAGCAGGTGCCGATCCCGATCAACATGACCACACTGAACCGCCTGTATGGCCTGCAGCTCACCACCGAAGAAGAGGCCGCCGCATTTTTGGCCAGCCGCGCCGAGCCGGTGGCCGATATCCAGACCAGCGAGGATGTGGTGATCAACCAGGTGGGCCGGGAACTGTACGAAACCTTCTTCCGCGGCTATACGCGCAAGCAGTGGGGCCTGGACCCGTCGCAGCTGGACAAGTCGGTGACCTCGCGCGTGCCCACGCGCACCAACGACGACGACCGCTAATTCACCGACACCTTCCAGCAGATGCCGTTGCACGGCTACACACGCATGTTCGAACGCATGCTCGATCACCCCAACATCAAGGTGATGCTCAATACCGACTACCGCGAAATCTGCGACGAGCTGGACTACGACGAGCTGGTCTACAGCGGCCCTGTCGACGAATACTTCGACTATTGCTACGGTAAGTTGCCGTACCGCTCGCTCAGGTTCGAACACAGCACGCTGGACCAGGAACACTTCCAGGCGGTGGCCACGGTCAATTATCCTGACGAAGCCGTGGCTTACACGCGCATCACCGAATACAAACACCTCACCGGCCAGCACCATCCCAAGACCAGCCTCACCCGCGAGTATCCTTCGGCCGATGGCGACCCGTACTACCCCATTCCCCGCGCAGAAAACGCCGAGCTGTATCGGCGCTACGAGCGCCTGGCCGCCGAAACGCCCAAGGTCACCTTCCTTGGCCGGCTGGGCACCTACAAGTACTACAACATGGATCAAGTGGTCGGTCAGGCGTTGGCCTTGTACAAGCGCATCGAAGAGGCCGAACAACAGCGTCGGACCGAACTGGCGGTCTGACCGTCCCCACCCCGCCCTGCAGCACCACGCTGCGGGGTAGTTTCGACGCGTCGCCACGGCAGCGACGCGTGCTGCAGGATGTCAGATGCATACCCCCACAGTGTTCGAAAGTTTTTTCATGGCGGGGTTCGAGTGTTCGACCCACCGCCGCCGCGACGGGCGCAGGCTCGATCTGATTGCCGGCACCAAGCACGACCGCTGGGCCGCGAACGACTATGCGGCGTTGTCCGCGCATGGCCTGCGCACCGCGCGCGATGGCTTGCGCTGGCATCTGATCGAACAACGGCCCGGGCATTACGATTGGTCCAGCTTCCTGCCGATGTTGCATGCGGCCAACAGCGTCGGTACGCAGGTGATCTGGGACCTGTGCCATTACGGCTGGCCGGACGATGTGGACATCTGGACGCCGCAGTTCGTGGACCGCTTCGCACGTTTTGCCGCGGCCGCTGCGCAGTGCGTCAAGGATGCCTGCGATGCGGTGCCGTTCTATGCGCCGCTCAACGAGATCTCGTACTGGGCATGGAATGGCGGCGATCACGCGCGCATGCATCCGATGGCACGCGGGCGCGGTTTCGAACTCAAGCATCAGCTGGTGCGCGCCACCATTGCCGCGATCGATGCGGTGCGCCAGGTGGACCCGCGCGCACGCTTCGTGCAGGTGGACCCTGCAATCCATGTGGCGCCGTCCAACGACCGGCCTGGCCCGCGCCGCGAAGCCGAACGCCTGCGTCTGGCGCAGTTCGAAGCATGGGACATGATTTGCGGCAAACAATGGCCAGGGCTGGGCGGCACCCCGGCGCATCTGGACATCATCGGTCTCAATTACTACCCCGACAATCAGTGGTATCTGGGCGGTGTGCCGATCCTGCGCAACTCGCCCGACCATCGGCCCTTTTCAACCATCATGCAGGAGTTCTGGCAGCGTTATCGCCGCCCGATGATCGTGTCCGAAACCGGGGCCGAAGCCGATCAACGCGGGCCGTGGCTCGATCACGTCGGCAGTGAGGTGGCGATGGCCCTGCAGCACGGCGTGGCGATGGAAGGCATCTGCCTGTATCCGGTGCTGGATTACCCGGGCTGGGACAATTATCGGCATTGCCCCACCGGCTTGCTCGGCTATGCGGACGAACAGGGCGAACGGCCGCTGCATGCCGGCCTGGCCGAACAACTGCGGCGCGAGCACGAGCGCTTCGGTCTGCGCGTGCCGCAGTTCGCGCTAGCCGACATCGACACGTGAGCACGCCCGCCCACTCCGCATTGTTGCCGGACACCCCGGCGCGCTTTCTCTGGCATTACGTGGGCCGCCGGCCCTGGCATTTCATGGGCCTGTTGGTCTTGATCGTGGGCGCGGCCGGCTGCGCGGTGTCGGTGCAATACGGCATGAAAATGCTGGTGGACGCGATGGCCACCGAGCAACGCAGCCAGGCCAACGTGTGGCTGCCGCTGGGCTTGTTCATCAGTTTGATTGCGGTGGAAAACCTGTTGTGGCGGCTCGGCGGCTGGCTGGGATGCCGCACCGTGGTCGCCAGCGTGGTGGATATCCGGGTGGATCTGTTCCGCCACCTCACCGGCCACCCGATGCGCTATTTCACCGAGCATTTCGCCGGCGCGCTGGGCAATCGCATCACCGCGCTCGGCAGCGCCGCCGGCCAGATCTTCGGTGGCCTGGCGTGGAAGATCGTGCCGCCGATTGTGGATTTTTTCGGCGCCATCGTGCTGCTGCTGACGGTGGATTGGCGCATGGCCGCCACGCTGGTCGGCTTCGTCGCAGTCGTGGCGGCCATCATCACCAGCTTCGGCATCCGCGGCCGTGCCAAGCATCAGCGCTTTGCCGCGCAGGCTGCACGCGTGGGCGGCGAACTGGTGGACGCGGTCTCCAATGTGTGGACGATCAAGGCATTCGCCGCGCGCGATCGCGAAAGCGCGCGGTTGGCCGAGCAGATCGGCCACGAGGCAGTAGCGCATCGGCGCAGCTGGATGTACGTGGAAAAAGCGCGCGTGATTCACGACATCTGTCTGTCGCTGATGGCCGGCGGCATGCTGCTCTGGGCGATCAGCATGTGGCGCTCCGCTGCGGTGAGTGCGGGCGATGTGGTGCTGGTGAGCGCGCTGACCTTCCGCATCCTGCATGGCTCGCGCGATCTGGCGCTGACCCTGGTCGACACCACGCAGCAACTGGGCGCCATTGCCGATACCTTGCAGATCATTCTGCAACCACACGCCATCGTCGATGCGGACGTGCCGCTGGCATTGGCCGAAGGCGATGTCCGTTTCGAAGACGTGCGCTTCGCCTATCCCGAGCGCGAGGCAGTGCTGGAAGGACTGAACCTGCATATTCCGGCCGGCCAGAAGGTGGGCATCGTGGGGCCATCCGGTGCCGGCAAGTCCACCTTGATTGCGCTGATCCAGCGCCTGGACGATGTGCAGTCCGGGCGCGTGCTGATCGATGGGACGGATATCCGCAGCGTCAGCCAGGACAGTCTGCGCGAGAAGATCGCGGTGGTACCGCAGGAAACCGCGCTCTTCAACCGCAGCATCGGCGACAACATCCGCTACGGCCGGCCCGACGCCAGCGAGGCCGAGGTGCACGACGCCGCGCGACGCGCGTTCTGCGATGGCTTCATCCGGCAATTGCCCCAGGGTTACGACACCCAGGTGGGCGAGCGCGGGGTGATGTTGTCGGGCGGCCAGCGGCAGCGGCTGGGCCTTGCGCGCGCGTTTCTCAAGGATGCCCCCATCTTGATCCTGGATGAAGCCACTTCGGCGCTGGATACCGAATCGGAGGCGGAAATCCAGGCCGCGCTGGATCACCTGATGCGCGACCGCACCGTGCTGGCGGTGGCCCATCGCCTGTCCACGGTGATCGGCTTCGACCGGATCGTTGTGTTGCAGGAAGGTCGCGTGGTTGAAGACGGCAGCCCTGCAGAATTGCGCGGCCACGGCGGCGTGTTCGACGGTTTGTGGCAGCGGCAGGCGGCCGGGTTCGAGGCTGTGCCGGAAGCGCCGTAAGGTTGGCGCCATGCCGGCGACGCGTCAGCTTTCTGGTCTGATGCGAACGAAATGCGCGAGGTGCAGGGGTTCGGCGTGCATTGCGCGAAGGACGCCGTCGCTCATGGAACAAGGGAGCCGGCAAGCACCAAAAAGACCGCCAGCCTTCGCCGCCTGTCTGGTTTGCTGCATCACCGGTTCAATGCGGTGGACGGTAGTCACGCAGCTTGGTCGTCACGTTGCCGATTTCCCGCACCGCGCGCTTGAGATCATCTTCGGACAGGCCCAGCGCGCGCGCGGTACTGCAGTTCCCATTCTTCGTTGATGCTGAGGTCGTGCATGTCGGTGGGTTGACGATGGGCGTCTTGTGGTTCGCCCATTGCGATCTCCGGTACAGAGCAATCAGCAAACTGCTAGGCAGCCGCCACACAGACGCGGCGGCTGCCTTGAAAGCGACGTCAGATCAGTGTGGCTGGCCCTGCTTGGCACGCAGCGCCTTGGCGTGTTCCAGATGCTCGGCAATGGTGTCGCGTGCGCGCTGCAGCTCCTTGCCCAGATCGCTGGAACCTGGCTCGCTGCTCAACTGGGTGTCGAGCAACGCCAGCGCTTGTTGGTGGCTGTCCACACTGGTCTGCAGGTACTGCGATTCGAACTGCTGCCCATGCAGGTTCTGCAGACGCGTGCGTGCAGCTTGCGCACCTGCGGCAGCGGCCTGACCGAGCGTGCCATTGCGGTCCGGCGCAAAACGGCTGAGGTCGGTCAGCGCCGCACTGTGTGCTTCGTCCATCTGGCGTGCGAAATCCAGCACCTCGCCTTCCACGCCTTTGACCACTGCCAGCTGCGCAAGCGTGCGCTCGTTTTCGTTGAACACCGCAAGCGCGCCCAGCGCCTGCTTGCGGTCGCGGGCATCGCCGATGCTGTCGCGCAACGGGTCGCCGTGCGGCGGCGTGGCACCGACGACCGCGGGTGCATTTTGCAACGGGCCCTGCTCGCCTTGTGGGTCGCTCGCCTGCCCCTGGCGGCGTTGCCAGGCCTTGTACGCCACATAACCCACCGCACCGGCGGTCACCATCTTGAAAAGTCCCATTGCTGTCTCCTGTCTGGTCGCGCTTGCCTGATTGCGCAGCGCTCATTGGTTGTCGGGGTCGCTGGCGCATGCAAACGATGCTGCATGCGTTCCAGTGCGTTGAAGGAGCCTGCGAGCGTGCGGGTTATCCAGACGTGACTTGCGCATCAACGCCGCGTCGGCGGTCGAGGGTGTCCACACCATGCCCACGCGCCGTGCTGACAGGCTTAACGCAGGTGCACGAACACTGCACGGCGTTACCACGTCCTACCGTCCCCCAGGAGACAGCCATGCTTGCCCTCAACTACCACGGCTCACGCGATGTGCGCGTCGAAACCGTGCCCGATCCGGTATTGGTCGAACGCGACGACCTGATCCTGCGCGTCACCGCTACCGCCATCTGCGGCTCGGATCTGCATCTGTACCGCGGCAAGATTCCCGACCTGCACCCCGGCGACATCCTCGGCCACGAGTTCATGGGCATCGTCGAAGACGTGGGCCCGGATGTCACCGCGGTCAAACCGGGCGACCGCGTGGTGATTCCGTTCGTGGTCGCCTGCGGCCGCTGCTTCCATTGCGTGCTGCAGGAATACTCGGCCTGCGAAACCACCAATACCGGCAAGGGCGCCGCGCTCAACCACAAGGACATGCGCCCGCCGGCGGCGCTGTTCGGCTTCAGCCATCTATATGGCGGCTTGTCCGGCGGCCAGGCCGAATATGTGCGCGTTCCCAAGGCCAACGTCGGCCCGCTGGTGGTGCCGGACGCCTTGCACGATGAGCAGGTGCTGTTCCTGTCCGACATCCTGCCGACCGGATATCAGGCAGTGATCGACGCAGGCGTCAAACAGGGCTCCACCGTTGCGATATTCGGTGCCGGCCCGGTCGGCCTGATGGCTGCGGCGTGCTGCCGCATGCTGGGCGCCGAACGTATCTTCATGGTCGACCGGCATGCATACCGGCTCGACTTTGCGTCCAGGGCCTATGGCGTGATTCCGATCAATTTCGACGAGATCGACGACCCGGCCGATGTCATCGTTTCGCAGACCGATGGCCGTGGTGTGGATGCCAGCATCGAAGCGGTCGGCTTCGAGGCCGAAGGCAGCGCCGTCGAGACCGCACTGACCAGTTTGAAGCTGGAAGGCAGCAGCGGCGTGGCAATTCGGCAGTGCATTGCGGCAACCCGGCGCTGCGGTGTGGTGAGCGTGCCGGGCGTGTATGCCGGCTTCATCCACGCCTTCATGTTTGGGGATGCATTCGACAAGGGCCTGAGCTTCAAGATGGGCCAGACGCATGTGCAAAAACATATGCCGCAGCTGCTGGAACGTATCGGCAATGGCGACCTCAAGCCGAGCTCGATCATTTCGCATCGCATGCCCCTGGCCGAGGCAGCGCGTGGCTACGAGCTGTTCGACAAGAAGCTGGAGGATTGCCGCAAGGTGGTGCTCACGCCGTAAGCGTGGATGTTGCATACGACAGCGGCGCAGTCATCGACCGCGCCGCTGCCGTTTTGCTGCCGCATGGCCGCAACTGAAGACGATTCAGTCCAGTGGCTTGGCCGGCACGAACGGCGATACCGGGTCACTGGCCGGAAAGGTTTCTTCCACTGCCTCGTCCTGCAGCGCGTCCTGCTTTTGCTTGTCGTGCTGCGCGTCGTCGTGGTCATTGGCCTGATCGTGCGCGGATGGAATCTGGTTGGATGTGCTCATGGCGATTTCCTGATGCGTGAGAGGGGAGAAGAGCAGTTCCCAATCACGCTACGACGCGCAGCGTTGGCACAGGTGAAAAGCGTCTTCGCACTTAGAAGACAAAGACAACGTGGTGCGTCACTTGCGATGCAGTGCGTGTAGCGATTCGTTGTTGCCAAGGGCAGCACAGCCGCGCGCCTGTCTCGGTCAATCGACTTGCCGCAGGCCTGACGCGGTGTATAGCACCCGATGCAATTGCGCATGCGCGGTTGTCTGCTGTTCGCAGTAACAGCAACACCATGCACAGCTCCTTGCGCGTGCAGCGCGCGCTACTGCGTGCACAGCGCACCTCGGCCTCGCGGGCCGGTTCACACCCCGGCGCGCTCAAGGTGTATGGTGCATGGGCGGCCGGAGTCCGGTGTCGCCTTCACTCTATCTGGCCTTTTCCATCAAGAATCTCTGCGAACGCTGCGACGCCGTCTGTTGCCGGCTCACCGTCATGGTCGATCCATCCGACCGCATCCCACACCATCTCACCAGCGTCACGCCTCAGGGCTGGCACGTGATGGCGCGCGACGAGGAAGGCTGGTGCGTGGCCATCGATGCTGCGCGCATGTGTTGCTCGATCTACGAAACGCGGCCGGCGATCTGCCGCCGTTTCGTCATGTCCGGCCCGTATTGCCGCGACGTGCGTGCCACCTACGACGACCAACGCCGCCGGGGCATTCCCTTGACGCTTTACAACGCATGAGGATTCGCGATGAATAATTCCCGCCGCCAGTCGATGACCGTCAGCAATCAGCCGGGCAAGCCGCGTCTGTCCGAGCAGCGTTTGGCCGCCGATCTGGAAGCGTTTCAGCAATCCGGTGGCGCGATCGAGCGCCTGGGCGATACGCCGCTGCGTCGTGAAAAGAAGCGCGGTGCGCCGGAATCTGCACCAGCAGCCGCGGCCAAGCCGGCCGTCGAAGCCGACGCCGACTAACACGGCAGACACGTAGCGCGCCTACCTGGCGGTGAGTGCCTGGCAGTTACAGCAGCTGCGCGCGCTTGGTTGCGCCAAGGCCCTGCGCCAGCGAGGCCATCTCGTTGGCCAGGGCGATCACGTTGCCGCCCGCCTGTGCCGCAATGCCCATGATGCGTTGATACGCGTCCCAGAAGTCCGGCCCACTGCCATAGGCATCGTGGAACCCTTGCAGCTCCAAGACCAGCAGATCGGACACTTGTATGTCGGAGCGGTCCATTGTGTTACCTCGTTGGGGGATTTCCCCGGCCCGCAGCTTATACCCGTTCACTTTACAAAACCGGGTCAGCCGGACGACCGGCCATCTGAACCTGAATTGGTTAAACAGTCACCCTAAGTGATTGTTGCGAATGGAGTTAGATGCCCCATCGTCTACCGCGCGCTTCGGTCGGCGCCGCAGGCGGCCACCTGTCCACCGCCTGCGCCCTCCGATATCCGATGGCGCACCTTCTGCTGTCAGCCACTGCGGCTTGCACGCCACGCGCCGAATGCCGTCGAAGTCGTTGCTGCCACGCCCCTGCACCTCCGCCACCCCTTGCGACCCCGGCCCCGCCCCAGGCGCCTAGGCGCGCCAGCGGCCGGCTGAATGCCGCCGCATCCGGGCCCGCCGGCGCGCCGGCAGCGCGCGTGCAACCCGCGGACCTGCGCGCATTCCCGTGTAAAATGCGCGGTCTTTGACCGGAAGAATGGCGAAAGTTTCTCCACGGGCGCCCTTGTCGGGCCCGGCGTTCATTCGCCTGCTTGCTCGCCTCAGCGACGCCCACATCGCCCAGTCCAACCACGCACTCGCCGACCGGCTGAGCCAGTGGATCGACTGGACGCGGGCGGTGGCCCTGTCCAAGGCGCTGGACGGCAAGCTGCCCGACACCGACGAGCTGCCCGAACCGCGTCCGCTCGATGCCGACGCCTGCACGCGCGTGCGCACCGGCCTGGCCACCAGCAGCGTGGCCGAGTTGGACGCATTGGTCGTGCGCGTACGTGCCGAAGCACGCAGCGCCGCGCTTGCCGATGCGGCGGTTGCGGTGCCCGACTACGCGCCGTTCCGCCAGCATTACCTGGCCATGCAACGCGCCATGCGCACCGCTACCGGCGATTTGCGCGGGCGCCTGCGCGATCTGCTCGCGCTGGTCTCCGCCGACATGGCGCGGCTGGCCGAAGTGGACGCGGTGATGGAGCTCACCCTGAGCCCGCGCGAGCAGAGCTTGTTGAACACCGTGCCGGGCCTGCTCGGCGCGCACTTCGAACGCCTGCGCATTGCCGCGCAGGCGCACAACCCGCCAGCCGATGACGATGCCGCCCCACGTGCGCTACCCGATGGCTGGCTGGATGTCTTTCGCAAAGACATGCAGAGCGTGTTGCTCGCCGAACTGGATGTTCGTTTTCACCCGATCGAAGGCCTGCTTGCAGCGCTTCGTACCCGCTAACTGGGACGTCATGTTCAGAACTCTCGTACACGTGTGTGTGTTTCTCGTCGGCCTGTTGGCAGTTTGCTGGGTCGGCATCGGTTATCTCGGCTCCAACCCGCTCGGCGCCTGCGTCGCTGCGGTGATCGGCGCCTGCTATGTGGCCGGCGCGCTGGAGCTGTACCGCTACCGCCAGGCCACTGCGACGCTGCAGGCGGCCGTCGACGGGCTGACCACCGCACCGTCGGCACTGAGCGAATGGCTGCAAGCGGTGCATCCGAGCCTGCGCAATGCGGTGCGCCTGCGCATCAAGGGCGAGCGTGTGGCCCTGCCGGCGCCGGCGCTGACGCCGTACCTGGTCGGCTTGCTGGTGCTGCTCGGCATGCTGGGCACCTTGCTCGGCATGATGGCCACGCTCCAGGGCACCGGCTTTGCGCTGCAGAGCGCCACCGACCTGCAGGCCATTCGTGGCTCGCTCGCCGCACCGGTGGAAGGCCTGGCATTTGCGTTCGGCACCTCGATTGCCGGCGTGGCGACATCGGCCATGCTGGGGCTGTTGTCGGCGCTGTGCCGGCGCGAGCGCCTGCAGGCGGTGCAGCGGCTGGACCTGAAGATCGCCGCCGAACTGCACCCGCATTCGGATGCGCATCAACGTGGCGAAGCATTCAAGCTGCAGCAACAACAAAGCGCCTTGATGCCGGCCTTGATCGACCGGTTGCAGGCGCTGATGCACAACATCGAACAGCACAGCATTGCCGCCGACCAACGCCTGGCCGCACAGCAGGCCGACTTCCATGCCAAGAGCGAAGCGGCCTATGCGCGGCTTGCCACGGCAATGGAACAATCGCTGCAGGCCGGTGTCGCCGAAAGCGCGCGCGCGGTCGGTGCAGCGTTGCAGCCGGCGATGGAAGCCACCATGGCCAGCATCGCGCGCGATACCGCCGCATTGCAGGCGCGCGTGACCCAGGCCGTGCAGCAACAGCTGGACGGCATCAGCCACGGCTTCCAGACCAGCGCCAGCGCAGCCGCCGAACACTGGAACACCGCGCTGGCCGCGCAGGAACGTGCGCAACACACGCACAACGCGCAGTTGCAGACCACGCTGGACACCATCGCCCAGCACAGCGTTGCCGTGCAGGAAGGCGTGCGCAGCGCGGTGCAGCAGCAGTTGCACGGGCTCAGTGACAGCATCGAGCAGAGCGCACGCACCGCGGCCGAACACTGGCAGATGGCGTTGGCCGCGCAGGAACGTACGCAGCACGCGCTGACCCAGCAGTTGCAGGGCACGCTGGAGCAGATCGACCAGCGCAGCGTTGCCGTGCAGGACAGCGTCAGCCAGGCCGTGCAGCAGCAGTTGAGCGCACTCAGCGACGGCTTTGCCCGCAGTACTGCCGCCAACGCCGACACCTGGGCGGCCGTGCTCGCCGAACAGCAACGCGCCAGCGCAGCGCTCGGCACGCAGTTGCACGCCACACTCGCACAATTGGCGCAGCAGACCAGCGCATTGCAGGAAGGCGTGCAGCAGGCCGTGCAGCAGCAGCTCGATGGGCTGAGCAGCGGCTTCGAAACCAGCACTGCCACGGCGGCTGCCACATGGACGGCCGCCGTGTCCGAGCAGCAGCGCGCCAATCACGCGCTCATCCAGGAGCTGCAAGGCACGCTGACGCACTTCGCCAGCACCTTCGAGGCACGCGCTGCCGCGTTGGTGGATGCGGTCTCCCAACGCATGGCCCAATCCAGCAGCGACGCCGCCAGCGCGTGGAACGATGCACTCGCCCAGCAACACCAGGCCAGCGCCACGTTGTCCAGCCAGCACCACAGTGCACTCGCCGCGGCCACCGCCAGTTTCGACGCGCATGCGGCGGCCCTGGTCGGCACCTTGCAGCAATCGCATCGCGATCTGCAGGCGGCACTGGAAGCGCGCGACACCCAGCGCCTGGCGCTGTGGAGCGAGCGTTTTGGCGCGATGGGCACAGCCTTGACCACGCAGTGGGAACGCACCGGCGAGCGCGTCGCCCAGCAACAGCAGGCCATCTGCGACACCCTGGCCAGCACCGCCAGCGAGCTCTCCACGCAGGCGCAGGCGCAGGCCAGCGCCACCATCGCCGAGGTGTCGCGCCTGATGCAGATCGCCTCCGAAGCGCCCAAGGCCGCGGCCGACGTGGTGGCCGAGCTGCGCCAGAACCTGTCCGACAGCATGGTGCGCGACACCGCCATGCTGGAAGAACGCAGCAAGCTGCTCGCCACCCTGGACACCTTGCTCAACGCGGTCAATCACGCCTCCACCGAACAACGCGCGGCGGTGGATGCCTTGGTCACCACCTCGGCCGACCTGCTGCAGCGCGTGGGCAGCCAGCTCACCGAACAGATCGGCAGCGAAACCGGCAAGCTCGGCGCGGTCGCCGCGCATGTCAGCGGCAGCGCAGTGGAAGTGGCCAGCCTGGGCGAAGCCTTCGGCATGGCGGTGCAGTTGTTCAGCGGCACCACCAGCGCGCTCAACGAGCGCCTGCAGCACGTGGCCACGGCACTGGATGCATCGCTGGCCCGCAGCGACGACCAGCTTGCCTACTACGTGGCGCAGGCGCGCGAAGTGGTGGACCTCAGCATGCTCTCGCAGAAGCAGATCATCGAAGAACTGCGTCAGCTCGATCGCGGGCGTAGCACGGCCGGCGAAGCAGAGCCGGCATGAGCGACGAGATCGAAAGCGACGGCGACGCCGGCACCCCCATCTGGGCGGCATTCGGCGACCTGATGTCGGTGCTGCTGGGCGCATTCGTGCTGATCCTGGTCGGCGTGATCGGCGTGCAGTTGCAGCTCTCCAGCCGCCTGGAGCAGGAGGTCAAGCAGCGTCAGGCCGAAGCGCAACGCCGCCAGACGCTGGAGCAGGCACTGGCCGCACCGCTGGCGGCCGGCCGCGTGACCCTGGTCGATGGCCGTATCGGCATTCGCGGCAATGTGCTGTTTGCGTTCAACTCCGATGAACTGCAGCCGGAAGGACGCGAGGTCTTGAAGTCGCTCGCCGCGCCATTGGCGCAGTACCTGCGCGCGCGCGAAGAGATCCTGATGGTCAGCGGGTTCACCGACGACCGCCCGGTGCTGGGCGGCAACCGGCGCTACGCCGACAACTGGGAACTGTCCGCGCAACGCGCACTCACCGTGACGCGTGCATTGATCGACGAAGGCGTGCCGGCGGCATCGGTATTCGCCGCTGCGTTCGGCTCGCAGCAACCGGTGGATTCCAACGCCGATGAAGCGCGGCGCGCCAAGAACCGCCGCGTGGAGATTGCGCCCATCGCGCGTCCCTCCTCCGCGCGCGCAGCAGCATTGCCCAGGCCCGCAGCGGCCGCTGCACCGCGATGAGCACGCCGGCAATCCCCGCACGCGCCCAATTGGAGCGCTGGCGCAGCCAGGGCGACGATCGCCTGGATCCGGTGCGCTTCCATCTGATGCAATCGTTGGCCGCACGTGCCGACACCCAGGCCGATGCGGTGCGTGAGGTGCTGGAACACAAGCTCGGCGCGTTGATCGATGGCTATGCGAGCGCGCTCACGCAGGCAACCCGCCGCCATGCCGGCAGCAATGCGGCAGCAGCCTTACCCCCAGGGTTGGCGCAGCCCAGCGCATTGGGCGCACTCGCCGCACAGATGGCCGGCCACGCAGCGTTGATGGAAGTGGACAGCCGCACCACCGCCAGCGCCGATGCCACCCTGTTTCCGGAGCTGCCGGCGCTGGACGATTTCCGTCGCACCTGGACCACCGTGCGCACCGCAAGCCAGGTGCGGCAGTCGCTGCAGGATGCGCCCAAGGATGCCGGCCCGCTGAATTCCAGCGTGCTGGTGCATCGCTGCATCACGCTGATGCGCGAGCGCTCGCCGGGGTATCTGCAGCACTTCCTGGGCTATGTCGATGCGTTGTCGTGGCTGGAGCAGCTGCACACCGGCGGTGCGTTGGCCAACGAAGAGGCTGTGCCGGCGGTGCCGGGCAAGAAGCGCAGCAAGAGCCCGCCGAAGCGGCGCAGCTAGCGCGGCAGATCATGCACGTTGCTGACGGGCTTTCACTTGCAGTCCGGTGGCATCAAAACCGCAACCGCGCACCCACCGTCCAGCTGCGCGGCGCGCCGGGATACACCCATTGCTCACTGTACGAAAACGCCGCGTAGCGACGGTCGGTGAGGTTCTCGACCCTGGCATACAGGCGCAGCCGGTCGCTCAGGTCGTAATGGCCGACCACGCGCCACACGGTGTAGGCCGGCAGCACGAAATCGGTATTGCGATCCACCGAGCCCAGCCGCTCGCCGGTGCGCGACACGCCCACACCCACCGCCGCGCTGCGTTTGCCGGTCAATGGCTGTGTGTAGTTCAAGAACGCATTACCGCTGAAACGCGGCACATTCGGAAACCGCCGGCCCTCGGCCAGCCCGGTACCGGCGGCCGCAGGGCTGCTGCGCGTCACCCGCGAATCGGTATAGGCCAGGCCCACCGATGCGGCCAGGCGCGGGGTGAGCCTGCCGAGCAGATCCAGCTCCATGCCTTCGCTGCGCATCTGCCCCACCGGCAACGAAAAACTGGTGTCGGCCGGGTCCAGGCTCAGCACGTTTTTCTTGTCGATGCGGAATGCGGCCAGGGTGGCTTCCAGACCATCGCCGGGTTGCACGTATTTCAACCCGGTCTCCAGCGCGCGGCTCTTCTCCGGCGCAAAACTCTGCCCGTTGGCACCGACACCGCTGTTGGGGCGAAAACCCGCCGCCGCACTCGCATACAGCGACAGCGCATCGTCGACATGGAAGGTCATGCCCGCACGCGGGCTGACCACACCATCGGAAGCGCGCTGCGCGGTGCCGCGCAGGCGGTTGTCCAGATCCTGCTGGTAGTGGTCGTAGCGCACGCCGAGCAAGGCCTTCCAGCGTGCGCCCAGATCGATCTGATCCTGCGCATACACGCCCCACACCTGCTGGCGCTCGTCGGTGTCGGTGATGGTGGCCAGCCGCCCTGGCTGCGCCACGCCGTAGCGCGGCGCCAGCACGTCGATGCTGTACGGCGTGGCCGCCGCGCGTGCGCGTTGCTGAAAGCGGCTGTCGTCGAAGCGGTTGCCATCCACACCGAACAACACGTTGTGGGTGACGCTGCCCGCCTGCAATGCGCCGAGCAGCTCCGCACGCGCGGCGATATCGCGGCCCTGGTAATCGCGGTAGCGGCGTTCGCGGCGCAGCGTGCGGCGGTCGGGCTGCAGCGTCCATGGCTCGGTGGAAAACCCGCGCATGCCGCTGTCGCGGTACGTGGCGCCACCTTGTAGCGACCAGGTCCGATTCAAACCGTGCACCACGAACAGCTGATGCCCGGTGGAATGCAGATCGATATCGCCATCGCGCGGTTCGCCCAGAAAACGCGATGCCGGCAACCGGTTGGCATCGCCATCGATGGAGGTCACGCCACGATCGAACGGCGCATGGATACGCACGGCCTCCAGCTCGTACGACACCGTGGTGTCGGGCGTCGGCATCCACAACAGCGACGGCGCCAGCAAGCTGTTGTCGCTGTCGACGGTGTCGCGAAAGCTGTGCTGGTCCTTGTGCATCACATTCAAGCGGTAAGCCACGTTCTCGCTCAGTGGGCCGGTACTGTCGATGGCGGCGCGATAACTGTCGAAGCGGCCTGCCGACACATCCACGCTGTGCTGCGGTTGGAACAGCGGCTTTTTGGTGACGATATTGACCGCCCCGCCCGGCTCGCCGCGCCCGTACAACGCCGATGCTGGCCCTTTGATCACCTCGATGCTCCGCGTGTTGGCGGCATCGCGCAGGCCGTTGTAGCCGCGGCTGGCGTTGAAACCGTTGACCATGTAATCGGAACTGAAATTCGGGTCGCCGGTAAAACCGCGCATCGAGTAGCTGTCCCACAGACCGCCCAAGTTATTGGCCTTGGTAATGCCGCTGGCCAGCTCCAGTGCGCCGGCCAGATCGGTGACGCCGGCATCTTCGAGCAGGGTCTGATCGAGCACGCGCGCACTGATTGGCAGGTCGCGCAGCGGCGCATCGGTCTTGGTGGCACCCGTGATGCTCAGCGCGCGGTACGGCGTGTACTGGCTGCGCACCTGCACCGCATCCAGGTCGCGCGCCTGCGGCTCGGCAGCCTGGGCAAATGGGCTGACACCTGCGCAGCTCAGCGCGCTGAGCAGGGGCAGCGTGTGCAGCATGCGGCGGCGCGGGAACACGGGCATCGGGCAGAACTCCTGAAGGACCGCGGCGCAGCATGTCCGGGTCGCACGTAAAACAACGAAGAGTGATCGGTGAAACGCAGCCGCCGCTATGAGGCGGGATCGGCCATTGCATCGAAACATGGCGCACGCCCGAAGTCGTCGCGCGTAAACGGACGGTCGCGGAACAGATAGCCGTAGTAGAACGTGCGCAACGCGTGGTGATAGGCGCGAATACGGTCCTGATACGCCAGCTGCGCCTGCAGATCGGTACCGGCCAGGCGGGTCAGCGCCGCCTGCAGCGCCACCGGCGGCAACACGCTGGCAACGCGTTGCGCCAGCGCGTCGCGCCGCTGCAATCCGTGGCGATACGCTGCCACCTGCGGCGCCACCTGCTGGTCGCCGTTTTCGTGGAACGCGAAATACCACTTGTAATGGAAGGTAGCGGTCAGCGGCGCCGAATCGGCCCATTGTGGATTGCGCGCGTAGAACGCCTGCATGGTGTGCTGGCGCGGAATATCCCAGGCATGGTTGACCGCCTCGCGCTGCAACCGCGCGATCTCGGTGCCCTGGTTGACCGGCACCGCCTGATTGATTGCCACATGCGCCAGCGCCGGCGCCACCAACGCCAGCACCACCCAGCAGGTGGCCAAGGCGGTGGCATGCGCCGCAGGCCGCCACTGGATGCGGCCGACCAGCACCGACAGCAGCACCCAGAACAGCAGATAGGCCAGGCCCAGTGCGAGCACTGCCAGTTGCTGCAGCAAGGGCACCGCAGTGAGCGTGGCGGCAATCACAAACGGTACGCTCACGCACACCAGTACCGCGGCGGCCCGCACCACCACGCGCCGCACCAGCAGCGCAGCACCCGCTCCCGGCAGCGCCGCAAGCATGCGTGCCCGCCCGGCCTCGCGCTCGCCCGAACGCAGGTCGAACAGCAGCGCGATCACGAACAACGGCAGCAGAAACACCAGCACGAATGCATAGTCGAAGCGGCCTGCCAGTGCGAGTTCGGGGTTGTAGCTGTCGCCATCGTGGATCTGCGCTTCCAGCCCCAGTGCGCGCACGCGCAAGATATACGGCGAGACATCGCGCATGCCCACCGCCGCAAACGCCAGCGGCGATGGCATGTCCCAGGTCGGGTGAAAGCTGTAATACGCCGCACTGCCGGCATCGTTGGAGCGCGCCACGTAGGCTTCCACCGCAGCGCTGTCTTCGCGCTGCAGCGCTGCAATCTTTGCGATGTGGTCGCGCTGCACTGCAATCACGTGCTGCCCGGACAGCAGGCTGCAGACCGTCAGCACGGCAAGCAACAGCAACCCGGCAAGCGCCGCGCGTGCGCGCAGCAGCAACAGCAGTTCGTATTTCCACAGCACCATCAGCGCACCACTCCCACACGTCGCCCGGCTGCAACCAGCATGCACAGCGCGGCGAGCAACCAGGCACCGATCAGGCCAAACGCCGCGCCTGCGGTGGCGATCACCTCGTCGCTGGACGCCGGCTGGAAAGCGAACACCGGGACCTCATGCCAATGCGCCGACGAAATGCGCTTGCGGCGGTCGGCGCCGGCGTCCTGCGCGGTGTCGTCGGCCATGCTCACCGCCTCGGCCTGCAGCTGGTTGAGCTGCTGCACCAGCGTGTAGCGGTAGTGTTCGGCCTGCGCCAGAAAGCGCACATGCGCGCGCAGATCGGTTTCTGCCAGGGTCATCGACACCTCGCGCAGCGCCACCGTCGGGCTGAGCAACGCAAATGCACGCACCAGCAGATTCTGTTGCTGCTGGATGTCCGCATCGCGGCCTGCATAGCGTTCGAACAGGCTGGAGGTCAGCCGCTCGCCTTCCAGCGCCAGCAAGCCCTTGTAGTTCACCGGCAGGTCTTCCACGCGCTGCACGCCGTAGCGCGCCAGGGTCTGTTGCTTGAACTGCGCGAAATGCGGGTCGTCCGGGTTGTGGCTGTCGCCGAGCGTGCGCAGGTCGCGCTGGATCGCCACGTCGGTCTCCAAGCGGGTCGGCAGGCGATACGCCGCACTGGCCACATCCGGTGCCACGCGCGGCACCAGCAAGGCCAGCCACACCCACACGGCCAGCGACACCAGCAGCGCATCGCGGCCGCGGCGGCACAGCATCGACACCGCCAGCACCAGCGCGCACCACACCAGCAGATACACGCTGTAGGCCAGCACCAGCAGCGCAACCAGTACTGCCTGGCCGGGCAACAGCGCAATCGGCGCCAGGCCGACCAAGGCCGGCAGCAGGCAGGCCCCGGCCACCGCCGCCAGCGCGAGATATTTGCCACCAAGCAATTGCCGGCGCGTGGCGCCTTGCAGCAACAGCGCGCGCAAGGTGCCGGCCTCCTGCTCGCGCGCCACGGCCCCATAGCCCAGGAACACCAGCATCAACGGCGCCAGCACCTGCAACACGAACGCAGGCGTCAACTGGCCGAAACGCACCAGCAACGAACTCTGACGTACATCGCCGAAGTTGGCGGTGTTCTGGCGGTGGCCTTCCAGAAACATGCTGTTGCCGGTGAATGCATCCACGCCGGAATCGAATGCGGCCAGCGCCGGCAACGGCCGATAGATGAAGTGGCCGTAATGCACCACGCGATGCGGATGCCGGTCCGGTTGCGCCTCGAATGCCTGCTGCGCAGCCTGTTGCTGGCGCGCACGGAAATCGGCGACTTCGCGCTGCTGCTGCGCCGCGGTCAACGTGGCCACCAGCGTGAGCAGCATCAGCAACACCACGCCGATGGCCGCGGAACGGTTGCGCGCCATGAAGCGCAGTTCTTCGCGCGCGACCAGCAGCACGGGACTCATGCGTGCAGCCTCACGCAGCCTGGTCCTGCGGGCGCGCGAAACGTGCATGCAGGGTGCGCACATCGAAGCCGCTGTCGCCGGCGCCGATATCCTCGGCAATCCGGCCGTTTTCGAGAAAACCAATACGGTCGGCGACATCCACTGCACCGAGCAGATCGTGCGTGACCATCAGCACCGCGCCGCCGCGTTCGCGCACGCTGCTCACCAACCGATTGAAGTCGGCGATGGCGCGCGGGTCCAGCCCGGAGGTGGGCTCATCCAGCAGCAGCACCGGCACCTGGCGCAGCGTGGCCACGGCGATGGCCACTTTCTGCCGCATGCCCTTGGAAAACCCCGCCAGCCGCTGCGCCCAGGCATCGCGCTGCAGGCCGGCGGCCGCGAACGCCTCGCCGATGGCGGCCTGGCTACGACGCTGGCCGGCCAGGGCGAGCAGATAGTCGGCATTTTCCAGCGCGCTCAGATGCTCGTAGAGCGCCACGTTTTCCGGCAGATACGCCAGCCGCGCACGCGCCTTGCCTGGGTCGGCGACAGGATCTACGCCATCCACCCGCAGGCTGCCGGAGACGGGTTTGACGAAGCCCAGCAACGTGGACAGCGTGGACGACTTGCCAGCGCCGTTACCACCCAGCAAGGCATAGACGGTGCCCGGCGCAACGTCCAGGTTCAGCCCCTGCAGCACGGCGCGGCCACGGTAGGCCACATGCAGGTCGGAGATTGAAATCGCGGGAGTCATTGGTGGGCTGGCAGGCATGAGCAAACACGGTACGACGAAATGATACGTTATCACATTGCCGGTACGGCCCGGATCGGCCGCGCCATGCGCTTGTGCCCGAGGGAGGCCTGCACCAACTAGCGCCCACGCCCCGCGTCAGGCCTTCTTCGGCGATACCCACATCGAAATGATCGCGCGAAACACCGCCGTACCCGCAGTGTCGTGGACCAGCACGTCCACCTTGTATTCGCCGGCTTCATGGAAGCTGGCGTCGGCCACCAGCGGTTGCGCGATGGCGACCACCGAGCTCTCGGCCTTCTTGATGTCATCGACCTGCATGCCGCGCGGAATCCAGCGATGGGTGGCCGGGACCGTCACCTCGGTCATGGTGCCGCCGGCCAGCTCGGCCAGGTTGCACATGGCGATCGCATCCACGGTGCCGATATGGTTGAGAACGCGCCGGCGTTTGCGCATGGTGATTTCGCAATATCCCGGTCGCAGGGCAATAAACCGTGGCGCAATCGTGCCGAAGTACGGCACCTTCAAACACAGCAGCCGCGAGAACAACCCCTTGCCACCCGGCTTGTCGTGGAGGCGATTCCAGATAGCGCTTGTCGGCTGCTTGCTGGCTATTGCTGTCGTCTGCAGAGTTGGGAGACGCCAGCACACCACTGGGTATGGAAGGCATCCAATGGATGCGCGCCCGTCTGGCGATGACCGCATTGAAGAAACAGCCGCATCCGAAATGTTACTGTATTACGCGGTCACCATTGCCTTTGCGGTGACGTTGCTGGCAGTGCTCCCGTCGCCTCGCTGCTGGACGCCAGTGCGCAGCCCGTCGTGGCACGCGCACTCCAGCCGCGGCCATGCACGCCGACGCCGAGGCTGCCGCCGGCAGCAACAGACACCGCCCTCCCCATTCGAGACCCTCACGTCCTACATGACCTCCGTTACGCGCCGCTTTTTCCAACACACCGCCCTCCACGCATCCGACCTGCCCGCTCCGGCTCATGCCGATGCCCACCACACATCGCGCAGCAGCGTACGCGCTGCCACGTTGCTGGCCGCAGCGTTGTTCGCCACTGCCAAACTCAACGCGCAGCCCATCGATGCCAGCGCGCCGTTGCCGCCGGTGCGCGCATGGCACGGTGCAAGCGAGGCCTTGATCGTGGCGCCGGGCGATCCGTGGAGTACGCCGGCCGAGCGCAGCGATTTCGTCAGCACGCCCAGCTACGAAGAAACGCGCGCGTGGTTGCAACGCCTGGTCGCCGCCTCGCCGCTGCTGTCGCTGGAAGTATTCGGCAAGACCAGCGAAGGGCGCGACCTGCTGCTGGTGCGCGCGCACAAGGGCGAGCCCGGCAAACCCGTGGTGCTGGCGCAGGCCGGTATCCACGGCGGCGAGATCGATGGCAAGGACGCCGGCCTGATGCTGCTGCGCGACATCGCCCAGCGCGGCAAGGACGATCTGCTGGATGCGGTGGACTTCGTGTTCGTGCCCATACTCAACAGCGACGGCCACGAACAACGCGGCCCGCTCATCGGCGCCGCATTGCGTGGCCCGCAACAGATGGGCTGGAACACCACCACGCGCGGCATCAACCTCAATCGCGATTACCTCAACCTGGAAGCGCCGGAGACGCGCGCGATGGTCACGTTGCTGCACACGCTCGACCCCGCGCTGTATATCGACCTGCATGTCAGCGGCGGGCTCGATCATCAATACGACATCACCTTTACCTTCGCCGGTTGGGGCACGTACGCACGTTCGCGCGCCACTGCCGGCTGGCTGCAGCAACGCTTCACGCCGGCCGTCAACGCTGCGCTGCGCAGCCAGGGCCACACGCCTGCGATCTACCCCAGCCTGATCGACGAAGATGCGCCACGCTCGGGCCTGCGCCATTCGCCGGAAGGCCCGCGTTATTCCACCGGCTACGGCGATTTCGCCGGCATTCCCACCGTGCTGGTGGAAAACCACCGGCTGAAGTCGTACCGGCAGCGCGTGCTCGGCGACTACGTCCTGCTCGAAGAAGCGCTGCGCCTGGTCGGTCGCGACGCAAGCAAGATCGCTGCCGCCAAGCGGGCCGATCGTGCCGCACGTCCGCAGGAATTGATGGTGGCCTGGGAACGCCTGCCGCAGCCGATCGACCACATCGCATTCAAGGGTGTGACCTATACCCGCGCGCTGTCGCCGGTCTCCGGGCGGCAGGAATTGCGCTGGGAAGGCCGCGATGAAACCTGGACGATGCCGGTGATCGGTTACCGCCAGACGCAGGCGGTGCACTACCCGGTGGCCTGGTGGATTCCGCCCGGCTACGACGACGTGCTTGCGTTGCTCAACACGCATGGCATCCGGTACGAACGTCTGCAGCAGCAGCGCCAGCGCACGGTGCAGCAGATGCGCATTACCAACACTACCGACGCCACCAGCAAGCAGGTCGCGCACACAGACAGCGTGGACGAGTTCTTCCCTGCCGGCAGCATCCGCGTGCCCGCCGATCAGCCGATGCGCATGCTGGCAGCGGCATTACTGGAACCGAACAGCAGCGATTCATTGCTGGCCAGCGGGCGTTTTCGTAATGCCGGTAGCCCGGATAGTGGCTTGTATGGCACCGAGCTGGTGGACTTCAGCGAACGCGTGTTGCGCAACGATGCCGCATTACGCAGCGAATTCGAGCAGAAACTAGCCAGTGATGCTGCATTCCGTGCCGATGGCGATGCGCGTCTACAGTGGATTTACACGCGCTCGCCCTACGCGGCGATCACCGGCTGGCGGTATCCAGTGCGGCGCGAGGTGGCGCAATAGCGCCGCGCTTACCCGCAGCGCTTATCGCAGAGCGGGCGCCATCAACGGCGCATGCTCGGCCATCAGCGCAATCACCCAATCGATGAACACCGAGCAGCAGGCGGCCAACCTGGAAGAAACCGCTGCATCGATGGAAGAACTCACCGCCACCGTCAAGCAGAACGCCGAACACGCGCATCAGGCCAACGAGCTCGCCCGCAGCGCCGCTGGCGTGGCATCCAGGGGCGGCGAAGTGGTCAGCCAGGTGGTCGGCACCATGTCCGGTATCGAAACCTCGTCCAAGAAGATTGCCGAGATCATCAGCGTCATCGATGGCATCGCCTTCCAGACCAATATCCTGGCGTTGAATGCCGCGGTGAAGGCGGCGCGTGCCGGCGAACAGGGCCGCGGGTTGGCGGTGGTGGCCAGCGAAGTGCGCTCGCTGGCGCAGCGCTCCTCCGGCGCGGCGAAGAAGATCAAGGAATTGATCGACGCCTCGGTGGGCAAGGTGGCCGAAGGCTCGGCGCTGGTGCACAAGGCCGGCACCACCATGACCGAAATCGTGGCCAGCGTGAATCGCGTTACCGACATCATGGGGCAGATCACCGCCGCTTCCAGCGAGCAGTCGGCCGGCATCGAGCAGGTCAACCGGACCGTGATCCAGATGGACAAGGCCACCCGGCAAAACGCCGCACTGGTGGAAGAAGCCATGGTCGCCGCGCGCGCGATGGAGACCCAGTCCGGCACCCTCACCCAGCTGGTGGCGTTGTTCCAGCCGGAGCCTGCGACCGAGCAACACCTGGAAAAACACGTTGCCTGACGGGTCGATCCGTTGACCGGATCGGCTTCTTGCAACGTTCGAAACCCTCTTCTGCATGCGCTGCAGAAGGGGGTTTTTTGTTTGCGCCAAGACGGGTGATGGGGATTGGGCTTGAGGCAGCGACGGCGAGGCGACGCCACTCGATGGCGCTGTCCTGCCGGCGGGCAAGCCTTGGTCGCAGCGATCACGCTGCAGCATTCGAGACCACTGGTGGTTCGAAGCTGCAGCGGAACTACCCGCCTGCGGCGACCCGGCATCGACCACCGCCCTGATGGCTCGCATGCCTGCAGGCTTCTAGAAAAGCGTGCCTGCGTGCGTCTTGCGGGCAGCAGCCATACCTGGACGATTATTGCAGGAACGCCCTATGCACCAAAAAGCGAGCACCCAGTCACACCCTGACGCAAAAAATTGGTGCCAGTGCACATTCCTCACGCGCTCGTCACCCGCAAGCAACATTCGCGTGCGATAGCTGTAGCGCTCGCTACGCAGCGGGCCCTCTGTTCCCCCTTAGCGCGCGTTCGCTGAAACGTCGATGTGCTCCTGCACACCCGGCGGTGGCGTCGTGCGTCCGATTGATTTCCAGGAGATTCACTCCCATGCGCTTCCGGACTTTCTTCGCCGTTCTGCTGTTCACCGCTGCCAGTGCCAGTGCAAACGCCCAGGTCGTTACCCTCAACAAGGGCGGCTACAGCTTGCGCTACGACTGCACCAACCACACCGCGTTGCGCTACGAGTACGTCTTGCAGGCCGATACCGGCTCGGCCGCACGTCCGTCCAGCTTCAATCTGGACACCGAGCTGCCCAGCGGCTGCGCCGGCCAGACCACCACTGCCTCCTATTCCAGCGTGCGCACCGGCTACGACCGCGGCCATTTGGTGACATCCAATCACATGGATTACAACGCGACCTATATCCGCCACGCCAACCTCATGAGCAACATCGTGCCGCAGGTGGCCAGCTTCAATCAGGGCATCTGGGTGCGCGCCGAAAACGTCGCCGAGTGTTACCGCGACATCGCCAGCGTGCAGGTTTACGGCGGGGTGATCTACAGCGACACCAGCAACGATTACTTCCTGAGCAGCCACGGCATCCGCACACCGGATTTCTTCTGGAAGACCATCATCACTGCCAACCCGGGCGGCGGCACCCGCGCCATCAGCTGGCTGATTCCCAACAGCGCCAGCCTGGGTTCGCTGGACAGCTACATCGTCAGCATCGACGAACTCGAAGACCTCTACGGCGCCAGCACCATCGGCATCAGCGCACCGGCCGCCGTCAAAGCAATGCTGCCGGCCACCACCTGGCCGCAGCCGAGCAATTGCGACCTGGGCTGAGCCTTGCGTCCACGGCAACGCACCCAGCCCGGCATGTGCCGGGTTGGGCTCACACGGTATCGCAAGTGGCAAACCACGCGGCATACGGTGTGTTCTTGACCAGATGCCGATTGAGATCGGCGGCACCGTCGGTCCACCACACGGGCCCACGTTCTCCCAGGGCGATCTTGGCCGCGTCGACCTGGCGACGTGCCGCCGCCAGGCCCTGCGCATCGTCATCGCGCTTGGCGGCCTTGACCGCGCGCCGCGCATCCATCAGCGCGCCCACCAGCGCCGTACGGGCATCTTCGCTCAGGTGCGGATTGGCCGTGCGCCACAGCCGGCCACGCACGACGAGATAGCGCCCATCCGGCGTCAGCGGCGGCGCGTCGTTCGTGCTCATTGCGGTGTCCGGTACACGGCGGTCGGCATGTCTGCTCAGGCAACCGGTGCGAAGCGCGGGCGCATGACGCCATCCACCTCCACCTGTTCGACGAACATCGCATATGGCCTCACCCACAGGCCAACGTCGCTGTCCAACGGCCGGTACAGCACCAACGGCTCCAGCGTTTCGCTGCTGCGCACCACGCCAAGCACGTCATAGCGACCGCCCTTGAAGTGGCGATACTCGCCCAGTGCAATGGTCGGTAACGGCGGCAATGTCTGCATGGCATTCAACGCAAGAAGGGCCGTCAAGTGTAGGCCGGCTGCCAGTTGCTGACGAGCCGGGAGCCTTGCACGTCTGTCATCGTGCGCATGCAGCAAGCGACGCGTCGCGAAGACAAGCACCGACTGCTGCCGTGTGCACGCTTGCGGCGCTGCAGTTGCCGGCCCGTGTATTGGCAGTACCGCAGGCACGCCCGCTTTCCGGCAGCATTCAATCCAACACAGTTACACGCTCCTGTAGCGACGACACACGCGGCATCGCAAGTGGCCACGCCGCGTTTCAGCCGCGTCTGCTGCGCTTACGCGTCTTCTTCGTCCTCGTCCACGTCGTCTTCGATGCTGTCGTCGTCATCGATTTCGCTATCCTGCGCAGGCCCATCCTGCAGCAGGTCCTCGTTCTTGCCAGGTGCCTTGACGCCGTTGGGCGGTGTCGGATCGTCGATACCCCGATTGCCGTTTTCGTTGTTGCTCATGGTCAGCTCCCGCGGCAGAAGACCGCGCCACCACCCTCCTCCCGGCCATGTGATGCGCACGTGCGGCGTGTGCAGCGGATGCATCGCCCCTCGCAGCATCTGAACCATTCGTGCTGAGGTCGGATCCAGCCGTGCATCGGCCTGCATCCGCGCCTCGACTCGCCCCGTAGTTAGCAAGACGCCTACGAAGGAAACACCATGCCGAGCCTGATCTGCGATCTGGAAGACCTGCTCGCCTCCTGGAAGGCCGAAGCTCGCACCTTCGACGCTTGCGACATGCCGGCCTCCGCGCTGGCCTTTCGCGATTGCCATCGTCGTCTGTCTGCACTGCTGGACGAACATGCATGCCACACGACAGCGCCGACGGCCGAGCTGGCTGCGCAGAGCTCAGTGACCCGGCTGCAGGCGCACGACATCGCGCCGCTGGGTTCCTAGGGTGTCGATCAGCCTGTCGCTGGCCTGATCACGCCGACTACCTCGACCTCGGCGCCAAGCGCGCGCAGCGTGATCACTACCCGATCCAGCGCCGCCACCGCGCTGATGTCCCACAAGTGCGCGCAGGTCAGATCGATCAGCACGGTCGGCGGCGTGCCCGGGAAATCGAAGCCGGCCACGAACTGCCCGGCCGATGCAAAGAACAGCTAGCCGCGCACCGCGTACACGTGCATCCCGTCGTCACGCTCGCTGGCCTGCACCTGCACATGCGCGCAACCGTGATCATCACCGCCACCAACGCCGCCATCGGAATCTGGCGCACCCAGGCCGCGCCATACACCACCATCAGCAGGACGACGCCGGCCACCAGGCACGACAAGCGCCCGCGTCCGCCCGAGCGCACGTTGATCACCGATTGCCTGATCGTCGCGCAGCCGGCCATGCCACCGAAGCAAATGGAGCAACTGGCCAGCATGTTCGCCAGTCCCTGGCCTGCACATTCGCCGACGCATGAGCACAGCCAACGCGCAGGCCGCTGGTAGATGCGTGTTGGCATCGCATGGCGCCGCTGTCGATGAGTAGCTGCACGCGCCGCGAGCGCATGGCGTTGCCGACTACACGGTCTGCACGCAGTGGACGTGTCGAGCCACCACGCGCCATGTCGCCTCAACCGCGACCGGCAGCGCGTGGCTCAGTCATCGCCGACCACCCGCTCGCCCATCAGCTCGCGCTCGCGCTTTTCCAGCTCCTCGGCATAGCGCTTGCGCACGAATCCTTCCGACAGCACGCCCAGCACCTTGCGTTGGGCGTCGATCACCGCAAGCTCGTCGGCCTGCGTGGCGTCGAAGACCTTCATGACCGCCACGATGTCGGTGTCTGCCAGCAACGCCGCATCGCGGTGCCTGGCGTAGTCGCTCACCGGCGCATCGACCTGCACGTTGTCCGCGTACAGCACCGCCAACGGCACCACACCGGCGTAATGGCCGGCGGCGTCTTCCAGCACCACGCGCTGCGTGGACCCCAACGGGAACCGCCGGCGAAATTCACTGACGGTGATGTCGTGCGCAGTGTGGTTGGCGTCCTTGCGCATCATCTTGCCGGCCGACAGATTGCGCACCCACCCCACGTCACGTGCGCTGCGGATGTTTTCGCCACGCAGATGCAGGCGCCAGGTGGAGAACGAATAGCCAAACACCTGGCGCACCACGGTATTGGCCACCAGCACCGCCACCATGACCGCGCTCGCCAGCACAAAGTCGTGCGTGCCTTCCAGGATCAGCATGGCCATCGTCATCGGCGCGCCGACAATGGCCGCCGCCAGCGCGGCCATGCCCACCAACGAGGCACTGGTGATGTCCACCGCCGCCGCGCCGACCAGCAGGTTCAGGAACACCGCAAACAGGCTGCCCACCAACGAGCCCATGAACAACGAGGCGAAGAACAACCCGCCTCGGAAGCCGAAACCCAGCGAGATGCCCGACGCAATGCATTTGAGCACCAGCAAACCGGCCAACACCTGCAGCGTGCTGCTGCTGGTCAGGTCAAGATGCAGGGCGCCATGTCCCGACGACAGCACTTGCGGCGAGTACATCGCCAATGGAATCAGCAGCAACCCACCCACCACCGGGCGGCCCCAGATCGGCAGCGCGAACCGCCCCACGGCGCGTTCGATACCGGCCACCAGGCGCATCACTGCGATGCCGATCAACGCACAGGTCAGCCCCAGCGCGATGTAGATCGCATAGTCGCGCGGCTGCAATTGATAGGCCACCGCAGCCGGCAAGGAATACGGCGCGGCACCGAGCGCGTTGGCCATGAACGCGCCGGCCAGCGCCGCCGCCGCCACCGGCGCAAGCGCCGAGGGCGTATAGGCCCCGATCACGATCTCGAACGCGTAGAACGCCCCTGCCAGCGGTGCCCCGAACGCGCCGGCGATCGCGCCGGCCGCACCGGCACCGACCAGCGTGCGCATGTCGGCACGGCGTACCCGCAGGACACGGCCCAGATGCGAACCGGCGCCCGCGCCCATCTGCGTATAGGTCGCTTCCAGTCCTACCGATGCACCAAAGCCGTTGGACAGCAGCGTCTGTACCGCAACGATCAGGTTGTCGCGCATGGACATGCGCCCGCCGTGCAAGGCATTGGCTTCCACCGCATCCACCAGCGGCCGCTTGCGCCGCCGCGCCAGCAATGCAACCAGGCCGACCAGCAAGCCGCCCAGCGGCAACACCAACAACTGGGTGGCGGTGATCGATTCGGCGGTACTGAGCCGCTCACCCGGCACAAGCCCATACAACCAGGCCTGCATGCCGTGCGCGATACCGGACTGCAGCACCATCAAGGCCGCGGCGATCAACCCTACCAGCGCCGCCAACCCGATGAACCACAGGTCGTTGGCGCGTAGCTGCCGGCGCAGCCAGTCCACCGGTTGGCGTACCGGCGCGCTGGGGGAATGCGGTGTCTGCATGGGGTCGTGAGAATGTGGCTGCATGACAGGAGTGATCGCTGGATCAGCGCGTCGGCCACGCCGACGCCAGCTGCAGCACCAGTGTGCACCCGCGTCGCTGACCCAAGGCACGCTACGCTTGATGCATCGGTATGTCGACTCCCCTTGATTCAGTGCCAGCTAAAGCTAGATGTCTGCGGTTGATGTTGATCACGGAACTCGGCGTGCGTTAGCCCGCCCAGACTGTCGTGGGGTATCTGGTGGTTGTAGTCGGCCAGCCAGTGTTCGGTCTGTTCGCGAACCTCGCTCTTTGCCGGGGTACCCGCGCCAGGCCGCGATGCGTTCCAAGGTGCCGATGACGCGGGCGGCCGGAAGATTCAAGTGCACTTCGATCGCCAGGGCTTCCCGGCTGAAGTCGTCAATGACATTGAACGTGCGGAAGCGTCGACCATCCCACAGCGCATTGGACATGAAGTCGATCGACCATCCAGCATTGGGTCGATCACCGCATGCCAGCGGCTGCGGATGACGGGTCGGGGCCCGGTGCCTGCTGCGACACCGTTGATTGAGCTTCATCAGGCAATACACACGCCAGACCCTTTTGTGATTCCACACGTGTCCGCGACGGCAGATGATCTGAAAGAGCTTTCCAACGCCACGCTCGGGAAAGCGCTCGGCCAATGCGGACAGCAGCGCAATGACCTCCTCGTCGCGATCGGGACGGCGCCGATAGCGCGCCGGCTGGCAACAGCAGCGCAAACAGCATCCATTCGGCAGTACGCATGCGTCAGATGCACGTCTGCTGAAATCGTGCCAACTGCTGGGCAGCGCGTGTGCGCTAAGTAAATCCATGCAGCATTGGGGCGACTGGATAAGAGAACGCGAAGCCGAACAGTGCCCAATCGTTGAGCAGATGGGCGCCAGTGGAGACCCACAGATTGCGTGTCACCACGTAAGCCAGGGAAAGCACCAGCCGCGCGGTGCCGATGATGACCAGGCACTGCAGCAGATCCCACTGATAGGTGGGCAGGTGCGCCAGTGCGAAGGGCAAGGCTGACAGCAGCCATGCGCAGAGTACCGCGTAGCTGCGGCGCATCCGCATGCGGGTTGTGAGCCATTGCAGAAGCGCAAGCAACGGCAGGATGGTAAGCAGCTCCTCGCCCAGCAGCTGCGGCACCATCATCCCGAACGCCATGACGCGCGTCGAGACATCGGCATTGCCCAGCTGTGCAAACATGGGATTGGAGGATGCGTGGTGCAGTCCGGAAAAGGCGAGCGCAACCAAGATGGTAATGACCAGATTCAGTACGGCGATTGCGATCATCCACAGAACATCGCGAACATGGAGCCGGTGAAACAGTGCCGTCACCGCACGTCTGCTGATCAATGCCATCGCGGCCAACGGCACGAGGCAAAAAAGCAGTGCATGGACCCAGCTCCCGGCGACGGAATCACTGGACGGCCATGGCATGCTCAGCAGTGCGAACGCAATGCACAACGCACTCAAGATGAGTAACCACTGCAACGCAGAGATCGGGATCGGCTGCCGATTATAAAAAGGAAAGTCGGGTCGGGTGAGGCCGGAGCGTGTATCCATCTGCGAATGCCCTGTGCTGACAGCTGCATTCAAGCACGTTTTCTCTGCGCTTTTTGTTTACGAAGAACATCGCGTCGCCAACTGCAGGATCCCTGCAAAGGTTCAGTTCGCTTTGAGCTGATCTTGCCGAGACGACAACGCGCTCATCATGCGACAGGACGGACGCTACCGGGGTGGGCAACGATGCGCACATCTTGTTGCTGGAACCATGGTTCAGATCGCTTGCGTGTGTGCGCAGGTTGCCGTTATCTCAATCGTTTGCCGGCAAACGCATGCGCCAACTGGTTATCCGGTCTATTGCTGCTGCCGCCTCTTTTGGACTTGATCGACAAGTGGACTTGTTCGAAAAGCTGTTAGGCGAGTGTAGATATATCTTGCATCATGTCGTAATACCCACCATTCCTCGCACGGAGCTCTCACGCATGAAACGTTCGACCCTCTGGCGTAGTGCCTCAGCCATTTCCTTCGCAGGTCTGTCTGCAGTGATGGCTTTTCCGGCATCAGCGGATGTTGCCGGGCGCACCGACTTTGACCTCATTTGTTCGGGCAGTGGAGAGCATCTGGCCAGCCACGATACGTCTGGCTACGAATGGGACCGCAACAAGCACAAGTACGTCCAGCACGACGGCGTCCAGTACAGCCGCGAACAAATGCAGGCGACATTCCAGATCGAGATCCACGATGGAGCGGGGCGGATCAGGCCACCCAAAAGCATGGCTCCACCGCTTTCAAGCACAAGCAACGGCGGCTGGTGGCAGTTACATGACCTGAGCATCACGCCGGACCGCATCCAGGGCTCGTTCAAGTTCAATGGCATGAATGTGCCGAAGATCTCGATCGACCGGCACAGTGGCTTTATGACGATGAGGGGCTCGGAAACGTTCGAAGGGACGTGTAGCGCGGTCGAGCCTGATCGTAATCGCTTCTGATATTGCGTTCCGGCGGAACAGCAATGGACCGTGGAGGGGCCCGGCGACCACTCGCCTGGCCCACTGCGTGAGTTTTAGAGTTGGCTGGTGACAGCTTCAAGCATTTACGCCGACGAGTGCAGCGACTGCAGCTTATCGCTGGCGCCCCAGTCGCGTAAACGACTGTACGGTGCCGTCGGCGTGCACCAGGCAACCATATCGGCCGTCTGGATAATTGATGATGAGTTCGGTCAGATCCTGATTCACTGCCACCCTCGTCACTTCCTCTCCATCGGCGCGTGCGCGCGTATTGCAGGCGCTCATCGGATCGGTGCGCCTGCCGCCCGTATCCTGTCGCCATGAATTTCTGGCACCGCTGTCTCGGGAGACATTACGAAACTCGGCGCGACAACCGTCCTTGACCCAGATGGAATGCCGGTTCACGTCCCAGTTGTCGCCACGCACGCAGCGGGTCTTGCTGATCTGTCGGGAGACGATTACTTCTCCACGCGTGTCCATCGCGCATTCGTGCTGCTTGCGATCCTCCGAGGCACAGGTCACGGTAGCAGCCGCCGAATTTTCGGAGTAGCGCTGTGATGATGTGCGCTGGTCGCGTGGCTGCACATCTCGCGCCGATGCCCGGACCGAGCACACCCCGTTGTCATTACCGGGTCCGGTATACGACATCTGGGTGCCCCCGTCTGGGGTTCTGTTGATGGACAGCGTCAGCCCCCTGCCATCGCTCGCTTCGTAGTAATCGTCATTGAATCGCTTCAAGCGTGTTTCGCGGCCGTTGATGTATACCGGTCCGCCCTGGTCCGCGTGGACCTCCACGCCACCTGGACAGGTTCCGTTGAACTGCTGGATCGCCGCCGAAGCGGGTGCAAGCGAGATGGCACCTGCTAAAGAGACGACACCGACGGCGACGAATTTTTTCATTGCGTTCTCCTTGGTGATTTTCGTACACGATCAGGCAACGTGGTTACATGAAAAGAGTCAGTCACATGTTCCTATGACAGGGACCTCGGGATAGACGCGTTCGGCTGCCGCTGCGAAGACGCGATGGTCAGAGTGTGGTACGCGGCTGTGGTGGATAGACTTCTGCTGCGGCATGCGCCAGACCGATGCCGCGTGCGGTCAGCGTCTCGTAGATACGTCCGACCAGCAGGCTGCGGATGGTGCCGGCATTGTCGTATTCCAGTGTCCAGACGCGCACGATGAACTCCATCGCCACGTTGCCAAGGCCGTCGAACAGCACAATCGGCAGTGGTGCTGCAGCAACGCCCTCGGTGGTGCGCGCCACGTCGGTCAGCAGGGCTTCTACCTCCTTGGGCGCGCTGCCGTAGGCCACTGCAATACGCACTTCCAGCCGGCGGCTACGATCGAAGAGCGTCCAGTTGACGAGTTGCTGGGAGATCATTTGACCATTGGGCACCACGACGCTGGCACCGTCGAACGTCGACAGCCGGGTCGCGCGCATGCCGATGTCGCGCACCCGGCCTGTGGTTCCACCGACCTCGACCACGTCGCCGGGCTGAAATGGCCGCTCGAAGATCAGCACCAGGCCAGAGACGAAGTTGTTGACCACGTTCTGCAGGCCCAAGCCGATGCCGACACCCAATGCACCAAGCACGAAGGTCAGCTGGCTGGTCTTGAAGCCGGCCGCCGACAGCGCTCCAATCAGGCCGAGCATCAATACCGTGTAATAGCTCAACGAGGCGATGCTGTTGGCGACACCATGCGGCAATGACATGCGCGACAACACCTCGCCATCGAGCACCAGGCGTACCGTCCTGGCGAGCCAGAACGCGATCGCCACGCTGAGCGCGAACAGCAAGACATGCCCCAGGCTCACGCGCAGATCTCCAAGCGCCCAGCTGTGGTCGAGCAACGCCGATAACGCGTCGCTGACAGGAGTCAGCACACGGAAGCGGTCCAATGCGTAGACGACCCAACCTGCGACTGAGGCGGCAGTGAGCAGCTTGAGCAATACCTGCACGGCGGGGTCTGCATGCTCGCGTGCCAGCCGGAAGCGCGAAACGCCGGGGCGCTTCAGCAGCAGCTGGACCCAGGTTGCCAGGACGGTCATGCCGGCGGCGAGCAGCAGGGCGAAGTACACGCTGTCGATGACGCCGCCGGTCAGTGTCTCGGCCAGCGACACGTTGCCGAACGCATTGGCCACCAAAGCCGCTGCCAGCAGGATCCCACCGACATGCACCGCGGCACGCAGTGCCTTGCCGAGGCGCCCGTTCTGCGCTTCGTGGCCATGACGGTGTGCACGCCACAGCAGCCAGCCCGCTGCGGCCAGACCGAGCAGTGTCAGTGAAAGAATGTAGAGGCGATAAGCAGCCGGGCTGGACAGGAACGCAAAACCCAACCGCAGCAGCAGGAACAACGCACTGGCCAGATACGGCGCTATCCCCAGCAGGCGTCGGTGCGAGATGGGCAGCAACCGTATCACCGGGACGACCGCAATCACCAGCGCCAGCTGATGAGTGAGCATCGGCGCATCGGGCTGGAAGGCGAACACGCCGATGACCAGAAGCAGCAACCAGCACGAGAGAGGGCGTGAGAGCACGCTCGCTTCCGTCCGGCTGATCTGCCCACACCGGATTGGTCCGCGACTGCGCCAGGCGAGCCAAAGCAAAAGCGGGAGCGAACAGCTCAGCAGTGTCTGCAAGGCGCGCCGGCCGGCCATCGCATCGCTCTGGACATACTCACCGGCAAAGCGTGATTCGATCTCCAGGCCACTACGAACAGTATCGCCGGTGCCGACGACCGATATGGTGCTGGCGGGACTCAGTTGCCACAGTGGCGGCCCATCGATGCGCAGCAGGCGCGTGTCGTACGCCGCGATCGCCTCTGCGACCCGGCGCTGCGCGCTTTCGATGCGCGCGTCCACCGCATTGCCGCGTCTGCCGAGCGCGATCAACCGAGCCAGCGGATCCGATACTCCCGCTTCGGCCTGGGCCAGGTCGACCACGACCTCGTCCACCCGTTGACGTAGCGCACTAGGCAACTCCTGCCCGGTTGCCGCGGTCGCCACCCAGGCCTCGCGGCGAGACGCCAGTCCTGCCGCGTCGCTGGCCCGATGTGTGGTGGCAAGAACCAGGTCCGTCCGCCAGCGTGCCAGTTGACGTGCCTGGAAACGCCAGTGACGCGACAAGCTTTCCAGGCGCGGAATCGGCAGCATCCGCATTTGGGCAAAGGTCATACGCCAGAACGGATCCTCGACCGCGGCCTCGATCGTTGCCAGCCGACGGGCAAAAGAGGCCGCCGGTGTGCCTGACCCCGCATTCGCCTCGCTGGCGCGTTCGGCCAGGCGCTGATCCGCGTCGGCCAGTGACGGGATGTCGGCGACATCGATCGTCGTCGGCGCGCTGTTTATAACCGGCGGCATGGATGCGGCAGCACCGGTCGGAGTGATGGCGGCGGCGACATGCCATGTGTGCGCGGTCACCGGCTGCGCCAGCATGAAACTTGCCAGGGCGGCGCATGCGAAGCGGAGGGCAGACACCATGGCGTTCCGGGAACCAGGCGGGTAGGTCTCGGCAGACTATCAGCAGCCACATGCGGAGGGATCGCTCGAGTCCGGTTCTGCATTGATTTTTCCGTTGCAGGAAGCCGGGCTATGCAGAGGCAAGGATCTTGTAGGCGCAAAAAAATGATACGCCCAGGGTTCCGTAGACACTCAAGACCCTCGTTGCGCGTAGCGCCGTTCAAACTCTACAGGGGACAGGTCACCGGTCGAACCATGACGGCGTTTGGGGTTGTAGAACATCTCGATGTAGTCGAACACCTCGGCGCGTGCGGCGTCCTTTGTGGGATAGACCCGTCGCCTGATCCGCTCGCGTTTGAGTAGGCCGAAGAAGCTCT
>NZ_LYMI01000037.1 GCF_001660815.1 Xanthomonas nasturtii
ACATCGGTCAGTTGAGACAGCCGCTGGCGCTCCTGCTGCACCGTCGCCAACACCTGCGTGCGGCGCTGCTGGTACTCGCGCAGCTGACGGCGCCAGCCTTCCAGCGGCTGGTAGGGCGTGAGTGATACCACCATCGCCATCTGCGCCAGCACGCGCGCATCCAAGGTGTCGGTCTTGGCCAGTTGGCCGATGGCCTTGGCAAAGTCACGCGCCTGGCGAGGGTTCACACGCGCCACCGGCAGGCCGGCCGCATGCAGCGCATCCAACGCTGCCAGTTCGTAGCCGCCCGTGGCTTCCAGTACCACTTGGTGCAGCTCCATGTGTCCCAGCCAGCTGCGCAGCTGGCGCAGACCTGCCGCCGTGTTGGGGAAGCGCCGCTCGCCTTTGCAGCCATGCACATGCACATCCAACCACTGCTTGCTGACATCGATACCTACGCCGTATGCCATGGAAAAACTCCGCTATGCTCGAAGGGTCGAGAGCTCTCCTGGGCTGCCCAGCCTGATCGTTACGAGTGCCAACTCCAGCAACTGTTCGGGCGTTTGCCAGGAGATCCCGGCGTGGCGACCTCGCTCTCCCGCGGTTGTTTAGACCTGTGGGTTATCGGTCGACCACGCCGGCTCTCGACACCTAATCTGGCAGATCGCCAAGAGATAAGGGGTTGGGGTGAGGGTACGGCGCGAAGCTTCTGTGTTTTCCAACTGCACGTCGCTTCGCTCGCACCCTCATCCGCCCCTTCGGGGCACTTCTCCCCCATGAAGGGGGACAATGTCCCGGTGGGAGAAGGGAACGACGGAATGTCAGTGCGCATCAGGTAGGAGTTGGCAATGCGGCGAACGTTTTTGGGAATGGTGTGGATGATGGCGTTGCTTGTGCTGCCGGCGTCGCTGCTGGCGCAGGATCTGGCTGCCATTCCGCCGCTGCGCTCGCCGGTCGTCGATGTCACCGGCACGCTGGATGCGGCACAGATCCAGCAACTTGAACAACAGGCACTGGCCCTGCAGCAACGCAAGGGGGCGCAGCTGCAGATTCTGATCGTGCCGACGACGCAGCCGGAAGCGATCGAGCAATACACCCAACGCGTGTTCGACCAATGGAAGATCGGCCGCACGGGCGTGGACGACGGCGTGCTGCTGCTGGTGGCCAAGGACGATCGCCGCGTTCGCATCCAGCCCGGTTACGGCCTGGAAGGCGCGATCCCCGACATCACCGCCAACCGCATCATCCAGGAGTATCTGGCGCCGCGCTTTCGCGAGGGCGATTACGCCGGCGGCATCAGTGCCGCAACCGCGACGCTGGCCGGCCTGATCGAGGGCGAGGCCTTGCCGGCGCCGGTCAGCGGACATGCCGATGGCGGCAACGGCGCGGGCGGCGGTGGCTGGATCATGGCGCTGTTCATCGGTTTCGTGGTCGCCATGGTGGCGCGCAGCATCCTGGGCGCCTTACCGCGCCCGCTACGCGCCTTGTTGACCGGCGTTGCCGCTGGCGGCGCTGCATTGTTGTTTACGTCGTTGCTGTTCGCCAGCGCAGGGGCGGCGGTGATCGGATTGCTGGCTGGCCTGGCCTCCGGCTCGCCGGGCCGTTTCGTCGGCGGTGGTGGCTGGGGCGGCGGCGGGTTCGGCGGATTTGGTGGCGGCGGCCGTGGCGGTTTCGGCGGCGGTGGCTGGGGTGGCGGTGGCGGGTCATCAGGAGGCGGTGGCGCCTCGGGGAGCTGGTAATGCGGTGGCTCAGGCATGTTTTCGCGCCATCGGCGCAGCGCAGTTTTCCAGCCGCGTGCATGGATGCCATTGCCGCGGCCGTGGCTGCCAGCGAGCGTTCCCACACCGGCCAGATCATGGTCGCTGTGGAGGCGGACCTGCCGCTGGACGTGCTGTGGCGCGGGCACAGCGCGCGGCAGCGCGCCGAGCAGGCCTTCGCGCAATTGCGCACCTGGGACACCGAAGCCAATAACGGGGTGCTGATCTATCTGCTGCTGGCCGACCATGCCATCGAAGTGGTGGCCGACCGCGGCCTGCGCAGCCAGGTGCCCGACGCCTGCTGGGCGGAGGTGTGCCGGCGCATGCAGCAGTTCCTGCGCGAAGGTCAGTACGAGGCGGCGGTTCTGGCTGGCATCGAGGCGGTGACCGAGCTGTTGGCCGAGTATTTCCCGGCCACAGACGGTGTGCAGCATGAAGACGAGCTGCCCGATCGTCCGCAGCTCTTAGGCTGAGCGCGCCCGAGGTGTCAGAATAGCCGCCTCGCTCTACGTGATACGCGGTCCGCATGATCTATCTGCACGCCATCGACCCCATCGCTTTCTCGCTCGGCCCGGTGCAGGTGCACTGGTACGGCTTGATGTATCTGGCGGCGTTTTCCTCGGCCTGGGCGCTGGGCCGTTCGCGCATTTTGCGCGGCCGCCTGCCCGGGGTGGACTTGGACGGTTTCTCCGACCTGCTGTTCTACGGCATGCTCGGCGTGGTGCTGGGCGGGCGCATCGGCTACATGCTGTTCTATGCCTTCGAGACCTTCCTGGCCAACCCGCTGATCCTGTTCAAGGTGTGGGAAGGCGGCATGAGCTTCCACGGCGGCCTGCTCGGCGTGTTGATCGCCTGCTGGCTGTGGGCACGCAAGCACCGGCTGCATTTCTTCGACGTCATGGATTTTGTCGCGCCGCTGGTGCCGCTGGGCCTTGGGTTCGGGCGGCTCGGCAACTTCGTCGGCGGCGAGTTGTGGGGCAAGTTCACGCAGGCCGGCTGGGGCGTGATCTTTCCGCATGCGCCGGAGCTTGCCAATCAGTTGCCGGCGCAGATCCAGGCGCAGTACGCCGCTGGCGCATTGAATCAGTTCGCACGCCATCCCTCGCAGCTTTACGAAGCGGCGCTGGAAGGCGTGGTGATGTTCGTGGTGCTGTGGGCGTTTTCGATGAAGCCGCGCGCACGCTATGCGGTGTCGGGCCTGTTCGCGCTGCTGTACGGCGTGTTCCGCTTCATCGTTGAATTCGTACGCGTGCCGGACGCACCGATCGGCTACCTGGCCTTCAATTGGCTGACGATGGGCCAGATTCTGAGCCTGCCGTTGATTGCGGTCGGCCTGGTGCTGCTGGCGATGTCGCGCCGCGCGCCGGTGTTGCAGCCGGTGCTGCCCGACGTCGCAGTGGCGGAGGCCGCGAAGTGAAGCCGTATCTGGATCTGCTGCAGCACGTGCTGGAACACGGCGCGGAGAAGTCTGATCGCACCGGCACCGGCACGCGCAGCGTGTTCGGCTGGCAGATGCGCTTCGACCTCAATGCCGGTTTTCCGTTGGTCACCACCAAGAAGTTGCACCTGCGCTCGATCATCCACGAGCTGCTGTGGTTCCTGCAGGGCGATACCAATATCGGGTATCTCAGCGACAACCAGGTGCGCATCTGGGACGAGTGGGCCGACGCCAACGGCGATCTCGGTCCGGTCTACGGCAAGCAGTGGCGGCGCTGGACTGGCCCCGATGGCGTCGAGATCGACCAGATGCAGTGGCTGGTGGACGAGATCAAGCGCAATCCCGATTCGCGCCGCTTGGTGATCAGCGCCTGGAATGTGGGCGAATTGCCGCAGATGGCGCTGATGCCGTGCCACAGCCTGTTCCAGTTCTACGTGGTGAACGGCAAGCTCAGTTGCCAGCTCTATCAGCGCAGTGGCGATATTTTTCTGGGCGTGCCGTTCAATATCGCCAGCTATGCGCTGCTGACGCACATGGTGGCGCAGGCCACCGGCCTGGGCGTTGGCGATTTCGTGCATACGCTGGGCGATGCGCACTTGTATTCGAATCACTTCGACCAGGCCCGCGAACAGCTGGCGCGCACCCCGCGCGCGCTGCCCACCTTGCGCCTGAATCCCGAGGTCACCGACCTGTTCGCGTTCCGCTTCGAAGACATCGCCATCGAAGGCTACGACCCGCATCCGGCGATCAAGGCACCGGTGGCGGTATGAGTCGGGAGAGTAGTCGGGACCGGGGACCGGGGACCCGGGACCCGGCGATAGCAACAACAGCAGCAACGGAGCTTTGCCAGGATTCGCCCGCCGGGTCCCCGGTCCCGGGTCCCCGGTCCCGAACAGCACCAATGGCAACAACAAAGCTTCCCCAGGATTCGCTCTCCGGGTCCCCGGTCGCCGCTCCCCGCTCCCGGCTCCACCTCATCGTCGCCTTCGATCGCAACAACGCCATCGGTCGCGATAACGACTTGCCCTGGAAATTGCCCGATGACCTCAAACGCTTCAAGGCGTTGACGCTGGGCAAGCCGATCCTGATGGGGCGCAAGACGGCACAGTCGTTGGGGCGTGCGTTGCCGGGGCGCTTGAATCTGGTGCTGACGCGCTCGGGGCAGGTACCGTTCGACGGTATGCAGGCGGTGGCATCGGTGGAGCATGCGATCGAACGCGCCGCGCAAGATGGCGCGCAGGAGCTGTGCGTGATCGGTGGCGGTGAAGTGTATCGCCTGACCATGGAGCGTGCCGATCTGCTGGCGGTGACCGAAGTGGACACTGCAGTGGACGATGCCGACACGCATTTTCCGCCCATCGACCCGGCGGTGTGGTCGCCCGTGCGGCGTGAGTTGCATGCTGCTGATAGCCGGCATGCTTATGCGTTTTCGTTTGTGGATTACCAGCGCCGCTGAGCCATGCGCTCTGCAATGCCCGCCATCGCCATGACGACGGGCGCCTTGCGCAATCAATCCTGTGGTGGATCGGCTTGCGGGTTTGGAGCCGCTGCAGCGTTCGTCGCATTGCCGCCGCGGTTGCCGCGCGAACGCTGGCGCCCCTGACGCTCGCGTGGACGCCGCGGAGCACGCGCCGTCGGTGCCGGCCCGGTCACTTCGCGTCCCGGCACCTGCACCACGCGCAGCTCGTCGGTATCCAGCTGCAAGGCAGTGAGCTTGCCGCCCCACACCGCGCCGGTATCGATGGCATGCACGCCCTGGGTGATGGTCAGGCCCAGCGCAGACCAATGCCCGCAGACGATCTTCAGATCGCGCTCGACCCGGCCCGGCACTTCGAACCATGGATACAGGCCCTGCGCCTGCGTCCCCGGCGTGCCCTTGTCGTCGGTGGCGATGCGCCCGCGCGGGGTGCAATAGCGCATGCGCGTGAACAGATTGATGATCGCGCGGCTGCGGTCGTAACCGCTCAGGCCCGGCGACCAGCCCGGCTGATCGCCGTACATGTTGCGCAACAGTTTGCGGTAACCACCGCCCTGCAATTGCTGCTCGACCTCGCGCGCATGTTTCTCGGCCGTCTGCGTGGTCCACTTCGGCGCCAGCCCGGCGTGAATCATCATCCAGCCCAGTTCGCGGTCCACATGCGCCAGCTTCTGCATGCGTAGCCAGTCGAGCAGCGCGTCGCGATCCTCGGCCAGCACGATGCGCAGCAGATCCGGGTTGACCTTGCGCTGTTCTTCTTCCGAACGTGCGCCGATCGCCAGCAGCGACAGGTCGTGATTGCCCAGCACCACCACGCTGTGTGCGCGCAACGAATGCACCAGACGCAGCGTTTCCAGCGACTGCCCGCCACGGTTGACCAGGTCGCCGCAGAACCACAGCGTGTCCTGTGCGGAGTCGAAATTGATTTTTTCCAGCAACCGCTGGGTGATGTCGTAGCACCCTTGCAGGTCGCCGATTGCCCAGACGCTCATTGCGCGCGCTCCATCAGTCCAACATCCATCAGTGCAGCGTCCTGGGTACGCTCAGCACGAAGGCGGCGATCGGGGCGGTGAATTCGGTGCCATCGTCGGCCACCATGTCGTAGTGGCCTTGCATCTGTCCCTGCTCGGTCTCCAGCAGCACGCCGGAGGTGTAGTGGAAAGCTTCGCCCGGGCGCAGCCACGGCTGCTCGCCAACCACGCCCTCGCCATCGACCTGCTCGGTCCGGCCATTGCCATCGGTGATCAGCCAATGCCGCGCGATCAGGCGCGCAGGCACGGCGCCCGCATTCTGGATGCGAATGCTGTAGGCGAAAGCATAGCGGCCCTCGTCCGGGGTGGATTGATGAGCGAGGAAGCGGGGCGATACCTCGACCTCGACCCGATAGCGCGGATCATCTTGCATGGCGAAAGTCTAAATAAAACCGTGTGGGAGCGGCGCTCAAGCCAGCTCGACATTGGCCAGCCGGATGAAATCGGCGACCTCGAGTTGTTCGGCGCGTGCGTCCGGGCGCACCTGGGCAGCTTCGAAATGCGCCGGTTCGCAGACGGTGGACAAGGCATTGCGCAAGGTCTTGCGGCGTTGCCCGAAACCGGCACGCACCACGTCGGCGAAGCGGCGGCGATCCTTGATCTGCACCGTGGCCGGGTCGCGCGGCACCAGCCGCACCACGGCCGAATCCACCTTCGGCGGCGGCCGGAAGGCGCCCGGCGGCACCACGAACAGCGCAGTGACCTCGCAATACGCCTGCAGCATCACGCTCAGCCGCCCATAGACCTTGCTGCCGGGGCCGGCAGCCATGCGGTCGACCACTTCCTTTTGCAGCATGAAGTGCATATCGGCCACCGCGGCAGCATGGTCCAGCGCATGGAACAGGATCGGCGAGGAGATGTTGTAGGGCAGGTTGCCGACCAGGCGGATCGGCGTGCCGTTGGCCAGCGCGGTGAAATCCACGCCGAGCACATCCCGATGGATGATGCTCAGTTCGCCGATGGGCGCAGCGGCCTCGGTCAACGGCGCAATCAGGTCGCGATCGAATTCGATCACGGTCAAGGCGCCATGCTTGCGCAGCAGCGGGAAGGTGATGGCGCCCTGGCCCGGACCGATCTCGACCAGATGCTGGCCGGCGCGCGGGTCCACCGCCTGCACGATGCGGTCGATGTAATACCGGTCGGCAAGAAAGTGCTGGCCAAGCGACTTCTTGGCCGGTGCGCTGAAAGAAGAATTCATCTGTGCAGTTTAACGGAGGCAGCGCCTGCACGCGGGCCCGTTGCGCGCACCAGGCGCCGCCAGATGGGCGACGTGCACGCTACCGCATGCTTGGTACAGGGATCGCGTGTGGTGTGGAGCGGCTGACACACCGTAGCAAGCAGCCGTCGGGTGGGTGCGGACGGCGCGCTCACAACCGCAGTGGACGAGTGATACATGCCGCACCGAGCACCGGCCGCACTCCTCTGGCGGCTGCGCCGTCGTACTTGTTGGCCGCTTTACGGCCTGGGGATGGGCGGCGTGCCCGATGCGGCATGCCGGCAACAGGTAAGCGCAGGCGGGTTAGCGGCGTGCCGCCAGGCGCGCGCATAGCTCGGTGGCCGCCATCAGGCTGGACGGGTCTGCGATTCCGCGGCCGGCCAGTTCCAGCGCGGTGCCGTGATCCACCGCCACGCGCGGGTAGGGCAACCCGAGGGTGATGTTCACTGCCTGCTCGAAACCGCTGTACTTGAGCACCGGCAGGCCCTGGTCGTGATACATCGCGACCACCGCATCGAAACCGCTCAGTTTTTGCGGCAAAAACGCAGTGTCCGCCGGCAGCGGGCCGATCAGCTGCATGCCCTCGCCACGCAGCCGCTCCAGTACCGGAATGACGATATCCAGTTCTTCACGGCCCAGGTGCCCGTCTTCGCCGGCATGCGGATTGAGGCCGAGCACGGCGATGCGTGGATGCTCCAGGCCGAAGTCGCGCTGCATCGCGGTGTGGGTGATGCGCAGGCACTGCAGCAGGGCACCGGGGGTGATCGCATCTGCCACTGCACGCAGCGGCAGATGGGTGGTCACCAGCGCCACGCGCACGATGCTGTTGGCCAGCATCATCACCACTGGGCAGTCTGCCTGTTCGGCCAGTAGCTCGGTGGTGCCGGTGTAGGGAATGCCGCCGGCGTTGATCACTGCCTTGTGCACCGGGCCGGTGACGATGCCCTGCAGGCGGCCGGCCAGGCACGCGCCCGCGGCCTCACGCAAGCCGGCAATCACCGCCGCTGCATTGGCTGGGTCTGGAGCGCCAAAGCGCGTTGCCACCGCCTGGCGAACCGGATGCAGCGGCAGGTCGCCTGGTGCGCGTGCCGGCTGGTCGGGATCGAGCAAGCGCACAGACAACGACAGCGCCTTTGCGGCGCCGTGCAGGGTGTCGGGATCGGCGTAGGCGATCAGATGTGCGTCGGAACGCGGCCGCTGCGCGAGCCGGACGCACAGCTCCGGCCCGATTCCAGCCGGCTCGCCTGGCACCAGCGCGAGCGACGGGACCATCATGAACTCCGGGCGTCCGGAATCAGGGCGTCGGCTCTGCCGGCGGCGGCGTCGGTTCCGCAGGCGCTGCCGGGTCTGCCGACTTGGCGGGAGCGGCTGTGGCGTTGTCATCGGCGCGGTCGCCGGTACGGTAGCTCACATACGCTTCGCCGCGCAGTTCCTGCAGATAGCGGTTGTACTCTTCTTCCAGCTTGCGGCGACCGATCGTTTCACGGATCTGCGCACGCTGATTTTCGGCGCTGACGTCGGTCTGGCGGCTGCCGACACGCTGCACGATGTGCCAGCCCGCCTGGGTACGGAACGGCTCGGACACCGCGCCGTCTGCCAGTCCTTCGACCTGCTTGCCAAAGTCCGGGCCGAATGCATCGGCCGGGAACCAACCCAGATCACCACCCTGACCACGGCTATTGGTGTCTTCGGAAGACTCCTTGGCCGTTGCCTGGAAGTCGGCGCCGCCGGTGATGCGTGCGCGCAACGTATCGATCTTGGCCTTGGCCTGTGCCTCGGTCTGGTTGTCGCCGATGCGCACCAGGATATGGCGTGCGTTGTACTCGGTGACCATCTTCTTCTCGCCGCCGGCATTGGCGTCGCGCATTTCCACCAGTTTGAGCAGCTGGAAACCGCTCGGGCCGCGCAGCGGTCCGGCCACCTGGCCAGGCTGCATGTCGCGAATCAGCTGGGCAAACGCATTGGGAATTTCATCCAGGCTGCGCCAGCCCAGATCGCCGCCTTCCAGCGCATTCGGGCTATCCGAATAACGCACTGCGGCTGCGGAGAAATCCAGCTCGCCCTTGTCGATCAAGGCCTTGACGCCATCGACCTTCTTCTGGCCGGTGGCGATCTGCTCGGCGGTCGCACCTTCCGGCAAGCCGACCAGGATGTGCGCCAGGTGGTACTGGCTACCGGTGGTGGCCTGCTGGGCCAGCGCGGCGTCCACTTCGCCTTCGCTCACGCTGATGCGGCTCTGCGCGAAGCTCTGACGCAGGCGCTGCACGATGATTTCGTCGCGCACCGAAGCGCGGAAATCGGCATAACCCATGCCGTCGGCGGCCAGCTTCTGGCGCAAGCCATCCACGGTAGTGCCGTTCTGCTGGGCGATGCTGGCGATGGCGCGGTTGAGTTCCTCGTCGCTGACGCGGATGCCGCTGCCGTCGGCGCGGCCGACCTGCAACTTGACCAACACCAAGCGCTCGAGCACCTGGCGCTGCAGGACGTCGTCCGGCGGCAGCTGGTTTTCGCGGCCGGCGTACTGCGACTTGACGTTGCGCACCGCGCGATCAAGCTCGCTCTGCAGCACCACGTCTTCGTCGACGATGGCTGCAATGCGATCCAGCGGCTGGGATTGCTGTGCCGAGGCCAACGGCGAAACCGTGCTGGTGATGACCAGCAACGAGGCAAGAACGACAGAGAAAGGCTTGGTCATGGAATCAGGTTCGGATCGTAATCGTCCGGATTGCTCGTGGTGTTGGTATTGCTGGGCGGGACCAGGTACAGGTCGTCGCGGTAATAGCCGAGAATAGCACGGCGCAAAGTGCGGTCCGTGTTCTGGCCAAACGAGCTCAAGCCCTTGAGGACAAACTCGAACTGGATGGAGTTGTCCATCTCGCCGTCACGGTTACGCACGAAGCGGCGCACCAGTGCGCGGACCGCCAGGCAGCAGCTGTCCCACTGCACGCCACCGATGATTTCCAGCGGCTCGCGATCCAGCAGCGAGTAGTAATAACGGCCAACCGCACTCCAGGTGGGGTTGATCGGGTAAAGGAACGAGAAGTCGGCCTGTTTCAACTGGTCGTTATTGCTGATCAGATCGCGGCGATAGCGGTAGGCCAGATTGATGATGCCGTCGTTGCCCAGCAGGTAACGCGTGCGCAGGCTGGCCAGATCTTCCTTGCGCGAGTTCGGGTTCCATTGGTAGGTGGCGCCCATGGACCAGCGGTCGTTGATCATGTAGTTGGCATCGGCCACCCAGGCGGACTTGCCCTGTTCGATGGGTTGCTCGCTGTTGGCAGCGGAGCTGTTGATCGTCACCAGCGAATCATTGAAGTACAGGATCTGACCGGCACTCAGCGACAGCTTCTCGCGCCCATCCTCTTGACGTAGCCAGCGTGAGGTCACGGCCAGGGTCAATTGGTTGGCGTCGTTCTGGCGATCGGCACCGGTGTAGCGGCTGTCGCGAAACAATTGACCGTAGCTGAAGGTGAACGGACGGGTGTCGAAGACCGGCAGATCATCCTGGTCGCGGTAGGGCACGTACAGGTAGTACATGCGCGGTTCCAGCGTATTGAGATAGTTGGTCCCGAACAGCGAGGTTTCGCGATCGAAATACAGGCCTGCATCCAGCGAGGTGATCGGAAGGCTGCGCGTGGGAGAGCGGTTGCCGGTCAGCGGCGCGGTGTTTGCGACAATGGAATCCAGCTGATACGCGGTATAGCGCCACGCCACGGTCGGGGTGATGAACCAGGCTGCGCCCGACAACGGCATCGAGATGTAGGGTTTGACGTCCAGGCGCGAGCCGCTGCCGTACTCCCTGTTGCGGATGTTGGTGCGGACGTATTCGTCGTTATCGTCTCGGCTGTTTGTTTCGCCTGGAGTGCTGGGGCTCGGAGGCTGGACGAAGTACGAGTCGTCATGAGTGAAACGCACCGCTTCGGCATACACGCCCGCTTCGAAGATGCCGAACGGCTTCTCCCAGGTGAAATACGCGCGCGGCTGCCGGTTGTAGGGCAGCGCCTGTTCGTCCAGCGTGTAGTCGGTCAGCTGCCAGCGGTCGGCCATCAGGCCGGCTGTCCAGGTTTCGCCGGTGCCGTAGATGCCCACGGTGCTTTGCAGGCTGGACGCCGAGCCCATGCCATTGATGCGGCTGGTGAAGTCCTCCACATAGCGCGTGTCGCTGACCCAGGAGATGCTGCTACGCGCCTGCCAATGGCTGTTGACGTTGTGGTAGCCGCTATAGAAAACGCTGCCGCGGTCTTTCTTGCGCAGGTTGTCATTGGGCAGATAGTTGCCGGTGATTTCGCCGCGACCGCCCTCATAGAGGTAGCGGAATTCGGTGCCGAACATGAAACCGCGCTTGCTCATGTAGCGCGGCAGCAGGGTGGCATCGTAGTTCGGCGCCAGGTTGAGGTAGATCGGTTGCAGGTAATCGAAACCGTTACGCCCGGACAGGCCGAACTGCGGAAACAGCAAGCCGGTCTGGCGGCGGTCGTCGATCGGGAACTTGAACCACGGGAAATACAGCACCGGCACCTTGCCGATCTGCAGCACCGCATTGCGTGCGGTACCGAAACCTTCTTCGTTGTCGACGTCGATCTCCGGCGCGCGGACCCGCCAGATCGGCTGCGAGGGGTCGCAGGTGGTATAGGTCGAACGGTGCATCTGCCCGACCTGGCCCTGCAGGTCCACCGATTGGGCCGCGCCATTGCCGCGCCTGTCTACCAGCTGGTACTGGATGTTGCTGACCTTGTGGGCGTCGGTGTCCTGATTGCCTTCGGCACGGTCGGCGACCATGCGGAAGGAGGTGTCCTGGTAGCGGACATTGCCTTCGGCGATGTAGTTGCCGGTTTCGGTGTCCATGCGCAGGTTGTCGGCTCCCAGGAACTGGTCGCCGCGCTTGAGCGCCACATTGCCCTGGTACTGCGGAGTGGTGCTGGTGCCGGACAACTGGTCGCCTTCGATGTCGGTCGGCAGCTGCTGGCGCATCTCGGCGGCCTTGGCGTCGGCGGCGGGGGCGCCATCGAAACCAGGCAGCGGGTCCACGGCCGGGCACAAACCCCAGTTCAACGGCTTGTCGGCAGCCATGGCCGGGAGGCAGATGGCGATGCTCAAGGGCAGGGGCAGCAGGCGGAGAGCTCGGCGCACGCGTGGGTTCAACCAATAAAATGGCGACTAGCTTGCCGCATACCCCGCATAGGGGCAATGAAGAGCGCCCGCATCGGGGGGGCGAGGTTCATCGCAACCGGTGGCGCGACTGCTGTCCCGGCAGGCTCAGCGCAGTGCGGCCACGTGCGCCACACTGCTTTCGCGTAGCGCCTGCAGGTCGTAGCCGCCTTCCAGCATGGAGACCACGCGGCCGCGGGCATGGCGGTCGGCCAGGGTGCGCAGGGCACCGGTGAGCCAGGCGAAATCGTCGTCGTCGAGCATCAGGTCGGCCAGTGGGTCGCGCAGATGCGCATCGAAGCCGGCGGAGATCAGGATCAGCTGCGGGCGGAAGGTATCGATCAGCGGCAGCATCTCGTCTTCCCACACATTGCGAAAGCGCAGGCCGTCGCTGCCAGGCGGCAGCAGCAGGTTGTGGATGTTGCCCACGCCGCGCTCGTACACGCTGCCCGAGTGCGGGAACAACCCGGACTGGTGCGTGCTGAGGTACTGCACGGCCGGGTCGCGCTCGAAGATCGCCTGGGTGCCGTTGCCGTGGTGGACGTCGAAATCCACGATGGTGATGCGCTCCAGCCCATGCCGGTCGCGCGCGTGGGCGGCGGCCACGGCGATGTTGTTGAACAGGCAAAAGCCCATCGAGACCTGCGCGGTGGCGTGGTGGCCGGGCGGGCGCACTGCGCAGAAGGCGGTGCGGGTCTGGTCCTGCATCACCGCGTCCACGGCGGCGATGCCGGCGCCTGCAGCGCGCAGGGCGGCCGCGCGCGAGGCGGGCACCATGCGCGTGTCCACGTCCAGCTGGCGATAGCCGTCGAAGGCGGTTTCCAGCACCGCGTCCACCTGCTCGCGCTCGTGCACCCGGCACAGGTCGCCGAGCTTGGCCAGCGGCGCCTCGCGCCAGTCCAGATCCGGGAACGCGGCGCGCAGGGCCTCGACCACCGCTTCCAGGCGGGCGGGGCTTTCGGGGTGTTCAGGGCCGGCGTCGTGACCGAGGCAGGCGTGATGGGTAAAGACCAACATGGGGCAACTCTAGCCTCTCCGTCGAGCCGGGCACATGCTCAACCGCGCCGGCGGTCATGCCGCCACAGGACTTCCTGCTGTCCGTCGACACGCGCAAGCACGCGCGCCAGCACGAACAGCAGGTCCGACAAGCGGTTGAGGTAACCGATCGCCTCGCTGCGCACCGCTTCCTGGCGCGACAACGCAACGGTCTCGCGCTCGGCCCGGCGCACGATGGTGCGGGCCAGATGGCAGCGCGCGGCCGCTTCGCCACCGGCCGGCAGGATGAATTCCTTCAATGCGGGCAGTGTGTCGTTGAAGGCGTCCAGCTGGCGCTCCAGCGTCTCGATGTCGGCCGCCTCGATGGCCGCGTGGCCAGGAATGCACAACTCGCCTCCCAGGTCGAACAACTGGTGCTGCACAGTGGTGAGCAGTGCGGCGATCGGCTCCGGCACCCCGGGTGCGGCCAGCAATACGCCGATGGCCGAATTGGCTTCATCCACGGTGCCGTAGGCATTGACGCGCAGCGCGTCCTTGCCGGTCCGGCTGCCATCGCCCAGGCCGGTGCTGCCGTCGTCGCCGGTACGCGTATAGATACGTGAGAGTCGGTTGCCCATGACTCAGCCGGCGTGGGGCTGGCGACGCGGGGCGGCCAGCGGCTCGGCAGCCACCTGGATTGCCGCCGCAGCGGCCACATACAGCGCGGTGCTGCGCAGGTACGGGCCCAGCCAGTCGGTGTAATTCTTGAACCAGCCGGACACGGTCGGTTCGGCCACGCTGGCGCTGATCCAGTAGAAGCTGCCCTGGGCGATCAGCTGGCACAGCGCCACGGCGATCAGCAGGGCGGGCACCAGCCTGGCCAGCGCGCTCCACTGCGCGCCGTGATAGTGCCGGCGCAGCCACACGCCGCCAGCCCACAACGCGAAGTACGCCGGGATCAGGCACCAATACGCCGGCGACACGCAGTAGTGCTGCCAGAAGCTCAGGCCCTGTTGGGTGATCACCAGCCAATCCACTGCCACCGCAAGCCCCATCAACAGCGGGAATGCCAGCCGGGTGCGCGCGGCCAGGTGGAAGCCACCGATGAAGAACACCGCCCAGGACGCGTCCGGAACCGGCGCGAAGTGGTTGATCCGCGTGGCCGCCATCAGCAAGGCGAGCAGGCTCAGAATCAGGGTGTCGTGCGAGCGAGGAGTCATGCGCGAAGGGAGCCGGATCACAGGTCCGCGAGTGTAGCGTGGAAGCGGCGCTGCCCGCGCCTTGCGGCAGCGTGCAATCGGCGCGGGGAGTGCCTGCGGCACCTGCGAGCCATGCGGGCCGCAGGCGGCAGCGGGCGCGGCAAGATGTCCCAGCCTTCGGCGGCAACGCGCATGGGCGAAGGCTTATCATGTGGGGATGACACTTCCCCATGACGTTCTGATCGTTGGCGGCGGCCTGGTCGGCTCAAGCCTGGCGATTGCGCTGGACCGCCTCGGCCTGGATGTCGGGCTGGTGGAGGCCACCCCGGCCGGCACGCCGCCGGCGGTGTTCGACCAACGCAACCTCAGTTTCGCCGCGGCCACCGTGAATGCGCTCGGCGCGCTCGGGGTGATGGCCAAGCTGCGCAGCCCGCCCGGGCCGATCCGGCGCATCCATGTCAGCCGCGCCGGCGACTTCGGTCGCGTGCAACTGGACGCGGCCGATTACGGCCGCGACGCTTTCGGCCAGGTGGTGGTGGCGCGCGACTTCGGCGATGCCTTGCAGGCGCGCCTGGACGAATTGACCCATCTACGCCGTTACCGCCCGGCACGTTGCATCGGCGTGGAGCCGGTGCAGGACGGCCTGCGCGCGGTGCGCCTGACCACTAAGGCTGGCGAGCAGCGTGTGCACGCCAAACTGGTGGTCGGCGCCGATGGCAGCAACAGCGCGGTGCGCGAGTTGCTGCACATCGACACCGACACGCACGATTTCCTGCAGACCTTGTTCGTGGCACGTGTGCGCGCCTCCCGGCCGCCCGATGGCACGGCCTGGGAGCGGTTTGGCGAACACGGACCAACCGCATTGCTGCCACGCGGCGACCGCCACTACGGCGCGATCCACTGCGTGGCGCGTGCCGAGGCCGACGCCGTGGCCGCGCTCGATGACGCCGGCTGGCTTGCCCGCTTGCAGCGTGCGGCCGGCTGGCGTGCCGGGCGCTTTGTCGCCAGCGGCGAGCGCAGCGCCTACCCGCTGGTGCAGGTGCTGGCCAACGACCTGGTCGCCGAGCGCGTGGTCCTGCTCGGCAACGCGGCGCAGACGCTGCACCCTATCGGTGCGCAGGGCTTCAATCTGGGATTGCGCGATGCACTGACGCTGGCCGAGTTGATCGAACACGATCGCAGCGATGCCGGTGCCGGCGCGTTGCTGGCCGAGTATCTGGCGCGGCGGCGGGTGGATCGCGAGCACACCATCGGGTTTTCCAGCGGTCTGGCGCGGCTGACCGGCAATCCGGCACCGTTGCTGCGGCCGTTGCGTAGCCTCGGTTTGTTCGCGACTTCGCAGGCAGCGCCGCTGCAATCGATGCTGGTCGGCGGCGCGATGGGCTTCCGTGGCGATGTCCCGCAGCTCTGCCGGGGTATCGCATGAGCCGCCGCTGTACGCGCGATGCGGTGATCGTCGGCGGCGGCGTGGTTGGTGCCGCCTGCGCGCTGGCGCTGACCGACGCCGGCCTGAGCGTGGCCCTGGTCGAAGGGCGCGACCCGGCAAGCTGGCGCGCCGATCAGCCGGATCTGCGCGTCTACGCCTTCGCTGCCGACAACGCCGCATTGCTCGACAGCCTGGGCGTGTGGAACGCGGTGCGCACCGCGCGCGTGCAGCCATATCGACGCATGCGGGTCTGGGATGCCGGCGGTGGCGGCGAGCTTTGCTTCGACGCCGATACATTGGGTCGCGAACAACTCGGCTGGATCGTCGAACATGCGTTGCTAGTCGATCGCCTGTGGGCGGCCGTGCACAGCGCCGGGATCCAAGTGCATTGCCCGGCGCGCGTGGCCGAACTGGAGCAGGACACCAGCAGCGTGCGCCTGCGCCTGGACGATGGCAGCCGGCTGGAAGCGGCCATTGCCATCGCGGCCGATGGCGCGTCGTCCACCTTGCGCGATTTGACCGGCCTGCCGGTGTCGCGGCACGCCTACGCGCAACGGGGCGTGGTTGCTTTCGTGGAGACCGAACAGTCGCACCAGGCCACTGCATGGCAGCGCTTTCTGACCACCGGACCACTGGCGTTTCTGCCGTTTGCCGATGGCCGTAGTTCGATTGTCTGGACGTTGCCCGATAGCGATGCCGAACGTGTGCTGCAACTGGACGACGCGACGTTTTCGCGCGAGTTGACCCAGGCCTTTGCCGCGCGCCTGGGTGAAGTGCGTGTGGCCTCCGCACGCACGGCATTCCCGCTGCAACGGCAATTGGTGGAGCAGTACGTCAGTGGTCGCGTGCTGACCCTGGGCGACGCCGCGCATGTGGTGCATCCGCTGGCGGGGCAGGGCGTCAACCTGGGGTTGCGCGATGTCGCTGCACTGCGTGCGGAAGTGCGCGCCGCGCTCGTCAAACGTGCGGATTGGGCCGCTGCGCACCGGCTGCAGCGCTGGGCGCGTACCCGCCGCAGTGAAAATGCCGTGGCCGCGTACGCTTTCGATGCGATCAACAACGTGTTTTCCAACGACGAGATGCACCTGACCCTGCTGCGTGGATCGGTGCTCGGCCTGGCCGGCAGGCTGCCGCCGCTGGTCGATGTGTTGTGGCAACGGGCATCCGGCGGCGCGTAGGCAATCTTACGTCTGCCGGCCTGCTCTCTGCCTAGCCGGCCCAGTCGACGCTTTATGTCTAAAAGCTTATAGCGTAGGCCGCATCTTCCATACGACGCACGCGGCCGGCGTGGCTACAGTCGCGGCATGACTTCCGTTTCGCACACATCTAGACCCACCTTGCTGCTGCTTTGCGGCCTGCTCTGCGACGCCGTTATCTGGCAGCCGCAGCGCGATGCGCTGGCCGATCTGGCCGATGTGCAGGTACTGGATTTCCCCGGGTTCGACAGCATCGTGCAGATGGCTACCCATGTGCTGGCCATCGCACCGCCGCAGTTTGCGCTGGCCGGGCACTCGATGGGCGGGCGGGTGGCGCTGGAGATCATGCGTCAGGCGCCCGAGCGGGTGACGCAGCTGGCACTGTTCGATACTGGCATTGCGCCGCGTCGCGATGGCGAACGCGAGGAGCGCCAGGCGCTGGTGGATCTGGCGCAGGCGCAAGGCATGCATGCGCTGGCGCTGGCCTGGTTGCCACCGATGCTGCACCCCGCACGCATCGCCGATACCGGCGTGATGCAAGACCTCAGCGCGATGGTGCAGCGCCAAACCGCGCAGAGCTTTGCCGGTCAGGTCAACGCGTTGCTGGAGCGCCCGGATGCCGCGCCGGTGCTTGCGCAGATCCGCTGCCCCACCTTACTGGGGGTTGGGCGCCAGGATGCCTGGAGCCCGCTGGCACGGCATCAAGACATGGCGCGGCAGATTCCGCAGGCGCGTCTGGCCGTGTTCGAAGAGTGCGGGCATATGGCGCCGGTGGAAGCACCCGCTGCGGTGACGGTGGCGCTGCGCGATTGGTTGCAGGCCGCGTGATGGCGCAGGTGAAGCGGCGTCTGCCTAGCCGCGGCAGCTGCTGACCGCGTCGACCGGTAATGGCTGGACTTCAAGGAGGCTGCATGCACGACGATGCATCGATCATCATTGCCTGCGAGCAATTGATCCGCCGGTTTGCGCTTTACAACGATCGCCACGATTACGAGCAACTCGCTGCATTGTTTACTGACGATGGCGTGTTTGCGCGCCCGAGCGCACCTGACGTGCCCGTGCATGGACGCGAAGCGATCTTGGAGGCTTTCCGCGCTCGCGCGCCACGCAACACCTGTCATTTGATGCTCAATACCCTGGTCAGCGTCCAATCGAGCACGCTGGCCCATGCGCATAGCCATGTGCTGCTCTACAGCGCACCGCAGGCCGACGCGTCTGTCCCCTGGACGGCGCAGGCGCCTGCACTGATCGGCACCTTCGACGATGTGCTGGTGCACCAAGACAACCAATGGTTGTTCAAGCAACGCCTCGGCGCATTGCTGCTGCGCGTCGAGGCGCACTGACCGAGATTGATCGCGGTCTTTCTGTTCAACGATGTCGCCGGCCCTGACAGGCGGCATCTCGACACTGCTCTCCCCCAAGTCGCGTTGCCTCAATCGCCCATCTTCGTTGGAGAATCGCCTAGTGGAACGCGCATGTTCGTTTGTTGCTCGTCGTCGCTCATCGCTCCGGTCGCATCGCCTGCGCGCCGGCAGCTTGACTCTGCTGCTGGGTGCGCTGGCGCCGGCGGCGGCCTCCGCACAAGCCGTGCCTGACACAGTTCCGGTGCCGCAAGGCATCAACCTGGGTGGCACCAGTTTTTTCGATGGTTTTGGTTCCACCCAACCTGGTTGGACGGTGATCGAATATCTGCGCCATGCACACCTGAATGCCGTGCTGGATGCGCAAGGCAAAGATTCGCCGGCGTTTCGCGATCCGAAGATCAGCAGCTCGGCAGCGCTGACCCAGCTTATCTACGTGACGCCCTACAAATGGCTGGGTGGCACGATTTCCGTCGACGCCATCGTGCCGCTGGTCAACCAGAATGCCTCGTTTGCCGCCGACAGCCCGGTGCGGTTGAGCGACAACGGATTCGGCATTGGCGATATCGCGATCGGGGCGGCGTTGCAGATGCCGCCGGTGATGCGCAACGACCGGATCTTGCTGTTTCAGCGCTTCGCCCTGGTGGCATTTGCACCGGTGGGCAAGTTCGATCGCGACATCGCGATCAACCAGAGCACCGGCTACTGGTCGTTCTCGCCGCATTGGGCATTTACGGTACAGCCCACCGATAACTGGGAGGTCAGCATGCGGCTGCATTACATGTACAACTTCCGCACCGACCGTGCCGGTGGAGTGCCGCCAATTCCTGGTTTCCAGTTCCGCAACGGCCAGGCAGGCGATCTGGCGTGGCTGAATTTTGCCAGCTCGGTCAAGGTGACCGAGCAGCTGCGGGTCGGTGTCAACGGCTTCTACCTACAGCAGCTGCAAGATAACCGGACCAATGGCCAGCGCGTGCCCGACAGCAAACGCACACAGTTCTACATGGGGCCAGGGCTTTCGTGGCGGTTGGACGCGAAGAACGTGCTCAATTTCAATGTCTACCTGCCGGTCGAGGTCAAGAACTCGGTAGCCGGAAACACCTTCAACCTGATGTTCGTGCACTCGCTATAGCGCAAGCAAGGCGGCATGCACGCCGATCGTCTTGGTCGGCGTGCATGGTCGAATGGCGCCATGTCTTGCTGTATGCGTGGTCATGCGTCGCAGGTACGACCGACATCCGCTTCACGTACATCGATGCCCGATGCCAGTCCCTTTACTCGGCGCGCGGCCCCGTGCACCCATGAGGCATCACAGGCCCATGCTGTGCCGCTGCGTATTGGCATGTTCGCGGAACAGCAATTCCGCACGTGCGCCATCGCGTTGCTCGATAGCCGCGACGATCGCACCATGCTGGCGGTGCCCGTAATAGAGGTCGTCATAAGCCAGCGTGGCAGTGCGCTGACCGAACACCACGTTGACCGGGCTGACGAACGGCACCAGCGTGCAGCGGTCCACGGTCTCGGTAAGGATCGGTTTGTTGGCCGCCACCACGATGGCGCGATGGAAGCGGGCATTGATCGCGCCGTAGGTCTGCTCGTCGCCGGCATCAAGGCTGCGCTTGGCAAACAGCCGGTCGCCTTCGCACAGACAATCACGCAGGGTGGAGAGCAAGGTGGCCGATGCGCCCTGTTCGGCCACCGTGCGCGCTGCCATGCCCTCCATCAGCGCGCGCACCGCCAGGGCATCCAGGCTTTCCTGCTGGCTGAAGCGCCGTATCGCATAGCCACGGTTACCGACCTGCACCAACAGGCCCTCCTGGCATAACGCCGGCAGCGCCTGGCGAATGGGCGTGCGCGAAATGGCCAGGCGCTCGGCCAGGGCCGCCTCGGTGATGCGCTCGCCGGGGGCAAAGGTGCCGCACAGGATCAATTCGCGTAGCTGCTGTACCGCTTGCAATCGGTGGTTGTTCGCCATTGGCTCCATTCTCTCGCGCCGTACTGCAGCGCACGTTCCTTCGAAGGGGGAAAACTCGCAATTACTTGTATAAAAACCTTGCAGATGAGGTCGCTTGATGGCAATTTGGATCCCAAGGATACCGTTTTGGCGATCCGGAGTGGTTGGTCGTCCGTGTTGGGATCCATTGCATCGTCGATCCTGACTCAATCAATGGCGTGCGCGCTGCCTTTTGCTGGCGGCGGTGCGTCGCAGGAGCAAAGCATGGCTAGCATCATCGGCGGCATCGGAACCTCGCACGTTCCCACCATCGGCGTGGCCTACGACAAGGGCAAGCAACAGGATCCGGTGTGGAAGCCGTTGTTCGACGGCTACACGCCGGTGGCTGAGTGGCTGGCCAAACAGCGGGCCGACGTGCTGGTGTTCTTCTACAACGACCACTGCACGACCTTTTTCTTTGATCTGTATCCGACCTTCGCGCTGGGCGTCGGCGAGCGCTTTCCGGTTGCCGACGAAGGCGCAGGCCTGCGTAACCTGCCTGCGATCCGCGGCGATGTGCAGCTGCAAGCGCATATCGCCGAGTGCCTGGTCAACGACGAATTCGATCTGACGGTGTTTCAGGACAAGCCCATCGACCACGGCTGCGCGGCTCCGCTGCCGCTGCTGTGGCCGCATGTGCCGGACTGGCCGGGCACGGTGGTGCCGATTGCGATCAACGTCCTGCAATACCCGCTGCCGACGGCACGCCGTTGCTACCGCCTGGGCCAGGCGGTGCGTCGTGCGATCGAGTCTTACCCGCAAGATCTCAGGGTGGTAGTGGTTGGCACCGGCGGGCTATCGCATCAGATCCATGGCGAGCGCACCGGCTTCAACAACACCGAGTGGGACATGGAGTTTCTGGACCGCTTCCAGCACGCGCCGGAAACGCTGACCGATCTCACCCACACCGACTACGTACGCCTGGGCGGTGCAGAGAGCGTGGAGCAGATCATGTGGCTGGCGATGCGCGGCGCCCTCGACGGGCCGATCCGCAAGCTGCATCAGAACTACTACCTGATGACCACCACCGCGATGACCGTGGTGCTGTACGAGCCGGGCGAAGAAGCGGCCGGCGCGCCGCGTTCGGCCGAGCTGCTCGCACGCACTGCCGACGCGGCATGAGGAGCTGCTGATGAATCCGCAAACCCATGGCATGGAGCAGATCGGCGGCACGTATCTGTTCGATCTGCGCACCAGCAATCGTGCGCTGCGCCTCAATCGGTTTTTCTGGCACATGATCCGCGCCCCATGGCGCGATCGTTTTTTACAGGATGCGGAAGTCCTGATGCAGGAAGCCGAACTCACCGAGCAGGAGAAGGCGCTGATCCGTGCGCGCGACTGGCTCGGGCTGGTGCAGTACGGCGCCAATTTCTTCGTCATCGAAAAATTCGCGCGCGTGGTGCGTATGACCAATCTGCAGGTCTACGCGATCATGCGCGGCGAATCGTTCGAAGACTTCATGCAGACGCGGCGTGTGCCCGATGCGCGCTGAGCTGCCCGCGGCAGCTGTGCGCCGCCTCGCCGCGTTAACCGACTTCCCAACGTAAGGCCTACCCCCATGACCATGTCCTCCGTGTTCTTCGAACACCGCATCAAGGTCCGGCATCTACGTGTCATCGAGGCGCTGGACCGGCAGAAAAGCCTGCTACGCGCCTCACGCGTTTTGAATGTCACCCAACCCGCGCTCACACGCGCCTTGCAGGAGATCGAAGAGATCGTCGGCGCGCCGTTGTTCGAGCGGCACTCGCGCGGCGTGCGCCCCAATGCGATGGGCGAGGTGCTGGTGCAGACCGCACACGTAGTGCTGGGCCAGTTACGCCGCGCGCAGGACACCTTCGAAGGGCTGCTGCAGGACGATGCGCTCACGATCACCGTGGGCGCGTTGCCGGTGGCGGCCAGCGGCTTGCTGCCAGCGGTGCTGGCTGCGTTGTATCGCGCCGAACCCACGCTGCGGGTGCGCCTGCTGCACGGCCGCACCGATGAATTGTTGCCCAAGCTGGCCGGCAACGAGATCGACCTGGTGGTGGGGCGGCTGTATCCGCTGGCCCGTTACGACGCGCTGATCCGCAAGGTGCTGTACCAGGATCCGATTGCGCTGGTGGCGCGCAGCGACCATCCGTTGTTCGCCAATGGCCCGGTGCGCATTGCCGAAGCTGCGGCGTACCGGCAGGTGCTGCCGACCCTGAGCCAGCATGTGGAACGCGACGTGGCACAGGTGATGCGCGAACACGGCCTGGCAACGCGCGACCAGTTGCGTTCCAGCTCGGCCAGTTTCACTCGCGAAATTCTGCTCGGTACCGACAGCATCGCGGTGATGCCGAGCATGATGGTGGCCGGGGATATCGCACGTGGCGAGTTACGTGCGTTTCAGCTGCAGCAGCCCTCGCAGGCACGCGCGGGCGGTGTGATCTACCGCGACGGCAGCGCAATCCACAAACCCGGCGTGCGTTTGCTGATGCGCGAGCTGGAGAACCAGCTCGCACTCATGGCCGAACAGGGCGCGGTGTGGGTGGACGACCGCGTTGGCGAAGACGATTTGTTGTTGGATGCGTCTGCATGATTTTGGGTAAAGCCTGAGCGCTGCTTCGCTGCTCAGGATGATTTGCACCAACGATCAACGGGCGTCCAGCGCATGGCTGTTTGACACATTGGACAACGTGTAGAAAGCAAACGACGGGCAGCCCACGCTGCCCGTTGCGCTGTTCGGGTCGCGCAGGTAGGTCGGTGCGATGCGCGTCAAGCCTCATTGGCCAATACGTCCTTCAAGCGCCCTTTCTGCAATTTGCCGGTCGCCGTGCGCGGCAACGCATCGACCACGCGCAGGTGTTTGGGCACTTTGTACTTGGCCAATCGTTCGATCAGATAGCTGCGGATCTGTTCCAGGTCCGGCGCCTCATCGGCCGGAACGATCGCCAGATAGCCCACCTCGCCCCATTGCGGGTCGGCCATGCCGACCACCGCGCACTCGCGGATCTCCGGGTGATCGGCAAGCACCGCTTCGATCTCTGCCGGGTACACATTTTCGCCGCCTGAAATGAACATGTCCTTCTTGCGGTCGACCACCCAGAAGAAGCCGTCGGCATCGCGCTGCACGATATCGCCGGTGCGGAACCATCCCTGGCCATCGAGTACCTCGGCGCTGGCCTGCGGGTCGCGCCAGTAACCGGGGCTGAGATTGGGGCCGCGCAACAACAGCTCGCCGGGAACACCCACCGCGCAGTCGTCGCCATTGCCATCGACCACGCGGGTCTGCACCGCTGGCGAGGCAATGCCGACCGCGCCGAGCTTGTTGCGGATCACCTCGCAGTTCACCGACATGCCGAACACGGTGCCGGCTTCGCTCATGCCGAAGCCGCAGACCATCGGGATGCCATCGTCCAGCCAGCCGAGCAGATCGTCGCTGGCATGGGGCGCGCCGCCGCTGACCAATGCGGTGAGGTGCCGCAGCGCTGCGGCATCGAAACCGGGCTGATTGCGAAAGGCCTGCATCATCTGCGGCACGCCAACGTAGTGGGTGATGCCCAGCGATCGGTCTGCGAGCCAACCCAGCGTACGCTTGGGCTCGAAGCCATTGGACACCTGGATCGAGCCACCCACCGCCAGCACCGGGCGCACATTGGTGACCAGGCCGATGATGTGAAACATCGGCGCTTCGCACAGGAAACTGCTGGTCGCATCCACGCGCGTGGTGACGCCGAAGTTGTGCGCCACCTGCTGCAGGTTCTGCTCGCTCAGCAACACACCTTTAGGCTGGCCGGAGGTGCCGGAGGTGAACAGGATCAGGCTGACGCGATCCGGCGGAATCCATGGCGTGTCGGGGGGCTCCAGTGCTTCGGCGCTGGCCACGAAGCTTGCCAGGGTTTCCACCTCCGCACGTCCGGCAGCGACATCGTCGCCCAGCAACAGGCACGGTTCCGCGCGCTGCAGCAGGGCATCCAGTTCGCTTGCACTCAAGCGCCAGTTGAGCGGCACATAGATCGCCCCGACCCGCCCGCAGGCGAAGTGCAGCGCCACCTGCCAGACCGAATTGCGCGCCAGGACCGCGAGCCGTTGCCCGTCGACGCAGCCGCGCCTGTGCAGTAATGCGGCGAGGCGGCCGATCAGGTCGTCCAGTTCGGCGTAGGTCCATTCGATACCCAGCAACAGATCGCGCGCGGCGAGCTGTTGCGGCGAAAGACGGGCGTGGAAAGCGATCGAGTCGGTCGGCATGGCCATGGCGCTGTCTTCCGGTAGATGGGAGTGACTGGCGTGAGTGCGACTGCTGTATGCGGAAGGTTTAAACGTGATGCAAAGCGTTTGGTACGAACGCTTCGAATGCAGGTAAACGATGCGCAGGTAACGGTGAGCAAGCAGCGAGCCGGTCGTTGACATGCAGAAACTGCCACCACGCAGCTGATCGCACGGTGGCTCGATCGCGCACTAGCTCAGATACACGGTCTTGGTTTCGAGGAAGGCATGCAGGCCTTCGATACCGCCTTCGCGGCCGATGCCCGACTGCTTGACGCCACCGAACGGCATGCTGATATCGACCCACATGCCGTTGATCGCATGACTGCCACTGCGCACGCGCCGTGCGATGCGATAGGCACGTTCGGCGTCTTCGCTGTAGATCGTGCCGTGCAAACCGTAGTCGCTGGCGTTGGCCTTGGCGATGAGATCGGCCTCGTCGTGGTAGTCGATGAAGCTCACCACCGGGCCGAAGATTTCCTCGCGGGCAATGGTCATGTCCGTCGTGACCTCTGCAAACACGGTGGGCTCGACGAAGAACCCACGCGGCAGGTGCGCCGGGCGGCCGCCGCCCATGACCAGGCGCGCGCCCTCGGCGTTGCCTTGCGCGATATACGACTGCACGCGTTCAAGTTGCCGGCTCAGCGCCAGCGGTCCCATGCCGGTATCGGCGGCGAATGGGTCGCCCAGTTTCACCGTGCTCAATGCGGCGCAATACGCCTGCAGGATTTCCTCGCGGCGCTGCGCCGGTACCAGCACGCGCGACAACGAAAAGCACACCTGCCCGGCGATCGGCATGGAGTAGGGCACCAGACTGGGCAGCACTTTGGCGAGGTCGGCATCTTCAAGCACGATGGCCGCCGATTTGCCGCCCAACTCCAGTCCAACCCGCGCCAGCCGTGCGGCGCAGGCAATGCCGATCGATCGCCCTGCCTGGGTGGAGCCGGTGAAGCTGACCTTGTCCACGTGCGGGTGGCGGATCAGTTGCTCGCCCACCTCACGGCCGGCGGGGAGCAGATTGAAGACGCCATCGGGGACTCCAGCGGCGCTGATGCATTCGGCCAGGATGTAGGCGTCGATCGGCGTTTCCGGCGAGGGCTTGGCCACCACCGTGCAGCCGGCTGCCAGCGCGGCGGCGACCTTGTAGCACAGCAAGACCAGTGGCGCGTTCCATGGCGTGATTGCGGCGACCACACCCACCGGGTCCTGCACCACATGCACGCGGCCGCCGTTAGGGCGCACGCGCGGTTCGACGAAGGCATGCGTGGCAATCAGGTCGGCGTAGTAGTCGAACAGATCCGGTGCCTGCTGCGAGGCGCGCGTGCTGAAGCCGATGGTGGCGCCGACCTGCCCCGTCCACGCGTCGGCCAGTTCCGGCATGCGCGCTCGCAGGTGTTCGGCCACCCGCTTGAGCACCACGCTGCGTTCGGGCGGCGAGAGCTGCGGCCAGGGGCCGCTGTCGAACGCGTTGCGCGCAGCGGAGATGGCCGCTTCGGTATCTGCGTGCGAGGGTTCGGTGTAGCGCAGCAGCAGCTCTTCGGTGTGCGGTGCGATCACATCGGCATGCCGATCGCCGGTGCTTGCGCGCCACTGGCCGTCGATGAACAGGCCCAACGGCCCACGCGCGGCGATCCCGCGCAGCGTTGCGGATAAGGCTTCCATACTCCCTCCTCGGTGCAGAAAACCACTGGCAGCGCCAGCGATGCGTGGCTGCACGCATCGCTTCAGGCGCCATAGGACTTGCTTAGGCGCTGTTTTTCTTGATGTCGTATTCGCCCAGGCCGGGCTTGTAGCTCTTCTCGTCGATGAATTGACGGATGCCTTCCTTGCGCGCGTTGTTGTCGAACGAGTTCGCTGCTTCCTGCATGCGCACCAGATAATCTTCGGCTTCGTCGTAGGTCATGGTGCCGACGCGGCGCACCGCATCCTTGGCGTATTTCAATGCGACCGGGTTCTTGCGCAGCAGCAGCTCGGCCACTTCGCGCGTGCGTGCTTCCAGCCGTTCCAGCGGCACGCTTTCGTTGACCAGGCGCCATTCGGCGGCCTTCTTGCCATCCACCATTTCGCCGGTCAGCGTCATCCACATCGCATCGCGCATGGACAGCAGTTCCACGGCGACCTTGGTGACGCCGCCGCCGGGCAGGATGCCCCAGTTGATTTCCGACAGGCCGAACTGCGCTTCGTCGGCGGCAATCGCCAGATCGCACGCAAACAACGGGCCGAAGCCACCACCGAAGCACCAGCCATTGACCATGGCGATGGTCGGCTTTTGATACCAGCGCAGGCGGCGGAACCAGCCATACGATTCGCGCTGCGAGCGACGCACGCCGCGCAGGCCCTGCGCTTCGGTTTCGCGGAAATACTCTTTCAGGTCCATGCCGGCCGACCACGCGGTGCCTTCGCCGCCGAGCACCAGCACGCCGACGTTGTCGTCGAACTCCAGCTCGTCCAGCACATCCATCATGCGGCGGTTGAGCGCCGGGCTCATCGCGTTGCGCTTGTCGGGGCGTGCGAACTTCACCCAGGCAATGCGGTTTTCGATGCGAACCGATACCACGTCATGCTCGTTCAAGCGGCGTCTCCTTCGAATGGTGAGAGTGCTGGTGTGTGTGCGGGATCAGAGCTCTTCGGCCAGCGCGGTGTCTGGCGCGGCGGCGCGTTCCAGTGTGGCGCTGGCGTTCAATTTGCAGAGCAGGCGCAGCAGCGTCTGTTGCTCGCTGGCCTGCAGGCCGGTGCAGGTGCGTTCGACCGCGCGCGCCAGGCAGCCTTGTGCAACCAGCAGCGTGCGCTCGCCCAGGGCGGTCAGATACAGGCCCTTGCTGCGCCGGTCGCGGCCGGCCAGGCGTTCGATCAGGCCTTGATCGGCCAGCGCATTGGCGATCTTCATGCCGGCCGCGCGGTTGACCAGCAGGCGGTTGCCCAGCTCGGTCTGATCGCAACCGGGTTGGTCGCGGATGTGGATCAACGCGGTCACGCGCGCCGGAGTGAGGTGCAGCTCGGCCAGTTCCTGGCGCGCGGCGTGGCTGGAGGCCAGGGTGGCCAATTGCAGTTGGTAGCCAAGGTCGGCGGCAAGTGCCAGGCGAGCGTTCATCGGTCTATCCAAATTGTATCCGTTAAATACAATCTAGCCGACCGAAGCGGGCCCTGCAAGAGGGGGCGATGGCGTGATGCGAACCGCGGTGCGCGGCTGCGTAGGACAGCCGTGCCCATGCGGTTTCAACGATTCATGCAGATTACTGAATCAGCCAGCCCGCGAGCTGTTCACGGGTCAGAAAGCCGCCGTGGCGGACGTCGAGCGCGTCGAATTCGTCGGCCAGTGCGGGGTTGGCCTGCGCTTCGGCGCGGCTGATGCGGCCATCGCCATCGGTGTCCATGGCCTGAAAGTCGATGCGGTAGCTGCCGACCACGCTGCTGGGCTGGATCGAACGCACGATCACGCTGGATTCGCCGCGTGGGCGCTCCAGCTGGGTTTGATGGGTGACCTCGCCGCTGGACAACGGCTGGGTGCGGACGGCGCTGGGCGCGTCGATCAGCGGCATGCTGCTTGCCGGTGTGGGCGCTTGCTGTGCGTGCGTGGCAGTGCAGATCGACAGCGACAGGACGAGTGTGGCGATACGGCGAGTGGTCATCAGATCCCCTTGATGCGGAACAGCCGGCAAGCATAGAGCGTGGCGGAGACTTTGCGGCGTGCGCGACGGCAGTGCGTGGATGGTGACGGGGGGGATATCGCGTTTGAGCGGTTGACCTGGGCAGACATTCCTGATCGCGTTGTTGCGTCGTTGCGGGCAGGGCGGGCATTGCGCATTGCATCGCACAGTGCCCGCCGTGTGCTGCCACTCAGCCGGGGATGAATGGAAACACGATCTTCAGCAGGCCCTTCAAGCCACCTTCTGCAGTGCTGGCAACGGCTTTGGCGCCGAGGCTGTTGAGCGCGCGGCGCACGTCTTCCCACCGCAGTTGCGCGATGTCCTTCTTGAGCAGATCCGAAACCTCTTCCGCGGTGGGCGTGAGCTTCTGCAATTCGCGCACGGTGGCCTGCGGATCCGGTTGCAGATAGCCCCAACGTTCGGCGATTTTCAGCAGGGTGTCGAAGCGCACCGCCACCACTTCGCGGTTGCGTTCGTACACCGGCAGCGCACCGACATCCAGAATAGCCTGCTCGAACTGCTGCGCATCGTCGGGATGTTCGATCCGCACCGCCAGAAATCCTTCCTTGCGGCTGCGCTCGCTGACGTGCTTTGCGCCGGAGCGCAGATTGTCTTCGGTGAGCACGTTGGCGACGATGCGCTGCATCGCGGCGTCGCCTTCTTCGGGCACCAGCGAGCGCCAACGCGCATAGCCATCGCGCCGCAATGCCTTGACCTTGGCAGAGGTCACCCGCAAGTGCAGGGCGACCATGGCATTGGAGCTGTTGCGCGAGATGGCGCCATCGCGTTCGAGCAGCACGAAGATCAGCAGTTCCAGGTCACGCTTGGTCAGCGACTGAAACCCCTGCAACAGGGTCAGGCGCAGGAATTCGTTGCCAAAGGCGGCCGCGTCCTTCAATTCGATCGGTTGCATGGGGGAGTCCTCCACAGGTGACCTGCAGGATGCCAGGGCGCTGTTGCGCGGCCTGAGAACCAATGCGACGCACACGCCAGTTTCAGAGCCCGGTTTCGCGCCCGCGGCGATCGGACCTGAATATTTCAACTGCGCCGCGGTCCTGCAAGGTGACAAACACCTGCCGGCGATCGGCGCCGCCGAATGCAACGTTGCTGGCCTTGCGGCCCTTCAACGCGACTGTGCGCAGCAGCTTGCCCTGCGGCGACACCGCTGCAATCTGCCCGGCATCGGAGCGGGCGATGTACACATTGCCGTCGGCATCGCAGCGCATGCCGTCCATGCCGAAGTCGGCAAAGCTGATCAGCAGGCGCTTGTTGCGCAGGCCGCCATCGTCAGTACGGTCGTAGACCCATACCTTGCGCGACATGCTTGCGTTGACGTAGCCCCGTTTGCCGTCGAGGCCGATGGGCGTGGTCATGCCCGCTTCCAACAGGCGCACCACCCCGGTGCGGCTGATGTGCCACAAGCGCCCGCTGTTGTCCTTCCAGTTGGGGTCGCTGGCGTAAAAGCTGCCATCGGGCGCCAGTGCCAGATCGTTGGGCCATCGGCATCGGGCAATGCCGCAAATGTGCTCACCGCGCGCGTGTGCATGTTCACTTGCAGGAGCTTGTGGCCGGTGTGATCGGCAACGAACATGCTGCCGTCGCGAAAGCGGATGCCATTGCCGGCACTGCCCGCGGGCAGGGTGACGAATACCTCGGCCTTTGCGCTGCCATCTGCTTGCAGCGCGATGCGTGCGATGGTGCCGTCCTTGCCCAGATTCACCGCGTACAGCGCGCCATCCGGCCCGGCGGCCGGCCCTTCGGCATTGTGGGTGAATGCGCCATCGCCGATCAGATCGCGCGCGACGAACAGCGCACCGTCAGCACCTGCGAGCGAACTGGACAACAACGCTGCCAGCGGCAGGAAACGCAGGCGGGCAACAGCGATCATGCGGCTTGCTCCAGATGGGACCGTTGGCAGTGTGCCAGAACGTGCGCAGCGACCATGGCGGCGATCACGCACGATCAAGTAAGGTGCGCGGGCAGCATTGGCCGACGAGCCACCAGCACATCTTCGCTTTGCTGAGACGCGGGCGCGCCTGGACTCGATGCGGCATGTACTCACTGACACTCCGGTTTGCGTGCGTTGTCGCAACTACCCGACGGTCGCGCGCAATGGTGTGTTAGCCGCTCATATCTTGCGAAGGAGGTTTGCATGTCCGTGGAATCGATCACACGTCGCCGCTTGCTCGCTGCTTTCGGCGGTGCAGGCATCCTGCTTGCGGCACCGGCTTGGGCAGTGCCGAAGAAAAAGCCGGGAAAACCGTTGAATGTAGCGTTGGCGGGCCTGGGCAGTTACGCCAGCGAACAGCTCGCGCCCGGCCTGGCACTGACCAAGCATTGCAAGCTCGCTGGCATCGTCACCGGCACGCCTGCAAAGATTCCGCAGTGGCAGGCCAAGTACGGCATCGCCGATCGCAATGTCTACACCTACGAGAATTTCGATCGCATTGCCGACAACGACGAAATCGATGTGGTCTACATCGTCACGCCCACGCATCTGCATGCGCCACTGACCGTGCGTGCCGCTGCCGCAGGCAAGCACGTGTGGTGCGAAAAGCCGATGGCGATGCATGCCGGCGAGTGCGAGGCGATGATTGCGGCCTGCAAGCGCAACAAGGTGGCGCTGACGATCGGCTACCGCATGCAGCACGAACCCAATACGCGTCGTCTGATTGCGATGGCCAGCGAGAAGCCGTTCGGTGCGATGCAGCGCGTGCGTGCCGAGGCCGGTTACAACGGCTATCACGATGCGGCCAAGGAGGACCGCCCGTGGCGTTTGCGCTCCCAGTTCGGTGGCGGTGCGATGTACGACATGGGCGTGTATCCGCTCAATGCCGCGCGTTACACGGTGGGCGCCGAGCCGCTGGCGGTGACGGCCAAGCGCTGGACCGACCGTCCCGAGTTGTTCGATGAAGTGGACGAACATATGGATTTCACGCTGGAATTCCCCAATTCCGTGCGTGCGTCGTGCAAGACCAGCTTCGGCGCCAACATGAATGTGCTGCGCGCCGAATGCGAGCGCGGCTGGTACGAGTTGTCGCCATTCCAGAGCTATCAGGGCGTGACCGGCAAGGCGAGCGACGGGCGTGTGTTCGATGCCAAGGTGCCGCACCAGCAGGCGTTGCAGATGGACGAAGACGCGCTGGCGATCATGAACGGCACGCCGCTACGGGCGCCGGGAGAAGAAGGCCTGCGCGACATCCGCATCGTCGACGCGATCTATCGTTCGGCACGAGAAGGCAGCAAGCGCATCGCGCTGTGATGGCGGCCCGCTGCGTCGATTGGCGGAGCGGGGTCTGAAACTGCGCTGAGCAAGCAGGCTTGCTCAGCGTAGTTGGCAAGATGCACTGCGGACTGGTTGTCTGGCACTTGGCAAGTGTCGCAAGGCGCGGTTGGCCTCGACTGCCAACTGCGCAGTTGGAATGCCACAGAAAGGCGCGTTAGGGCGCCTGTCAACAACTATGGCGGATTGCGCCGGTTGTTAATCGAATGATCGAAGCGATCAGCACCGCAGCAACCCCGCGCCAGCCAACCGCTCTACGATTCCCGATTCCCGATTCCCCAATCCCGACTCCCGCCCTCAATCCCGCATCGCCAGCACCGTGATCTCTTCGCGATCGTGATACAGCTGCTTGGCGCGCACGATCAATGATTTCTCTGCCTGCTGCTCGAACAGGTCCAGGCACAGGCGGGTTTCGTCCCAGCGCTTTTTCATCGGCAGTTTGAGGTTGAAGATGGTGTTGCGGCACCAGCCTTCGCGCACCCAGGTGGCCATGCGTTCGGCCACACGGCGCGGTTGCTCGACCATGTCGCAGACCATCCAGTCCAGCGGTTGCGCAGGCTTCCAGTGAAAGCCGTCGGCACGCAGATGCTCCACCAGCCCGGTCTCCAGCACATGCTCGCGCAGCGGGCCGTTGTCGACGCTGGTGACGTGCACGTGCTGCCGCGTCAGCACCCAGGTCCAGCCGCCGGGTGCCGCGCCCAGATCGGCCGCGCGCATGCCGGGCTTGACCAATGTTTCGCGTTCTTCGGGAGTCAGCAGCGTGAGCAGGGCTTCGTCGAGTTTGAGCGCAGAGCGCGAGGGCGCTTCGGGCAGCAATTTCAGGCGTGGAATGCCCAACGGCCACGGCGCGCTGTCGGCGCTGTCGGCAATGGCCAGTAGCGCGTGGTCGCCGTCGAGAAAACAGATGTGCAGCCGCGGTTGGCGCGGTTGCGGCTTGTCGGTGAGCAGGCCGGCCTTGCGCAGTGCAGGGCGCAAGGCGTTGCCGAAGCTGCGCGCCAGGCCCGCCAGTGGCTTGCCGGCGTCCGAATCCGGGTGTTCCACCCACAGATCGCCGAAACGTTGCTGTCCTTCCAACGCGGCCAGCATCGGGGTGATGCGGTCCTTGGGGTCGATACCTTTCAGTTCGGCAATCACCACCAGCTTCTGCCGCGCGAAGATCAATTCGCGCCAATGCAGTTTGGCGGCAAGTTGCGCGGCCTCGTCGCAGACGAAGAGCACATAGCCATCGTTGCGCTGGGTGCGCGCGTAGCCGGCGATGCCGATGAATGCGGCGCGTGCGCTCAGTTCTGCAGCCAGCTCAGGCTCGAAGCCCTGGCGGCAGTAACACAGCAGGCCGCTCATCGCGGCACCCGCAGCGCGCCGGCGGTGCACGCGACATCAATAATGATCACCGCCGCCCTCGCCATAGTTGCGCAGCACCGCACAGGCCTGATCGCGCTGCACATCGCGCACCACCTCGATGCCGCGGCGTGTCAGTTCGCCCACCCAGTCGGCTGGCAGCGGGCCTTCGTCGAACTGCGTCAGCGCCATCACGTCTTCGGCGCGCGCGCCGATCAGCAGGCGGTCGATGCCGGCCCACACGGTGGCGCCATAGCATTGGCAGCACGGCTGCGCGGAGGTGGCCAGCGTCACCGGCGACAGCACGTCGTTCAAGCGCGGTGTCTGCAGGCGCTGCTGCGCGAGCATGTAGGCCATGTTTTCGGCATGCGCCAGCGAGGTGGTCTGCGGCACCACGCGGTTCACTGCGGCGGCGATGATGCGGTGATCCGGGCCGAACACGACCGCCCCGAACGGGCCGCCGCTGCGTTCCTGCACGTTCATCCGCGACAGTTCGATCGCCAGCGCCACCTTGTCCTCATCGCGGGGATAGGCGCGGCTGTCGTCGACATGCGCGTGGATCCAGTCGGGCAGCGTGAGGTGGACTTGCGCGTAAAGCATCAGTGAACCGTTTCTGTAGGGGGAGTGGCGGGGCGCAGTGTATCGGCCTGCGCGTCCTTTGCGGCGCATTGCCCGGCCACGCACTGGCAGGCGCTGATTTCGCGGAAGCCGCACACGCTCATCATGCCGCTGGCCTGGCACTGCGCCAGCACGCCTTTGGGGTCGGTGGCGCTGTTGACGTTGACGCAGGCAGGAAACGCGCCGCAACAGTTGCCGACGTTCTTCACCGTGCAATCGGCATCGGTGCGGCAGGTGGTGGTGACGGTGACCGGCTTGGAGGGTGCCGCGCTGCTGGCCGGTGGCGGGGTGGCCACATCGGTCGGTGGTGCGGCCACGCAGCCGATTGCGGCAAGACACGACAGCAACACCACGCTGCGCAGGCACCAGGAGGGAAGACGGGACATGCGGCTGCTCCGATCAGGCCATATGAGCTGCCATGGTAAGCCCAGGCCGCGTGCAGCGTGGGCACGGTGGAAGGACCTGTGCCGACAAGCGGCAGGCAGCGTGCACGCAGGCCTGTGGGTGCCAGTGGCGGCGCAGTGCCCGCATGGCGCTTGTTGGCGCTCAGCGCTTGACCATCAGCGATGCGCGATCAACGCCGCCGCTGCCTCAACGATGTCTGCGCAGCGCCGAGGCGCAGCGACTGGCCAGGCTCAGTTGCTGCATGCCGTCGGCGCGAAGATCGGTGGGTGGCTCGTCCAGGGGCGGCTCTGCAACCATGGCACACAGCGCCTCGGCCGGCGTTGCCGTCTGGGATGGGAATGGGGGTTGCTGCGAGCAGGCGACCAGGCCGATGGACAGCGAAAGCACGGCGCTGCGCAGTGCGCGCCGGCGTGGCGGTGAATGGCGGCGGGGAAGGCACATGGCGGTGTTCCTGCGGGACGCAGCCTGCACGGTAGTGGCGCATGCGCATCAGCTGGCGGCGTCATTTCGCTTCCGCATGCAGTGCTGCGCACCACAGCACGCCGACCAGCAGGCAGGCGATCGCCGCCAGCTCCAACGGAGTGGGCAGGCGCATTTCCCAGGCGAAGCCGTACAACAGCGCGAACACCGTTTCGAACACGATCATCTGCCCGACCAGGGTCAGCGGCAGCACACGGCTGGCGCGATTCCACAACGCATTGCCGATCACCGAGGCCAGGATGCCCAGCAACAGCGACACGCCCCAGAAGCCGGCCCAGTCGAGCGGTGCATGCGCTGCGCTGCCGATCAGGGCTGCCGGCGCCAGCAACAACGCCAAGGCGCCGGTGACCACGCCGGTGAGCAGCGACCAGTCGCCGCCGGACAGATCCGGGCGCCGTCGCAGCCAGCGCGCATTGGCGATCGAATAGGCCGACCACGACGCCAGCGCACCCACCGCGCACAGCAGGCCGGCGATACGGGTGAGGCGGTCGCTCGCCTGCTGGCCGGAGTCGTCCTGCACGGTGTCCAGCGCCACCAAGGCCACGCCGATCACGCACAGCACGCAGGGCGCCGCCAGACGGCGCAATTGCACCGCGCCTGCGGTACGCGTGCCGATCACGGTGACCACGACCGGCAACAGCTCGATGATCAATGCGGTGGCCGCACTGCCCGCCCACTGCACGGCGCTGCCGAGCAGCACGTAATAAATCAGATTGCCCATCAGGCTCAGGCGCACCAGCGCCCACCACTCGGCGCGACCCAGCCGGGCAGCGGTCTGCCGCGCGCGTGGCGCCAGCACCAACGCCGCCACCGCGCCATACGAGAGGTAGCGCGCCACTGCCAATTGCAGCGGCGTAAATGCGGCCAGCAATTGCGGCGCCAGAAACACCAGCCCCCACAGCGCACCCGCACCGATCCCGCAGGCGATACCCACCATCAAGCGTTCACGCATCGTGCTGTTCCTCAGGGCATGCATCGCAGCCTGCCGTGCGGCAGCCGGTGGATCAAGGCGAGCGCTGCAGAAATTTGAAACGCGGCCAAGTCGTGTTGCAGCTCGCTGCACTGGCGTGACCCGCAGGCCGGGCGCTGCGGGTCGCTGGATGCGTTGAGCAGGCACCCTCTGAACACCTGCGGGGCTGCAAGCAAGCCTTGCATTTCGCTTGATCGCAGCGGTGTCCGGCGCGGGAAATCAAGCCCTTTCGCGAGATGCGAAGTTGCATCGGTTGTCGATGGCCAGCGCACGAAAGCGTTGTTCAGCGCTTGCCTGATCAGGTGATCCCATCGCCGCGCACGTGCGACCAGCGCTGTCGTGCTGGCCGGATGGATCAACTGCGTGGCGAGTCGTTGCTCTGCGTTGGCGCCGAGGCCGGGGGAGGCACTTCACGAGGCGCGGCAGCTGCATTTCCAGGCAGTCCGCTCACCACCGGCCTCAGTCGCAGCGACGCCCTTTTGCATGGGAGTCGCTGTGTTTTGCCGCGGTTACTTGGCCCAGGTGTCGCGTAGGGTCACGCTGCGATTGAACACCGGTGTGGCCGCGCTGTGGTCGCGGCGGTCGGCAACGAAGTAGCCGGTGCGCTCGAACTGAAATGCCTGCTCGGGCGCTGCCAATGCCACACTCGGCTCCACATAGCCGCGCACGCTGCGCTTGGACTCGGGGTTGAGGTAGTCGCGGTAGGTCTTGCCTTCGGATTCGTCGTCGGGCTTTTCCACCGAAAACAGGCGGTCGTACAGACGGATTTCCGCTTCCACCGCATGCACGGCGCTGACCCAATGGATGGTGCCCTTGACCTTGCGGTTGGCGCCCTCCATGCCTGGGCGCGACTCCGGGTCCAGCCAGCCGCGCAGTTCGACGATCTCGCCCGCGTCGTTCTTGATCACCTCATCCACCCGCGCAATGCCCGCGCCGCGCAGGCGGATCTCGCCGCCCGGCACCAGACGCTTCCAGCCCTTGGGCGGAACCTCGGCAAAATCCTCGCGCTCGATCCACAGCTCGCGTGCGAACGGCACTTCACGCGTGCCGAAGCTCTCGTCCTTGGGGTGATTGGAAAACTGCAGCGTCTCGGTGTGGCCTTCCGGCAGATTGGTCAGTACCAGCCTGAGCGGCTCGATCACGGCCATGCGGCGCGCTGCGGCTGCGTCCAGATCCTCGCGCAGGCACCCTTCCAGCACCGAGAAATCGATCAGCGAGTTCTGCTTGCTGATGCCCACGCGGTCCACGAACAACCGCATCGCCGCCGGCGTATAGCCGCGGCGGCGCAGGCCCTGCAGCGTGTACATGCGCGGGTCGTCCCAACCGTCCACCAGCTGTTCTTCCACCAGCGCGGTGAGCTTGCGCTTGCTCATCACCGTGTAGTTGATGTTGAGGCGTGAAAACTCGATCTGACGCGGCTTGGCCGCTTCGCGCGGCAGGCCCTTGTCCAGCAGCGGCTGCAGCAGTTCCGGGTGACCGGCCAGGCCCACCTTGTCCACGCACCAGTCGTACAACGGGCGATGGTCTTCGAATTCCAGCGTGCACAGCGAGTGGGTGATGCCTTCCACCGCATCGCCCAGCGAATGCGCGAAGTCGTACATCGGGTAGATCGGCCAGGCGTTGCCGGTGTTCTGATGCTCCACATGCTTGATGCGGTACAGCGCCGGGTCGCGCAGGTTGATGTTGCCGCTGGCCATGTCGATCTTGGCACGCAGCGTGCGCGCGCCATCGGGAAATTCGCCGGCACGCATGCGCTGGAACAACTCCAGGTTTTCGTCGACGCTGCGCTCGCGGAACGGCGAATTGCGGCCGGGCTCGGTCAGCGTGCCGCGGTACTCGCGCACCTGTTCTGCGGAGAGATCGCAGACGAAGGCGTGGCCGTCGCGGATCAGCTTCTGTGCGGCCAGGTAATACACCTCGAAATAGTCCGAGGCGTGGCGCAACTGCGCCCATTCGTAGCCCAGCCAGCGCACATCGTCCTGGATGGCCACCACGAACTCGGGGTCTTCCTTGGCCGGGTTGGTGTCGTCCAGGCGCAGGTTGCACAGCCCGCCGAACTCGGCCGCCAGCCCGAAGTCCAGGCAGATCGCCTTGGCGTGGCCGATGTGCAGGTAGCCGTTGGGCTCGGGCGGGAAGCGGGTGCGGATGACCGTGTGCTTGCCGCTGGCCAGATCCTCGCGGACGATCTGGCGGATGAAGTCTTTCTTCTCCGCCGGGGCGGTGGCGTCGGTGGCTAGGGTCTCGGACATGCGCGCATCAGCAATAGGTAAACCGCAAGTTTAGGCGGTGGCACCGGTTAGGGGTAGGCGGCGGGGCAGCGGGGCGGCCTTTGGCCGGCAGTTTGGCTGGGGTTGGCCAGCCTGCTCGCTCCCCTGCAGGCGGTGCCGGTCATGCGTGGCGCTGCCGTGGCCGGGCTGTCACGCTGCAACCGACGGGCATGCAGGTGGTTCACATGCCTGGCAACCAGCACGCACTTCCCGCCGCCGGTGCGCAGCAAGCGTGGGGCGTGGCTGCAGCCACGCGACCCCAGGCATCGTTCGCGCCGGCCCTGTAGCAAGCGCCGCCTTGCTCGCTGCTTGCTGCTTGCGGCAGGGCAAGACTCCTCACGCGCGGCCGGACACGGCTGGCGGGCATCGGTCGCGACGCGTACGCTGCGCCGACCCCGTTGGAGCGCCCCATCCATGCCACTGCCCCGCCTGGTGATCGGCGACAAGACCCTGTCTTCCTGGTCGTTGCGGCCTTGGCTGCTGTTGCGGCACTTCCAGGTGCCGTTCGAGGAAGTCGCACTGCCGCTCAATACGCCGGAATTCCAGAGCCGCATCGCCGGGTATTCGCCGACCCGCCAGGTGCCGGTGCTGTGGGACGACGCCCTGCATGTATGGGATTCGCTGGCGATCTGCGAGTACATCAACGAGCGTTGGCTGGACGGCCGGGGCTGGCCGGCCGAACTGGCGGTACGCGCGCAGGCGCGCGCTGCCGCAGCGGAAATGCACTCCGGCTTTGCGGCGCTGCGCAGCCAGCTGCCGATGAATCTGGCC
>NZ_LYMI01000038.1 GCF_001660815.1 Xanthomonas nasturtii
ACATCGGTCAGTTGAGACAGCCGCTGGCGCTCCTGCTGCACCGTCGCCAACACCTGCGTGCGGCGCTGCTGGTACTCGCGCAGCTGACGGCGCCAGCCTTCCAGCGGCTGGTAGGGCGTGAGTGATACCACCATCGCCATCTGCGCCAGCACACGCGCATCCAATGTGTCGGTCTTGGCCAGTTGGCCGATGGCCTTGGCAAAGTCACGCGCTTGGCGAGGGTTCACACGCGCCACCGGCAGGCCGGCCGCATGCAGCGCATCCAGCGCTGCCAGTTCGTAGCCGCCCGTGGCTTCCAGTACCACCTGGTGCAGCTCCATGTGTCCCAGCCAGCTGCGCAGCTGGCGCAGACCTGCCGCCGTGTTGGGGAAGCGCCGCTCGCCTTTGCAGCCATGCACATGCACATCCAACCACTGCTTGCTGACATCGATACCTACGCCGTATGCCATGGAAAAACTCCGCTATGCTCGAAGGGTCGAGAGCTCTCCTGGGCTGCCCAGCCTGATCGTTACGAGTGCCAACTCCAGCAACTGTTCGGGCGTTTGCCAGGAGATCCCGGCGTGGCGACCTCGCTCTCCCGCGGTTGTTTAGACCTGTGGGTTATCGGTCGACCACGCCGGCTCTCGACACCTAATCTGGCAGATCGCCAAGAGATAAGGGGTTGGGGTGAGGGTACGGGCGAAGCCGCGTCGTGCTGAGCGAACGTGTCGACGGCCATGGAACAAGCAGCGCCCCACAGCAAGCCAACCTGCTTCACATCGCTCAACAGCCTGCACCACAACGCTGTGCCACAACGGCAACCTGCCATGTCCGGCGCGCGCTGCACCACCCTGGGGCGCTGCGTTAGACTGTCGCCCCTCTGCGGCCCGCTAGGCCGCCCTGCATGGATTGTCATACACGCATGAGCTGGCTCAGCAAATTGATGCCCTCCGGCATCCGCACCGAGAACACCCCGGCCAAGAAGCGCAGCGTCCCCGAGGGGCTGTGGGAAAAGTGCAGCAACTGCGGTAGCGCGCTGTACGGCCCGGAGCTCGAAGAAAACCTCGAGGTGTGCCCGAAGTGCGACCACCACATGGCGATCCGCGCCCGCGCGCGCCTGAACTCGCTGTTCGACCCGGAGACCGCGACCACCGAAATCGCCGCCCAGCTCGGGCCGGTGGACGTGCTCAAGTTCAAGGACCAGAAGCGCTACGGAGAGCGCATCAAGGCCAGCCAGAAGGCCAGCGGCGAATACGACGCGCTGATCGCCATGCGCGGCACGCTCAAGGGCAACCCGCTGGTTGCCGCCGCATTCGACTTCGCCTTCATGGGCGGCTCGATGGGCTCGGTGGTCGGCGAGCGCTTTGCGCGCGCGGCCGAAGTGGCGCTGGAAGTGGGCTGCCCGTTCGTGTGCTTCTCCGCCAGCGGCGGGGCGCGCATGCAGGAAGGGCTGTTCTCGTTGATGCAGATGGCCAAGACCTCCGCGGCGCTCGGCCGCCTGCGCGAAGCCGGCCTGCCGTACATCTCGGTGCTGACCCATCCCACCACCGGTGGCGTCTCGGCCTCGTTCGCGATGCTGGGCGATATCAACATCGCCGAACCGCATGCGTTGATCGGCTTTGCCGGCCCGCGCGTGATCGAGCAGACCGTGCGCGAGACGTTGCCGGAAGGCTTCCAGCGCTCCGAGTTCCTGCTCGATCACGGCGCCATCGACCAGATCTGCGACCGCCGCGACATGCGCGACCGCATCGCCGATCTCACCGCGATGATGATGCGCCAGCCGCATCCGCAGGAGGCGGTGGCGTGAGGGTGATGGTGATGCTGGCGGGACCCGGGACCGGGGACCGGGGACCCGGGAAAAGCGCGGCCTGGCACAGACCGCTTCGCCGCTGCGTCTGCTCCTCCCGGATCCCGGGTCCCCGGTCCCCGGTCCCGGCTCCATGAGCGCTCGCAAATATTTCGGCACCGACGGCATTCGCGGTCGGGTCGGGCAGGGCGTGATTTCGGCCGATTTCGTGCTGCGCCTGGGCAATGCGCTCGGCCGCGTGCTCACCCAGGGCCGCAGCAAGCGCCCGTTGGTGCTGATCGGCAAGGACACCCGCATTTCCGGCTACATGTTCGAAGCGGCGCTGGAAGCCGGCCTGGTCGCCGCTGGTGCCGACGTGCAGCTGATCGGCCCGATGCCGACCCCGGCCATCGCGTTCCTGACCAACACACTGCGCGCCGACGCGGGCGTGGTCATCAGCGCTTCGCACAATCCGCATTACGACAACGGCATCAAGTTCTTCTCCGCCGAAGGCGAGAAGCTCGACGACGCCACGGAAGCGGCGATCGAAGCGGCACTGGACGAGCCATTCCATACCGTGGAATCCGAGCGTCTGGGCAAGGCCATCCGCACCCGCGATGCGATCGGCCGCTACATCGAATTCTGCAAGGCCAGCGTGGCGCGTGGCTTCACCCTGCACGGCCTGAAGATGGTACTGGACTGCGCGCACGGCGCCACTTATCACATTGCACCGATGCTGTTCCGTGAGCTGGGCGCCGAGGTGGTTGTCATCGGTGCCGCGCCGGATGGGCTCAACATCAATGCCGGCGTCGGCTCGACGCATATCGACAATCTCGCCGCCAAGGTGCGCGAGAGCGGTGCGCATCTGGGCATCGCCTTCGATGGCGACGGCGACCGCGTGCTGATGGCCGACGACCAGGGCAACCCGGTCGATGGCGACGATCTGCTGTATGTGCTTGCCCGCTCCTGGCAGGCCAGTGGCCGGCTCACCGGCACCGTGGTCGGCACCTTGATGACCAACTACGGCCTGGAACAGGCGCTGGCGTCGCTGAACATCCCGTTCCAGCGTGCCAAGGTCGGCGACCGCTACGTGCATCAGGCGCTGGTCGAAGGCCGCGGGACGCTGGGTGGCGAAACCTCCGGCCATCTGCTGTGCCTGGACCGCGCCACCACCGGCGATGGCATCGTCAGTGCGTTGCAGGTGCTCGAAGCGCTGAGCCGCGATGGCCACAGCCTGCGCCAGGCGCTCGGCAGCCTGAGCAAGGTGCCGCAGAAGACCGTCAACGTGCGCCTGGACGGCGGCGCGGCCAAGGCCATCGTGGAAGCGGCCAACGTGCAGCAGGCGTTGCAGCAGGCGCAAGCCGCTGTCCAGGGTCGCGGCCGCGCGTTTCTGCGCCCGTCCGGCACCGAGCCGGTGGTGCGCGTGACCGTGGAAGCCGACGACGCCGGCCTGATGCAGGACACACTCGACCGACTCTCAGGTGCGGTGCGTGACGCGGCGTGAGTCAATCGTCATTGGCGTCTGCGTGGTCATCGCCAAGGCTGCGACGTTCTACCTGTTGTATCGCCTGCTGATCTGAGCGGCGGGCTTTCTCTCGACCTTTTCGACTTCGACTGCAGACATCCGTATGAGCGCGCGCATCCCCACCCTGGACATCACCCGTTTCGACACCGACCGCGACGCCTTCGTCGCCGAGATCGGAGCGGCCTATCGGCAGTGGGGCTTTGCCGGCATCCGCAATCACGGCATCGCCCAGGCCGACATCGATGCCGCCTACGAGGTGTTCAAGGCGTTCTTCGCGTTGCCGGAAGAGGTCAAGCGCCGCTATCACGTGGAAGGCAGCGGCGGCGCGCGCGGCTACACCGCGTTCGGTGTGGAAACCGCCAAGGATTCCAAGCACTTCGACTTGAAGGAGTTCTGGCATATCGGTCGCGAGATCCCGGACGACTCGCCGTACCGTGCGGTGATGGCGCCGAATCTGTGGCCCAGCGAAGTGCCGGGTTTCCGCGAGCGCGGCTATCAGCTGTATCAGCAGCTCGATCAACTCGGTTCGCGCGTGCTGTCGGCGCTGGCGCTGCATATCGGCCTGCCGCAGGACTATTTCGTCGACAAGACCAACAACGGCAACTCGATCCTGCGGCCGATCCACTACCCGCCGATCACCAGCGACGACATCCCCAACGTGCGTGCCGGTGCGCATGGCGACATCAACTTCATCACCCTGCTGGTCGGCGCCAGTGCGGCCGGCCTGGAAGTGCGCTCCAACGACGGCGAGTGGGTGCCGTTCACGGCGGATGCCGACACCATCGTGGTCAATATCGGCGACATGCTGCAACGCCTCACCAACCACGTGTATCCGTCCACCATCCACCGCGTGGTCAATCCTCCGGGCGAGCAGGCGCGCCAGCCACGCTATTCGGTGCCGTTCTTCCTGCACCCCAATCCGGATTTCCTCATCGACGTGTTGCCGTCGTGTATCACCGCCGACAACCCCAGCCGTTATCCTGCGCCGATCACGGCGCATGGCTTCCTGGAAGAGCGCCTACGCGAGATCAAGCTGAAGTAATCCAGTGCGTAATGGGGCGCGTTGCGCGCAGCGAATAGCCGCGCTCGCAACAACGGTGGTGACGATTGCCACACAACCACTCATGAAATTCCGCTCGCGTCTGGTTAAAGCTTGCGTTCACTCGCGCCGATAACCCAGTCTGATCTCTAGCGCGACGTCGGACTCGCCTGGCGCCCGCTGCCGATTGCACGAGGTGGGGGCGCATACGGATGCGGTGGTTCAAACGAGTAAGTGTGACGTGCGTACTGCTGGCGTATGCAGCCGCAGGGCCAGTGACGGCCGCGTCGGTCGGCGTGACCGTCGCCGATGCCGGTGGCGTGCTGGTCGATGCGGTCGTGAGCCTGGAGCCGGCGCGGCCTGCTGCGCCGCCGGGTGCAGCCAAGACCGTGGAAATGGATCAGGTCAACTCGCAGTTCGTGCCTGCGGTGCTGGCGGTGCGCGCCGGCACCCTGGTGCGCTTTCCGAACAACGACCAGATCCGCCATCAGGTCTATTCGTTCTCTCCGGCCAAACGCTTCGAGTTGCCGCTGTTCCAAGGCACTACCGCGACGCCGGTCCGGTTCGATCAGGCTGGCCTGGTGACCGTGGGCTGCAATATCCACGACTGGATGCTCGGGTACATCGTGGTGCTGGAGACGCCGTATTTCGGCAAGAGCGGCAGCGATGGTCGCGCCCAGATCGAGGCGCCTGCGGGCAATTACACGCTGCGCGTCTGGCATCCGCGCATCAAGGGCGCCGCGAGCAGCGAGCCACTGGTGATCGCGCGCGATGCCGTGCAGCGCCGCGTCACCTTGCAGACCACTGGCGCCGCACCCGCCGTGGCACCGCCGGATGCGCGCGTGCGCGCGCTGCAGGACAAGTTCCGCAACGCCGACCCGAAAAAGCCGCGCCCATGAAGGCCATGCGCCTGCATACCCGCATCGCCGCCTTGCTGGTCCTGGTCGTGCTGGCCACCCAGGCGCTGACGTTCATTGCCGTGCAGCTGGCGACCGAACGCAGCGTCAAGGCGCAGCTTGGCGAAGATCTGGAGATCGGCGAGCGGGTCTGGCAACGCATCAACGTGCGTCGCGACGAACAGTTGCTGCAGTCGGCATCGGTACTGGCCGACGACTTCGGCTTCCGCGCCGCCGTGGCCAGTGGCGACGTGCCCACCATGCAATCGGCCTTGCGCAATCATGCCGCGCGCATGTCGGCACAGACTGCATTGCTGCTGTCGCCGGATGGCGAATTTTTGACCGGCCTGGCCGATCTGCCGCAGGCCGAACAATTGCGTGCGGTGCAGGCGTTGCTGCAACAGGCCCAGCGCGACGGACACGCAGTGGGGGTGGTGGCACTCGATCAGCACATCGTGCGGCTTGCGGTGGTGCAGGTGCTGGCGCCAAGCCGGGTCGGCTGGATCGCGATCGGCAACGAATCCGGCGATAGCCTGGCGCAGGATTTCCGCAGCACCACCGGGCTGGATGCCACCTTTTTTACCGACGGCCCACCAGTGCGCGTGCTGGCCTCCACCCTGGAGGCGCCGGCGCGCGCCGAGTTTGCGCAACAACTGCCCGCAGCCGAGAAAGTGCAGGCGGCATCGATCCCGTTGACGCTGGGCGAGTCGCGCTATCTGAGCAGGTTGCAATCGATCCAGGGCGACAGCCACGTGCGGGTGGCCTTGCAGGCATCGCTGGATCGCGCCGTTGCGCCGTATCGCATCCTCAAACTGCGCATCCTGCTGCTCGCCGGCCTGGCAACCGTGGCTGCGCTGGGCGTGGCGATCTTCTTGGCGCGCAGCGTGAGCAAGCCGGTCGCGCAACTGGTGCAGGCCGCACGGCGCATCCAGCGCGGCGATTACGGCACCGCGGTGCAGGTGCCGCCCGGCCGCGAACTGGCCGAGCTGGCCGACAGCTTCGGACGCATGCAGCACCAGATCGCCAGTCGCGAGCAGCACATCCTGCATCAGGCGCGGCACGACGCCTTGACCGGCTTGCCCAACCGCATCTGGTTACTGGAGCGGTTGAAGGAGGTGGTGGAACAGACCGTGGCCTCCGGCGGTACCGCCGCGGTGCTGATCCTGGATCTGGAGCGCTTCAAGGAACTCAACGACAGCCTGGGCCACGACTTTGCCGACCAGGTGCTGGTGGAAGCCGGGCGCCGGCTCGTCGATCTCGTACAAGAGCCCAACCTGGTCGGCCGGCTGGGCAGCGATGAATTCATGGTGGTCGTTGCCCAAGCCGATGCAGCCAGCGTGCAGCAGGATGCGCAGCGCCTGCTGCAGCAGCTGCGCCGCCCATTGGTATTGCCGCAGGCGCGCATCCAGCTCGAAGCCAGCATCGGCATCGCCTTGATTCCCGAGCATGGCGCCGACCCGGATACCTTGTTGCGCCGCGCCGATATCGCACGCAGGCAGGTTGGCACCACAACCACCATCGGTGCCAGCGTGTACCGCATGGGCCAGGACGAGCAGCATCTGCGGCGTCTGCGCCTCACCGGCGATCTGCGTCAGGCCATCGGCGGCAACGAGCTCACCTTGCGCTTCCAGCCCAAGATCTGTCTGCGCAGCGATCAGGTGGAACAGGTCGAAGTGCTGGTGCGCTGGCATCACCCGGTACTCGGGCCGATCGGCCCGGACGAATTCATCCCGCTCGCCGAACACTCCGGCGTGATCCATCCGCTCAGCCGGTACGTGCTGGATGAGGCGCTGCGCTGCCAGGCGCAGTGGCGCAAGCAGGGGCTGGAGCTGGGCATGGCGATCAACCTGTCTGCGCTCGATCTGTCCGACCCCGGCTTGCCCGACTTCGTGCGTGGCCGCCTGGAGCACCATGCCGTGCCGGCGCACTCGGTCACGCTGGAATTGACCGAAAGTGCCTTGATGCGCGATGTGGAATTTGCGCTGCATATGCTGCATCAGTTGCGCAGCGTGGGCGTGCGTTTGTCCATCGACGACTTCGGCACCGGCTATTCCTCGTTGGCCCAACTCAAGCGCATGCCGGTGAACGAATTGAAGATCGACAAGAGTTTCGTCATGCAGTTGGCCGAAGGCACCGACGATGCCTTTATCGTCCGCAGCACGATCGATCTGGGGCATAACCTGGGCCTGAGCGTGATCGCCGAAGGCGTGGAAAACACAACGGCACTGGCGCTGTTGCGCGGCTATGGCTGCGACATGGTGCAGGGCTATCTGTACTCGCCGCCACTGGAAGAAGCGCCGCTGGTGGCGTGGTGCATGCGCCAACTCGGCATGACCTCGACGGCACACGCAGGCGTGCAGCAATGAGCCCGGGTTGGCGTGTCGTATTGAGCGCTGCGGCAGTTGCTGGCGCGTTCGCGCCATTGCACGCAATGGCCGGCGACGGCCGTCTGCTCGCCACTGGCGGCGTCTCGATGATCGAAGGCAGCAGCGGCGGCGGCATCGTGCCGTGGGCCACGTTGTCCGGCTATGGCACGCGCGACGAACTCGGCACGATTGTCTTTGCCACGCATGTGGATAGCGGCGACTACCGGCTCGATGTGCAGGGCGCTGCGCTGACGGTGGGCAACCGGCTGGAGTTGTCGCTGGCCCGCCAGCGTCTGGACCTGGGCACGCTGCAGGATCGCCTGGCATTGCCGTGGAATGCGCTCGGCCAGGATGTCTTTGGCGCCAAGCTGCGCGTGTATGGCGACCTGGTCTACGGGCGCGGACCGCAGGTCAGTGTGGGCGTGCAATACAAACGCCTGCGCGACGGCAGCTTGCCGTTGGCGATCGGTGCGCGCGACGATCACGGTACCGACGTCTACATCAGTGCTAGCCGCTTGCTGCTGCAGGGCGCGGGCGGGTATCAACTGTTGCTCAACGGCACAGTGCGCGCCACGCGCGCCAACCAGACCGGCCTGCTCGGTTTCGGTGGCGACCGCCGCAACAGCTATCGTCTGGTTCCCGAAGTCAGCGCCGCCGTCGTGCTGTCGCCGTCCTGGGCGGTGGGTGTGGAATATCGGGGCAAACCGGACAACCTCGGCTTCGCGCGCGAGCAGGCGTGGGCAGATGCATTCGTTGCCTGGTTCCCCAGCAAGCACGTCTCGCTGACTGCTGCCTGGGCCGATCTTGGCGATATCGCCACGCTGACCGACCAGCGCGGCCCTTATCTCTCCCTGCAGGTGGCGTTCTGATGAACCGATGGCTGCGCTGGTCCTTGCTGTGCATGCTGGGCCTGACAGGCGCCTGCGCCACCACCCAGCCGCGCCAGACGCTATACGACGAACTGGGCGGGCAGGCCGGCATCGAAGCCCTGGTGGAAACCATGCTCTCGCGCATCGCCGACGACCAGCGCATCGTCGACACATTCGCACGCGTCAATATCGTCATGCTCAACGAGCGCCTGATACAGAAGTTTTGCCACATCGCCGACGGTCCCTGCCCGGACACCGTCAAATCGATGCAGCAGGCGCACGCGCAACTGTCCATCCGCGAAGGCGACTTCAACGCCCTGGTCGAAGATCTGAACTGGGCAATGGACCAGCGCAAGATTCCGCGTCGCACCCAGAACCGCTTGTTGGCACGGCTGGCCACGATGCACGGAGAGATCGTCAATCACTGAGTGGCATCAAACGAGTGCGGTGCTGCGCGTTGCCTGGCAATCATGGCCAACTCAACCGGGGTTGCCGAGGACGTATGACTCGGGGCGGGCATGAATCGGACTTTTAACGGAGTCGGCAGCGAAGGAATAAATGCCTGCCGTCAGGATCGCCGCGATCCCCAGTTGGACGACGAGTGCCCTTCTGCTGATTTGTTGAAAAGCCAATGCGCAATAAGCCAGGCAATAGAGGGGGAGAAAGAATCGAGTCTCGATTGCGCCAGGAATGATGGCAATGCAAGGCGCGAGCAAGGTCAAGGTGTGTAGCATCCTGGCACTCACTGACGCTTGGGATGACGCAAAAAAGATCGCCTTTCCCAACTGAGTGATGCCAAAGGTGACGATGATGAGAAAAAGGACCGAGCGTGGATTTTTATCGGCTGATGGTTGCTTTGTATAGACTTCTCCATCCCTGGCATCGAGCGCTGAGGCGATGTGGCGCAAATAGATTTGAGCGAAAGTGACTGGGTGGTTCGCCATCATCGCCAATATCTTCGTGAAAGACTGGTTGGCGATAAATCCGCCATTCTTCTGCAGTACCGCCGCGCCGCGCTTGTTGGCGTAAAAGGTCGGAGTTGCCTTTCCGGTGCCGGGGTCAATGTAGGTCTCATACCTGTCAACGACCATGCCCCAAGTCAGCTGCCTGGCAAAAAGTGATGCGCCGCGGACATCGGTCACCAAAAGCGGCGACACAGTGGCATGGTGTGTGTAGTTGATTGCCATCTGCGGCAAAGCGCTCAGCAGCGAGCCCGCTAAAAAGATCGTGAGCGCAGCAGCCCTGCGCTGAATGTCCTTGGCAAAAAACGTTGTGACAACGATAGCGAGGGCAATGAATGAAAACAGATAGATGGTTCTGATGTTGTATGTCAGATAGCAGATCGCTCCCGCTGCAAACAACCCATAGAATGACTTTGACCTGATCGACTTCACCGTGATGTACAGGGCCAGTGCCATCAATCCAAGTGATGGTGCATCGCTCAGGGGATAGGAAATCAACCCTGGGAATACTGATGCAATCAAGATCGATGGGATGAGTCTGCTTGCTGTAGAGAGCTTTGCGCCAAATATCGACCTGTAGAGATTCGGGATTAATATGGAAAATGCGTAGGCATATCCGATCGATTGCCCTATTTTTAGAAATAGTAGCCCTGCCGGCTGTGAGTGATCGAAGACAAGCCTGAAAGGGGTCAGCAGGAGCGGGTAGGCGTAGCCCCTGATTGTTTGCGGGAAGGTGCCGTCGATGATCGCTGAGCTTAGTGCCCAGTAAGCGCCAGCATCGCCTGTAAATTCCCTCGCATCAATGATCAGTTGGACTGTGAAAAAAATTGCTGCAGCAACAATGAATGGAAGTGCCTGTGAATCATTGCGTGTTGCCGCTGGTGCATGCACTGGTGCGGTGTCGAAACTGGTCATTGTTTTTGGTCTTGTCCTGGATGGTGATGTCACGCGGCGGCCTTCGGGCCGCGCACGTCGCTTCGGCATCTCTTACTTATGAGTTCTTCGTGCGCTTACTCCAGCGGTCGCACCCGATGCGAGCCGCGCGCCATCAGGCGTAATGCAAATGCATGCGGCAGCAGGCGCAGCGCTGCATTGACCAGCCGATAGCGCCAGCCCGGCACAGCCAGCACCTGGCCGCGTTCCAGTGCGGCGATTCCATAGTCGGCTACTGCGTCGGCCTGCAGCCAGGTCCAGGCGGGCAGGGTGGACATTGCCTCGCGCGTGCCGGTGACATCGTGGAATTCCGACCATGCAAAGCCGGGGCAAAGCGCGCAGACCTTGACGCCGCAATCGGCGTTTTCCAGCGCCAACGATTCGCTGAAGCGCAGCATGAAGCTCTTGCTGGCCGCATACAGGGTCTGCCCATCGGCGCTTGGCGTCAGCGCCGCGAACGACGCCACATTGAGAATACGTCCCTGGCCGCTGGCGCGGATCATCGGCAACAGCCGCCAGGTCAGCTCGCACACCGCGCCCACCATCACCTGCAGAAAGCGCGCATGCGTGGCCCAGTCGCTGTGCAGATAACGGCCCGGCACGCCGTAACCGGCGTTGTTGACCAGGGTGCCCACGGTCCAGTCATTGCGCTGGATCTGCGCCGCCAGCGCTGCGGCTGCGGAAGGGTCGGCCAGATCGGCCGGCAGCACTTCCACCCGCACCGCGCTGCGCAATTCCTCGGCCAATGCCTGCAGCCGGTCCACCCGGCGCGCGGTCAGGATCAGTGGCACGCCGCGTCTGGCGTAGGCCCGCGCAATCTCGCGGCCGATGCCGCTGGAAGCGCCGGTGATCAGCGCAAAGACAGGTGAAACGGACATGGCAGGTTCCTGTTTGGGAAGGAGTGGGACATGCGGCGGACAGAAGTGTGCCGGTTGCCGGCAGGGCATGGGCTATTCTGTCGGCTGTCTTCAACTCAGGAACCTGCGCCTGATGCGTCGAAAGATCGTAGCTGGAAATTGGAAGCTGCATGGCAGCCGCGCCTTCGCCACCGAACTGTTGGCCCAGGTCGCCGCGCACATGCCCCTGGAGGGTGTCGACGTCGTCATCCTGCCGCCACTGCCTTACCTCGGTGATCTGATCGAGGATTTCGAGGCACATCACCTGTCGTTCGGAGCCCAGGACGTCAGTAGCAATGAAAAGGGCGCCTATACCGGCGAGGTATCGGCCTCGATGCTGGTCGATGTCGGTGCCGGCTATGGGCTGGTCGGCCATTCCGAGCGCCGCCAGTATCACCACGAGAGCAGCGAGCTGGTGGCGCGCAAGTTCGCCGCCGCCATGCATGCCGGGCTGATTCCGGTGCTGTGCGTGGGCGAATCGCTGGAACAGCGTGAAGCCGGCCAGACTGAGGCAATCCTACGTGCCCAGCTCGAACCGGTCCTGGCGCTGGTTGGCAGTGACGGTTTCGCGGGCGCAGTGCTGGCCTACGAACCGATCTGGGCCATTGGCACCGGCCGCACCGCCAGCCCGGAGCAGGCCCAGGCCGTGCACGCCTTCCTGCGTGGCGAAGTCGCGAAGGCGGATGCTAGAATTGCCGATTCGTTGCCCATCCTGTACGGGGGCAGTGTCAAGCCCGATAACGCCGGCGAGCTGTTCGCGCAGCCCGATGTCGATGGCGGGCTGGTCGGAGGCGCATCACTGGTTGCCGAAGATTTCCTGGCCATCGCACGCGCGGCGGCTGCTTGCTAACCCATTAAGTTTTGTCCGGGGACGGATTTCGAAATGCTGATGTTGATCCTCAATGTGGTCTACGTGCTGGTCGCCCTGGCGATGATTGCGCTGATCCTGATGCAGCGTGGTGCAGGTGCGGCGGCCGGGTCCGGCTTCGGTGCCGGCGCCTCGGGCACCGTGTTCGGTTCGCAGGGTGCGTCGAACTTCCTGTCCAAGTCGACCAAATGGCTGGCCGTGGTGTTTTTCAGCATCAGTCTGTTCATGGCGTGGTACGCCACGCACGGCGCCCGTCCTACCGACCAGAACCTGGGCGTGATGTCGCAGGCGGCAACGCCGGCTCCGGCTGCTGCCGGCGAGCTGACCCAGCCGCTGCCGCAGGCTCCGGCTGCCGGTGGCGTTCCGACCGCTCCGTCGCATCCGGCTCCTGCCGCTGCACCGGTGCAGTCCGCACCGGCGCAGCCGGCGCCTGCGGCAAGCGAAGAAAACGCTTCAGAAGCAGCACAAAAACGCTGAAGCCGGTTACAATACGCTGCGCACTGGGATGCCCAGCGGCGCAACGTATGCCCAGGTGGCGGAATTGGTAGACGCACTACCTTGAGGTGGTAGCGACTTAGGTCGTAGGGGTTCGAGTCCCCTCTTGGGCACCATTGTTTGGCTGCAGTTCCTGCGCATTGCTTGTCGCGCGCGGGGCCTGTCCATACCCCATGCCGGCACGCGGCGCGTGCGGGCAGAGGCAAGAGAGAATCGCTGTGCTGGCCGAATATTTGCCGAGTCTGCTGTTTCTGATCGTCGCCACCGGTATCGGCATCGTGCTGATGTTGGTCGGTCGATTTCTCGGTCCGCGTAGTCCGGACCCGCGCAAGCTCTCGCCTTACGAGTGTGGCTTCGAAGCCTTCGAAGACGCGCGCATGAAGTTCGATGTGCGCTACTACCTGATCGCGATCCAGTTCATCGTGTTCGATCTGGAAATCATTTTCATCGTGCCGTGGACGCAGGTGTTCATGGAGATCGGCGCACGTTCGCTGGTCACCATGGGTCTGTTCGTCGGCATGTTGTTCCTCGGCTTTATCTACGTGTGGAAGAAGGGAGCGCTGGAATGGGAGTGATTCAGACCCTGGATCGTCTGATGACCAACCCGATGCCGGAAGGCCGGGTGGAAGACATCCTGCGCCCGGAAGGCGAAAACCCGTTGCTCGAAAAGGGCTACGTGACCACCAGCGTCGATGCGCTGCTGAACTGGGCGCGCACCGGCTCGATGTGGCCGATGACCTTCGGTCTGGCCTGTTGTGCGGTCGAGATGATGCACGCCGGCGCATCGCGCCTGGATCTGGACCGTTACGGCGTGGTGTTCCGCCCGTCGCCGCGCCAGTCCGACGTGATGATCGTGGCCGGCACGCTGGTCAACAAGATGGCCCCTGCGCTGCGCAAGGTCTACGACCAGATGCCGGACCCGAAGTGGGTCATCTCGATGGGTAGTTGCGCCAATGGCGGCGGCTACTATCACTATTCGTATTCGGTGGTGCGCGGTTGCGACCGCATCGTGCCGGTGGACATCTACGTTCCCGGTTGCCCGCCGACCGCCGAGGCGCTGGTCTACGGCATCTTGCAGCTGCAGAAGAAGATCTGGCGTACCCAGACCATCGCGCGCTGACACCCGTCTTCTTCTACCGAGAGCAGCCAAGCCCCCATGGCAGAGCAAGCATCCTCCTTCACTGACCGACTTGCGGCACGTTTCGCCGGTGCGCAGATCGCCGTGGCATTGCCGCGCGGCGAAGTGACGCTGGAAGTCGCTGCGGCAGATTGGCACGCCACCTGTCTGGCGCTGCGCGATGAGCTCGGTTTCGAACAGCTCAGCGACCTGTGCGGCGTCGATTACCTGGGCTACGGCAGCGACGAGTGGGATACTGCCGACGTGTCGTCGCAGGGCTTCAGTCGCGGCGTCGAGGGCAAGGCCGTCGGTCGTTTCGCCTGGGGCGAATTTCCCAGCCAGGAAAGTTCCACTGGCGCGCAGCCGCAGCACATGCCCAGGCAGCGCTTCGCAGTGGTCGCGCAGCTGATTTCCTACCAGCACAACCAGCGTCTGCGCGTGCGTTGCTACGCACCGGACGAGCAGGTGCCGGTGGTGGCCTCGTTGACCGATATCTGGCCGGGCGTGAACTGGTTCGAACGCGAAGCCTTCGACCTGTTCGGCATCGTGTTCGATGGCCACCCGGATCTGCGCCGCATCCTGACCGACTACGGATTCGTCGGCCATCCGTTCCGCAAGGATTTCCCGCTGATCGGCAACGTCGAAGTGCGTTACGACGATGAGCGCAAACGCGTGGTGTATGAGCCGGTGACCTCGGTCGAGCCGCGCGTCGGCGTGCCGCGCGTGATTCGCGACGATGCCCGTTATGAGACTGCCGCCGGTGAAGTGGGCAAGTCGGAGACTGCCAAGTGAGTGAGTTCCGCCAGGCAACCGATGCCTTCGCGAGCAATCCTGCCGAAAGCAAGCAGGAAATCCGCAATTACACGATGAACTTCGGCCCGCAGCATCCTGCGGCGCACGGCGTGCTGCGCCTGATCCTGGAAATGGATGGCGAGACCGTGGTGCGCGCCGATCCGCATATCGGGCTGCTGCACCGTGGCACCGAGAAGCTGGCCGAATCCAAGCCGTTCAACCAGTCGGTTCCGTACATGGATCGCCTGGATTACGTGTCGATGATGTGCAACGAACACGCCTACGTCCGCGCGATCGAGTCCCTGATGGGCATCGAAGCGCCCGAGCGTGCGCAGTACATCCGCACCATGTTCGACGAGATCACCCGCATCAAGAACCACCTGATGTGGGTGGGCTCCAACGCGCTCGATCTGGGCGCGATGGCGGTGATGCTGTACGCGTTCCGCGAGCGCGAAGAATTGATGGACGTCTACGAGGCGGTCAGTGGCGCGCGCATGCACGCAGCCTATTATCGTCCCGGTGGCGTGTACCGCGATCTGCCCGATCGCATGCCGAGGTACAAGGAGTCGCGCTGGCACAAGGGCGGGGCGCTGAAGAAGCTTAATGCGGCGCGCGAAGGATCGATGCTGGACTTCCTCGAAGACTTCACCAACACCTTTCCGTCGCGCGTGGATGAATACGAAACGCTGCTGACCGATAATCGTATCTGGAAACAGCGTACCGTCGATGTCGGCATCATCAGCCCTGATCTGGCGCGTGCCTGGGGCATGACCGGTCCGATGCTGCGTGGTTCCGGTATCGAGTGGGATCTGCGCAAGAAGCAGCCGTACGCCAAATACGATGCGGTGGAGTTCGATGTCCCGGTCGGCACCAACGGCGACTGCTACGACCGTTACCTGGTGCGCGTGGCCGAGATGCGCGAATCCAACCGCATCATCAAGCAATGCGTGAAGTGGCTGAAGGCCAATCCGGGCCCGGTCATGGTCACCAATTTCAAGGTCGCTCCGCCAAGCCGCGAAGGCATGAAGGACGACATGGAAGCGCTGATCCATCACTTCAAGCTGTTCAGCGAAGGCTACTGCGTGCCGGCCGGGGAAACCTATAGCGCGGTCGAAGCGCCCAAGGGCGAGTTCGGGTGCTACCTGATGTCCGATGGCGCCAACAAGCCGTTCCGCGTGCATCTGCGCGCGCCGGGTTTTGCGCATCTGTCGTCGATGGACGCCGTGGTGCGTGGCTATTTGCTGGCCGACGTCGTGGCGATGATCGGTACTTACGATTTGGTTTTCGGTGAGGTTGACCGATGAAGGCGACGGGTAATTTCGAAGCGGCGCGCGACGTCGATCCGCAGGTGGTGCTGAGCGACAAGACGCGCGCGCACATCGACCATTGGCTAGCCAAGTTTCCGCCCGATCGCAAGCGTTCGGCGGTGCTGCAGGGCCTGCATGCTGCACAGGAGCAGAACCAGGGTTGGTTGACCGACGAATTGATCGTCGGTGTGGCCAAGTACCTGGAACTGCCGCCAGTGTGGGCCTACGAGGTCGCCAGCTTCTACTCGATGTTCGAGACCGAGCGCGTCGGCCGCCACAACGTGGCGTTCTGCACCAACATCAGTTGCTGGCTCAATGGCGCCGAAGATCTGTTGGCGCATGCGGAAAAGAAACTGGGTTGCAAGCTGGGGCAGTCGACGGCCGATGGCCGCGTCTACCTCAAGCGCGAAGAAGAGTGCCTGGCGGCCTGCTCTGCAGCGCCGATGATGGTCATCAACGGCCACTATCACGAGCACCTGACGAAAGAGAAGGTCGACGCGCTGCTGGACGGGCTGGAATAAGACATGGCACATCATCACGCACCCTCAGGCCCGGTCGGTCCGGCGCCGCTGCCGCATCAGGTCGTCTATACGACCCTGCATTACGACACCCCGTGGTCGTATGAGAGCTATCTGAAAACCGGTGGCTACGCCGCGCTGCGCAAGATCCTCGAAGAGAAGATCGCGCCGGCCGACGTCATCGAAATGGTCAAGGCATCGAACCTGCGCGGCCGTGGCGGCGCAGGCTTCCCGACCGGGCTGAAGTGGTCGTTCATGCCCAAGGGCACGATGCAGAAATACATCCTGTGCAATTCGGACGAATCCGAGCCGGGCACCTGCAAGGACCGCGACATCCTGCGTTACAACCCGCATTCGGTGGTGGAGGGCATGGCCATCGCCTGCTACGCCACTGGCTCGACGGTGGGCTACAACTACCTGCGTGGCGAGTTCCACCACGAGCCGTTCGAAAACTTCGAGCTGGCACTGGCCGATGCGTACGCCAACGGCTGGCTGGGCAAGAACATTCTCGGCAGCGGCGTGGATATCGATATCTACGGTGCGCTGGGCGCTGGCGCCTATATCTGCGGCGAAGAAACCGCATTGATGGAATCGCTGGAAGGCAAAAAGGGCCAGCCGCGCTACAAGCCGCCGTTCCCGGCGAACTTCGGCCTCTACGGCAAGCCGACCACCATCAACAACACCGAGACCTATGCGTCGGTGCCGGCGATCATTCGTAATGGCCCGGAGTGGTTCCTCGGTTTGAGCAAGACCAAGAACGGCGGCCCGAAAATTTTCTCGGTCTCCGGTTGCGTGCAGAAGGGCGGCAATTTCGAAGTGCCGCTCGGCACCACCTTCGACGAATTGCTGGAAATGGCCGGTGGCCTGCGTCCGGGTCGCAAGCTCAAGGGCGTGGTGCCCGGCGGCGTGTCGATGCCGGTATTGAAGGCCGACCAGGTCGCTGGCCTGCAGATGGATTACGACACCCTGCGTGCGCTGGGCACCGGTCTGGGTTCGGGCGCCATCGTGGTACTGGACGACAGCGTCTGCTGCGTGCGTTTCGCGTGCCGCATCTCGCAGTTCTTCCACAAGGAATCCTGCGGCCAGTGCACCCCGTGCCGCGAGGGCACCGGCTGGATGCACCGCGTGCTGGAGCGCATCGTTGCCGGCAAGGCCACGATGGAAGACCTGCACCAGCTGCGCACGGTTGCCGGCCAGATCGAAGGGCACACCATCTGTGCGTTCGGTGAAGCGGCGGCATGGCCGATTCAGGGCTTCCTGCGCCAGTTCTGGGACGAGTTCGAGTACTACATCGTCAACGGTCGTTCGATCGTCGATACGCAAGTCGGAGTGGCTGCATGAGCGCCCAACCAGTGAACCCGAACGTCCCACCGGACCATGTCACCGTCGAGATCGACGGGCAGTCACTGGTGGTGCCGAAGGGCTCGATGATCATCCAGGCGGCCGATAAGGCCGGCATCCCGATCCCGCGCTTCTGCTACCACGAGAAGCTGCCGATCGCGGCCAACTGCCGCATGTGCCTGGTCGATGTCGAGAAATCACCCAAGCCGTCGCCTGCCTGCGCCACGCCGGTGATGGATGGCATGAAGGTCACCACGCGTAGCGAAAAGGCGCTGAAGTACCAGCGCAGCGTGATGGAATTCCTGCTGATCAACCACCCGCTGGACTGCCCGATCTGCGATCAGGGCGGCGAGTGCGAGCTGCAGGACGTTTCGCTCGGCTACGGCCGTTCGGTGAGCCGCTTCAACGAGCGCAAGCGCGTGGTGCCGGACGAAGACATCGGCCCGCTGGTCGCTACCGAAATGACCCGCTGCATCCAGTGCACCCGCTGTGTGCGTTTCACCGCAGACATCGCCGGCACCTACGAGCTGGGCGGCATGTATCGCGGCGAAAATCTGCAGATCGGCACCTACGACGGCAAGCCGCTGACCACCGAAATTTCCGGCAACGTCATCGACGTCTGCCCGGTCGGTGCGCTGACCAACAAGGTGTTCCAGTTCCGTGCGCGTCCGTGGGAATTGATGGCACGCGAATCGCTCGGTTATCACGATGCGATGGGCTCGAACCTGTTCCTGCATGTGCGTCGCGGCGAAGTGCTGCGCACCGTGCCGCGCGAGAACGAGGCAGTCAACGAATGCTGGCTGTCCGATCGCGACCGTTATTCGCATCAGGGTCTGTACGCCGAAGACCGTGCGATCAAGCCGCTGAAGAAGGTCAACGGTGAATGGACCGAGGTGAGCTGGACCGAGGGTCTGGCTGCCGCCACGCAGATCCTACGTGACAACGCCGGCGATCAGCTCGGCGTGCTGGTGCACCCGTCCACCTCCAACGAGGAGGGTGCATTGCTCGCGCGTCTGGCCGAAGGGCTGGGCAGCGGCAATCTGGACCACCGTCTGCTCAATCGCGATTTCTCCGACGCTGCGGTGGCCGAAGCATTCGCCACGCCGCTGGCCGAGATCGAACAAGCCGACGTGGTCGTGTTGTTCGGCACCAACGTGCGTCACGAGCTGCCGTTGCTGCATGCACGTCTGCGCAAGGCGCACATCCAGAACCGCACCCAGATTCACTCGGTCAACCCGGTCGATTTCGATTTCGCCTTCACCCAGGCCAGTCGGGCCGTGGTGGCGCCGTCGCAGTTGGCTGGCGCCCTGGACGACGTCACGCTGCACGATGCGGTCAAGGCGGCAAGCCGCGCTGTGATCGTGGTCGGTGCGCTGGTCGAAAATCATCCGCAGGCTGCCGCACTGCGTGCAGCTGCACGCGCTTTTGCCGCCGCAACCGGGGCATCGCTGTGCCGCATCCCGCAGGGCGCCAACGCTGTCGGTCTGGTCTCGCAGGGCGTGCTGCCCGCTGCGCGCGACGTGGCTGAAATGTTCGCTCAGCCGCGTCAGGCCTATGTGCTGTATGGCATCGAGCCGGGCCTGGACTTTGCCGATGCGGCCGCTGCACGCAGCGCGCTGGCCGGTGCCAAGGTCGTTGCCTTCAGCCAGTTCGCTTGTGCCTCGACGCGCGATGTGGCCGATGTGATCCTGCCGATCGGCGCGTTGCCGGAAATCGATGCATCGCTGACCAATCTCGACGGTCGCGTGCAAACCGCACGTGCTGCAGGCCGATTGCCGGTCGAAGCACGGGAAGGCTGGCGCGTGCTGCGTGCACTTGGTGGCGAGCTGGGCCTGCAGGGTTTCGAGTTCATCGATCTGGTCGGCCTGCGCGCCGGCATGCAGAACCGCAATGTGACCCCGACGGCGTCGGCGCAACCAACGGCCGCCAGCAACGGGTTGGAAGTCGCTGCGATTGCAGCGATCTACCGCACCGATGCAGTCGTCCGTCGCGCGGCTGCGCTGCAATCGCACCCGCTCAACCGTGCGCCGTGCGTAACGCTGCATCCGGAGCAGGCTGCGCAGTTGCAGGTCCAGGCAGGTCAGATGGTCAAGGTCGGTACCGATGCCGGTAAGGCAACGCTGCCGGTGGTGCTGGACAAGCGCGTCGCACCGGGCACGGTGTGGATCGAATCCGGCCATGGCGCAACCGCGCCGCTCGGTGCCGGTCGTGTAACGGTGGTGGCTGCATGAACGAATTGCTGTTGAACCTGGTCGACCCTTTGCACCAGTGGTTTCTGGGGCTGGGCGATGGCGGCGTGGTGCTCTGGTCGGTGTTGAAGATCCTGCTGATCACCGTGCCGGTGATCGTGTCGGTGGCCTTCTACGTCGTCTGGGAGCGCAAGCTGATCGGTTGGATGCACGTGCGCCACGGGCCGATGTACGTGGGCATGGGCATCTTCCAGGCCTTCGCCGACGTGTTCAAACTCCTGTTCAAGGAGATCGTGCAACCCAGCAGCGCGCACAAGGCGATGTTCATCATCGCGCCGTTGCTGACCCTGGCGCCTGCGTTTGCCGCATGGTCGGTGGTGCCGTTCGATGCGAAGCTGGTGTTGTCCAACGCCAACGTCGGTTTGCTGTATCTGCTGGCGATGACTTCGCTGGGCGTGTACGGCATCATCCTCGCCGGTTGGGCATCCAACTCGAAGTACGCCTTCCTGGGTGCGATGCGCTCTGCAGCGCAGGTGGTCAGTTACGAAATTGCGATGGGCTTTGCGCTTGTCGGCGTGATGATCGCCTCGGGCAGCGTCAACCTGAGCCAGATCGTGTTCGCGCAGGCAGGCAGCTCCGGCTTCTTCGACTGGTTCCTGATTCCGCTGTTTCCGTTGTTCATCGTGTACTGGGTGTCCGGCGTCGCCGAAACCAACCGCGCGCCGTTTGACGTCGTGGAAGGCGAATCGGAAATCGTTGCCGGCCACATGGTCGAATATTCGGGCGGTGCATTCGCGCTGTTCTTCCTGGCCGAATACGCCAACATGATCCTGGTCAGCTTCCTGATCTCGATCTTCTTCCTCGGCGGCTGGCTGAGCCCGATCCAGGGCTGGGTCAACGCGGATATATCGCCGTGGATTGACTGGTTGTGGACCGGCGGCTGGCCGTGGCTGCTTTTGAAGGTGTTCTTCTTCGCCAGCGCCTACATCTGGTTCCGTGCCAGCTTCCCGCGCTACCGCTACGACCAGATCATGCGTCTGGGCTGGAAGGTGTTCATTCCGCTCACGATCGTATGGATCGCAGTGACGGCGTTGATGGTGTTTTACGGCGTGATCCAGAAGGGCGTGTAATTGATGAACAAGATCACCCATTACTTCAAGAGCCTGTTGCTGCTCGAACTGCTTGGCGGCTTGTGGCTGACGTTGAAATACACGTTCAAGCCCAAGTACACCGTGCTGTATCCGATGGAGAAATTCCCACAGTCGCCACGGTTCCGTGGCCTGCACGCGCTGCGCCGCTATCCCAATGGGGAAGAGCGTTGCATCGCCTGCAAGCTGTGCGAGGCAGTGTGCCCGGCGCTGGCGATTACCATCGACTCGGCCAAGCGCGAAGATGGCTCACGCCGCACCACGCGCTACGATATCGACCTGTTCAAGTGCATCTTCTGCGGCTTCTGCGAGGAAAGCTGCCCGGTGGACTCGATCGTCGAAACGCACATCCTCGAGTATCACTTCGAGAAGCGTGGCGAGAACATTGTCAACAAGCCGCAGCTGCTGGCGATCGGAGACCGGTTCGAAACCGAGATCGCCGAGCGTCGCGCTGCCGATGCCGCCTTCCGTTGAGGTCATGATGGACTGGGTCACTATTGCTTTTTACGCCTTCTCCGCCGTCGCGGTCGTGTCCGCCGGTGCGGTGATCAGCGTGCGTAACCCGGTATATGCCGTGTTGTGCCTGATCCTCACTTTCTTCTCGATGGCATGCATCTGGTTGCTGGTTGGTGCCGAATTCCTCGGCGTCACGCTGGTGCTGGTCTATGTCGGCGCAGTGATGGTGCTGTTCCTGTTCGTGGTGATGATGCTGGACATCGACACCAGCCGCCTGCGCGAGGGTTGGGTCAAGTACATGCCGCTCGGAGTGATCGTGGCGGTCGCCATGCTGGCGCAGATGGTCACCTTGATCGGCGTCAAGTCGCGCAGCGCAACGCCGTTCCCGGCTGACAACGCAGCGGCGCAAGCCGCCGACAGTTCGAACCTGACCTGGCTGGCCAAGAGCCTGTACACCGAGTTCCTGCTGCCGTTCGAATTTGCCGCGGTGATCCTGACTGTGGCCGTGGTGGCTGCGGTGATGCTGACCTTGCGCAAGCGCACCGGCATCAAGCTGCAGAATGCCGGCGAGCAGTCGCGCGTGAAGGCGGGCGACCGTCTGCGCATGGTCAAAATGGCGGTTGAAAAGCCGGTACAGGTTGCGCCGAAGCGCGATGCGGCCGACGGACAGGAGGCGAAGTCTTGATTACCTTGGGCCACCTGCTTGGACTGGGTGCGGTGCTGTTCTGCATCTCCCTGGCCGGCATCTTCCTCAACCGCAAGAACGTCATCGTGTTGCTGATGTCGATCGAGTTGATGCTGCTGTCGGTCAACGTCAACTTCATCGCGTTCTCGCGCGAGCTCGGCGACACCGCCGGTCAGTTGTTCGTGTTCTTCATTCTGACGGTTGCCGCTGCGGAGGCTGCAATCGGCCTCGCGATCCTGGTGACTCTGTTCCGCACGCGCCGCACGATCAATGTGGCCGAAGTCGATACGTTGAAGGGCTGACCTGTAGATGGAAATCACTCTCTCCAAGAGTCTGCTGATCGCTGTGGTGCTTGCACCGCTGGTCGGCAGCATCATCGCCGGCCTGTTCGGGCGCCAGGTGGGCCGCAAGGGCGCACAGTACGTCACCATCCTCGGTGTGGCGGTCAGCTGCGTGTTGTCGTGCCTGACGCTGTATCAGCTGGTGGAGCAGGGCGCCAGCCCGTTCAACCAGAATCTCTACACCTTCTTCGATGTCGGTAATTATTCGGCGCATGTCGGCTTCATGGTCGACCGCCTGACCGCGATGATGATGGTGGTGGTGACCTTCGTGTCGCTGCTGGTGCACATCTACACCATCGGCTACATGGAAGAAGATCCGGGCTACCAGCGCTTCTTCAGCTACATCTCGCTGTTTACCTTCTCCATGCTCACGCTGGTGATGAGCAACAACTTCCTGCAGCTGTTCTTCGGCTGGGAAGCGGTGGGCTTGGTGTCTTACCTGCTGATCGGTTTCTGGTTCAAGCGCCCGACCGCGGTGTTCGCCAACATGAAGGCGTTCCTGGTCAACCGCGTCGGCGACTTCGGCTTCATCCTGGGCATTGCTGGCGTGTTGCTGTGGTTCGGCTCGCTGGATTACTCCACCGTGTTCGCCAACGCGACCACCATGGCCAATGCCAAGGTGCAGCTGTTCGCCGGCCACGAATGGAGCGTGATGACGCTGATCTGCATCTGCCTGTTCATTGGCGCGATGGGCAAGTCGGCGCAGGTGCCGTTGCACGTGTGGCTGCCGGACTCGATGGAAGGACCGACGCCAATCTCGGCGCTGATCCATGCTGCGACGATGGTGACTGCCGGCATCTTCATGGTCGCGCGCATGTCCCCGCTGTTCGAGCTGTCGGAAACCGCGTTGAACTTCATCCTGTTCATCGGTGCGACCACGGCCTTCTTCACCGGCCTGATCGGCATCGTGCAGAACGACATCAAGCGTGTGGTTGCGTATTCCACGCTGTCGCAGCTGGGCTACATGACCGTTGCACTGGGCGTGTCGGCATATTCGGCGGCGGTGTTCCATCTGATGACGCACGCCTTCTTCAAGGCGCTGCTGTTCCTGGCTGCCGGCTCGGTCATCATCGGCATGCACCATGAGCAGGACATGCGCAAGATGGGAGGCCTGCGCAAGTACATGAAGGTGACGTACTGGACCAGCGTGATCGGCACCCTGGCGCTGGTGGGTACGCCGTTCTTCTCCGGCTTCTACTCCAAGGACACCATCATCGAGGCAGCCGCACACCATGCGCACGAATCGCATAGCTGGATCGCGACGTATGGCTACTGGGCAGTGCTGGGCGGCGTGCTGGTCACCAGCTTCTACAGCTTCCGCCTGCTGTTCCTGACCTTCCACGGCAAGGAGCGTTTCCGCGATGCCCATGCGCACGACACGCATGCACATCACGACAGCGCGCACACCGATGCCGAAGCGCAGGTCCACGCGCACGACAGCCATGCGCACGACGTACATGCACACGATACGCACGGCCACGACGACCACGGCCATGGTCATCACGGTGCCCACGAACCGCACGAATCGAAGTGGGTGGTGACGCTGCCATTGATCCTGTTGGCGATTCCGTCGGTGGCGATCGGCTTCTTCACCATTGGTCCGATGCTGTTCGGCACCGATTGGCAGGGTCACCATGCGGCGCACGCGCTCAAGGGCCAGGCCGTCTCGTTCTTCACCGGCATCGTCGACTTCTACGACCCGGCACGCGACACCGTCGGTGCGCTGGCTGAAGAATTCCACGGTCCGGTTGCGTTCGCGTTGCACGGCATGACCGCTGCACCTTTCTTCCTGACGGTCGCAGGTTTGCTGCTGGCCGCGCTGTTCTACCTGTGGAAGCCCGACCTGGCCACCAAATCGCGCAAGGCATTCGCGCCGATCGTGTGGTTGCTGGAAAACAAATACGGCTTCGACAAGCTGTGGATCAATGGCTTCGCCGGTGGTGGCGTTGTCCTTGGCAAGGCGTCACGTGCAATCGACACCCATGTGGTCGACGGCGTGGTCGTCAATGGTTCTGCCCGACTGATCGACCTGGCTGCAAATCTGCTGCGTCGCACGCAATCCGGTTTCCTCTATCACTACGCCTTCGCAATGATCATCGGTTTGATCGCCTTGTTGGCGGTACTGATGCATTTCTGGCGTTGACCTGTACGGAATAAGAAAACGTGTCGAACTGGCCTTTACTGTCTATCTTGATCTGGCTGCCGATTATCGGCGGCGCCCTGATCCTTGCGTTACGCAACGCCGAAACCGCCCGGTGGGCATCGTTGGCGGTGGCGGTGGCGACCTTTGCGCTGAGTCTGCCGCTGCTGGGCTACGACACCGCCAATGACGCCCTGCAGTTCATCGAACTGCACGCATGGATCCCGGCCTACAACATCGGCTACAACCTGGGCGTGGATGGCATTGCGGTCGCGTTGATCGTGCTGACCACGCTGGTGACGGTGCTCGCCCTGATCGGTGCCTGGCGCTCGATCGACAAGCGCGTCAATCAATACGTCGCCGCCTTCCTGATTCTGGAAGGCGTCACGGTCGGCATCTTTGCCGCCACCGACGCGATGTTGTTCTACGTGTTCTTCGAAGCCATGCTGATCCCGATGTTCCTGATCATCGGTGTCTGGGGCGGCCCGCGGCGCATCTACGCGGCGATGAAGTTCTTCCTGTACACCTTCCTCGGCTCGGTGCTGATGCTGGTCGGCCTGGTGTATCTGTATCTGAAGGGTGGCAGCTTCCAGCTGGCAGACCTGTATGCGCTGCAGCTCACCGCAAAGGAACAGACCTGGATCTTCTTCGCGTTCCTGATCGCGTTTGCGGTCAAGGTGCCGATGTTCCCGGTGCACACCTGGTTGCCGGATGCCCACGTCGAGGCGCCGACCGCCGGTTCGGTGATCCTGGCGGCGATCGCGCTGAAGATCGGCGGCTACGGTTTCCTGCGTTTCAATCTGCCGATCGTGCCGGACGCCAGCCACGAGTTCGCCTGGCTGGTCATCGCGCTGTCGCTGATCGCGGTGGTCTATGTCGGCCTGGTGGCGCTGGTGCAGGAAGACATGAAGAAGCTGGTGGCGTATTCGTCCATCGCGCACATGGGCTTCGTCACGCTCGGTACGTTCATCGCCTTCACCCTGGTGCGCGAGTACGGCAGCACCGACGCTGCGCGCCTCGGCCTGCAGGGTGCGATGGTGCAGATGATTTCGCACGGCTTCGTGTCCGGTGCGATGTTCTCCTGCATCGGCGTGCTCTACGACCGCATGCACACCCGTCGCATCGCCGACTACGGCGGCGTGGTAAACGTGATGCCGTGGTTCGCCACCTTCGCCATGCTGTTCTTCATGGCCAATGCCGGCCTGCCTGGCACCAGCGGCTTCGTTGGCGAATTCATGGTGATCCTGGCCAGCTTCCAGAAGCATCCCTTGGTTGCCTTCGCTGCGGCGACCACGCTGGTGATCACCGCCGCTTACACGCTGTGGCTCTACAAGCGCGTGTTCTTCGGTGAAGTGGCCAACGCACACGTGGCCGAGCTGAAGGACATCAATGGCCGTGAAGCATTCGTCCTGGGGGTGTTCGCTGCCGGCGTGCTGGCCCTGGGCCTGTATCCGAAGCCGCTGACCGATCTGATGGAACCATCGATCGCCAAGCTGGCTACCCAGATTGCCGCGACCAAGCTTTGACCGCTTGCCGTACGTTTTGATTTTCAGGATTTGATGATGACCACGCCAACGCTCGCGCCGTTGACCACCGCTGACTTGGCTCCGCTCGTACCGGAGCTGGTGCTGATCGGCGGCGCCTTCGCACTGCTGATGCTCGACCTGTTCGTGAGCCAGCGGAACAAGGTCTGGACCCACCTGTTCTCCGTTGCCGTCCTTGCCGTGGTGCTGGTGTTGCTGGCGACCGGCACGGGCGGGCAGGGCGACATCTTCAACGGCATGTTCGTTCGCGACACTGCGGCCGATGTCATGAAGACCGTGATCGTGCTGGTCAGCGGGCTGAGCCTGGTCTATGGCTGGACTTACCTGCGCGAGCGCAATCTCTACCAGGGCGAAATTCCGGTGTTGGTGCTGTTCGCCACCGCCGGCATGATGCTGCTGGCGTCGGCCGGTAGCCTGCTGATGGTTTATCTGGGTCTTGAGCTGCTTGCGCTGTGCTCCTACGCGCTGGTCGCATCCAACCGCGACAATGGTCTGGCCACCGAAGCGGCAATGAAGTATTTCGTGCTCGGTTCGCTGGCATCGGGTCTGCTGTTGTACGGCATGTCGCTGGTTTACGGCGCTACCGGTACGCTCAGCCTGGCCGGCATCCACGATGCGATCGAGGGCTCCAACGAGCGCACGCTGTTGCTGACCGGCACCATCTTCATGATCGCCGGCGTCGCCTTCAAGCTGGGCGCTGCGCCGTTCCATATGTGGCTGCCCGACGTGTACCAGGGCGCGCCTGCGCCGATCGCGCTGTTCATCAGTTCGGCGCCCAAGCTCGCGGCGTTCGGTATGGCGTATCGCCTGCTGGAAGTCGGCATGGGGCCGCTGTCGCCACAGTGGCATCTGCTGATCGGCGGTCTGTCGGCACTGTCGTTGGTGGTGGGCAACCTGATGGCCATTGCGCAGAGCAATCTAAAGCGCATGCTCGCGTACTCGACCGTTTCGCACATCGGCTTCCTGCTGATGGGCGTTGCCGGCGGTGGCGAAGAAGGCTATGCGGCGGCAATGTTCTACGCGGTCAGCTACACCATCATGTCCACCGCGTCGTTCGGCGCCATCATCGCGCTGTCGCGCAATGGGTTCGAGGCGGAGAACATCGACGACTTCAAGGGACTCAATGCGCGTAACCCGTGGATGGCAGGGCTGGTGCTGTGCATCATGGCCTCGCTTGCAGGCATCCCGCCGTTCCTTGGCTTCTGGACCAAGCTGGCAGTGCTGGGTGCGGCGGTGAAGGGCGACATGTTGTGGCTGGCGCTGGTCGGCGTGATTTGCGCTGTGATCGGTGCGTACTACTACCTGCGTGTCATCAAGGTCATGTACTTCGACGAGCCGGTGGGCGAGCCTTTGCCGGCCAACAACGACCGCGTGCTGGGCGCCGTGCTTGGCGTCAATGCGCTGGCCTTGCTGGCCCTTGGCCTGGCCTGGAGCCCGATCATGGTGTGGTGCCAGCGCGCATTCGCCGGCCTTGCTTAAGTGAAGGCAGACCGGTCCTAGGTCTGGCGGTGCTCCACGCCACGTGTGCGGCACTGGACTAAAATAAAGCTGCATTTACTATTTCGTTTTTGTTGCATTGCGGTTATCATTCGCCGCGACGTTGAACAGCCGCCACGCTGTTCAACAGATGAAAAACTAGGGCTTGCAATTGCCGCTCAAGTTCTTCATAATTCCGCTTCTGCTGCGGGGTGGAGCAGTCTGGCAGCTCGTCGGGCTCATAACCCGAAGGTCGCAGGTTCAAATCCTGCCCCCGCTACCAAGTTTCGAATTGTTGCTTTATCGCAGTAATTCAACTTCTTGGATCGTAAAGACGCATGTTCCCGTCTTTACGCCGACCCTGAGAGGTCGGGCTTTTTTCACGCAAGGGGCCCATCGGGCCCCTTGTTTTTTCCGGAACCGGAAAGTTTGCTGCCGGTTGCCGGGGTTCTACTGGCAATCATCTGATCAGGGCAGTCTGTGAGCGAAAAAGCGACCGAAATCGCGAATCTGCTGAGTCCAACGGTTGAGTCCCTGGGCTTGGAACTGCTGGGCGTGGAATATCTTCCTGCCCCAGGTGGCGCCACATTGCGCCTGTACATCGATGTGCCGCTGGCCGAGCAGCCCGAGCGTGTCATCAACGTCGACGACTGCGAGCGTGTGAGCCGTGAAGTGTCGGCCCAGCTCGATGTCGAAGACCCGATCAGCGGCAACTACACCCTGGAAGTCTCTTCGCCGGGTGTGGACCGTCCGCTGTTCACGCTGGAACAGTTCGCGCGCCATGCCGGCGAATCCGCAAAGATCGTATTGAAGCTGGCCCAGGACGGTCGGCGCCGCTTCCAGGGCCCGATCCTGCGCATCGATGCCGAGGCCGGCGCCGTAGTGTTTGCGGTCGATGGCAAGGACGTGCAGATCGCCTTCGACAATATCGACAAGGCGCGCATTCTGCCCGACTGGGTCGCGTTGGGCCTGGCACCGCAGAAACCGAATAAGCCCGGCCCGAAAAAACCCGGGCACGAGAAGAAGAAACCATCCAACGAGTCGGCGGCTGGCAAGCCGCGCGCGGAGTGACGAAATGAGCAAGGAACTTTTGCTGGTAGTGGATGCGGTCGCCAACGAGAAAGGCGTGCCGCGCGAAGTGATCTTCGATGCGATCGAGGCCGCGCTGGCTTCCGCAGCGAAGAAGCGCTATCCCGACCAGGACGTGCTGGCACGCGTCACCATCGATCACAAGGACGGTAACTACGAAACCTACCGTCGTTGGGAAGTGGTGGCCGACGATGTAGTGATGGAATCGCCGGACCGCCAGGTGCGTCTGATGGATGCCATCGAGGAAGCCGACGGCGTGGATGTGGGCGACTACATCGAAGAACAGATTGAAAACCCCGACTTCGGTCGTATCGCCGCGCAGGCCGCCAAGCAGGTGATCGTGCAGCGTGTGCGCGAGGCCGAGCGTCAGCAGGTGGTGGATGCGTGGAACGATCGCGTGGGCGAGCTGATCACCGGTGTGGTCAAGCGCGCAGAGCGCGGCAACATCTTTGTGGACCTGGGCGGCAATGCCGAAGCCTTCATTCCGAAGGACAAGGGCATTCCGCGCGACGTGTTGCGCCCGGGCGACCGCGTGCGCGGTTATCTGGCCGAAGTGCGTTCCGAGCCGCGTGGCCCGCAGCTGTTCATCAGCCGCGCCGCGCCGGAATTCATGATCGAACTGTTCAAGCTCGAAGTGCCGGAAGTGGGCCAGGGCCTGGTCGAGATCAAGGCCTGCGCACGCGATCCGGGCGACCGTGCCAAGATTGCGGTGATTGCACACGACACCCGCACCGATCCCATCGGCGCGTGCATCGGCATGCGCGGTTCACGCGTGCAGGCGGTGTCCAACGAGCTCAATGGCGAGCGCGTGGATATCGTGTTGTGGAACGAGAACCCGGCCAATTTCGTGATCAATGCGATGGCGCCGGCCGAAGTGCAGTCGATCATCGTCGATGAAGACAAGCACTCGATGGATCTGGCCGTGGCAGAAGACCGCCTGGCCCAGGCGATCGGCAAGGGCGGCCAGAACGTGCGTCTGGCCAGCCGCCTGACCGGGTGGCAGCTCAACGTGATGACCGCCGACCAGGTGGCCGCCAAGTCCGAGGCCGAGCAGGCAGCAGCGCGCCAGCTGTTCATGGATCGCCTGGAAGTGGACGAAGAAATTTCCGCAATCCTGGTGTCCGAAGGCTTCAGCACGGTCGAAGAAATCGCCTACGTGCCGGTCGGCGAGTTGCTGGCGGTGGAAGGCTTCGACGAAGACATCGTCGAAGAACTGCGCGCCCGTGCCCGCGATGCGTTGCTCAACGCCGCGCTGGCCGAAGAGGAAGGCCTGGAAGGAACTCAGCCCACCGAGGACCTGCTGGCGCTGGAGGGGATGGACGAGGAGACGGCCTTTGCTCTGGCCGAGCACGGCGTGCGCACCAGCGAGGACTTGTCGGACCTGGCCGCGGACGAGATCGTCGACTTCGGCATCGAGGGTCTGACCCAGGAGCGCGCCGCCGCGCTGATCCTGGCAGCCCGCGCCGAGGAGATCGCCCGTTTGGAGCGCGGCGAATGAGCCGGCAATGAACCGCGCCCTGACCCCATCAGGGCTTAGAATCAGCGCTTCCCTTGCTCTGGGCGAGGGGGCGCCAACCAGATCATAGGATCCGAATGTCGCAGCAAACCACCATCCGCAAGCTTGCCGAACTGGTCAATACGCCGGTCGATAAACTGCTGGTTCAACTGGCCGAGGCCGGAATGAAGTTCAGCGGTCCCGACCAGGTCGTGACCAGCACCGAGAAGATGAAACTGCTTGGCTTCCTGCGTCGCACGCATGGCAAGGCCGACACGCCCGCCGAAGCGGCGAGCGAAGCAGCCAAGAAGATCACACTCAATCGGCGCAAGCTGCAGGAAGTGACGGTCAGTGCCGGTCGCACCAAGACCACGGTCAACGTGGAAGTGCGGCAGAAGCGCACCTACGTGAAATCCGAAAACGAGGGCAGCGGCCGCGCCGCGCCGATGACGCCGGACGAGGAGCGCGCAGACATCCTGGCCAAGCTCGCCGCCTCGCGTCAGCGCAATCTCGACGAGCAGCAGGCGCTGGCCGAAAGCGACCGCGTGCGCGACGAAGCGATTCAACGCAAGCGCGAAGAAGAGCAGGCTGCCAAGGATCGTGCAGAAGCCGAGCGCAAGGCTGCCGAGGAAGCCACTGCGGCTGCCAGTGCGCCGGCCCCGGTGGCTGCCGCGCCGACGCCGTCTGCAGCAGCGCCTGCTGCACGCGCGCCGTCGTCACCCTCCGCGCCGCGTCCGTCCCGTCCGGCAGGCGCATCGCCGGCCTCGCGTCCGGCAACGCCGGCACGTCCGGACGACCGTAACAACAATGCCGCCAAGCACAAGACGCGCGGTTCGCACGTCATGGTCGCCGGTGTCGAAGACGACGATGCGACCAAGCGCTTCGCCGGGCAGTTGCATCTGTCCGCGGCCGATCGCGCGCGTCGTTCCAATGTGCGTGGCAAGCCGACCGGTCGTCCCGGTTCGTCGTCCTCGCGCCGTGGCAACGACAACGGCCGTGGTAATCAGTCCAACAGCGGGCCGCACGGGTTCGAACGTCCTACCGCGCCAGTGGTGCGTGAAGTGGCGATCGGCGAGACCATTACCGTTGCAGACCTGGCGCAGAAGCTCGCGCTCAAGGGCGGCGACGTGGTCAAGGCGCTGTTCAAGATGGGCGTCATGGCGACCATCACCCAGAGCATCGATCACGACACCGCCTCGCTGGTGACCGAAGAACTCGGCCACAAGGCTGTGCGTGCCGACAATGCCGACTTCGAGGACGCGCTGCTGGCGCATGCCGAAGACGCGCAGGGCGACACCACCTCGCGTCCGCCGGTGGTCACCATCATGGGTCACGTCGATCACGGCAAGACCTCGCTGCTGGATTACATTCGTCGCACCAAGATCGCTTCGGGTGAAGCCGGCGGCATCACCCAGCACATCGGTGCCTACCACGTCGAAACCAACCGCGGCGTCATCAGCTTCCTGGATACGCCCGGCCATGCCGCGTTTACCTCGATGCGTGCCCGCGGCGCCAAGATCACCGACATCGTGGTGCTGGTCGTTGCAGCAGACGATGGGGTGATGCCGCAGACCAAGGAAGCGGTGGCGCATGCCAAGGCGGCAGGCGTTCCGTTGATCGTGGCAGTCAACAAGATCGACAAGGCCGGCGCGGATCCGCTGCGGGTCAAGAACGAGCTGCTGGCCGAAAACGTGGTGGCCGAAGACTTCGGTGGCGACACCCAGTTCATCGAAGTGTCGGCCAAGCTCGGTACCGGTGTGGACACGCTGCTGGATGCGATTTCGCTGCAGGCCGAAGTGCTGGAACTCAAGGCAGTGGCCGATGGCCGCGCCAGCGGTACCGTCATCGAATCCTCGCTGGACAAGGGCCGCGGCCCGGTCGCGACGGTGCTGGTGCAGCAGGGTGCGCTGAAGCGTGGCGACTACCTGGTGTGCGGCATTCAGTACGGCCGCGTGCGTGCGCTGTTCGACGAAACCGGCCATCAGCCGGCCTCGGCGGGCCCGTCGATTCCGGTGCAGGTGCTCGGCTTGTCCGGCGTGCCGGAAGCCGGCGACGACTTCGTGGTCGTCGACGACGAGCGTCTGGCCAAGGACGTGGCGCAGCAGCGCGAAACCAAGCGCCGCGAGTCGCGTCTGGTCGCCTCGGCCAGCAACCGCATGGAAGACATCCTGGCCCAGATGGGCAAGGGTGATGGTCAGCAGGTGTTGAACCTGGTGATCAAGGCCGACGTGCAGGGTTCGGTGGAAGCGCTCAAGCAGTCGCTGGTGGCGTTGTCCAACGACGACATCCGCATCAACGTGATCCACTCCGGCGTGGGCGGCATTACCGAATCCGATGCGAATTCGGCGGCGGCTTCCAAGGCCACGATCATCGGCTTCAACGTGCGTGCAGATGCTTCGGCGCGCAAGATCGTCGAGTCCAACGGTATCGATCTGCGTTACTTCTCGATCATCTATGACGTGATCGACCAGGTGAAGCAGGTGGCGTCCGGTCTGCTCGGTGTGGAAATCCGCGAAGAGATCATCGGTATTGCGCAGGTCCGCGATGTGTTCCGCAGCTCCAAGTTCGGCGCGGTTGCAGGCTGCATGATCATCGAAGGTGTGGTGAAGCGCAGCAAGCCGATCCGCGTGCTCCGCGACAGCGTCGTGGTGTTCGAGGGCGAGCTGGAATCGCTGCGTCGCTTCAAGGAAAACGTCGACGAAGTGCGCAACGGTACCGAATGCGGTATCGGCGTGAAGGCCTACAACGACGTCAAGGCCGGCGACCAGATCGAGTGCTTCGAGCGTATCGAAGTCGCCCGCACGCTGTAACGAAGACGGGACCCGGGACCGGGGACCGGGAACCCGGGAGAAGCGAAAGCGAAGGCGCTTGCTCTTCCGGGTTCCCGGTCTCCGGTTCCGGGTCCTGAACCAAAAGGTTCCAGGCCATGCCAACCAAATCATTCCATCGCACCGACCGCGTCGCTGCGCAGGTGCGTCGCGACCTCGGCACGATTGTGCACGCGGCCGTGCGCGACCACGGCTTGCCGTCGGTCAGCGTTTCCGATGTCGAAATCACTCGGGACCTGGCGCATGCCAAGGTGTTCGTCACCGCGCTGCAACAGGAACGCTCGGTCGAAGCGGTCAAGGGGCTCAAGGAAATCGCCGGGCAGCTGCGCACGCAGTTGGCACGCGCGATGAAGCTGCGTCATGTGCCCGAGCTGCACTTCCATTACGACGATTCGGTCGATCGCGGCGAGCGCATCGACAACCTGCTGCGTGACCTGGACGACATTGGCCCCGAGGCCGCATCCAGCGACGAAGATCCCGAACAGCGCTAAGCGCTGTGACGGCCTGCCGCCTCTGCTGCGGCCCTGATTCCCGCGGGCGCCCACGGCGCCCGATTCGAGCACCGATCTTTTGAAACCCCGCATCGTCTATCGCCCGTTGCACGGCATCCTGTTGCTGGACAAGCCGGCCGGGCTCAGTTCCAACACTGCGTTGCAGGCCGCGCGCCGGTTATTGCGTGCGGAAAAGGGCGGCCACACCGGCAGCCTGGACCCGCTGGCCACCGGCTTGCTGCCGTTGTGCCTGGGCGAGGCGACCAAGATTGCCGGCTTGCTGCTTGGTTCGGCCAAGGCGTACGACGCCGAGGTGGTACTGGGCGTCACCACCGATACCGACGACGCCGATGGCGAGCCGCTGCGCGAGCGTGTGGTGCCTGCGCTGAGCGAAGACGCATTGCGCGCGGCCTTGGCTTCGTTTATCGGTCGCATTCAACAGCAGGCGCCGATCTATTCCGCGCTCAAGCAGGGCGGCGAGCCGCTGTATGCCAAGGCCCGGCGTGGCGAGGTGATCGAGGCGCCGGTGCGCGAGGTCGATGTGCAGGCGATCGAGGTGCTCGGTTACAACGCGCCGCGTCTGCAACTGCGGGTGACCTGCGGCTCGGGCACCTATATCCGTAGCCTGGCGCGCGATCTGGGCGAGGTGCTGGGTTGCGGCGCGCACATCGCATCGCTGCGCCGGCTGTGGGTGGAGCCGTTTCGCGCTCCGCAGATGATCACGCTGGAGGCACTGTCGGCAGCGCTGGACGCGGGCACCGAGCCGCGGGATCTATTGCTGCCGATCGAAGCCGGCCTGGTCGATTTTGCGCGGATTGTGCTCGATCAGACCCATGCGGCCCGTTTCCGCATGGGGCAACGCTTGCGCGATGCTGCGTTTCCGGTGGGCCAGGTGGCCGTGTTCGGACCCGACGGAAGCCCTTCGGGCCTGGGCCTGGTGGATGCGGACGGGCGCCTGTCGCCGCAGCGCTTGTTCAATGGTCTGAACGAAAATTCGGGCTGTTAAGATTTTGTCAACTTGTTCCCTGGGCCGCGCGACGGTACAATTTCGCGGCCCCGATCGGGGCACCTCAGCGCCAAGCGCGCTCATCCTGAGCAAACGGCGAGTCCGGCGGTGCGTCATGCACGTTCCTGTCGACCACGCATCTATCGAGAAAACATCATGTCTGTCGACACCCAGAAAGTTATTGAAGACAACAAGCGCAGCGCCCAGGACACCGGTTCGCCGGAAGTGCAGGTCGCTCTGCTGACCGCGCGCATCGAGCTGCTGACCGGTCACTTCAAGACCCACAAGAAGGATCACCACAGCCGTCGTGGCCTGCTGCAGATGGTCAACCGTCGTCGCAGCCTGCTCGACTACCTGAAGAAGAAGGACAACGATCGTTACAAGTCCTTGATCGAGAAGCTCGGCCTGCGCCGCTAATCGAGTCTTACCGCCGCGGCGCAGCGATGCGCCGCGGTTTTGTTTTTGGTCAATCGCACTACGTTACTGGCAACACGCATTCTTGGGCCGGAGCCTCCCGGCCGCCCGTTCTCGGCATGGGTCGACGACGGTCCAACGCAGACAGCAACACCTAAGGGAAAAAACCTCCGTGGCAAAAATCACCAAAACCTTCCAGTACGGCAAGCACACCGTCACTCTTGAGACGGGCGAAATCGCTCGCCAGGCAGGCGGCGCCGTCATCGTCAAGTTCGACGACACCGTACTGCTGGTCACCGCCGTCGCCGCCAAGAGCGCGCGCGAAGGGCAGGACTTCTTCCCCCTGACGGTCGATTATCAGGAGAAGTTCTACGCCGGCGGCCGCATCCCGGGCGGCTTCTTCAAGCGCGAAGGACGCGCGACCGAGAAGGAAACGTTGATCTCGCGCCTGATCGATCGCCCGATCCGTCCGCTGTTCCCGGAGGACTACAAGAACGAAGTGCAGATCATCGCCACCGTGATGTCGATGAACCCGGACATCGACGGCGATATCGCCGCGCTGATCGGTGCATCGGCCGCGCTGTCGCTGGCCGGCACCCCGTTCAACGGCCCGATCGCTGCGGCGAAGGTCGGTTACAAGAATGGCGAATACATCCTCAACCCGACCGTGACCGAGCTGAAGGATTCGCAGCTGGAGCTGGTCGTGGCCGGTACCGCAAATGCGGTGCTGATGGTCGAGTCCGAAGCCGAGCTGCTGTCGGAAGAAGTGATGCTGGGCGCAGTGACGTTCGGCCATCGCGAGATGCAGAAGGTCATCAATATCATCAACGAGCTGACCGTCGAAGCCGGCACCAAGCCGTCCGATTGGGTGGCCCCGGCGAAGAACGAGGGCATGATCGCCGCGCTGAAGGAAGCGGTGGGCGAGCAGCTCGCGTCGGCTTTCCAGGTGCGTGACAAGCTGCAGCGCCGCGATGCGATTTCGGCCATCAAGAAGGACGTGCTGGGTTCGCTGGCGCCGCGTGCCACGATCGAAGGCTGGGCTTCCGGTGATCTGGCCAAGGAATTCGGCGAGCTGGAATACCAGACCATGCGTGGCTCGGTGCTGAGCACCAAGGTGCGTATCGACGGCCGTGCACTGGATACCGTGCGCCCGATCAGCGCCAAGGCCGGCGTGTTGCCGCGTACCCACGGCTCGGCACTGTTCACCCGTGGCGAAACGCAGGCGATCGTGATCACCACGCTCGGCACCGCACGCGACGGTCAGGTCATCGACGCCGTCTCGGGCGAGTACAAAGAGAACTTCCTGTTCCACTACAACTTCCCTCCGTACTCGGTGGGCGAGTGTGGTCGTTTCGGTGCGCCGAAGCGCCGCGAAATCGGCCACGGCCGTCTGGCCAAGCGCGGCGTGCTCGCCGTGATGCCGAGTCTGGAAGAATTCCCGTACACCATCCGCGTGGTCTCGGAAATCACCGAATCGAACGGTTCCTCGTCGATGGCATCGGTCTGCGGCAGCTCGTTGGCGCTGATGGATGCCGGTGTGCCGATCAAGGCGCCGGTCGCAGGTATCGCGATGGGTCTGGTGAAGGAAGGCAACGACTTTGTCGTGCTCTCCGACATCCTGGGTGACGAAGATCACCTCGGCGACATGGACTTCAAGGTGGCCGGTACCGCCGAAGGCGTGTCCGCGCTGCAGATGGATATCAAGATCGAAGGCATCACCGAAGAGATCATGAAGCAGGCATTGCAGCAGGCCAAGGCCGGCCGTCTGCACATCCTGGGCGAGATGGCGCATGCCCTGACCACCCCGCGTCAGGAACTGAGCGACTACGCGCCGCGCCTGCTGACCATCAAGATCCACCCGGACAAGATCCGCGAAGTGATCGGCAAGGGTGGCTCGACCATCCAGGCGATCACCAAGGAAACCGGTACGCAGATCGACATCCAGGACGACGGCACGATCATCATCGCCTCGGTCAACGCGATCGCCGCGCAAGCTGCCAAGTCGCGTATCGAGCAGATCACCTCGGACGTGGAGCCGGGCCGCATCTACGAAGGCAAGGTCGCCAAGATCATGGACTTCGGCGCGTTCGTCACCATCCTGCCGGGCAAGGATGGCCTGGTGCACGTCTCGCAGATTTCCAGCGAGCGCGTGGAGAAGGTCGGCGACAAGCTGAAGGAAGGCGATCTGGTGCGCGTCAAGGTGCTGGAAGTGGACAAGCAGGGCCGTATCCGTCTGTCGATCAAGGCAGTGGAAGAAGGCGAGGGCGTGCCGGCTTCGGCCGAGTAATCGCTGTTGGCTGATGCATCACGCGTGACGCGTGATGCATGACGAAAGAGCGGGCTTCGGCCCGCTTTTTTGTTGTGCGCTTGATTCCTTCTCCCTGCGGGAAAAGGTGCCCCAAAGGGGCGGATGAGGGTACGTGCAAAGCCTTGTGATGTTCGAAATGTAAGTGGTCGCCCCTGAAAAACCCCCAAACCACATCCATTGCAGGGCGTCCCCCGCGTTTTCGGCGTGCTGGAACTGCCAGTTTTCGTTAATGTACGCACTGGTTTCTGGCAGTTTTCGCCCATGCGCACACGCCGTCCCGCTGCCGATCACTTACCTGCCGATGAGTTGTTTCGTTCGCGTCTGGAAAACCAGATCGACCTGCGCCATCCACTGGTTCAACTAAGCCATCGGCTGCCGTGGAGTGCGTTGGAGCAGGCGCTATCGCCACGATTGCCGGCCA
>NZ_LYMI01000039.1 GCF_001660815.1 Xanthomonas nasturtii
CCGGTCTTGAGCCGCAAGGCCGGGCGCTATGCGCATGCGCGCCAGTTCAAGCGCATGCACAAGGTGCTGCGACGCCAACGCACGCTCCTGGGACGCGTATTACGCGATCTGCAACGCAAGCTGGACCCCTTGGTGCGTGAGCGCATCAGTGTCTGGCTGGAACGCGCACAACGGGTGTTGACACAACGCCCCAAGGACAAGCAAAAGCTCTACGCCCTGCATGCGCCGGAAGTGGAATGCATGAGCAAGGGCAAGGCACGGACACCTTACGAATTTGGCGTCAAGGTCGGCATTGCGGTGAGTGCGTGCAAAGGCTTGATCGTGGGCGCGCGCAGTTTTCCCGGCAATCCTTACGACGGCGATACGTTGGCCGAGCAGCTGGAGCAGACGCGTGGGTTGCTGCAGGATGTGAATGTGACCCCGCAGGTAGCGATCGTGGACCTGGGGTATCGCGGACGTGAGGTAGATGGCGTGCAGATCCTGCATCGCGGCAAGGCCAAGACGCTGACACGACGGCAATGGAGCTGGATCAAACGCCGGCAAGCGGTGGAGCCGGTGATTGGACATCTGAAACAGGACTGCCGCTTGAATCGCTGCTATCTAAAGGGTGCCCAAGGCGATGCACTACACGTGCTCGGCTGCGCCGCCGGCTACAACCTGCGCTGGCTGCTGCGCTGGATCGCCTTTTTGCGTGCCTGGTTGCAGGCGATGGCAGGGGCATCCTTGAGCCTGGTGCACCGGTCGCCGCTGACCTTTGGTGCTTGAAGGGGGTTTTTCAGGGGCGACTAGGTATCGCTCTGGAACGACTGACATCACACTCAGGTGCAGTGGCCTGAATCTTCGAAACCACGCTTTCTGATTCTGCATTATTCCTGCACGGACCTGTTTGTCGGCACATGTTTCGCAGCGCTTTTCAGGGCGAGCGCTGTTCAACCGGCAAACCCGCCGTCATCGAGAAACTGCTGTTCCTCTGCGGTGGTCATACGCCCCAGTACCGCATTGCGGTGCGGGAACCGGCCAAAGCGCTGGATGATGCGCTGATGCTCCAGCGCCCAATGGGTTGTCTCCGTATCGCCCAGTGCGCTGATCAGCTCCACCGCGCGCGCCTGCTCCTGCAAGTCTTCGGCGTGCTCGAACGGAAGATAGAAAAACAAGCGCAGTTGCGCCGAAACCTGCTGGTCGAAGCCACGTTCCACCGCCTGCCTTGCACACTGCAATGCCAAGCCGTCGGTGGCATAGGCATGCGCGCTACCGCGAAAGGCATTGCGTGGAAACTGGTCCAGCAGGATCAGCAAGGCCAGCGCATCTTCGGCGCGCGCCATCCACTGCGTGTATTCGCCACGCGCGGCGGCAAAATGCTGCTCGCTGAAATGCTGGCGAAAGTTGGCATCGAAGGCGTCGTTGTGCGTGAACCAGCGGGCCGAGCCGGCCAGTTCCCAGAAAGCCAACACCACATCGGCCTGTTTGTTGCGTTCTGTTTTGGCAATCATCGGCATTCCCCCTGACGAATGCCGCATAGCATGCACTGGCGCATGTGATGAGCCCGCCGCCCCACGTCCAGCACTTGGCAAGCACGCCGCTGACAGCTAGGTTTGCGGCTGACGTTTTCGTTTTACCGGGGAAATCCATGCGTTCCATCCTGTTCGCCGCGCTGGGCGCGGCTGTGCTTTGCGGCCCTGCGTCTGCGGCGTCGACCGCATCGCGCTTCGTGCAAGACCCCTACCCCAGCACCTACCGTGCGCTTGCGTCCGGTCCGGTGCTGATCCAGCACGCCACGGTGCTCACCGGCACCGGCCAGCGGCTGGACGATGCCGACGTGCTGCTGCGCGATGGCAAGGTGGCTGCCGTCGGCCGCGCACTCGAGGCGCCGGCCGATGTACGCCGCATCGACGGCACCGGCAAGTGGGTCACGCCCGGCATCATCGACGTGCACTCGCATCTGGGTGTGTACCCCAGCCCGGGCGTCAGCGCGCATAGCGACGGCAACGAGATGACCGCACCGGTCACCCCCAACGTGTGGGCCGAGCATTCGATCTGGCCGCAGGATCCCGGCTTCGGCACCGCGCTGGCCGGCGGCATCACCTCGCTGCAGATCCTGCCCGGCTCGGCCAACCTGATCGGCGGGCGCGGCGTCACGCTCAAGAACGTGGCCTCCACCACCTACCAGGGCATGAAGTTCCCCGGCGCGCCGTGGGGCCTGAAGATGGCATGCGGCGAAAACCCCAAACGCGTGTACGGCCAGAAAGGCGGCCCCGGCACGCGCATGGGCAACGTGGCCGGTTACCGCGCTGCGTTCATCGACGCGGCCGAGTATCTGCAGAAAAACGCACCGAAAAAGAAAGCCGCCAAGAAGCGTCACTGGTGGAGCAGCGGCGGCGACAACGACAGCAGCGGCGATGCGGGCGGCAAGCGCGACCTCAAGCTCGACACGCTGGCCGGCGCCATCAATGGCGACATCCGCGTGCACATCCACTGCTACCGCGCCGATGAAATGGCCACCATGCTGGACCTGTCCAAGGAATTCGGCTTCCACATCGCCGCCTTCCACCACGGCGTGGAGGCATACAAGCTGGCCGACCGGCTGGCGCAGGACAACGTCTGCGGCGCGCTGTGGGCCGATTGGTGGGGCTTCAAGATGGAAGCCTTCGACGGCATCCAGGAAAACATCGCACTGGTCGATCGCCCGGCCAACAGCTGCGCCATCGTGCATTCGGATTCGGAAGAAGGCATCCAGCGGCTCAACCAGGAGGCCGCCAAGGTGATCGCCAACGCGCGCCGCAGCGGCATCGAGATCCCGCCCGAACGGGCCATCCGCTGGCTCACCAGCAACGCTGCCAAGGCGCTCGGCATCGAGCAGCAGACCGGCGCATTGGAGCCGGGCAAGATGGGCGATGTGGTGGTGTGGAACGGTAATCCTTTCAGTTCCTATGCACTGGCCGAACAGGTGTATATCGACGGCGCGCAGGTGTACGACCGGCATAACCGTGCGCTGCAACCGGTGTCGGACTTCATGCTCGGCCAGGAGGTGGCACGATGAGCCGCGCAACCGCTATACGCCCGCGATTGCGTGTGATCGCGGCGCTGGTCACGGCGGCGCTTGCGTTGCCTGCCTTCGGCCAGCAGGTGCTGATTCGCGGCGCCACCGTGCACACTGCCACTGCGCAGGGCACGCTGCATAACACCGATGTACTGGTGCAGGGCGGCGTGATCCGCGCCATCGGCCGCAACCTGGCAGCCCCTACCCATGGCCGCGTCGTTGAAGCCAAAGGCCGGCCACTGACGCCTGCCTTGTTCGGCGGCATCACCGAAATCGGCATTGAAGAAGTCTCCGGCGAAGAGAGCACGGTGGACAGCGGTATCAAGCTGGCCGAGCAACCGATGCGCCCGGAATTCGACGTCACCCTGGCCTACAACCCCGACTCGGTGCTGGTGCCGGTGGCGCGCGTGGAAGGCATCGGCTTCACCGCCTTGGGCGCAACCACCAGCGGCGCCTTCATTGCCGGCCAGGGCGGCATCGTGCGGCTGGATGGCAGCCCCGACCCGGTGGGCCCGCATGCGTTGTTTCTGCGCATCGGTGCAGCGGCGTCCGACCTCACCGGCAGCTCGCGGGCAGCGCAGTGGATGCTGTTGGATCAATTGGTTGCCGAAGCGCGCGGCCGCATACAGGCCGATTCGCCGCATGCCTTGCTGACCCCGGTCGGCCGCAATGTGCTGGCCAGGTACCTGGCCGGCCAGGGCCGCATCGTGGTGCAGGTGGAACGGGCCGCCGACATCCGCCAGCTGTTGCGCTGGGCGCAGCGCGAGAAGGTGCGCATCGCCATCGCCGGTGGCGCCGAGGCATGGAAGCTCGCGCCGCAACTGGCGCAGGCCAAGGTGCCGGTGCTGGTGGATGCACTGGCGGATCTGCCCTCGACCTTCGACCAGATCGGTGCCACGCTGGAAAATGCCGCACGTCTACGCGCGGCCGGTGTGGAGGTCAGCTTTACCCAAAACGGCGACGCCTCGCACAACGCACGCAAGCTGCGCCAGCTGGCCGGCAACGCCGTCGCCAATGGTCTGCCCTGGGAATCGGGCCTGGCCGGGCTGACCCGCGTGCCGGCGGAGATCTTCGGCGTGGGCGATCGCATCGGCAGCATTGCCGTGGGCAAGCAGGCCGACCTGGTGCTGTGGGAGGGTGACCCGCTGGATGTTGCGCACTACGCCGAGCAGGTCTGGCTGGGCGGTCGCGAGATGCCGATGCGCTCGCGCCAGAGCGAGCTGCGCGACCGCTACATGCAGCAGGCCGGCCCGTTACCGCGCGCGTATCTGAAGTAAGCGTTCGCGGCGTGCCCAGGGCGCGCCGCGTTCGTCAGCATCACGCTGGCCTGCTCCCCGGCAGCGTTGCCTATATCGCGCTCGGCACTACCGCCACCCTGCACGATCTGCTGATATACCTGATCGGCGGTGGTCTGGCGTACATGGGCGATGTGCTCTCATGGCGTGGTGCCGCGTCTCGCTGGCGGCCGTCGCTGCAGTGATGCAGCCCATCAGGCCTATCGCATGTCTCCGGTTTCACTCCTGGCCGTGTTCGACAGCCGCGGTGTCTTGCCACGGCGGATGCCGTGTGCCCGCACCGCCGTTGCGCGACCGTGAGTTCGCTGTTTCAAGGCGGTGGCTTGCGTTCGATTGATCGCAACGTGCTGCGCCAGGCCCCCGCCAATCTGCAGCGCGGGATGGAGGCAGTGGGCGGGCGCTTGATTCTCACCGCCGACGCGCTGCTGTTTCAGCCGCATGCGTTCAACGTGCAGACCCGCTCGCTGAGCGTGCCCCTGCGGCAAATCGTGGCAGTGCAGCCCTGCTGGACGCGCCTGCTCGGCCTGGTGCCGATCGCGCCCACATCGTTGGCGGTGCGCTTGAACGATGGCAATGCACACCGCTTCGTGCTGGGCAAGCGCAGACAATGGATGGCCGACATTGATGCGGCACGTGGTGCGTTGTAGGCAACACCACCGGAGGTGATTGCAGACGTGGCCATCCATGTAAACCGCTCACGGTGGCCTCGTCCGATGTGCGACGCCGGCGCTGCACGCGCCGCACATGCGACCACTTCATTGTGTGGTGTGTAGCGAAGCTTCGCAGGTACTCGCTACCGAGCACCGACAGGCAGCGCGCAGATTGCGACGTGCCCATGCCTCAAAAGTGTGTGCGAGCCACCCAGTGCCGGCAGCCCGCACAGTACGTTAGACGCTGCGCTTACTTGGCGTCCATGGTCGCGCTGACCTTGGCCCAGCCATTGCCGCGCACCACTTCGAAGCCCGCTTCGGCCGCATGCAGATACATGCTGTTGTTGTAGCGGCCATCCTTGGAGCGGTTGTTCTGCAACCAGGTCAGGAACGGCTTGGCGTCGATGTTGAGACTGCCGCTGGTCTTGAGCGTCGGCTGGCCGGCGGTGCCGGTCGGGATGAAGGTGTAGACGTAATAGCCGGCACCGGAATTGAAGCCTTCCCACAGGTCGAAGGTGCGCCCACCCGCCGTGATGACCTTGGTCGCGGTCACGGTGCCGATCGGCCAGGAGTTGTGGTCGCCCCAGATCATCACTTCCAGCTGCGGATTACCTTTGGCGGTGTCCCAGCGGAAAAAGATGTCGTAGGCAAAATCGCCCGCCAGGTTGGTGCCGCCAGCGCTGTAGTTGAACTTGAAGGGCAGTGAGCTGATCGACGAGATCTGCTTGGGAAACAGCTTGTCGCTGGTCGGGTTCCAGTCGTAGTGCCAGCCACGCACGATCGCCGGGTAGCCGTACAGGTTGTAGTCGGCGAAGTTGAAGGTGACCGTCAGCTCGGGCGTGCTGCCGGTCCCGAAGGTGCCCTGGATGATGTTGTTGGGATCGTTGAAATTGTTCACCCACGCATAGTGGTTGCCGAAGATCTTGTACGGCCCGGCGAGCGCCGCCGGGGCGAGTGCCACCAGACCGATGGCCAGCGCCGCGGTCCACCAGCGCGATGCGCGCCGCCGCGTCGTCGGCGCCCGGGCGCCGATCTGGATGAGGTTGCTGGATGGGCTGTTGTGCATGTTGACTCTCCGTGATTCAGCGCGGCAGCGCCAGTACGGCGCCGTCGGGATCCGCCTTGCGGCGGTGGAGTTGAACCCTAGCAGCGGCGTCGTGAGGGGAGCTATAGCGATTCCGGCAGGCCTGTACAGCCGAGCAGGATAGCGGGCGCTACCCTGCACTCGCAGCGTGCGCTGGCTCTCAGTTAGTCATCTGGATCGGCATGCAGATGCATGTACCTCTCAGAGACGCCAGAGCGCTGTGGCCACGAATGCTGCAGAGCCACATACGCAGCCACCACCACGCCCACGCATGCCGGTTGTGGCGCTACCTGTCGATGCACCGTAATTCCAAAGCGGTGGCATGGCGGTGCATGCGGCCTGCCCGGCTGCCACCCCCGCCCTCTGCACCCTCGAACCGCCCCCACATCAGGCCAACGCGTCGGGGCCGTTTTGCGATAGCGTTCGCACTGCAGACAACGCAAGAGCCGAAGGGGGCGACGAATGCGTATCGGAATCGTGGTGGACAGTGCTTGCGACCTGCCGCAGGACTTCATTCAACGCAACAACGTGACTGTGCTGCCAATCAGCGTGCGCATCGGCGAGGCCGTGCTGGCCGATCATCGCGACGAAGAAGCCACGCTGAGCTTTCTTCAGGCGCATGTGGCCGAGCGCGGCCACGAGGCCGAGACCACGCCGTTTTCGGTCAACCAGATCCGCGACCTGTTCCTGAAACAGCTGGTCATCGACTACGACCACGTGTTCTGCCTGACCATTTCCAAGCTGCGCAGCCAGATCTTCGACAACGCCATGCAGGCCAGCTTCGCCATCCTCAACGACTACAAGCCGATCCGTCAGGCCGCCGGCCACATGTCGCCGTTTGCGCTGCGGGTGGTCGACACGCTCAACCTGTTCGCCGGCCAGGGCATCACTGCGGTGGAAGCTGTCCGCCTGCGCGAGCAGGGCCAGGGCGTCGCGGCCATCCGCACCCGCCTGGAACACCTGGCCGAGCACACCTACGGCTACATGATCCCGCGCGATCTCTACTACCTGCGTGCACGTGCACGCACCAAGGGCGACCGCAGCGTCGGCCTGATCGGCGCTGCGCTGGGCAGCGCGCTGGACATCAAACCGGTGCTGCGCGCCTACCGCGGCGTCACCGAGCCGGTGGCCAAGCTCAAAGGCTTCGAGCCTTCGGCAGAAAAATTGTTCGGCTTTACCGTACGCAAGATCCGCGAAGGCCTGATGACCCCGACAGTGTGCGTCGGCTACGGCGGCGAACTCGCCGAGTTGCACGCCCTGCCCGGCTACAAAGCGCTGCAGAGCGCCTGCCAGACCCATGGTGTAGAACTGTTCGAAAGCGTGATGAGCCTGACCGGCATGGTCAACGTCGGCAAGGGCGCCCTGGCGGTCGCATTTGCCGCCGAACCACACACGTTTTCGGCTTGAAACATGGGCGAAGGCGTGATGCCCTCCTCACACCAGCAAGTCAGCGGACTGCAGGTTAAAACCTTTGCACACCGACCGTCTCAACTGGTCCTTGCAGCAAACGCAAGGCGTCGAAGGCGCGGTGAGGACACCGCGCCACACAGTTGGCCGGTGGTCGCGTGAAAGCTGCTTGTAGCGCGTTGCGCATCCGGTGTTGAGCCGGCGCGTCATGATCGAACAATGCGCATCAATCACGGCTCCTACCGTGCACACCGACCATCTCGCCTGGTCCTTGCCCGCCCACCGTCGCGGGACCTTGAGCGGCATGGATGCCGCGCCAGAGCTACATGGACGTACTTGCAGCGTGTCCTGCGATGGTGGGCGGGCAAGGGCCACGCAGCAACGTTACAGAGCTGAATCTTTTAGCTCTGAATCTATGAAGCTAAAGAGCTTAATCATCGAAGCTAGCCATTCCCTTCCCGAACGGCGAGTTCTGAGCTCATGACAACTGCCTGACTTGCGACACCTGATGCGTCACACGATGCCTTCTTCGCATGCAGAATCGATATCCACTACGTCTCCAAGACGACGCTTCGCGCTGCACGCAAATCGAAGCATCATCGCAACGACAGGTTCAACACCGAAGGTGTTGCCACCGGCGAGGAGAATGTCACCGTGCCGCCGCCGTCGCTGGCATCGGTGTAACGCACATCGCGGGTATCGATCACCAGTACCAGCCGCTGCCCTGCGGGAATTTCGGTTGCTGCCGCCTGCAGCGTCCAGTCCAGCGTGACTGCGCGTCCCGGCGTGGCATTGCGTAACGAATATGGCGCGTGTGTGATCAGTTGCGCCACGCCCAGACCATCCATGCGATACAGATACGCGAACAGACTCACCTTCGACTGACTGGGTACGACGGTCACGCGCAGCGAGGGGCTTCCGGCCAGGCGCCGGGCACTGCTCGATGGCGAGCCGACCCATACTGCGGCACCTGCGCGGTTGACCAGCGGAATCGAGGTGCTCACCGGCACGCCGATGCCTTGCAATAAACCGTTGACCAGCACGACGCCGGAATCGGCCAAGGTCGGCATGTCGGTGGCGATGCGCGATTGCCATCCGCTCGAGGTCCCACCGATCAATCCACCGGTCGGGCTGAGCAAACCGGCAGGTGCGGACAGGCCAAGTTGCGTGGTTTCCTGTTGTACCGACGCCCAGTCCGGATAGTCCAACCATTGCCCGGCCCGTGGCGACAGCCGCACCGGCGCTTCGGTATCCACCCCGTTACGGACTTGCTTGAGATGGCGATCGAACCAGCGCGTGGTCGCGGTGTACACCTCGTTCGGCAATCCCAACGCACCGGGTAGCTCGGCGGTGGCGTGATCGCCCTGGCTGAGCAGCAATTGTTTCGGGCCACGCAACTGGTTGAAGAATGCGATGGTCTGGTTCGGCGGGAACAACCCATCGTTGAACGCATTGCCCAGCAGTACCGCAGTGCCGCGCGCATTGAGCGCCGCCACATCGGTGGCCGGGCTGCGCGATGCGGCCTGCGGCAGGAAGCCCTGCACCGCGCCGTCGTAATCGCCTTGCGCAACGCGTGCGCCGATCTGCGCCAGATCCGGCCCGGCCCGCCCGGTCAGCGCGCCCGCGCCGACCAACAGCCCCACGCCTTGTTGGCTGACAGTGCGATTGGAATACAGAGACGCTTCCAGATCGGCCCAACCGCTGAGCGCAGCCACCGCCTTGATGCGTGGGTCGCGCTCGGCCGCCAGCAGGCTGATGCCCGCACCGTAGGAAATGCCCGACGCACCGATCGCGTTCGGATTGGCCGGCGTATGCGCCAGCGCCCAGTCGATCACCGCGCTGACGTCTTCCACCGTGTCCGGCCCGGCGATGTCGATCTGCCCGGCCGAATCCCAGAATCCGCGCGAGGTGTAGCTCACCACCACGTAGCCGTCGCTGGCCAACAGGCTGGCGCGACCCAGGTATTCCAGATTGGGCAGCGACCAACTGGCCGGCATCACGATCAGCGGAAACGGCCCGGCACCCTGTCCCTGCGGTACCAGCACCAGTGCGCCCATCTGCGCGCCATCCCAGCCGGGAATGCGTTCGTAGGTCTTGCTGAAGGCGCCCGCCACTGCCGACGCCGAAGCCACCAGTAACGCCAATGCGGCGATGCTTCCGATCCAACGCTTGCTCATGTTGCTCTCTCCCACGCGAGGCAGGGCCGGGATAGCCCAGCGGCAACTGCCATGCATCCGTGGTTCGGGGGAGAACATCGCGAACGTACCAGACGGTATGGTATGGATCAAGGTGCGGGAATCGGGAATCGGAGTCGGGAGTGCCGGACCTGCAGTCACCCGGGCAGGGATCACCTCGGCCGCGAGCGTTTCAGCCGACGAAGTGCTGGTAGCCGCGCTGCGGCGGTTGCCAGGGGTTGCCGTCGGCGTCGTGCACTACCACGCCGGGCGTTGCGACAATCTGGCCGATGCGCGTTGCCGCTACCTCGGCGAACTCCATTGCCTGCGCCACCGCATCGCGGTGCTGCGGCGCGGCGGTGAAACACAGCTCGTAATCGTCGCCACCGCCAAACTGCCAGCCGAGGCACTGCAATGCGCTGGTCCCGGCGCTGCGCGGCATCGCCGGCAAGGCAGCACGTGTCAGTTGCGCGCCCACGCCGCTGCGTTCGCACAGATGCCCCAGATCGGCCAGCAGCCCGTCGGAGATGTCCACGCAGGCATGCGCAAGCCCGCGCAAACGCAGCCCGGCCTGCACGCGTGGCTGCGGACGCAGCAGGCGGCAGCGCCACCGTTCACGCAACGGGTCGGCAGCCATGCAGGTCACCTCCAGCTGCCCGGCTTGCCACAGCGCCAACGCAGCAGCGGCCTCTCCCGGCGCGCCGGTTACCCACACGTCATCGCCCAGACGCGCACCGTCGCGACGCAGCGCCGCACCCGGCGGTACGCTGCCGATCGCCGTCACCGCGCACGAGAGTGGCCCGCGTGTGGTGTCGCCACCGACCAGCACGATGTCGTGCGCATCGGCCAGCGCGAAAAAACCGTCGGCAAACGCATCCACCCACGCCGCATCGTCGTGCGGCAGCGACAACGACAAGGTGCACCAACGCGGTTGCGCGCCCATCGCTGCCAGATCGGAAAGATTGACTGCCAGCGTCTTCCAGCCCAGATCGTCGGCGCGCGTCTCTTGCGGAAAATGCACACCGGCATTGAGCGTATCGGCAGTGATCGCCAATTGCTCACCAGCCGGCGGCTGCAGCAGTGCCGCATCGTCGCCAATGCCCAACGGCACATCGGCACGCGCGGCAATGCGCGCACGCAGACGGGCAATCAGATCGAATTCGGGCATTTGAAGGGCCGGGATTTGGGATTGGGCATTGGGGATTGGTCACAGCAGGCTTTGCGAGGGGCGGCATGACGGCTGGCCAGCTGCACCATCGGTGGATGCGGCAGAGCAGGTGGCGTCGATCAAGCCACGGCTGCGCCGCTCAAGCGAAGGCGCTCGCACCTTGCACGGGCGGGACCTGCGCTGGCTGCCAATCCCGAATCACGAATGCCGAATCTCGGCGCCTCAGGCGCCCGACTCCACCTTGCGCCACTCCACCGCCGCACGATCGAGCACGCCGTTGACGTAGGTGTGGCCGTGTTCGGAGCCGAAGCGCTTGGCGGTTTCGATCGCCTCGTTGATCACCACGCGGTACGGCACGTCCTGGCGGTACAGCAATTCGTAGGCGGCCAGACGCAGGACTGCGCGTTCGATCGCATCGACCTCTTCCACGCCGCGGTCCAAATATGGGGTCAGCGCAGTATCCAGTTCGGCACGGTTGCTCAGTACGCCTTCAACCAGGCTTTCGAAGTAGGCCAGATCGGCTACTTCGTGCGCCTGCTCGTGCGCGAACTGGCCGATCACCTGCTTGGCGAAGCCACCGGAAATCTGCCACGCATACACCGCCTGCAAGGCACGCCTGCGTGCGCGCGAACGCAGCACCGGGTCGATGCCGTCGCGACGGCCGTGGCGTGGGTGCCCACCGGGCTTGCTCATGGCAACAACTCCATCAAGTTCACCAGTTCCAGCGCCGCAAGCGCGCATTCCTCGCCCTTGTTGCCGTGGCTGCCGCCGGCACGCGCTTCGGCATCTTCCACGCGTTCAACGGCCAGCACACCGTTGAGCACCGGCACACCGGTCTGCAACTGCACGCTCATCAGGCCTTCGGCGCACAGGTCGGCCACATGTTCGTAATGGCGGGTATCGCCACGGATCACGCAGCCCAGCGCGATGATCGCGCCATGCTGGCCGGACTGCGCCACGCGGTTGGCGGCGATCGGAATTTCCCAGGCGCCCGGCACGCGGATCACGTCGATGGCGTCTTCGCCAATGCCGTTGCCGGCCAGGCTCTGGCGCGCGCCGGTGACCAGCGCGTCGGTGATGCGGGCATTCCAGCGGCTGGCGATGATCGCAAAGCGCGCGGTGGTGGGGCGAAGATCGCCTTCGTAGTGGGTCATGCGGGTCGGCAACTCGAGGGGGCGGGAAGTTTAACAGCTGCCGGGGCCAGGCCCGGCCGCCGCGTGCAGGCCGGGGCCGCCAAAGCAGACCCGGCCATGCGCTTCAGGAACCTGTGCAATGGCACCTATCGTCTGCGCGGCCAGCTGGCGCAGCCTTCGGCTGGAACCGGTCGCCGACACCGGCGGCCACCGTGCCGGGACACAACCGCAGCCCCTGGCGGCTGCGCGCTGTCAGCCACGCGTCAGCGCCGGCAACGGCAAAAGGGCCATCAAAAATGGATCAAATGACTGCGGTTGGTAACGGCTCGCAGCCATCTCAGGGCACGGCGGAAGGCGCCACCGAACGCAGGCCTTCGCCGGCGTGGCATTCCAGATACTCCACCACCTCCAGCCCGAACCCGGCCAACCCCACCTGACGGCGCGGGGTGCCCAGCACGCGCAGCTTGCCCAGGCCCAGCTCGGCCAGGATCTGCGCACCGGCACCATTGCGCCGCCACTGGCTGACGTCCTTGGCGTTGGCCGCGGCCTCGGGTTGCTGGCGCAGCCGCGCCAACAGCGATTCGCTGTCGCGCGGGGCCGACAGCACCACCATCACGCCCTGCCCTTCGGCGGCGATCGCACGCAGCGCATCGGTAGCCGCCACGCCGAAATCGTCGCGCTGCCAGTGCAGCAGATCGGCCAGCGGGTTTTCCACCTGCACGCGCACCAGTGTCGGCGTCTGTGGATCCGCATTGCCGCGCACCAATGCAAAGTGCAGGTCGTGCGCGATGCGGTCGCGGTAGGTCACCAGTGTGAACGGGCCGAATTCGGTGGTGATCTCGCGCTCGTCCACACGCTCGACGGTGTGCTCGTTGGCCAGGCGATAGGCGATCAGATCGGCGATCGAGCCCATCTTCAACCCATGCTCGCGTGCGAACACTTCCAACTGCGGGCGACGCGCCATGCTGCCGTCCGGGTTGAGCACTTCCACCAGCACGCCGGCCGGTTCCAGCCCGGCCAGCATCGGCAGGTCGCTGGCCGCTTCGGTGTGGCCGGCACGGGTCAGCACGCCGCCGGGCTGCGAAATCAGCGGGAAAATATGCCCCGGCTGGCTCAGGTCCTGCGGCTTGGCATCCGGGCGCACGGCGGTGCGCACGGTGTGGGCGCGGTCGTAGGCGGAGATGCCGGTGGTCACGCCTTCGGCTGCTTCGATGCTGACGGTGAAGTTGGTCTGGAACTGCGCGGTGTTGTTGCGCACCATCGGCGCCAGGCCCAGCTGCGCGCAGCGCTCGCGGGTCAGCGACAGGCATACCAACCCGCGCGCATGGGTCACCATGAAGTTGATGTCCGACGGCTTGACCAACTCGGCGGCCATGATCAGATCGCCTTCGTTTTCGCGGTCTTCGTCGTCGACGATCACCACCATGCGCCCGGCGCGCAGTTCTTCGATCAATTCCGGAACGGGCGCGAAGTTCATGCCGCACCCCGTGTGCCGAGGAGGCGTTCGACATAGCGCGCCACCAGATCGATTTCCAGGTTCACCGCCGCGCCGACGGCGGTCTGCGCAAATGCGGTATTGGCCACCGTGTGCGGAATCAACGCAACCTCGAAGCCGTCTTCGTCTACCTCATTGACGGTCAGGCTGACGCCGTCCACGCAGATCGAGCCTTTTTTGGCCACATAGCGCAATACCGATGATGGGGCGGCAAACCGCCAGCGCTGCGCACGTGCATCGCCATGCACCGATTGCACCTGGCCCAGACCATCCACATGCCCGCTGACCAGATGCCCGCCAAGACGGTCGGTGGGCCGCATCGCGCGCTCCAGATTGAGCAGTGCGCCCTCGGGCAATGCGCCCAGCGTGGTCAGCGACAGGGTTTCGGTGGAGGCGTCAGCCTGAAAGCTGCCGGCGTCGAACGCAATGACCGTCAGGCACACGCCGTTGACTGCAATGCTTTCGCCCAGTTGCACCGCGTCGAACGGCAAATTGCCAGTGGCGAAGGTGAAACGCACATCGCCGCCCTGCGGCTGGCGCGCCGCCAGCTGGCCAACGCCTTCAATGATTCCGGTAAACATCAGCGTGCTCCCGCGTGCAGCAATGACACCGCGGAGATGGAGCGCTGGAACACCGCGGCGCAGCGCGGCAGGTGGTGCATGGACATAGTCGTTTCTCGCAGAAGTTGAGCGAAAAACGCCGCAAGGCAAAGCAAACAGGCGCGCGCGCAGCCGCAAGGCTGCACGGTGGCCGTCTTCTTTCATCCGGACTATACCGTCGGCTCCGGCATCGGACCGGATCTGCTGACCTTCGCGCGATGCCCGACACTGCAGTGCCAACCATCGCGACGAAGCGCTCGCGGGCTCGCACGCTTGCGCGTGCCCACCGCCGGTGGGGAATCGCACCCCGCCCTGAAGACGTTCGTAAGTGCCGGCGAACCGGCCGACGCAGTTTAACAGCGCACCTCGGCGCAGTGGCTGAGCGTCAGGTGAGGCTGACGGGACACTGTGTCGTGTCGGGAAATTCCCCATAGCCAGCTTTGTGAAGGATCTGTTAAATTACCCGCCGCGACGGGAGACGTCGCATTTTCCGCCTCGCAACGGGGCGGAGACACGGACATCACTTCGGAGAGAACCATCCAATGCGTAATACCCTGATTCTGGCCGCCCTGCTGGCTGCCGCCCCGTTTGCCGCCTCTGCGGAGGGCCTGAGCTACAACTATGTCGAAGGCGGCTGGAACCGTACCGACTTCAACGTCAATAATGGCAACGAAGGCATCAACGGCGGCTATCTGCGCGGTTCCTGGCAGATCGCCCAGCCGGTCTACGTCTTCGCCGGCTACCAGCGCGCCACCAAGGACTTCAACCTCGGCGCCGGCTTCACGGTCGACAGCACCCTGACGCAGGCCAACGCCGGTATCGGCTACCGCCAGGAAATGACTGAGCGCGTCGAGTTCATCGCCGACATCAGCGCGCTGCGCACCAAGGTCGATGCGGACCTGCGCCAGCGCGGCCGCTCGCTGGGCAGTAGCTCCGACTCCACCACCTTGGGCTGGGCCAACCTGGGCCTGCGTGGCAAGCCCTCGCCGCGCACCGAAGCCTGGATCAAGGCCGGCTACATCGACGGCAGCGACGTGGACGAAGGGGAGTTCGTGGGCACCCTGGGTGGCCAGGTGAACTTCACCCCGACCTGGGGCCTGGTTGGTGAAGCCCAATTCATCGACAACGCAAACCAGTACCGCGTCGGCGTGCGTGCAAGCTTCTGACCGGCATCGCGCACTAATAAAAAGGCCCCGCATGCGGGGCCTTTTTTTTGCACTTACACCGCCGCTGGCGGCACGTAGTGCAGACGTAGATCCTGCCCGAGCTGACGCACATCGCGTAGCTGCAGTGCATGCCGCTGCGCCATCGTTTCGATGCCAAGGCCAGCGAGCAGCGGCCGTGCGGTCTCGCCCAGCAGCACCGGGGCCATGTAGACCAACAGCTCATCGACCAGCCCGGCCTGCAACAGGGCGCCGCTCAGCGTGGCGCCGGCTTCCACATGCACTTCATTGATGCCGCGCTCGGCCAGCAATACCAGCACAGCGGCCAGATCGAAGCGACCGGCGCGCAAGGGCATCGCAGCAAATTCCGCGCCGTCCAACGCGTCTGGAACGACAGCATCGCCGTGCAGATACAACGTTGGCGCATCGCCATCGCGAATGTTCTTGCACGCCACTGTGCGCAAGCCGGCATCCAGCACCACACGCAGCGGCGGCACGACTGTGCTGCCATCCCCCAGCCGCACCGTCATCGCTGGGTCGTCGGCCAACACCGTGCCTGCACCGGTAAGGATCGCGCCGGCGCGCGCACGCCAGCGCTGCACGTCTGCACGTGCGTCGGGACCGGTAATCCATTTGGATTCGCCGCTGGCCAGCGCAGTGCGTCCGTCCAGACTGGCGCCGAGCTTGACCCGTAGCCACGGCCGCCCACGCTCCACGCGCGACAGAAAGCCCTGGTTCAAAGCGCGCGCCTGGGCTTGCATCACGCCGCTAAGCACGTCGATTCCGGCCTCGCGCAGCAATGCAAAGCCACCGCCGTTGACCTGCGGAAACGGGTCGGCCATCGCCGCAACCACACGCTTCACACCTGCCTCGATCAAGGCCAACGCACACGGTGGCGTGCGCCCGTAATGCGCGCACGGCTCCAGCGTCACGTACGCGGTGGCACCGCGCGCCAGCTCGCCGGCTGCACGCAGCGCGAAGACTTCGGCATGCGGGCCGCCGGCACGTTGATGAAAGCCTTCGCCCACGCGCACGCCATCGCGCACGATCACGCAGCCCACCATCGGGTTGGGGCGCGTGGTGTAGGCGCCCCGCTCGGCCAGGCGTAACGCCTGCGCCATCCAGCGGTGGTCGTCGGCACTCGCGATCGCTGCTGTTTCACTCATTGCGTTGCCACTCCCGGCGCGATGCACATCACCACAATCTGCATCGGGCCCAGCAAGAATTCGGTATGCGTTCGCCATCCCAGGCGCTGGTAAAACGGCGCCAATGCCGGCTGGCAATACAGGTAGAGCAGCGGCACGCCCAGCCGCGCGGCGGCCTGTACGCAATGCGCCACCAGCGCCTCGCCGATGCCCTGCCCGCGTGCCTGCGGCTGCACATACAACGAGGCCAGCCAGGGCGACCATTGCCGGATGCGTGCATCGTCGTTTTCGAGCAGGCTCACCGAACCCAGCCACTGCGTCTGATCCAGCGCCACCCAGCTCGTGGGAATCACGCCATCGCGCGTATGGCTACGCAATTCGCTCAGCGCTTCGTCGAAGTTCCAGTCCGGCAACAACGCGCCAAAGGCCTGCAGATGCGCTTGCGCAATCGCAGGCAAATGCTCCGGCGTTTCTGCGACGCAGGCGATGCGCACCGCGCTCACCGCTTGCCGGGTTTGCCGGCACGTTCCAGGGCTGCTTCCAATAGCGGCAACTGCTCGCTGCCGACCGGCAGTTCGCGTTCGAGCTTTTCGATTTCCTCGCGGAAATCGGCCACGTCCTGAAAGCTGCGGTAAACCGAGGCAAAGCGCACATAGCCGACATGATCGAGCTTGCGCAGCTCCACCATCACGTATTCGCCCACGCGCAACGAACCCACTTCGCGCTCGCCGGACATCCGCAGCTGATGCACGACCGCGCGTACCGCCGCTTCAATCTGTTCTTCGGCGACGGGCCGCTTTTGCAGCGCGCGGTCGAAGCTGGTGCGCAATTTACGCGCATCGAACGCCTCACGCCCACCGTCGCTCTTGACCACGGTGGGCAACTTCAGTTCGATCGTTTCCAACGTGCTGAAACGCTCACCGCACGCCTCGCACTCGCGGCGCCGACGAATCGTCGTACCGTCTTCGGACACCCGCGAATCGATCACGCGGGTGTCGTTGTGCTGGCAGAAGGGGCAGTGCATCAGGGTGCCGGGATTGGAGAGTGGGGATCAGGGATTGGCAACAGCAGGAGCAAGGACGCGCCTGCGGCGCATCCCCAATCCCGAATCACCAATCCCGGCACCTCAGCCATACACCGGATACTTCTTGCACTGCGCGGTCACCGCGTCGCGCACCTTCGCCAGCACGGTTTCGTCGCTCGGCGCATCCAGCACGTCGGCGATCCAGTTGGCCAGGTCGATGCTGTCCTGCTCCTTGTAACCGCGCGTGGTGATTGCCGGGGTGCCCAGGCGCAGACCGGAGGTGACGAACGGCGAGCGTGGATCGTTGGGCACCGCGTTCTTGTTGACGGTGATGTGCGCCTTGCCGAGCGCGGCTTCTGCGTCCTTGCCGGAGACGTCGCGGCCGATCATGTCGACCAGCATCAGATGGTTTTCGGTACCCCCGGAGACGATCTTGTAACCACGCGCGATCAGCGTGTTGGCCATCGCCTGGGCATTCTTCACCACCTGCTGCTGGTAGGTCTTGAACGCCGGCTCCAGCGCCTCCTTGAACGCAACCGCCTTGGCGGCGATGACATGCATCAGCGGGCCGCCCTGGATACCGGGGAACACGATCGACTGCAGCTTCTTCTGTAGCTCTTCGCTTGCGCCCTTGGCCACGATGATGCCGCCACGCGGGCCGCGCAGGGTCTTGTGCGTGGTCGAGGTGACCACGTGCGCATGCTCCATCGGACTCGGGTACACGCCGGCGGCGACCAGGCCGGCGACGTGCGCCATGTCCACGAACAGATACGCACCAACGCTGTCGGCAATGGCGCGGAAGCGCGCCCAGTCGATCTTCTGCGAGTAGGCAGAGAAACCGGCTACCACCATCTTCGGCGTGTGCTCGGTGGCCAGGCGCTGAACCTCGTCATAGTCGATCAGGCCCCGCTCGTTGACGCCGTACTGCACGGCGTTGAACAACTTGCCGGAGACATTGACCTTGGCGCCGTGGGTCAGGTGGCCGCCATGCGCCAGGCTCATGCCCAGAATGGTGTCGCCCGGCTGCAGCAGCGCCAGATACACCGCCTGGTTGGCCTGCGAACCGCTGTGCGGCTGCACGTTTGCATAGTCTGCTCCGAACACCTGCTTGATGCGCTCGATCGCCAGCTGCTCGGCGATGTCGACGAACTCGCAGCCACCGTAGTAGCGCTTGCCCGGATAGCCTTCGGCGTACTTGTTGGTCAGCTGGCTGCCCTGCGCTTCCATCACCAGCGGGCTGCAATAGTTCTCGCTGGCGATCAGCTCGACATGATCCTCCTGGCGGCCGGCTTCAGCGGCGATGGCCTTGGCCAGTTCGGGGTCGTAGGTTTCCAGTCGGACGTCGCGCGAGAACATTCGAAGCTCCGGGGCAGCTGTTGCCAGTAGGGGCGCCGATTGTAAGCCCCCCATGCACGGGTGACCAATCGCCAGGCTGTCGCAGCCAGCAGGGCGCTTGTCGATGTCCCTGCGCCGCAACGACAAAGGCGCACCGGAGTGCGCCTTTGGGTGATGGCCCGCCCGCGTGGAGGAGCAGCGGGACGCGGAAGGCCGGCTTAGTTGTTGAGCACCAGGTCGGCGATGATGCCGGTGGCGATAGCCACCATCAGCAGGTTGCCGCGGTCGTCGCGCTGCCAGCGGTAACCGTACGGCGGGCGGCGCAGGTCATAGCGGTCGTAATCGTTCACCACATAGACCGGGCCGTGATAGCGCTGGCCGCGGGCCCAGTACGGACGCGGCGGCGGGCCGGCGCGGTAGTACACGGGGCGGTCATAGACATAGACGCGGTTGCGGTCGTAGCGGCGGTCCTGGTAGCGGGCATCGCGGTAGCCCTCGCGGTAGCCGTTGCTGTAATAGCGGCGGTCCTGACGCCACTCGCGGCGGTCGTCACGGCGATCACCGCGCCAGTCGCCACGATGATCCCGACCGTGGTCGCGGTCATGGCCGCGGCGATCATGGTCGCGGTCCCAATCCCCGGCAAACGCAGCCGGTGCGAAGGAACCCAGCGCCAGGATGGAGGAAAGCACAACGGTAACGATGCGTTTGCGGTTCATGACCAGCTCCTGTTTGCGATGTCGCAATTTCATTAAGGCGCTGCTCGCCTTAACGCATTCTTGCTGGAATCGGTTACGAAAATCCCTATTCAGGTAACAGGATGGCTGCCGTTTAGCTCCGGCGTAGTGCGCCGCGGCTCCAGGCAGTTGCCGGTATAATCGGCGCAATCCCTTTTCCGCTGCCTCCGGCCTCGGCCGGCGGGCTGCCTGCGTCCACGGAGCACCCATGTCGCAATACATTTACACCATGAACCGCGTCAGCAAGGTGGTCCCGCCCAAGCGGCAGATCATCAAGGACATCTCGCTGAGCTTCTTTCCGGGCGCCAAGATCGGCCTGCTGGGCCTGAACGGCGCCGGCAAGTCGACGGTGCTGAAGATCATGGCCGGCGTGGACACCGACTTCGAGGGCGAAGCCCGCCCGCAGGCCGGCATCAAGGTCGGCTACCTGGCCCAGGAACCGCAGCTCAACCCCGAGCACACCGTGCGCGAAGCGGTGGAAGAAGGCGTGGGCGACGTGTTGCAGGCGCAGGCCGCGCTGGACGCGGTGTACCTGGCCTATGCCGAGGAAGGCGCCGACTTCGATGCGCTGGCCAAGGAACAGGAGCGCCTGGAGGCGATCCTGGCTGCCGGCGATGCGCACACCCTGGAAAACCAGCTGGACGTAGCCGCCGATGCGCTGCGCCTGCCGCCGTGGGACGCGGTGGTCGGCAAGCTGTCCGGTGGTGAGAAACGCCGCGTGGCGCTGTGCCGCCTGCTGCTGCAGAAGCCGGACATGCTGCTGCTCGACGAACCGACCAACCACCTGGACGCCGAGTCGGTGGAATGGCTGGAGCAGTTCCTGGCGCGCTATACCGGCACCGTGGTGGCAGTGACGCATGATCGCTACTTCCTGGACAACGCCGCCGAGTGGATCCTGGAACTGGACCGCGGCCGCGGCATTCCGTGGAAGGGCAACTACACCGACTGGCTCACCCAGAAGGACGAGCGCCTCAAGCAGGAAGACAACCAGGAAAAGTCACGCCAGAAGGCGATCCAGAAGGAACTGGAATGGTCGCGCCAGAACGCCAAGGGCGGCCGTACCAAGGGCAAGGCGCGTCTGGCCCGCCTGGAAGAGCTGCAGTCGGTCGATTACCAGCGCCGCAACGAAACCAATGAAATCTTCATCCCGCCGGGCGAACGCCTGGGCAACGCGGTGATGGAGTTCAAGAACGTCTCCAAGAAATTCGGCGACCGTCTGCTGATCGACAACCTGTCGATGATCGTGCCGCCGGGCGCCATCGTCGGCATCATCGGCCCCAATGGTGCCGGTAAGTCGACCCTGTTCAAGATGATCACCGGTGCGGAAAAGCCCGATTCCGGCGAGATCGTGGTCGGCCCGACCGTGCAGCTGTCGTACGTGGACCAGAGCCGCGACAAGCTGGAAGGCAACCACAACGTCTTCCAGGAAATTGCTGGCGGCCTGGACATCCTCAACATCAATGGCGTGGAGATCCAGTCGCGCGCCTATATCGGCCGCTTCAACTTCAAGGGGCAGGACCAGCAGAAGATGGTCGGCTCGCTGTCCGGCGGTGAACGCGGTCGTCTGCACATGGCCAAGACCCTGTTGCAGGGCGGCAACGTGCTGCTGCTCGACGAACCGTCCAACGACCTGGACATCGAAACGCTGCGTGCGCTGGAAGATGCCTTGCTGGAATTCCCGGGCAACACCTTCGTGATTTCGCATGACCGCTGGTTCCTGGACCGTATCGCCACGCACATCCTGTCCTTCGAAGGCGATTCGCACGTGGAGTTCTTCCAGGGCAACTACCGCGAGTACGAAGAAGACAAGCGCCGCCGCATGGGCGACGACGCCGGCCCGAAGCGCCTGCGCTTCAAGGCGCTGAAGTAAGAAGGAAGTGGTACGAAAAGGGCGCCGCAAGGCGCCCTTTTTACATAACCTCACCCGGTTTGCCGGCACCAGCATCCAGCTGCCTCTACGAGCCGACACGGTTCCTCCGCACTACACCCTGCCAGCCTGTCGACGACATGCTCACCTACGCTGCACTAACGTGCCGGCGTCCTCCATCCGAGCCCTGCACATGCCTGTCAGCTACTCGATTAGTCTGCCCGATCCCACGCTTGCCCGCGGTAACGCGCCTTCGGTGAGCTTCACCGCCAATGGCGCCGATGCGTTCGCCGAGCAGTTGCAGGCAGCGCTGCGCGACCCGGCCTGGTTCGACCGTTGGCGCCAACTGCAGGCCGACCCGGACCAGGTGGATCCCAGCCTGGGCATCACCGACCCGGCGGCAATGGTCACCGGCAAGCAGCACGACCTGCGCATCGACCTGGTCGCCACCACCAGCATTCCCGGCGATCTCTTCAAACAGCGCATGCAGGCCCTGGCCGGCTCGCACTGGGAAATGCGCGACGTCCGTTGACGCTGCACTGCCACGCGCTCTGCGTGGCAGGCCGCGGTCACGCCGGCGCTGCCGCGCGGCGTGGCCATCGCCAATTTAGATTGACCGCCAGCGTGCCGACCACGATCAGCGTCAGGCCCAACCACTGCACCGGTACCAACGCGTGGCCGTAGAGCAGGTAATCCAGCAGCAGCGTGACCAACGGGTAGACGAACGCCAGTACCGCGATCGTGGCCACGTGCAGATGGCGATACGACGAATAGAACAGCACGTACACCACGCCGCTGTGGATCACGCCCAACCCGACCAACCAGACCCAATGCAGCCCCGGATGCAGTGCCGCACTGCTGGAAAAGCCGGCCAACAGTAGCGTGCCGACCCAGCATTGCACGGTCACCACAGCCAACGGCCGCTCGCGGCTGATGCGCCGCGACATCAGCAACGATGCACCGCACAGCAAGGCGGCCAGCAGGGTCAGCGCAATGCCGAGCAAATACCCGCGATCGGCTGCCTGCCACAACCGCGCGGGGTCGGCCGAACACGCCACGCCGATAAAGGCCAGCAGCGTCCAGCCCAGGTCGGTGCGGCGCGTCCGCTCGCCCTGCACGACTGCCGCCAGAATCAGCATCACGAACGGAAACACGTGATAGACCATCGTCGCCACACCGATCGACGAGCGTGCCATGCCGGCGAACAGCGCAACCCAGTTGAGCACCAGCAACACACCGCTGATGGTCGCATCGCGCAGCAAGGCGCGTGCTTGCCACAGCCCGCGCAATTGGCCGCTAAAGACACCGCAGACAGTCAGAAACAATGCACCGAACAGGCAGCGATAGAACACCGCCGTGACCGGGTCCTGCCCGCTTTCGTGCACGAACACACCGACCGAACCGATCAACACTTCGGCCACCAGCAATTGCCAGACGGCACGCCGTGCCATGCCTGCGGGGATGGTCACCGCCGTCGAAAGCGCACTCATGCCGCGCCTCTTTCATACGACGGCAGAAGCTTGGCCCCCGCCTGCACTGCGCCGAAGAACCGCAGCCTGCGCCGGCACGCCAATCGGCTTTCATCGCGCAGGTAACGCACAGCCCGCACACGACACTGCACGAGCGCCTGCATGCGCGCATCCAACTCTGCATGCGCGCATGCAGACGGCAAAGCCGCAACACCAGCCGGTGCACCGCAGCCAGCAGCAGATGCATCTGGGCCACCATCAATAAGCACCACGGCCACCTCGCAGAAGAGAACGGAGCGCGCACGCTGCGCGGCACCGTCAGCATGCAGTGCGGGCCACGACCGTTACAGATTCAGATACGCTGCAAATCGACCAATACAGATGGAAGGCACCTGCGCATGCTGCTTTACGAATCGCTGGCCGCACAGCTGCGACAACAGATCGAGCGCGGCACCTTACGCGCTGGAGAGCGCCTGCCATCGATCCGGCAGCTGGCCGCCAATCACGGCATCAGTGCGGCGACTGCGGTGCAGGCGTGTCTGCAGCTCGAACGCGAAGGACGCGTGCAGGCACGCCCGCGCTCCGGCTATTTCGTTCGCGGCACCGCGCCGGGGCTGTCCGCGGCGGCCCCGGCGCCGCGGCGGCGCAAGCCGGGCATGGTCGATAACCCGGCCCTGCAACGCGTGCTCGACACCCTGGCCCGCACCGACCTGCTACCGCTGCATACCGCCACCCCTGCGCCGGCGTTCTTACCCACCACGCAGCTGGCGGCAGCGCTGTCGCGTCAGTTGCGTCGCCAACGCAATGCCGCGCTGGACTACGCACCACCACAGGGCCACGCCGCACTGCGCCGACAGATCGCGCAGCGTTATGCGCACTGCGCAACCACTGTGGCTGCAGAAGAAGTGGTGATCACCGCCGGCGCGATGGAAGCCATCAGCCTGGCGCTGCGCACCCTCACCGCACCCGGCGATGTCGTCTTGGTGGAAACCCCCACGTATCACGGCATTTTGCAGGCAGTGGCCGCGTTGCGCCTGAAGGTACTGGAGGTGCCCAACCGCAGCGGCCATGGCATCGATGTCGCCCGCCTGGACACCCTGCTGCAACGCACGCCGGTGCGCGCGGCGGTGCTGGTGCCCAACTTCAACAATCCCAATGGCAGCCTCACCCCCGACAGCGCCAAGCGTGCATTGCTCGACAGCTGCGCACGCCATGGCACGGTGGTGATCGAAGACGATATCTACGGCGAACTGGAGTGGTCCGGCCAGCGCCCACGTCCGCTACGCCACTTCGACACCCATGCCAACGTGATCACCTGCGGCTCGTTTTCCAAGGTCCTGGCACCTGGCCTGCGCGTGGGCTGGCTACTCGGCGGCGACTGGACCGACGCGCTGGTGCGCGCCAAATATTTCTCCACCGTCGGCAGCGCCAGCCTGCCGCAATTGGCGCTGGCCGATTACCTGGCGCATCACGATCTGGAACGGCATCTGCGCAAGCTGCGAAGCGCGCTGGCCAACAACGGGCAACGCCTGCGCGATGCGATCGCGCGGCACTGGCCGGAGGGCACACGGGTCGGCGACCCGGCGGGAGGGTTATCGCTGTGGCTGCAATTGCCTGATGGCGGAAGTGGCCAGGCATTGTTCGAAGCCGCATTGGCTGAAGGTATCGGCACTTCACCGGGCCATCTGTATTCCAGCCGTGGCGACTACGCAGATCATCTACGCCTGACCTGCGGCCAGCCGTGGAGCGAAACGCTGGAACGCGCGATGCGTCGATTGGGAAAGCTTGCGGCGCAGGTGGCGGGCTAGCTTCGCTGTGGGCATCAACTTTCTAGCAGTGGCAGTGGCGTCAGCGTTAAACGTCGACGTGTAGAAAAAAATCGCCTCAGCTAGCTTGACGTGAACTTTCAGATGCGCATGGGCGAACCCCTCTCCTGCGGGAGAGGGGTTGGGATGAGGGTACGGAACGAAGCCCTCACACCCTCAACCGCACCGCACCCATCACACACGCAACGCCGCAGCATGGTGCGCGATGTGCTCGCCGATGAAGCTGGCGATGAAGTAATAGCTATGGTCATACCCAGGTTGCATCCGCACGGTGACCGGATAGCCAGCCGCCCTGGCGGCGTCTTCGAATAATGCAGTTTTCAGCTGGTTTTCAAGAAACTCGTCGGCCTCGCCCTGGTCGATCAACACCGGTAAACGTTCCTGCGCTCCGGCGATCAATGCCGTCGCGTCGTAGGCCTTCCACGTTTCACGATCGTCGCCCAGATACTGACCAAAGGCCTTTTCGCCCCACGGCACCTGGCTCGGCGCCACGATCGGTGAAAACGCCGACACGCTGCGATAGCGGCCCGGGTTCTTCAACGCAATGGTCAGGGCGCCATGGCCACCCATCGAGTGGCCGCTGATCGCGCGCACGCCGGTGGTGGCGAAATTGGCTTCGATCAACGCCGGCAATTCGTTCACTACATAGTCGTACATGCGGTAATGCGCGGCCCACGGCTGCTCGGTGGCATCGACGTAGAAACCGGCACCCTTGCCGATATCGTAACCGTCTGCGTCGGCCACATCGTCGCCACGCGGGCTGGTGTCCGGCGCCACCACAATCACGCCATGTTCGGCGGCATAGCGCTGCGCACCGGCCTTGCCGATGAAGTTCTGCTCGGTGCAGGTCAGGCCGCTAAGCCAATACAGCACCGGCAACGGGCCATCGGCAGCCTGCGGCGGCAGATACACGCCCACCGTCATGCTGCAGTTCAAGGTCTGCGACTGATGCCGATAGACATCCTGCCAGCCGCCGAAGCAGGCGCGGTGTTCGATACGTTCCATGAGATTCCTTACGAAGAGAAACCCTGCAGCCGGCTTACCGGCCGCAGGGTTGGCCAAATCAATGCAGCAGGCCTTTCTGCCGTGCAACCCGGGTCGACAGCGCATCCATCAACCCCGGCGACAGGCAGTCGTACGGGGTCAACCCGAGCTCGTTGAGGCGGGCGCGTACACCTTCCATCTGCTCCGGCGGCGTGCCGGTTTCGATGATGGACGACACGAACGCGGCAAAGCCCGGTGCGGACCAGCCCTGCTGCTTCGACAACTCGGTGTGCACGAACTCCAGACCGTAGACGGCGTGGTCCTTGTTTTCGATGCGGCCATACAGATGCACCCCGCACCCGGTGCATGCGTGGCGCTGGATCGTCGCGCTTTCATCGACGATCTTCAGCTTTTCGGGGTGCGCGGTTACCGTGACCTTGTCGCGTGGCGCCACCGCCACCACCGAAAATTTCGCGCCCGCAGGCTTCCAGCATTTACTGCAACCGCAGGCATGGTTGTGCGCGGCCTGCGCCGCCACGTCCACGGTCACCTTGTCGGTTGCGCAATGGAATTCAAGAGTTCCCCCTTGAAAGCCTTCTGCGCTGCCACGCGTAACACCACCATCTACCGAAGGATGAATCGACACGTTAGTCATTACGCCCCTCCCGGAGTTCGGGTACCACGTGCACGGAAGCGGCAGCGCGCCGCTCCTGGCCGTACGGTCAGAAATGGATCACGGTGCGGATCGACTTGCCTTCGTGCATCAGGTGGAAGGCTTCGTTGATCTCTTCCAGCGGCATGGTGTGGGTGATGAACGGGTCCAGATCGATCTCGCCCTTCATCGACTGCTCCACCATGCCCGGCAATTGGGTACGTCCCTTGACACCACCAAAGGCCGAGCCGCGCCAGACACGCCCGGTCACCAGCTGGAAGGGACGGGTGCTGATCTCCTGGCCGGCACCGGCCACGCCGATGATGACGCTTTCGCCCCAACCCTTGTGGCAGCACTCCAGCGCCGATCGCATGACATTGACGTTGCCGATGCACTCGAAACTGAAGTCCACGCCGCCATCGGTCAACTCGACGATGACCTCCTGGATCGGCTTGTCGTAATCCTTCGGGTTGATGCAATCGGTGGCGCCCATGCTGCGTGCCAGATCGAACTTGCCCGGGTTGGTGTCGATGGCCAGGATGCGCCCGGCCTTGGCCTGCACCGCGCCCTGGATCACTGCAAGACCAATGCCGCCCAGGCCGAACACCGCCACGCTTTCGCCCGGCTTGACCTTGGCGGTGTTGTGCACCGCGCCGATACCGGTGGTGACGCCGCAGCCGAGCAGGCAGACCTTTTCCAGCGGCGCCTCCGGGTTCACCACCGCCAGCGAAATCTCCGGTACCACGGTGTATTCGCTGAAAGTGCTGCAACCCATGTAGTGATAGATCGGCTCGCCGTTGTAGGAGAAGCGCGTGGTGCCATCGGGCATCAGCCCCTTGCCCTGGGTGGCGCGCACGGCCTGGCACAGGTTGGTCTTGCCCGACAGACAGAACTTGCACTTGCGGCATTCGGCGGTGTACAGCGGGATCACGTGGTCGCCGACCTTGACGCTGGTCACGCCCTCGCCGACCTGTTCGACGATGCCGCCGCCTTCATGCCCGAGCACCGACGGAAAGATGCCTTCCGGGTCGTCGCCGGACAGCGTGAAGGCATCGGTGTGGCACACGCCGGTGTGGGTGATGCGGACCAGCACTTCGCCAGCTTTTGGCGGTGCAACGTCGATTTCGACGATTTCCAGCGGCTTGCCGGGTCCGAATGCAACTGCTGCACGGGATTTCATTGGAGGACGCTCCTGACGATGGGATTCAAGGACGGGCACGGCATGCGCCGACCCGGAGGGAGTTTCATTTGAGGTAAGACCGGACCAGGCCAAGCAGTTCCTGCACCCGCTCGGCGCGTTGCGCATCGGACGTGGCGGCATGCCCGAAATCTTCGCGGATATGCGCCTCAAGCACCTGCGACATCAGCCCATTCACGGCCCCGCGGATCGCGGCGATCTGCTGCAAGACAGGCGCGCAGTCCGCGCCTGCCTGCAGCGCCCGCTCAAGTGCATCGCACTGCCCGCGCAAACGACGCACACGCGCTAGCGCTCGCTTTTTCTCTTGCGGGGAATGCGGCATGACGGCTCCGGCAACATACTGGGGGGCAGTATATGGATTCGGGCGAAAAAAGCCATGGGCGGCGCAACATCGCGCTTGCGCGACGCGTACGCCACCGCTGCTGTTGGCGGCGGCACAAGGCACTGGCGCAGGGCTGCGCGCTCACCGCAACGGTGCTGATACGCGTCCATTAGCCGCACTGCAGCACGCAGATTGCGCAGCGATGCACGCAATCGCGCCGGCCTAGCCTTGGTCGTCGTCCAGACGCATGCTCTCCGAGACCGGCAACTCGATCGTGCAGCGCACGCCATCGGGCCCCAGCACGTAACTGGTGTCGGCCTGCAGCTGATACGGCAGCGCGCGCTCGATCAGTTCGCGGCCGTACCCCGAGCCCTGCGGCGCCAGCCCCGGTGCCGGCATCGCGACGCCGGTTTCGGTCCATTCGATGCGCAACCGCGTTCGCCCCTCGCTGCTCAGCAGCCGCCAACGCACCTTCAAGCGGCCGCCGGGCTGTGCCAGCGCACCGTATTTGTTGGCATTGGTGGCAAGCTCGTGCAAGGCCAGCGCGAAGGTCTGCACGGTGCTGGAGCGCAGCCGCACGCCACGCGGCCCATCCAGCACCACCCGTTCGCCGCGCCCTTGCGCATCGATCGCGTCCATGGCCGAAAGCTCGACATGGATCAACTCGTCGAACACGATGCGATCGCCCTCGTTCAACCGCGACAACAAGCCCTGCACCCGCGCCAACGCATCCAGGCGGTCGTTGTAGACCAACGCCAGTTCGGCGATGGTCTGGCTGCTGCGCTGGGTGCGGTTGAAGACCACGCGCACCACGCCCATCAGATTGCGCGTGCGGTGTTGCAGTTCGGCCAGCAGCACCTGTTGGCGATCTTCCCACTGGCGCCGCCGGGTCACGTCCTGGCCGATCTTGAGATAGCCCAATGGCTCGTCGCCATCATCGCGCAGCGGCCGTGTGGCGCCTTCGATAAAGACCCGGCGGCCGTCCTTGCATTCATGCCAACGGATGTTTGGTGCAACCCCATTGCGGCGCGCCAGTTCCAGCTCGCGTTGCGGGACACCGGCATTGCGATCCTCGGCGACGAAGGTCATCGCCATGTGCCTGCCCACCGCTTCTTCGGCGCTCCAGCCGAACACCGCTTCGGCACCCGGCGGCCAGGTCTGGATGTAGCCGGACGTGTCGGTGGTAAAGATCGCGTAGTCGCGCGCACTTGCCAGGATCAGGCGATGGCGCTCTTCGCTGTCGAGCAGCGCGCCCTGCGCACGTGCACGCTCCAGCGTGGCCCAGGTGCGCTCGGCGGTTTCTTCGGCCAGGCGCACCTCTCCGGGCGTCCAGTCGCGCGCGCTACGCTGATCGACCACCACGGCGGCCGTCAACTGGCCGCCCTTCATCAGCGGCAGCATGATCAAGGCGCCGATAGCGTTGCCAAGATAGGCCGCACGCTGCGCGTCGGACAGCGCCAGATCGGTGACGGTATCGCGCACCACCCAGGTGCGCGCGTCGCCGAGCCACGGCAGCGGCCAGTCGGTTGGCGCAAACCGGGGCGCATGGCTGGTCTCGCCCGGCCGATGCCAGTGGCGCTCGACCGCACCGTGCTTGGCGCCGGCGTCCATTTCCACGTAATAGGCGCGGCCGGCATTCAAGTGTTCGCCCAGCAAACGCACGGCCCTGGCCTGGATGATCGCCGGATCCGCCAGCGGCCGCAGCGCGTCGGAAAGTTTCAACAGGAATGCGCTGCGTTCCTGCACCTCGCGCAGCGCCGCTTCGGCCAACTTGCGGTCGGTGATGTCGAGTACGAATTCGAAACCGGTGCCGTCGGGCAGCAGTTTGGCGGCGAACAAGGCCCACCGCTTGCGGCCGTCCTTGCACAGGTATTCGCGTTCGTACGGCCTGGTGCTGCCATTGGCCCTGAGTTCGTCGAACGCTTGCGCGGACAACGCGCTGGATGCAGGCGGAGTCAGGCTCTGCCAGGTCAGCGTCCCGGCGTCCACGTCTTCGCGGCGATAGCCGGTCATCTTCACAAACGCATCGTTGGCGTCGGTCAGGCGGCCTTCCATATTGAAATAGGTGGCGCCCACGGTTTCGATCGTCAAGGCGGTGCGGAATCGCTCTTCGCTGGCACGCAGCTGTTGCTCTGCACGTTTTCTGTCGGTGATGTCGCGAAAGTACACCGACAGGCCGCCATCGCCGGTGGGGTAGATACTGATGTCGACCCAATGCCCGCGCACCGGCGATGCGGCATCCACGCGCACCATCTGCCGCGTGCGCGCGGCCTGCACATGCGCCGCATGCGCCGCCGAGCCAAGCGTGTCGGGAAATTCGTCCCACAACACCTTGCCAAGCAGGTCTGTGCGTGGACGCCCCCATACTATTTCGGCCTGTCGATTGACATACGTGAAGCGCCACTGCGCATCCACGCCGTAAAACGCATCGGAAATGCTTTCAAGAATCTCGCGGTTACGTTCGGCCAGCCGCCACAGTTCCGATTGCACGCGCCGTTGCTCCGTCACCTCCTGCACGACTGTGAGCCCGCCGATCAGCTTGTCGCCATCGCGTAACGCAACGGCGCTGACGCGTTGCCAGCGCTCGGTGTCGCCATCCAGAAGAAGAAAGTCCACCGGCAGGGTCGCGTCTTCGCCACGCAATGCACGGATGCCTGGATAGTCTTCCTCCGCAACCGGCTTGCCCTGATGATCGAAGCCCTTCCAGCGCCCACCATGCACCGAGTCGCGCGAGGGAATGTGCTCACCGAGCTGATCGTGCAATTGCGTATTTTTGTAGGTGAAGCGACCTTGCAGGTCGAACAGGCCGACGCCGAGCGGCACCTGATCGAGGACGTATGCCAGGCGCGCCTCGCTGGTGCGCAGGCGTTCTTCTGCCTGTCTGCGTGCAGTGATATCGGTCGCCGTGCCCGACCATTCTGCGATACGGCCCTCGGCAGCCAGCGCAGGCACCGCCTTGGTTGCGATCCAGGCGATACTGCCATCCGCACGCCGCACCCTGTGCTCGAACACGATTGCACTCTTGCTGCGGATGCCCGCATCGATACTGCGCTGTACCAACTCCCTGTCCTCATCCGGAATGTAATCCATGATCCAGGAGCGATTGGGGTTGGCCGTATCGGCCAGAAAGCCGCTGCCGCTCAGCGCCTGCATTTCGCCCCAGTCCGGACTCATCCGGTAGTGCACTTCGGAACTGGCCAACGACAGTGCCGCCAGCCGCGATTCGCTGGTGCGCAGTGCAAGCTCGGCGCGGTAACGCTCCACATAATCGGCAGCCGTCCACGCCAACAGCTCCAGTAACCGCAACTCATGCGCCGCTGGCCGGTACGGCACGGTGAACTGGGTTCCCAACACACCCAGCAACACGCCGGCACGATTGAATAGCGGAGTGAACTGCGCAGCACGAATGCCGCTGCAGAGCGCGGCATGGTGATCCGGGGTGCCTTGCAGCGGGCCGACATCTTCGATGTCTTCGATCACCAGCTGCCGCCGTTCCCGCCGCAGGATGTCGCAGGTCGCCTGGAAGCCGTCCTTCAGAAACTGCTGCACGAACGGGCTACGCTCGTCGTGACCGCGATAGACACGCAGCTGCATGTCGCTGCTATGCGCATCCACCAATTGGATGCAGCCGCACTCAGCACGCGCGAAGTCGCAGGCCAGCGCGGCAAGGTCGTCCAGCGCCGTCAGCGCATCGGCCTGTGCCGCAAGCCCGACCTGCAGCGCATGCAACCGACGCATGCCGGCCAGTTCCGCACGCAACGCGGCATCGTTTTCTGCAGTGTCGTCAGGCGTCTGATTCATCCTGACCGGATCTTCCCTGCGTAGAGCATTTGCGGTCACTCTCCATCGGCGAGCCGCAACAGTGCCTTCGCGCTAGCTAACAAGGTGTCTGCAGCGAACTCGACACATGCATGGAGCGCGTTAGGAATATCGCGACGTTCTATGACGTCATGCAGAAGGGCGATACACCTACGACGTGCGCGCGAATGTTCGCCTGATCCGAGAACACCGCGCCGCTTCTTCAGAGCACGCCAGCGCTTTCGAAACACGTTGATTCCCAGCCATTCCTGGATGCAGGGAAAATTGAAGCATCACCGCCAGTGCAACGTAACACTCAATCGCGTGCGGCAGTAACAGCGGCCAACCTTCAGCACTTGGGCTTTACGGCAACGTCCGCTTGCAGGGCGAACGCAATGCGCGACTGATCAATGCTGCTAACAGCCAATAGCCGCGCAGCGAGATGCCGACAAGCAGACGTTGCTCGCTGGCGGGGGCATCAGTGACATGCAAGCTGTTAGCGAAGGAGAGAACACAAACGCACGATGCGCGCCTCGAACCACGCCCAACGCTGCTGCCTTGCGTCCGGCAACGCGTCTGCACCGCGCTGACGAACGCAAGCAGCGAAGCGACCTAACTGTAGGCATCCAAGAATCGTGCAGACGGCACCGCCAGTGTGTCCAGCGAACGCGCGCAAGCGCGCTGCACGCCTGCTAGCGGCCCCTGCAGCAAGCCACCCGTCCATCTCAGCCATGGTGCGGCGGCGGCGCGAATCCTGCGTCGTCCAGACATTGCGCCAGCGCTTCGGGCGGCGGACCCGGCGGCCAATCATCAGCGAGCGGCACCGCGATGCGTTGCGCGGTCGCGCAAGCCTGCACTGCAGCGTCGAACTCGCGATCGTGCGGCGGCGGTTGCTCCGGCGCATCAGGCCGGTCGAATGCGTGCCCATCGGCGTGCGCGCCCATCGGCCTAGCATCGCCGGCATGCGGCGGCGGTGCCATGCCCTTGCGCGCCATGCAACCGTCGAAAATCGCGCGATCCAGTTGCCGATCCGGCGCAGCGTGTTCCGCCCCGGCAGCGTGCGGCCGTGCCAGCGCAATGTCTTGTTCCTGCGCGCAGGCCTGCAGCGCCGCCAACGTGTCCGCATTCGGCGGCGGCCCACGATCCGCGAGGGGCGGCGGCATATCGGGTGCGGCGCCGCAGAGGCCGGCGCAGCCTCCCAGGCTGAGCGCTGCGAGCATTGCGGTGGTAACGGCAGACAGTGGTCGTGTCTGGACCATCGCCAATTTCCCTGGCTGGATGACGGCTTACATGCACCGCACGCAGCTGGCGGACGCGGTCTGCGCTGCGTTCGCCAGGGGAGATTTGCAGCTGGATGTGCTGTGCATTTGCCGTCGCGCGTCGCGTGCCGTCGTGTCGTGGCGCTTGCCAGCACCCACAGCGCCGGGACGGAACATCTAAGTGCTCCGCGATGCGACAGGTGCGGCGAGCACGACGCGAACGCTACAGCCGTCAGTTCTCTACAGCAGCCGGCGCCACGATCACCGCGGGGTCTACCGCATGCTCCGGCAGCGACGCCAGCACCGCGTTGCGAAAGCGTGCGGCAAATGCCGCATCGTTGGCCTGATAGAACGCCCGTGCATTGGCCGACAACTGGTCCAGCTGTGCCTGCGGCAGCGCCAATGCTGTTTCCACCGCCTGCGCAATGCCGTCTGCGTCCACGTAGTAGTACGACGCCAGGCGCCGCTGGCGCACCTCGGCCACGGGAATCAGCACACCATGTTCGGGTCTGACCAGCTCGTTCATCGGCTCGCCATCGGTGGCCAGGGTCACCGCGCCCACGCTCAGCGCTTCCATCAGGTAATGGCCAAACCCTTCTGCCTCCGAGGGGCACAGATGGAACAGATGCGCGTTCTGCATGCGGCGCAGTTCGGCATCGTCCAGATATCCCACGCGGTGGTCGATATTCGGCGCCACCACCGGCTTGCCGGCAGTGCGCGGGTTTTGTACCACCGTCAGCAGTGGCCATTCCGGATGCCGCTGCCAGGTCTCCAGCAATACGCGCGTGCCCTTGGCAGTGCTGCGCCCGGCCAGATGGAAGAACGCGCGCTGACGGAACACGCGCGCATCGTAGCGATCCGGGCTGGTGAAACCGATGAAGCGCGTGGCGCATCCCAGGCTGCGGAAGATGCGCTCGGCATGGTGGGTCTTGCACAGCACCGCATCGAAGCTCGGCAGCAGCGGCAGCCACTTGGGCAGCAACCATTCCGGATTGGGCACCAGCAGGTTGATCTGCCCTAGGGACAGACAGCGCTTGTACACGCGTTCGGAAAAGATCTGTAGCGGCACCCGCCCGAACAGCGCGCGGCTGGCCCACAGGCGCGCCTCGCGCCCGGTATCGTGCAGGCGCTGGCTGGTGAACCCCACTTCCTGCACCGGCACGCCGCCGGCGCGCAGTGTGTCGGCCATCAGCACCATGTCGCGGGTCAGGCCCACACCGTTGTCGCGACTGATCACCCGCATCATCGGAAACGCCTTGTCATGCGCGCCTGCGCCATAGCAGCGGCACAGTGGCGATGCGGTGGATTCCTGCGCGATGTTCCGTTCTGTCATGGTGCTTTACACGTGTGCCAATGGTTGACAAATTCGATCATTATGATGCGTGTTCCAGCCTTGCAGTTGCGAGCACCATGTATCCGGCAGCCAACACCCTGCGCGGGCCAACCTCCGCGCGACCGACAATGACTTCCATGGACATGCAACAACCCTGCGTTCTTGTGGTCGACGACGACCCGGACCTGCGCAAGCTGATCGGCGAATTCCTCAGCGCCCACGGCTACCAGGTGGATGTGGCCGAAAACGTGGCGGAGATGCGCAAGGCCATGGCGCTGCGCCGCCCGGACCTCATCGTACTCGACGTGATGATGCCGGGAGAAGACGGGCTGGGCGCCGCACGTGCCCTGGCCAGCGAGCGCGGTTCACCTGCAGTCATCATGCTCAGCGCGCTGGGCAACGATACCGACCGCATCATCGGCCTGGAAGTGGGCGCCGACGATTACCTGGCCAAGCCCTGCAACCCGCGCGAATTGCTGGCCCGGGTGCGCGCCCTGCTGCGGCGCAGCCAGGCCAGCAACGAGCAGGCCGACCAGCGCGGCAATGTATACGAATTCGCCGGCTGGCGGCTGGACGTGGTGCGCCGCGACCTGCGCGACCCCACCGGCATCTTCATCAATCTGTCCGATGGCGAGTTCGCGCTGCTGCGCACCTTCGTCGAACACCCGCAACGCGTGCTCAGCCGCGACCAGTTGCTGGACTACGCCCGCGGCCGCGACACCGATGTGTACGACCGCGCCATCGACAGCCAGATCAGCCGCCTGCGCCGCAAGATCAACGAACGCGTCCATACCGAGTTGATTCGCACCGTACGTAACGAAGGCTACATGCTGCTGCCGGGCGTCTCGCGCTTGTGAGCAAACCGGCACGTCGCGGGCTGTCGATCTTTGCGCGGACCTTTGTGTTGCTTGCGGTGGCGCTGCTCACCGCCCAGGCGGTGGGCATTGCCCTGCTGGTGATGCGCACCCCCGTCTACGAGCCCCCGGTGCATCCGCCGGAAGTGGTGGCGTTGCTGTCCACCCGCATGCCGGCCGGTACCCAGACCTTGAAAGTGCGCGAATCGGCGCAGGCACCACTGCCGCCGACAGGCCAGGTGCGCGACCCGTTCGCCGAAATGCTGCTTGCCCATTGGCTGGACGTGCCCGAACACCACGTGCGCTTCTATCGCAACGCCAACGATCGCGAAGGCCCACTGCAGGGCATGCTGCGGCCACAGCGCTCGCCCGCTGCTGGCGCCGCTGCCAGGGCCGACACGGCAGACGAAGCACAGCATCTGCCGCCGTTTCCGGACGACTGGGCGCATGCGCGCCAGACCGGCGCGCCGTTCGGCAACGGCCTGCGTCCGGACGAGATCCCTGGCGCCTGGGAAAGCGAGCGCCTGACCCCGGGCGTGCCATTGCTGGACGGCTTCACCGCCGCGCTGCAGCAGCCCGACGGCCGCTGGCGCACGGTGGAATCGCCGCGCCGACGCCTCTCGGGCGAGTTCAAGACCCATGTCGTGCTGCTGTTCCTGGCCGGCCTGCTGGCCAACGTACCGCTGGCATGGTGGTTTTCGCGCGCACTGTCGGCGCCGATCAAGCGCTTTGCCGAAGCCGCCGACCGCCTGGGCCGCAATCCCGATGCCGCCGCATTGCAACGCAGCGGCCCGCCGGAGATCGTGCGCGCGGCCGACTCGTTCAACGCGATGCAGGCGCGCCTGAACCGCCTGATCAACGAACGCACGCACATGGTGGCGGCCATCGCGCACGACCTGCGCACGCCGCTGGCACGGCTGTCGTTTCGGCTGGATGGCCTGCAGCCGCCGCTGCGCGACAAGGCGCTGGCCGATATCGACGAAATGAAGGCGATGATTTCCGCCGCATTGGACTTCATCCAGAACGATCGTCATCGCGGCGAACGCGCGCCGCTGGATCTGCGCCTGCTGGTAGAGAGCGTGGTCGACAACGCCACCGATATCGGCGCCGACGCCGCGCTGCTGCCCGGCCCGGAAATCACCCTGGATGGCGACCCGCTGGCATTGCGCCGCGCGGTGATGAACCTGCTCGAAAACGCCTTGAAATACGGCAAATGCGCACGCCTGCAACTACAGCGCGAGGGCGAGGACGGCGTGTTGTGGATCGACGACGACGGCCCCGGCATCGACCCCACCCAACGCGAACAGTTGCTGCTGCCGTTCGTGCGCGGCGAATCCTCGCGCAATCGCGACACCGGCGGCATCGGGTTGGGGTTGTCGGTAGCGCACAGCATCGTGCTGGCGCACGGCGGCGACCTGCGCCTGGACAACCGCGCCCGCGGCGGGCTGCGAGTGACCGTGCGGCTGCCCTGCATGCCGGAGCGGCGCTGAGGTTGGGCTGGAGGACGGCTTATCGCGCGGCGCCTAGTGCACTGAATCCGAGGAATCGGATGTGATGCGTCGAGTTGGATCAGCGAAGGTCCATTTCAGCGGTTTTGGGTTTTTGTTGTACTGGCGGATGTAGCGCATGAGCTTCTTATCGAGGTCTTT
>NZ_LYMI01000040.1 GCF_001660815.1 Xanthomonas nasturtii
CAAAGACCTCGATAAGAAGCTCATGCGCTACATCCGCCAGTACAACAAAAACCCAAAACCGCTGAAATGGACCTTCGCTGATCCAACTCGACGCATCACATCCGATTCCTCGGATTCAGTGCACTAGCACCGTTCACCCCGCTGTTTGCACGCAAACTGCCGAGCGCGCGCACATGCATCCAGCGACGCTCGACACTCCAGGTGCCAACAAACCACGTCCCGCATGAATACCGCGCCCATCACGCTGCTGCTGTTCGCGGCAACCGCGCTCGCCGAATTGGTCGGTTGCTACCTTCCGTATCTGTGGCTGCGCAAGGGCGGCAGCGCGTGGTTGTTGCTGCCCACCGCGTTGAGCCTGGCGATCTTCGTGTGGCTGTTGAGCCTGCATCCGGAGGCCAGCGGCCGGGTGTACGCAGCCTACGGTGGCGTCTACATCGCCAGTGCGCTGCTGTGGTTGTGGTGGGTGGACCGGGTGACGCCGACGCGTTGGGACCTGCTCGGCGCCGCCTGCTGCCTGCTCGGCATGGCGATCATCATGTTCTCGCCGCGTAGCGCCTGATAGCGTTCCGCGACACCGAAGCGCGCCGCGAACGTCTGGCCGAGGCGCGCGTCACCCAGGTAGTGTCCGACGCGATCGCCAACGGCAGCGTGCAGGCCTTCAACTATTTCGTCGCACAGACGTATGTGGAAGCGTTCAAGGCGCTGGCCACCGCGCCCGACCAGAAATTCGTGCTGATGCCGATGGAATCCAGCGGCATCTTCGGCTCGATCGCCGGTATCGCCGAGCTGGCCAAGGAGGCGATTGGCAAGCCCGACGCGCACGCCGTGCGCGTGCCGCCGATACCGCCGCGCGCAGGGAGCCGCGCCAGGGTCGACGATGCGTTCTGGGTGGTCGGCGGTCCGGAGCTGCCGGCCGGCATGCCGGTGCGCATCGTCGGTGTCGATGCCATGACCTTGCTGGTGCAACCCGCCGATTGATCCGTGCGGGCGAGGCGCGCTGCCATGCCGACGCCTGCATTGCTGCAGCGCGGCGTAGCCTGGTGCCGCGCGTGCGCAACGCGGTTGGTTTTCCGTCGCATGCACGCGGCTGCCTGCATGCCGTTCCCCCAGGCGCGGCAGGGCAGCGATAATGGGCGTCTTTTCCTTGGACCGGCGCTCATGACCCAGAAGACCATCCTCAATGACACCCATCGTGCGCTCGGCGCCAAGATGGTCGACTTCGGCGGTTGGGACATGCCGATCCACTACGGCTCGCAACTGGACGAGCACCATCAGGTGCGCCGCGACGCAGGCATGTTCGATGTCAGCCACATGACCGTGGTCGACCTGCACGGCGCGCGCGTGCGTGAGTTCCTGCGCTACCTGCTCGCCAACTCGGTGGACAAGCTCAAGGTCGCCGGCAAGGCACTGTACACCTGCATGCTCAATCCGCAGGGCGGGGTGATCGACGATCTCATCGTCTATTACATGCGCGAAGACTTCTTCCGCCTGGTCGTCAACGCCGCCACCCGCGAAAAGGACCTGCAGTGGATCGGCGAGCAGGCCGCGCGCTTCGAGGTACGCGTGGAAGAGCGCAGCGACTTTGCGATGATCGCCGTGCAAGGCCCCAACGCGCGCACCAAGGTCATCGAGCTGCTGGACCCGGCCGACACCGCAGCGGCGAGCAAGCTCGGCCGTTTCGCCGCACTGCAGACGCGTTCGCGCGATGGCATCGAACTGTTTCTTGCGCGCACCGGCTACACCGGCGAAGACGGTTTCGAAATCGTGTTGCCGCAGGACGCTGCAGTCGCGTTCTGGAATGCGCTGCTCACCCAGGGCGTCAAGCCGGCCGGCCTGGGTGCACGCGACACCTTGCGGCTGGAAGCCGGCATGAATCTTTACGGTCAGGACATGGACGATGCGGTCACACCTTACGAGGCGGCGTTGGCCTGGACGATCACCCTGGACGAAGGCCGCGACTTCATCGGCCGCAGCGTGATGGAGTCGCAAAAAGCACAAGGCGCACCGCGCCAGCTGATCGGTGTGGTGATGGACGAGAAGGGCGTGCTGCGACATGGCCAGACCGTGCTCACTGCCAGTGGCGAAGGCGAAATCCTGTCCGGCACATTTTCGCCAACGCTGGGCAAGGCGATTGCCTTCGCACGCGTGCCGGCCGGCAGCATCGAGCAGCTGCGTGTGGACATCCGCGGCAAGCAGGTGCCATTGCGCGCGGTGAAATTTCCCTTCGTGCGCGACGGCCAGGCACAGCCCGGCGTGCTCGGCGACTGAGAGCGGCCCTGAAGCGTGCGGCGCCGGCCGCGCACTCCGCGCCCGGCTCCGTGCATGCATCTGCAACATCCACCACCAGACCGACGCGCGTGCACCTGTCTTGTCGCGCGGTCTAAACTAGCCACCTGTCCCCAACCCTCATCTTTCCCGGAGCACACCCATGAGCGAGATCCCTGGCGACCTCAAGTTCCTCAAATCCCACGAGTGGGCCCGCGTCGAAAGCAACGGCCGCGTGACCGTCGGTATTTCCGACCATGCGCAGGGCTTGCTGGGTGACCTGGTCTACGTCGAACTGCCGGGTGTCGGCGATACCGTGCAGGTCGGCAACGGCGCTGCGGTGGTGGAGTCGGTCAAGGCCGCCTCCGACGTCTACAGCCCGGTCAGCGGCACCGTCGTCGAGGTCAACAGCGCCTTGAGCGACAAGCCGGAAACCATCAACGAAGACGCCTACGGCGAGGGCTGGATCTTCGTCGTCGAGATCGACGACAAGGAACAGCTCAACGACCTGCTGGCTCCCGACGACTACGCCGAGCTGCTCGAGGACGACGAGCACTGACCTCCAATCTTCGCGCTGGCACCGATGGCCGCTCTCAGAGCGGCCATTTTTTTTGGGGCGCGCCGTCGCCAGCGAAGCGCATTAGCGGTGCAGCGATACCATGCCAGCGTCAGTGCCATCTGCGATGGGTGCGCCATCGGTCGGTCGTCGACGATCGCGCTGGTGGCGCGTGGCTGCGGTTGGCGTGTTGGCAGCAACGATCGAACGCGCTGCCACTGCACGTCCACCGACAGGCGCGACGGATTTCTGACGTGAGTCGTTCGTGAGGATCTGGCGTGCAGCCGGTGAAAAATTTTCGGCCGTGTTGCCTGTCGCAATCATCCGGCAGCGCGTGCGATGCATGCCGTGTTCGGTGTGCGTGGACGCATGCATGGCGATCAAACCACACAATAAGTTTGCGCATTTCTGCTCAAGCGGCGTCGGAAGTACGGCTGGTCGATAAAAGATTTTCAGCTGGCGGACAGGCGGCAAGCAATGCCGTCGCGTCGATGTCTCCGCCGCGTCGTCGAAGCGCTTGAACCGGTGTGCAAGTGCACTGCTGAAAAAAAACAGCAGAAAAGAAGTGCTTTTTTGAAAACGCTGTTGGAGTGACGCGCGTATTGGCCAGGCATGCATGCCGGCGGGCATGCTGTTTCTCTGTCGTCGATGCGGTATGCCGCGATGCCTGGCTGAAAAAAAATTGCAAAAGAGTGTTGACAGTAAAAAAAAGCGTGATTAGGTTTCGCCCAGCAGACATTGCTGCGGAAGAGAGTAAGCAAGATCGACATCACGCCGACAAGCTTGTTCCGGATGTCCACCGAAGCGCCAACCACGGTGGAGTCGGGTCCGCTTCTCTCCAAGAAAGCAGTTGTCGTTTCGACTACGCACCCGTGTCGCCGTTCGATGCGGGTGTTTCTGTATCCGTCCCGTCGCGCATCACCTGCGGACGGTTCCCGACGACGGCATGCTGTCGCGGGGTTTGGTTCAACTGGGCGTTTCACCTCCATAGTTCACTGACGAGGAGCCAATTACATGGCCACTGCAAAAGCTGCGAAAAAGAAACCCACTGCCAAAAAGGCAGTGAAGAAGACTGCCGCCAAGAAGGCAGTCAAGAAGGTCGCCAAAAAGGCAACCGCCAAGAAGGCAGTGAAAAAGACTGCTGCCAAGAAGGCCGTCAAGAAGACTGCAAAGAAGGCAACCGCCAAGAAGGCAGTGAAGAAGACTGCCAAGAAGGCGGTCAAGAAGACTGCAAAGAAGACTGCAAAGAAGGCAACCGCCAAGAAGGCAGTGAAGAAGACCGCAAAGAAGGCGACCAAGAAGGCCGCCGCCAAGAAGGCAGTGAAGAAGACCGCTAAAAAAGCCGTCAAGAAGACCGCCAAAAAGGCAGTAGCGAAGAAGGCGACCAAGAAGTCCGCCACCAAGAAGGCTGCTACCAAGAAGTCTGCAGTGAAGAAGGTCGCCAAGAAGAAGCCGGCCGTTCGCAAGAAGAAGGCTGCTCCGGTCGCGCTGCCCGCAACCCCGGCACCGCTGATCTGATCTTGTAACACCCGATCGCCGTAAAACATCGAGCTCTCTCCCCGACGCCCAGCGGGGAGGGAGCTTTTTTATTGCCTGGGGTGTGGCGATTTACGGCCGTCAGTGCCCGAGTGCGGGCCGGCGACCTGAAGGCGATCGCGCGCGCCCTTCGTGCCTTGTCCTTCGGGCACTATCTTGTGTCGAGAACGCGCACGTGCATCGCTGGGGTCGTGCGAAGGTGCCATCGTCGACAGGGAACGAGCGATGGCTCGATTCCTTGAGCCTCACTTCAGCCGATCCGCCAACGCAGTCGATCGCGCGCTTGGCAACCGGCGTCGTGGCCCCGCGATGGTGGATGATCGATACGGCCCTGGCCGTGCGTTCGGCTGCTAAGCACCTCTCCAGCAGCACCGACGGCCCGATGTTGATCCTGGCCTGTGTCGCTCGCAGAGGCAGACGCGTGCGAGATCCGCGGCGCCGGCCGGGTTTCAACGATCTGCTGAGTGGCAACGACTATGCTCCGTCGGCATCTGCCATGCGCTCTCTGCGATACCTTCCAGGTTGTCACCACCCAGTGCCTACAGCGGGCGTGCAACTACCAAGTTGCGCCTGACACGGATGGCCTCGCATATGTGAGGCAGCTGTACCCGATCGGCGCGCCTGCGGGTGGCCGACGCACGCGAGAGCGGAAGCACCACAAACGACAAAGGCGGCCGAAGCCGCCTTTGTCTGCAGTCACCGACAGCAGGTCGGTGCAGTGAGGCTATTCAGCGCGGCGACGCCACCGACTTGCCGGAAGACGCGCCCTTGCCAGCCGGGTCGGGCTTCTCTGCCAGCATGTTCTCGCTACCGAAGTCGCCGTCCACATCGATATCCAGCCAGCGCTTGACCGGCAGGCCGAGCGCGCGGTCCAGGATGGTCGGCAGCATGCCCGAGGGCAGGCCGCTTTCGCCGTTCCACATGATCGCAATGCCCAGATCACGCTCGGGCAGCAGCGCAACCAGACCGCGGTAGCCCTGCACCGCACCGGCATGGAACACCACTTGATGGCCGGCGTAATCGAACACGCGCCAGCCCAGCGCGTAGCTGGCCGCATCTACCCGCTCGTGGCGCCAACCCGAGCGCATTTCGCCCGGCGTGGAGATCAGCGGCGCATGCAGCGTCGCCAGCAGCGGCGCAGGCAGCACGTCGGTGCGATGGCCGGTGTGTGCAAGCAGCCACTGCGCCATATCGCTGGCGCTGGCGTTGACGCCCGCAGCGGGCGCCAGGCGGTAGTAGGTCGGCTTGGGTGTCAGCGACACCCAGCCATTGCGGCTGCGCACGTGCGGGCGCGCCCAGTGCGGGCTGGCCTGGATGCCTGCTAGCCCCATGCTCGCGTCGTTCATGCCCAGCGGCTTGAAGATGCGGCGTTCCACCGATTGCTCATAGAAGCTGCCCGATGCGGCAAACACCACATCGCCGACCAGGCTGAAGGCCACGTTCTGATACGCGTAGCAGTCGCCAGGTGCGCAGCGCAGTGGCGCGGTTGCCAGCTTGTGGCTGAGCGAGTAGTAGTCGACATTGGATTCGATATCGCGGTCGTAGGCATTGCGGGTCAGGCCGACGCGATGGCTGAGCACTTCGGCAACGGTGAGCTGGCGGGTCGCCACGTTATCGCTGAGCTGGAAGCCGGGCACGTAGTCGACCACCTTGCTGTCCCAGCGCAGCACGCCGTCGTTGACCAACAGGCCGGCCATGGTGCCGGCGAAGGCTTTGGACAGCGAGGCCAGACGAAACACGGTGTGGCCATCGACCGGCTGCGGATGATTGACGTCGGTGACGCCGTAGCCGCGGGCGCTGAGCACCTTGCCGCCCTGCACGATGGCCATCGCCATCCCGGGCACGCGGTTGCCGTAGGTCAACTGGTCCGCCATCGACTCGAAGGCCGCCACATCGAAACCGGCGGCCGGTGCCAACACCTGATCGGCCGGCAGCGAGGTGCGATACGGCAGCGGAGCGGTGGGCGACTGCGCACGCGTGGCCGGCTGCAGCGCAGTAGCGGTGGGCGCGGGTGTCTGCGCGGTGGAAGAGAGGGCCAGAGGCAGTAATGCCCCGAGCAGCCCGATGGCCAACGGTCGGAACCGTCGGCGCGTGCGCATTTCTGTCATGGTTGTCCCGCCTGTTCCACTGCCTCCGACGATTCTAGCGCCGCGCTTTGCAATAGCACAAACTGCCGGAAGATGAATGGGCATCATATTGATCCTATTGATGATTTCAGATTCAGAAATCGAGCGTTCCGGTGGGGCCGAGTCGTCGCTTTCTGCTGATGCCGCGGAAGCTGCAAGCGGCGTGCCTGGGCAGGCGGCGTCCGGGCTGCAGTGTCTTGCGGGCGGTCGCTGGTGGTGCCGGGCCGCATCGGCTAACTTGCGCGCTTCTTTCGCGGGTGCGCCGCTGCCATGTTCTTGCCGTCGTGCCCGCTTGCGTGGGCAGCCGTTACAGGATGACTAGCTCTTCTGCGCCGCGATCTGCGGCTGGCCGCCTGAGCGCGGCACTGCGAAGCTCGCCGCCGCTGGCGTGGTCGTTCCTTTACTTCTTTTGCCTGCTCAGCGGTTACTACGTGTTGCGCCCGGTGCGCGAAGCGATGAGCGCCTCAGCCGATGTGGAAGCAATTTTCCCGACCGGCATGATCGCGTTCTTCGCCGCACACGGCATGCCGCTGAAGGACTTCACCCTGCAGGTGCTGTTTACCTGCGCCTTCCTGATCATGCTGCTGCTGCAGCCGGTCTACGGCGCGCTGGTCAGCCGCTATCCGCGGCGGGTGTTCCTGCCGTTGGTGTACGGCTTCTTCATCGCGACGCTGCTGCTGTTCTATGTGTTGTTCGACAGCGGCGTGCCCGGGCGCGGCATGGCGTTTTTCTTGTGGGTGACCGTCTTCAACCTGTTTGCGGTGGCCGTGTTCTGGAGTTTCATGGCCGACGTCTTCAGCAACGCCGAAGCACGCAGCTACTACGGTTACATCGGTGCGGCGGGCACGCTGGGCGCGTTTCTCGGGCCGATCCTCACCCGTACCCTGGTCGAGCGCATCGGCATTGCGCATCTGATGCTGGTGTCGGCCGGGTTTTTGACCGTGTGCGTGGTCTGCGTGTTGCGCCTGCGGCTGTGGGCCGTTGCGCGCGAACAGCAGCGCCAGCTGAGCTCCGGCGAAGTGCCGATGGGCGGCGACGTGCTCGGCGGGCTCAAACTGATCGTGCGCGAGCCGCTGTTGCGCTGGTTGGCCTTCATGGTGCTGTTCGGCGTGGGGGTGGGCACCTTGCTCTACAACGAGCAGGCAGCGCTGGTGCGGCGGCTTTACACAGACGCAGCGGCGGCCACCGCTTATTACTCGAGCATCGACCTGGCGATCAACGCGCTGGCGCTGGTGCTGCAATTGCTGGTGACACGCGCGCTGTTGTCGCGTTTCGGCATCGCGCCGGCGTTGTTGATCCCGGGTGTGGCGATCATGTTCGGCTATGCCGTGCTGGCGGCATCGCCGTTACCGATGATGATTGCGATCGTGCAGGTGATCACCCGCTCCAGCGAATTCGCATTGGCCAAACCCGCGCGCGAGACGCTGTACACGCGCGTAGATCGTGAGTGGCGCTACAAGGCTGGCGCGGCGATCGACACGGTGGTCTATCGCGGCGGCGATCTCACCTTCGTCTGGGTCCACAAACTGGTGTCTGCGTTGGGCTCCAGCGCCGTGTTCGGCGTTGGATTTCTCGTGGCGACCGGTCTGACGGTTGGTGCGTTCGGCCTGTTGCGCGAGGCACGCAAGTTGCCTGCCGAGCGTGATGCTGAGACCGCCAGGCAGGCGTCCGACTAAGAGCGGCATCGGGGTCTTCCGTGAGCCATGTTTCTCGACCACGCAGCTTGCAACTCTGTGCTGCGGCGTTCCCGCGGCTTGCGGGTCGGAGCAGAAAGCAGGCCGTTTGCGGCCGTTGCACAACCGTGGAACGAGGGCAGCCGGCGCGCGTCATCGCGGTGCTCTAAGCGCATACGCAGCAGCCCTTGCATCTCTTCAGCCACGCTTGCGTCAGCGCCAGGGCGCCTCACGGCGCCTGACAGGACGACCACGATCGCGACTATGCTGGCCGCCATTCCATCACACCTATCCGCCATGTCCCTGTTCGCCATCGTCGCCGGCCTGTGCGTCGCGCTGCTGCACGTCTATATCCTGGTGCTGGAAATGCTGCTGTGGACGCACCCGCTGGGCTTGAAGACCTTCCGCAATAGCCCACAGAGGGCGCAGGCCACCCGCGTGCTTGCAGCCAACCAGGGCCTTTACAACGGCTTCCTGGCTGCGGGCCTGTTCTGGGGCGCACTGGCTGCACGCGCCGACGTGCTGAGCTTCTTCCTGGGCTGTGTGGTGGTGGCAGGTTGCTATGGCGCCTACAGCGTCAACCGTCGCATCTTCTTCGTGCAGGCGTTGCCCGCATTGATCGCGTTGGCGCTGGTGTGGTTGCCCCGCTGAGGCGGGTTGTTCGCTTCGTAGGAGCGGGCATGCCCGCGATGAAGCGTTACCGACAAGACCGCATCGCGAGCAGGCCCGCTTCAACAAGGCGCGGCTCGCTGGAAACCGGCCGGCAACCCAAGGTTGCCCGCAGCGCAGCCACGTAGCAGCAAGTCTCCACAAACAACAACGGCGGGCCGAAGCCCGCCGTCTTTATTGTCACCTTGGCTTGCGCTTTACGCCGCTTCGCGCGGTTGCTGCGCCTGCGGCTTGTCGTAGTAGCTGGCTGCACGCAGCTCGTGCGGATCGAAGTCGTCCACGGTGATGGTGTCCATCATGATCTCGCGCAGCTCTTCCAGCAGCTTGCGCTCTTCCAGGCTGAGCACGCCTTCGGCCACGGCTTCGTCCAGCTGCGCGGGGAAGTCCAGCGCTTCGATGCCCTTGGTCTTGAGTGCCTTCAGGAACTTGCGCTCCACCGGCTCGGCCATCACGGCCTTGGTCAGGTAGCTGGCAATACGGCCACCCGGGTTGTTGGCGCACGGCGTCAGGAACACGCCCTGTGCCAGCCGGTCGCGCGCTTCGTTTGGCGCCATCAGGATCGATGCCACGCGATGGCCCAGGCGGTCGCCCGGTGCTTCGGCACGACGGCCCAGCGGGAAGATCAGCACCCACATCAACCAACCCACCGGGCGGATCGGGAAATTGCGCAGCGCTGCAGACAGCGCAGTTTCGATCTTGTGCACGCTATCGTGGAAGGCCCATGCCAGCAGCGGCTGATCGGTCGCCGGTGCGCCCTCGTCGTGGTAGCGCTTGAGCATCGCACTGGTCATGTAGATATGGCTCAGCACATCGCCCAGGCGACCGGACAACGACTCCTTGAACTTCAACTTGCCGCCCAGCATCAGCATCGACACGTCCGCCATCAATGCCAGGTTGGCCGAATAGCGATCCAGCTTGCGGAAGAAGCGACGCGTGTATGCATCGCCTGGCGCTGCGCCGATGCGCGCACCGGTCAGGCCGAACCAGAACGAACGCACGGCGTTGGAAATACCGAAGCGGATATGCCCGAACAGGCTCTGGTCGAACTCTTCCAGGCCACGACGCGTATCCGGGTCCTGCGCGGCCTTCATTTCCTTCATCACCCACGGATGGCACAGGATCGCGCCCTGGCCGAAGATCAGCAAGCTGCGGGTCATGATGTTGGCGCCTTCCACGGTCACGCCGATCGGTGCGGCCTGCCAGGCGCGGCCGGCAAAGTTGCGCGGGCCCAAGATAATGCCCTTGCCGCCGATCACATCCATCATGTCGCTGACCACTTCGCGGCCCATGGTGGTGCAGTGGTACTTGGCGATTGCCGACGGCACCGATGGCACGTCGCCACGATCCACCGCAGCGGCCGTGGCCTGCGCCAACGCACTGATTGCATAGGCCTTGCCGCCGATGCGTGCCAGCGCCTCTTCCACGCCTTCGAAGCGACCCACCGACAGACCGAACTGCTTGCGGATGCGCGCATATGCACCGGTCACCACCGCCGCGTATTTACCGCCGCCACTGGCGGTGGAGGGCAGGGTGATCGAACGCCCGACCGCCAGACACTCGTTGAGCATGTTCCAGCCCTTGCCTACCATCTCCACGCCGCCGATCAACTGGCTCAGCGGGATGAAGACTTCTTCGCCGTGGATCGGTCCGTTCTGGAACGGCGAGTTCAAAGGGAAGTGGCGACGGCCGATTTCCACGCCGGGTGTTTCGCGCGGCAGCAGCGCCAAGGTGATGCCGATGTCCTTCTTGTCGCCGATCAGGCCTTCCGGGTCGTAGGCGCGGAACGCCAGGCCGATCAGCGAGGCCACCGGCGCCAGGGTGATGTAGCGCTTGTCGAAGGTGAGCTTGACGCCGAGCACGTTGGCGCCGTTCCACTCGCCCTTGCAGACGATGCCGTAGTCCGGGATCGAGGTCGCATCCGAACCGGCGAACGGGCCGGTCAGACCGAAGCACGGCACTTCCGCACCGACCGCAAGGCGCGGCAGGTAGTAGTCCTTCTGTTCCGGCGTGCCGTAATGCAGCAGCAGCTCGCCCGGTCCAAGCGAGTTCGGCACGCCGACCGTGGAGCTGACCACGCTGGAGATCGAGGACAGCTTCTGGATCACCTTGTGGTGCGCCAGCGCACTGAAGCCCAGGCCGCCATACTGCTTGGGAATGATCATGCCGAAGAACTTGTTCTTCTTGATGTAGTCCCACAATTCCGGCGGCAGATCGGCATGGACGTGGGTGATCTCCCAGTCGTTGACCATCTTGCACAACTCTTCCACCGGGCCATCCAGGAATGCCTGCTCTTCGGCACTCAACTGCGGCTTGGGATAATTGAGCAGCTTCTGCCAATCCGGGTCGCCGGTGAACAGCTCACCTTCGAAACCGACCGAACCGGTTTCCAGCGCGATGCGCTCTGTCTGCGACAGCGGCGGCAGCACCTTGCGGAAGAAGCCCATCAACGGTGTGGTGAGCAGCGGCTTGCGCAGGAACGGCAACAGCACCGGCGCGGAAATCAGCACCACCAGCACGGCGGCGGCGATGGTCGCGGTGAGGTTGGCACCCAACAGCCAGCATGCCACCAGCACGCAGGCGCTGATTGCAACCCAGGTGGCAAGCCGCATGCGGTGGTAGGCAGCGATGCCCGCCGCCAGGATGACGAGGAGGAACGGTGCAACGATGCTCATGGTCTTGCTCCAGTGACATGCTCGGTAATGTTGGACGCTGCGATGGTGCCAACCGAGGGCAGTGCGTCCAGATAATGCAACACGGTGGCGGTAAAGGTGGTGTTGTCGTCGCCGGCCAGCATGTGCGTGGCCTCGGGCAGATGCACGTGCTGCGCGTGCGGGGCGATGGACAGGAATTCGGCGATGTTGGCCGGGGTGACCAGATCGCTGCGCCCGCCGCTGATCAGCAGCATCGGGCAGCGTACCTGCGCTGCAGCTTCCACCAAGGCGTGCTGCTGCAGCTGCGCATCCTGACCGGCCAGCTCGTCGACCAGACGCGGGTCCCAATGCCAATGCCAGCGGCCATCGTCGCGCTGCCGCAACAAGGCCTGCAATTGTTCAGTCGTCTTGCGTGGGCGATGCGGCAAATACGCGGCGATCGCATCGGCCGCCGCATCCAGCGATGTGAATCCATCGGGATGCGCGGTCATGAAGCGCAGAATGCGCTCAACGCCCGTGGTGTCCCACCGCGGCGTGATGTCGACCAGCACGATGGCACGGAAGAGTCCCGGCCAGCGCGCCTCTGCAAGCAGCCCGAACAGGCCACCCATCGATGCGGCAACCAGCACGGGCGGTTCGGTCTGCTCGCCTGCCAACACGATCAGGTCGTTCGTGAACTGCGTTGCCGAATAGGGCAGCTCGGCCGCATTGACGCTTGAATCGCCATGCCCGCGTGCGTCGTACGACACCGAACGGTAGCCCGCTTCGGCCAGCGTCGCTGCAGTGCTCTCCCAGGCGTGCCGCGTCTGCCCCAACCCGTGCGCCAGCAGCACGGCCTGCGCGGATTCGACGCCCCGTACCGATACCGCAAGCACGGCGTCGCCAGTGTTGACACTAGACACGGACGCACTGAAGGCAAGGGTAGAAGATGAGGTGACCATACCTAATGGTATGGATACGGGCCGCGTGCTGTCAATACTCAATGGTATGGATGGTTAAGCCATTGACTCGTGGCTGTGGCCAGTCAATCACGTGATGCATACTGCAACTGACTCAAGCGTATGGTTAAATCGCGTCATGAACGACATCACCGACTCCAGCGTTACCACGCCCCGCGCCAGCTCCGGTCGCGGCAACCGCCTCAGCGCGGACGATTGGGCACAGGCCGCGCTCGACCTGATTGCCGAACAGGGCGTGGGAGCGGTCGCCGTCGAGCCACTGGCGCGCCGCCTCGGTGTCACCAAGGGCAGCTTCTACTGGCATTTCCCCTCGCGCGACGCACTATTGCAGGCCGCCCTGGAGCGCTGGGAAATCTTCGAGCAAAAGGAAGTGTTTGGCAGTCTGGAAGACGTGCCCGACCCCAGTGCCCGCCTGCGCGCGCTGTTCCAACTGGTTGCACACGAAGTCACGCCGCACGTGATCTACAGCGAGTTGCTCAAGGCACTCGATCATCCGGCCGTGCGCCCGGTCATCGACCGCGTCTCGCAACGCCGCCTCGATTACCTGATCGCCTCGTTCCGCCAGGCCGGCCTGTCACGCACCGACGCCCAGCACCGCGCCCGTTTGGCCTACGCCGCCTACGTCGGCTTCCTGCAGCTATCGCTGCAGCTGCAGCAACCCAAGCAGGCCCGCGAAGAATTTGAATCCTATGTCGAGCATGTGATTCAGACGTTGATTCCTGGGTGAGCTCGTCTCGAGCTATCGCTTGACGTGTCAAAGCAATAGCCAAGCAAGCAAAAACCAATAAAAAAGCCGCTATTCCTTCGAATAGCGGCTTTTTGTTTGCGGTTTACGTTTTAACCAAACTGCCTATCAGAACCTCTGGGTGTAGCGCATGTAATAGAAACGACCCGGAATTTCGTACTGCGAGTCAAAACTATTGGCAAACGCGGTTGCAGCCTGCGGCGGATCGCGGTCGAAAGCGTTGTTCACGCCGACGGTCACGCGTGCATTCCACGGAGCCTTCCAATAAGCGGCCAGATCAGTATAGGTCACGCTCGGCACATGGTTACGCGGAGCGGCGCCAGCATCGGTTCTACGATTTGGATCCGAGCACAGCAGTGCCACGTTGGCCGGGGTAGCGACGTTGGCGCCTGTGCAGTTTTCAACCTGCGAGCTGTAGTAGCGCATAGAGGCCGAGCCGCCGACATCGCCCAATTCCCAGTTGAGCATCAGGTTGGAGCGGATACGCCAGTTGTTGTCACGTGCCGAACCGCCACGGTACAGGCCAACGCGGGTTTCCGGATCCTGCAGCGGCTTCTCGACCACGAACTTGCTCATGTAGGTCGAATCCCACACCACATTGAAGCTACCCCAAGCGGTGTCCGGCAAGCGATAGCCCACGGTCAGGTCGTAGCCTTCGGCTTCGATCTTGGCGATGTTGTTGGGCACTGCCAGCAGGTTGGAGACTTCGCCGGTCGCCTCACGCTGAATCAGCGAGCAGGCATTGGCGATCCCGCCCACGTAGCAGCTGTCCAGGGTTTCTTGCACGGTCTGCAAATCGATCGCGTCTTCGATCTCGATGTTCCACCAGTCGAGCGAGACATCCAGGCCGGTCACCCAACCCGGGCTGTAGACGAAGCCCAACGTCTTGGACGTCGAGGTTTCCGGCTGCAGATTCGGATTGCCGCCGGTAGCGGTACGCACCTGCGGGTTGGCCTGCGCGTAAGCCGGCACGGCGCCACACGAACCCGGACGCGTTCCATTGACGGAACCGTCGCTGAAAGAACCTGCGCAAGGATCGCGCACATCTTCGAAGGTATCGCTCACACCCTGGAACAGCTCGTTGATCGACGGGGCGCGGAAGCCCTGCGACCAGTTACCACGGATCATCAAGTCGGTGATCGGCTTCCAGCGGAAACCGAACTTGCTGTTGGTGGTATCACCGAAGTTGCTGTAATCCGAATAGCGCGTTGCCAGGCTGAAATCGAGCAGCTGTGCGCCCGGCAGATCGGCCAGCAGCGGCACGGCGAGTTCGAGGTAGGCTTCGTCCAGCTTGTAGCCGCCGTTGGTGGCGGTACGCGCATTGCCGGTGGTGTCGCCAGAGTTGATCAGCGCGTCCGGATCATCGAAGCCCGATTCTTCGCGGTGTTCAGCGCCCAAGGAGAATGCAAACGCGCCTCCCTGCAGATCGAACAGTTCGCCACCGATGTTGCCGAAGTAAGTCTTCTGCTCATATCCGTAGAGGTCATGTGCATTGAAGCCGGCATAGCTCAGCATTTCCGGGGTCAACGAACCCGGTCCGCTCAGCATGTCCATCGGGACGCAGCCGTCGATGGTGCTGGCAGCAGTGCCGCAACGTGCGACGCCGCCTGCGTCAACAAACGACGGGCCAAGCGCATTACGCAGCGCGGAGATGTTGAACAGGCCGGTGGTGCGGTCGGTCTGGTCGTTCTTGCCGTAGAACATACCGGCTTCCCAGCTGAAGAAGCGCTGGCCAATTTCGAAGTCACCTTCGAATGCGCCGCTGAAACCGAACGTCTTGACGTTCTGGGTGAAAATGCGGCCGCCGGTCTCTTCAGCACGATACTGGATGTAATCAATATCGCTGCCAGTGTTGTTATAGATGTTGTTGGCAGAGATGACGATGTCTGCACCATTGGTGCCAGGTGCGGAGCGGCCCAGTACGATCGGCATCGGCGCGAGGACCTGGCTCGACTCACGCTCGTTGTAGGTCACCGTGGTCTTGAAGCGCACGTTGTCGGTGATCGACAGGCCGGCGTCGGCGAACACCGACTTACGCTCCTGCGGGGTCACTAAATAGTTGGCCGGCGCAAAGTTGTAGCTATCGGCAGCCGTGTAATTGCGCGAGGTCGTACCACCGTTGTTGGTGATAGAGAACCCAGGCGTTCCATTGAAACGAGTTGCGCCGAATGTCGGCGCGCCGGTAGTGGGGTCGGGGCCAGTCGGTCCAAAAATGCCGAAACGCCCACCTGGAATCGTGGTGCTGTTGCCGGTGCCGGGAACGGCGCCGGAGACCGCCACTGCGGAAATCTCTCGATCGCCCGCCCATACCGGCTCTTCTTTGACGTAGCCAACACCCAGGGTGGCGTGCCAACGATCGCCCGTCGAGCCGATGGTGAAGTCGTAGGACTCGCGGCTGCCGTCGCCCTTGTCGTACTGGCCGAAGTAAGCATTCGCTTCGGCGCCATCGAAGTTCTGGCGCAGGATGATGTTGACCACGCCGGAGATGGCGTCGGAGCCGTAAATCGTGGAGGCGCCGTCCTTCAGGACTTCGATGCGCTCGACGGCAGCAGTCGGAATCGTGTTGAGGTCGACTGCGCCGCCCAGGCCTGTGCCGCCGACCCAACGACGACCATTGACCAGCACCAGGGTGCGGTTGGAACCGAGGTTACGGAGGTTGACGCGCGTTTCGCCGTTGCCACCATTGTTGACGTTGCTGTTGAGCGCCGAACCGCCCGAGCTGATGTTCTGGATCACGTCCCCGATGGAGGTCAGACCCTGCGATTCGATCTGCTGACGGCTCATGCTGAAGACCGGCTGCGATGTTTCGACGTCAGCGCGCTTGATGCGCGAACCGGTCACTTCGATCTTGTCGAGGTTGGTGGCGCCGCCGGCTTCCTGAGCGATGGCGGTACCGGTACCGGCCACACTCACGACAAGCGCGAGGACAACTGCATCGCGCAGTTTGTTGGACTTGCAATTCATTAGCTCTCTCTCCAAGTGATCTTGGGTACTGCCAAGGGTTGTTTGCCTGCCGGGGGGCCGAAGAAGCGGATCCAAATCGACAAGGTGAACCGATGGTATATGCGTTGCGCCCGGAATTAAAGTCCCGTTAACGAAAAAGAAGGAAGTCGTGAAAACGTGCTGTTTCAGGCATTCCTGAACGAAAAACGCCACCGATTGTGTGATCGGTGGCGCTATTGGAATTCCGTTTTACGTCAGTGGCTTACAGGTCTTGCTCATACCTGACATAAGGAATTGTCCCGTCGCTGTTGCTCTCGTTACTGGGAGCAAACGGGTTCTTGCCGCGGGAGATGACGTTTTCGGCGCCGACGGTCAACTGGCCGCTCCACGGGGTGCGCCAGGTCAGGCCCAGACCCAGACCTTCCCATTTTTCCGGCTGGCCGGGGACATCGACGACACGGCCGATCACGTTCGCGCTGAAGGCGCCGTAGCCACCACCGACGCTCAAGGTCTTGCTGTCCCACTGGTCGGCAATCGCCGGGGAGACGTCGGCCAACGGGACCAGGCGCGCGCGGGCGTAGGTGCCGCCGATCGAAACAAAGCCTTCGCGGCCGATGTTCTTCTGGCCAAAGACGGTCAGATCGTTTTGCTCGACGCGGGTCAGTGGTGCCTTGCCGGCGCCGATCAGCCAGGCGGGCAGGGTGTCGCGACCGGTACCGGCCGTCACGCCAACGCGGCCACCGGCACGGCTGAAGCCCAAGGTGCCGGAGACGCGACGCGATGCTGCAGCGCTGTCGTCTTCGTCATCGCCAATACCGGCAAGCAGGCAGTGGCTGGCCAGCCCGCTGATGTTGGTGCCGCGGCTGCTGTTGCAGAGCAGGCCCAGCGAGTCGCCGGAGGTCAAGCCGAATGCTGCGTCCAGCGAGTTACGCCCGAAATGCCAGCGTGCGCCGGCCTTCTGCTCACCGGTGGGCTCCAGGTACAGGAAGGCTTCCACCTTGCCGCTGCCCTTGTTCCACACCGGCAACACGGTGCCTTCGCGCACCTGCTGCGGTGCCGACTGCGCATGCACACCGGTGGCTGCCGCAAGGGCAATCATCAAAGCTAGCGGACGGCGCAGGAGGTGTCGCATACCAGAGGTCAGACCCAGGAGCAGTTGTTAAGTTCCCGAGAGCGGGCAAGGAGGATGCTAGGGTGTTTATGATTATTTAACAAGTAGTCACGTTCCCCAGAACGCATCCGCAATGCTATCTATTGCAACCTTTCCGGCGCCTGCTGCGAGGGCTGGGCCGTACTGAAAAGTACGGCTAACTCGGTCAACGGAAAGTGATACTGGCGGCCACAGAACTCGCACCGCACTTCTACCTCGCCAGTCTCTTCGGCGGCTGCGCGCGCTTCTTCTTCACCCAGCGATTCCAGCATCGAGGCGACCCGCTCGCGCGAACAGGAGCAACCAAAGTTCAGCGCTTTGCCGCCCAGCAGTTGCGGGTCCTCTTCGTGGAACAGGCGATGCAACAGGTCTTCGCCGGCCACCAACAACAACTCGGGAGCACCGAGGGTGTCGAACAGGGCGCCGATGCGGGTCCAGCCGTCGGTGTCGCCTTCGTCGCCAGGCAGTTTCTGCAGCAGCAGGCCGGCAGCCTGATCCGGGCCGGCGGCCAGCAACAGGCGGGTCGGCAGTTGCTCGGACTGCTGGAAATAGGTTTCGAAGGCTTCGGCCAGATCCGGGGCCTGCATGCCGACCAGGCTCTGGTAGCGCTGCGGTTCGCGCGGGTCCAGGCCGGGATTTTCGATGGTGATTGCCAACAGCGCGGCGTCTCCCAGCTCGCGCAGGTCGGCGGGCGCGTCAGCACCCTCGGCCAGTTGCACGATGCCGCGCAGGGTGCCAGCGGCGGTGCATTCGGCAAACAGGGTGCGTAAGGTGTCATTGCCGCGCAGTTGCACCGACAGCCGGCCGTCGACCTTGGTGTGGCCGGTGAACAAGGCGGACGCCACTGCGGCTTCGCCCAGCAGCTGGCGCGCTGCGGGCGGGTAATCGGCCGCCCCCTGGATGTCTTGCCAGGCCTTGGTCAGGCGCACATGGACGCCGCGCACGCCGGCGGCGGGCAGCAGGAAACGGAAAAGCTGATCGTGATCGGTCATGGAGACATCGGACGTAAGGGACGCTGGTTGCCGGATAATGCGGCAGGCATCGGGATAGAAGGGCGAAGCACACTAATGGGGACGGATGTATTGGATGGCAAGCAGGTGACATCACCGCAGCGCCGGCGCTGGCTGCGCTGGATACTGGCGGCGCCGCTGCTGTTCGTCGCAGCGAGCGTGCTGCAGGTGCTGGTGCTGCGGGTGGTCGACCCGCCTACCAGCAGCATGATGATCGGGCGCTACCTGGAGGCCTGGAGCGAAGGAGACGGGAGCTTTTCGCTACACCAGCAGTGGCGCGACTACGACAAGATCGCCGCGAGCCTGCCGATTTCGGTGGTGGCTGCGGAGGATCAGCAGTTTCCGATGCATCACGGTTTCGACCTGCAGGCGATCGAAAAGGCGCGCGACCATAATGCCCGCGGTGGGCGCGTGCGCGGCGCCAGCACGATCAGTCAGCAGGTCGCCAAGAATGTCTTTCTATGGCAAGGCCGTAGCTGGGTGCGCAAAGGTCTGGAGGCCTGGTACACGGTGTTGATCGAATTGCTCTGGCCCAAGCAACGCATCCTTGAGGTGTATCTCAACGTGGCCGAATTCGGCGACGGGGTGTATGGCGCGCAGGCGGCTGCGCGGCAGTTCTGGGGCAAGGATGCAGCGGATTTGTCGCCGGCCGAATCGGCGCGCCTGGCGGCGGTGTTGCCATCGCCCCGGCGCTACGACGCGCGCCGCCCGGGTGCTTTCGTGCAGCGGCGTACCGCATGGATCCAGCGACAGGCGCGCCAGTTGGGCGGCCCTGCGTATCTGCAGGCGCCATGAGCGTGAGCGCCATCGATACCGATACCGCCCCACTGCCGGTTGCCGCCGAGCGCCTGACGGTGGTCATCGCGGCCTTTAACGAAGAAACCAGCATTCCCCTGCTGCATCCGCGCTTGTGTGCGGTGCTGGCGGGATTGCGCGGATTGCAGACCCACGTGTTGTATGTCGACGACGGCAGCATCGATGGCACCTGGGACGTGCTGCAGGCGCTCGCCGACGCTGACCCGCAGGTGAGCGCGGTTCGGCTGTCGCGTAATTTCGGCAAGGAAGTGGCGATTTCCGCCGGTCTGGATCATGTGTTGCCGGGAGCCGTGGTGTTGCTGGATGCCGATGGCCAGGACCCGCCGGAGCTGATTCCTGAGTTCGTTGCGCTGTGGCGTGGGGGCTACGACAACATCTTTGGCACGCGGGTATTTCGCGAGGGCGAGAGCTGGCTCAAGCGCAGTGCCGCGCACGCGTTTTACCGGGTGATCCGGCGCTTGTCGCGCACGCCGATTCCTGCCGATACCGGCGATTTCCGTTTGCTGTCGCCACGTGTGGTGCAGGCCTTGCAGCAGCTGCGCGAGCGCCACCGTTTCATGAAAGGGCTGTTCGGCTGGGTCGGGTTTCGGCAGGCGGCGCTGCCGTATCGGCGTGCGCCGCGTCTGTCGGGGCGCAGCAAGTTCACGGTGTGGCGGCTGTGGAATTTCGCGCTCGATGGCATCACCAGTTTTTCGACGGTGCCGCTGCGTGCGGCCACCTATCTGGGCCTGCTGACCGCGTTACTGGCGTTCCTGTTCGGCAGCTGGGTGGTGATCAAGGCCGCGCTGATGGGCGACCCGGTGGCGGGTTGGCCGACCATGATGTCGGTGATCCTGTTTCTGGGTGGCATCCAGCTGATCGCCTTGGGCCTGATCGGCGAATACCTGGGCCGGTTGTACGACGAGGCCAAGCAGCGCCCGCTATATCTGGTCGATACCCACCGCGGCGCGGTGGGAGTAGGCTGCGACCACTAGACCAAGCGCGGAGCGGGCCATGCAGACCGTACGACAGCTGTTGGGGACCAAGCAGGTTGAGGTATTTGCGGTTGCGGCCGATGCCGCGGTGATCGAGGCGGTTCGCCTGATGGCCGAGAAGGCCATTGGCGCGGTGCTGGTGATGGACGGGCCGCGCCTGGTCGGCATCGTCTCCGAGCGCGATTACGCGCGCAAGGTGGTGCTGCGCGATCGCGCGTCATCGACCACCAGCGTTGCCGAAATCATGAGCAGCGAGGTGGTGACGGTATCGCCATCGGACACGGTTGAGCGCTGCATGCAGTTGATGACCGACGGGCGCTTCCGGCATCTGCCGGTGGTCGAAAACGGCCGCGTGCAGGGCGTGATCTCGATCGGCGATCTGGTCAAGGCGGTGATCGAGACCCAGCAGCGCGATATCGATCAATTGCAGCGTTATATCGCCAGCTAGGGCCGTGCCGGCTAAGTTTCCTGCGTCTTGTCTTGGGCCACGCTGTTGCTCGACATAGCGTGAGGAGTGTGGCGAGCAGATTGATCAGTTTTAAAGTGTTTGATCTGCGGCCTGGTCGCAAGGGTCAGTTGAGATGGTCGGTATGCATAGCTTTCAACAAGACAGTCAGCAAACTCTCTGGTTCGGTGTTCTCGACGCTCTGAGTTTGCTGCAAGGACCCGTCGAGATGGCCGGTGTGCACGGTGCAAGCAGCGCATGCCGTGCGGTCTTCAGAGGACTGCGGTCTGATCAGCTCCCTCCGATGCGGGCCATTACTGCAGGTTTCGGGACCACTGCACCAGTCAGAGAAAGTGCATGCGGTCATAACCTCGCCACCATCGCTACAGCGTTGGACAGGTCTGCTGGTCGCCCAGAGTCGTGGAGGGCACTTACTTTGCGAATTTGCCGCCGCAATCGCTGTCCTTGCCGGGGCCCGGTTCGAAAGTTGCTAGCAGGGCGGCCGGTGGAGCGATCATGCCCAGGCCGACCGCAAGCGCGCCGCGCAGACCCAATGCCTTGAAGTCGGGACGGAAGGTCGGGTCCTTGAAGCTACCACCGATCCGCAGTGGCGAGCGCAGGCTCAGGATGCTGCGATCCTTCGGGCGCGGACGCAGCAGCAGATCGAGCGTTTCATTTTTGAGGCTGATGGTGCCTTCACCGACGATGATGGTGTCGGTGCTGTCGAACGCCAGCGCGCGCGACTGCATCAGGCCGTCCTGCACGCCGAAGTCGCCGAAGATGCAGCGCACCGGAATCTGACGGTCCTCGGTGACCAGATACTTGAGCGACTCGGCGATATCCAGCCCGGCCAGTTCCATGATCAGGTTGCCGACATGGCCGCGGCCCATGCCGACGCCGATCGTGCCGTCAGCGGTGCCGAGCATCGCACCGATCGAGTTGCCGCGGCCACGCAGATCGAATTCGCCACCGATGGCACCCGAGGCCTGCCTGGCAAGCGCGGTATCGGGGAAGAGCTGATCCAGCCGAATGCCGCGAAGGCCCGCCTTGAGTTGTGTGGTGATCACCTCGTTGCGCGCATCCATGCGGATGGTAGAGCGGATATCGCCACCGGCAACGCCGAAGTTCAGCGGGTCCAGCTGCAGCAGGCCTTCCTTCAATGTCAGCGAGGCATCCATGTCGTCCAGCGGCCACGACGGCGCATTGATGCGCTGTGCGCGCCAGCGTACCTGCGCGTCCATCGCGCGTAGCTTCGACAAGTCGTAAGGGGTGCCGGGCAGCACGCGCGCGCTGGCTGCGAGCTGTGCCGCCTGTTTTTTCTGTTCGGCATTTGCCGACTCGTTCGCGCCGGTCTTCGGTGGTGCGCCGACGAACCCTGCCAGGTCGTCGAAGTCCAGGCGTTTGGACGCGAGATCGGCACGCAGGAACGGACGCTTGTTGCGCAGGTCCACTTCTGCAGTGCCCGACAGATCGCTGTCGCCGGCGGTGCCGGTGAACTTTTCGTAGCGCCAGAGCTGGCCGTTGCGGCGCAGATGACCGTCTAGCTTGTACGGCGGCGTCGACGGCATGGCCACGCCGGTCAGCGGATACAGATCCTGCATGTCCTGGCCGCTGAGCGCCATTTGCAGATCGAAGACCTGGAACTGGAACGGGTTGGTCAAGGTGCCGCGCACGTGCGTCCGGGTGGCGCCGGCGCTGCCGCGCAGATCGATACGGAACGGGTGCTCGCTCTGGCTCAGCTCCAGCGGTGACGCGGTATTGCCCTTGAGCGTGAACCGGTAGCCCTTCCAGCGGCCCTTGCCGTCGATGCCGATCGGCGCTGCACGTTGGTCGCTGCTCGGTGGTGCAAGGCTGTTGATCGCCACATCCACGTCCGAGCGATTGGCTGCATCGATGTACTGCAGGCGCCCGTTGTTCACCAGCAGGCGGCCAAGGCGCGGCATCGTGCCATCGCCATCGTCCTGATCGAATACCCAGTTGCCGGGATGGGTGTCGTCGCCGGCTTCCAGCAAGACGGTTGGGTGATCCAGACGGATTTCCGGCAGACGCACTTTGCCGCGCAAGAGCGGCCATAACTCGACATCGATTTCGGCCGAATTGAGCTCGGCCATCGGCCCGCGCTTGGACCACGCTGCGTTGGCCAGACGCAGCCGATTGCCGCGCACGGTGGTCGTGCGGCCCAGCTTGACATCCAGATAGCCGAGATGGAATTCGCGACCGGTCTTGGCGCTGACCACGCGCTCGACCGGACCGCGCAGCCAGTTCCACTGGAACAGCAGCACGAAGATCACCACGGCGGCGGCGGCGGCGGCGATGGCAAGCGCGACCAGCCAGCGTCGACGACGTGGCGCGCGGGAAGGTGGTGCAGCTGAGGTGTCGGTCACATTGTTCACGCGAGCCATGGTTGGCGATGCCTCGTGCACGGCGCGCGAACGCGGCAAAGGTCACAGATCACACTACCTGTGCGATCACTGCAACGAAGTGGCAAGCGCTACCGGCAAGCACGAACAGATGCCAGATCGCGTGGAAGTAGCGCTGGGTGTCGCGTTGATAGAAATACGTGCCCAAGGTGTAGAAGAGCCCGCCGGCCAGCAGCCAGCACAGCGACCAGGTGTCGACCGAGCGCAGCAACGGCTGGATCGCCACGATGATCAGCCAGCCCATCGCCAGATACAGGATGGTCGATAGCAAGCGAAAGCGGCCGGTGAAAAACAGTTTGAAGATCACCCCGGCGGCGGCGATCGTCCAGATGGCGGCGAACAATCCCCAGCCCCAGGGGCCGCGCAGATTGATCAGCGTAAACGGTGTGTAGGTGCCGGCGATCAACAAATAGATCGCGCAATGATCGAGCACCTGCAGGCGCGCCTTGGCGCCCGGGTGCGGGATGGCGTGGAAGAGCGTGGAGGCGACGTAGAGCAGGATCAGCGTGGCGCTGAACACGATGGAGGTGGCCAATTGCCAGCCATCGCCATAGACGGCGGCCAGCGTGATCAGCACCGAACCGCCGGCCAATGCAGCAATCGCACCCAGGCCGTGGGTCACGGCACTGGCGATTTCGTCGCGCAGGTCAGTCGAGGGGGAGGCGTCTGCGTTCATGCCAAAAAGGTACCGCAACTGCGCGCAATTCGCATCGCCAGCAGTGGCGTTCCCTTGTCGCGATTGAAGGCGGCCAGCAAAACCTTGCAGGTGGTCATCAGGTAAAGGTGGATGGCGCGGCGGCGCGGCGCAGCTGTCATGGCGAACACCGGCCGCGCGCAGCAGGCGGTTGCGCGCAGGTGCTGCAAGCTGGCCTCAATCGATCGCCTTGGCATGCGCATGTTCGCGGGTAGCGGAAAAGCGCACGTCCGGCGCGCGCTCCTGCGCCAGTTGCAGGTTGACGCGCGTCGGTGCGAGATAGACCAGTTGGCCGGCCGCATCGATGCCCAGATTGCCGGCGTTTTTCTCGCGAAATTCCTCCAGCTTCTTGGGGTTGTCGCAATGCACCCAGCGCGCGGTGGTGACGCTGACCGGCTCGAAGATCGCATCCACCCCGTATTCGTCCTTGAGCCGGTAGGCGACCACGTCGAACTGCAGCACGCCGACCGCACCCAGGATCAGGTCGTTGCTCATCAACGGGCGGAAAAACTGCGTGGCGCCTTCTTCGGACAGCTGCGCCAGGCCTTTCTGCAGCTGCTTGAGCTTGAGCGGGTCGCGCAGGCGCGCGCGGCGGAACAATTCCGGCGCGAAGTTCGGGATGCCGGTGAACGACAGCGATTCGCCTTCGGTGAAGGTGTCGCCGATGGAAATGGTGCCGTGGTTGTGGATGCCGATGACATCGCCCGGCCAGGCCTCGGCGGCAATTTCGCGATCGGAGGCCATGAAGGTCAGCGCGTTGGCGAGTTTGACGTCCTTGCCGCTGCGCACATGCAGCGTCTTCATGCCGGCGGTGAATTTGCCCGAGCACACGCGCATGAATGCCACGCGGTCGCGATGCTGCGGGTCCATGTTGGCCTGGATCTTGAACACGAAGCCGCTGAGTTTGGGCTCGGTGGCCTCGACGCGGCGGCCGGTGGTGTCGCGCGCCTGCGGCGGCGGTGCGTGTTCGATGAAGAAGTCCAGCAGCGGCTGCACACCGAAGTTGTTGACGCCCGAACCGAAGAACACCGGGGTCTGTTGGCCGGCGCGATACGCCTCCAGATCGAACGCATTGCTGGCGCCTTGCACCAGTTCCAGTTCCCCGCGCAGCTCGGCCAGCATCTGCTCGCCGATCTTGGCGGCCAGGCCCGGTGCATCCAGCGACGGGAAGATGGTGGAGTCCTGGCGGGTGAAATTGCGCCCCTGTTCGTACAGATGCACTTCGCCGGTGATCAGATGCACCACGCCCTTGAGGCGCTGGCCCATGCCAATTGGCCAGGTCACCGGCGCGCACTGGATGCCGAGCACGGTTTCCACTTCGTCCAGCAGATCGATCGGGTTCTTGCCCTCGCGATCGAGCTTGTTGATGAAGGTCATGATGGGGGTGTCGCGCAGGCGGCAGACTTCCATCAGCTTGATGGTGCGTTCTTCCACGCCCTTGGCCACGTCGATGACCATCAGTGCCGAGTCCACCGCGGTGAGCACGCGGTAGGTGTCCTCGCCGAAGTCGGCGTGGCCGGGGGTGTCGAGCAGGTTGACGATCTTGCCCTCGTACGGGAACTGCATCACCGACGAGGTGACCGAGATGCCGCGCTCCTTTTCCAGCGCCATCCAGTCCGAAGTGGCGTGGCGCGCGGCCTTGCGGCCCTTCACCGAGCCGGCCATCTGGATCGCGCCGCCGAACAACAGCAGCTTTTCGGTCAACGTGGTCTTGCCGGCGTCGGGGTGGGAAATGATGGCGAAGGTGCGGCGGCGCGCGGCTTCGTTGGAGACTTCGGACATGGGCTGGGCGCGCCCTGTCGGACGCCTGCGGGAACTGAGGAAGCCGGGGATTATAGCGGCTTCGCTGCGGCACGCTTTTGGGGAATTGGGCAGGCTCCGGCGAGCGGGTTGACCGGGCAGGTGGCTAGCGTCAGGGGGCCGGCGAGGGGAACTGCAGCTCGCCCTGCGGGCCGAGCATGCGGAACGGCAGCGAGACCAGCTGCAGATCGGCATTGCGCTGGATCGCGAAATGCAGATGCGGTGCAGTGCTGAAGCCGGTATTGCCGGAGGCGCCCAGCCGCTCGCCGCTGCGCACCGCCTGGCCTGGCCGGACGGCGACGCCGTCGGGCGCCAGGTGGGCGTAGAGGGCCATGCTGCCATCGGCATGCAGGACGCGCACCAGGTTGCCGCCGCCGGCTGCGGGGTCGTTCGGGCTGTTGTCGAGGACACCGCGCTGCACCTGCATGACCACGCCGTCGCGTGCCGCCAGGACCGGCGTGCCCTGCGGCAGGGCGAAGTCCACCGCATACCAGTTGGGCGGATCGGCATGGCTGAAGTGCCCGCCGAAGCCTTGCGCCACCTGCACCGGCACGCCGTGGAACGGCAACTGATAGCGCACGGGCTGCGGCGTGGCCCGTGGGTCGCCCGGAACCACGTCGAGCGTGAGCCCGAGCCCGCCAAGGATGCGCTGGTTGCTGGCCGGATACAGCCGGGTCAGCAAGCGGCGCTCATGTGCGTCCAGCTGCAGTGTCAGCGGCAATTGCGGCACGGCGCGGTAATCCTCGCTGGGCGGCGCGCTCACGCGCAGTTGCGCCGGCCCGGCCAGCGGATTGGTGACCCAGGCAAGATACACCGGTGCCTGCCATTCCAGTTGCAGCGCAGCGCCGGGACCGGCGGCTGCCGGCGCGGGTTGCGCGGCCGGTGCCTGGGGCGAGGGGGGTGCGGTAGCGCCAGGCCAGTGCCAACGCTGCTGCGCATGTGCCGCAGATGCGCTGGCCAGCAATGAAGCCAATGCTGTGACGAGGGCGATGCGGGGCACGGGGTGGGGCACGCCATCGACTCGAGCAAAAGGGGCGCAAGTATGCGGCCCATCCCAGGCTGGAGTGGTATCGGATGAAAATATATCTTTCCATCCGCATGAAGAGATTGACATCGCAAAAAGCCGGTGGCATCTTAGCCTCACCATCGAGACCGGCGGAGGGACAGGCCCTTTGATGCCGGGGCAGCCAGCGGAGCGCGCAAGCGTCCGCGTTTGGTGCCAAATCCTGCGGGGACCACGCGTCCGCCGAAAGATGGTTCGAATCGTGCCTTGTGCACGTCGAACGCGAGCTCCGCGAAGCTCGATGGCCGATCCACCCTGGATACCGCCATGAGCCTCGTGAATACAGCATCGCCGTCTACCAACGATTCCGTTTACATCCCCGCCAGCAACGACGATGGCCTTACTGCCGTGCGCGGCGAACTCGCCATTGCCCTGCCGATGCGCCATGCCGGCATGCGCGAGCTGCGGCTGCGCTATGAACTGATCGGCGCGGCCAATGCGCCGGTGGTGTTCGTGGCCGGCGGTATCTCCGCGCACCGCCATCTCGCTGCCAGTGCGCTGTTTCCCGAGAAGGGCTGGGTGGATGGGCTGGTCGGCGGCGGACGCGCGCTGGACCCGGCATCGCGCCGGTTGCTGGCATTCGATTTTCTTGGTGCCGACGGCACGCTGGATGCGCCGATCGAAACTGCCGACCAGGCCGATGCCATCGCCGCGTTGCTGGACGCACTGGGCATCGTGCGGTTGCACGGCTTTGTCGGCTATTCCTACGGTGCGCTGGTTGGCCTGCAGTTCGCCATTCGCCATGCGGCCCGCGTCGGCACCCTGATTGCGGTGAGCGGGGCGCATCGCGCGCACCCGTATGCCGCGGCCTGGCGTGCATTGCAACGCCGCGCGGTGGCGCTAGGCCAGCTGCAATGCGCGGAAAACCACGGGCTGGCGCTGGCACGTCAATTCGCCATGCTCAGCTACCGCACGCCGGAAGAATTCAGCGAACGCTTCGATGCGCCGCCGGAAGTGATCAATGGCCGCGTGCGTGTGGCGGCGGAAGACTATCTGGACGCTGCCGGTGCGCAGTACGTGGCGCGCACGCCGGTGAACGCTTACTTGCGCCTGTCCGAATCCATCGACCTGCACCGCATCGACCCGGCGCAGGTGCGCGTGCCCACCGTCGTGGTGGCGGTGGAGGGCGACCGCCTGGTGCCGCTGGCCGACCTGGTCAGCCTGGTCGAAGGCTTGGGGCCGCGCGGCAGCCTGCGCGTGTTGCGCTCGCCGTATGGCCACGACGCCTTCCTGAAAGAAATCGATCGCATCGACGCGATCCTCACTACTGCCCTTCGCAGCACCGGAGAAACCGCATGAGCTTTCGTGACCCCTCCGACGCCCCCTGTACCGCTGCCACTGCCGCCGTGCGCGCCGGTATCGATCGCGATACTGCCTACGGTGCGGTGACCCCGCCGATCGTGTTGTCGTCGAATTTTTCCTTCGATGGGTTCGGCAACAAGCGCCAGTACGACTACACCCGCAGCGGCAATCCGACCCGCGATCTGCTCGGCGAAGCGCTGGCCGAACTGGAAGGCGGCGCGGGCGGGGTGATCACCTCCACCGGCATGGGCGCGATCAATCTGGTGCTCAACGCGCTGCTGCAGCCCGGCGACACGCTGGTGGTACCGCACGATGCTTACGGCGGCAGCTGGCGCTTGTTCAATGCGTTGGCCAAGAAAGGCCACTTCGCGCTGATCACCGCCGACCTCACCGACCCGCGTTCGCTGGCCGATGCGTTGGCGCAGTCGCCCAAGCTGGTACTGATCGAAACCCCCTCCAACCCGCTGCTGCGCATCACCGATCTGCGCTTCGTCATCGAAGCTGCCAGGAAGGTGGGCGCGTTGACCGTGGTGGACAACACCTTCCTGTCGCCGGCACTGCAGAAGCCGCTGGAATTCGGCGCCGACCTGGTGCTGCATTCCACCACCAAGTACATCAACGGCCACAGCGATGTGGTGGGCGGTGCGGTGGTGGCGCGCGATGCCGAGCTGCATCAGCAACTGGTGTGGTGGGCCAATGCGCTGGGCCTGACCGGCTCGCCGTTCGATGCCTTCCTCACCCTGCGCGGTCTGCGCACGCTGGATGCGCGGCTGCGCGTGCACCAGGAAAATGCCGATGCGATCGCCGCGTTGCTGGACGGGCATGGGGCGGTGAATCAGGTGTATTTCCCCGGTCTGGCGGCGCATCCGGGCCATGCGCTGGCCGCGCGTCAGCAGAAGGGTTTTGGCGCGATGATGAGTTTCGAGCTGGAAGGCGGCGAAGCGGCGGTGCGCGCGTTTGTCGATGGCTTGCGCTATTTCACCCTGGCCGAATCCTTGGGCGGGGTGGAAAGCCTGATCGCGCATCCGGCCTCGATGACGCATGCGGCGATGACCGCCGAAGCGCGCGCGGCGGCCGGCATTTCCGATGGGCTGCTGCGGCTGTCGATCGGGATCGAATCGGCCGAAGATCTATTGATCGATCTGCGCGCCGGTCTGGCCCGCGCGCAAGCCACCCTGACCACTGCCAACCGCAAACAGGTGGACGCGTGAGCACTGTGCTGCCTGTTTCGCGCCGCGCTCCGGCCGCTGCGGTGACGCCGACGCCGCGTCTGGCCTTGCTGGGGACCGGCACCGTGGGGCGCGCCTTCGTGACGCGTTATACCGCGCTGCAGGCGCGTCAACTGCGTTTGCCGCGTTTTGATTGGTTGGCCAATTCGCGCACTGCACAGGATTGCGGCGTGAGTGCCGAGCAGGCGCTGCAACACGCCAATGCCGCGCCGCGCGGGCAGGCGGTCGTGCAGCCGTGGGCAGAAACCACCGCGCTGCGTGCCGGCGATGTGCTGGTTGATGCGACTGCCAGCGATGTGGTGGCCGATTGGCATGTGGAATGGCTGCTGCGTGGTGTGCACGTGGTCACCGCCAACAAGTTGGGCCAGGGCACGGCGCTGTCGCGTGCGCAGGCCTTGCACGCGGCGCGCCATGCAAGTGGTGCGCACTACGGAGATAGTGCGACCGTGGGCGCCGGGCTGCCGGTGTTGAGCAGCGTGCGCGCGCTGGTGGCCGGGGGCGACCATATCCATTCGATCGAGGGCGTGTTGTCTGGCTCGTTGGCGTGGCTGTTTCATCGTTACGACGGCAGCGCTGCGTTTTCCGAGTGTGTACGCGAAGCGATGGCCTGCGGGTATACCGAGCCGGATCCGCGTATCGATCTCTCTGGCGAGGATGTGCGGCGCAAATTGCTGATCCTGGCGCGCGCTGCGGGGTGGCAGCTGGAGGCCGAGCAGGTGCATGTGGAATCGCTGGTGCCGGCAGCCATTGCGCGCGTGCCGCTGGCTGATGTGAACGCGCAGTTGGGCGCACTGGATGCGGTGGTGGGCGCGCGCTGGCAGCAGGCGCGCGCCGCAGGGCGTTGCCTGCGCTTCGTGGGTCGCGTGGATGCACATGGGGCGAGCGTGGGCTTGCGCGAGTTGGCGCTGGAACATCCGTTGGCTGGCGGCGCCGGTACCGACAACCGGGTGGCGATCAGCAGCGACCGGTACCGAGAGCAGCCGTTGTTGATCCAGGGCCCGGGCGCGGGTGCAGAAGTGACTGCCGCGGCGCTGCTGGATGATGTGTTGCGGATCGTGGCTGGGTGATGGGCTCGACGTGGAACTGGACAACAGCCCGGAAGCAACGTTGATGTGGCATCGCGGGATGACCTGCGTCGTCCTCCCGCGATGCCTTGCGGCAATTACTTCGCGATCGCCTTCAACAGGGCCGCATTGAAACGCGTTGGGTCCTGCACCTGCGGCGAATGTCCAAGGTCGGCGAATTCGACCAGCGTTGCCTGCGGAATCGCCGCAGCTGCGCGCTTGCCCAGCTTGGTGTAATCGCCGACGCGTGCCTTGACCTGCGGCGGGGCGGTGTCCTTGCCGATCGCGGTGCGGTCCTTGAGGCCGATGAACAGCGTGGTCGGCACCGTGAGCTTGGGCAGTTCGTACACCACCGGTTGATTGAACACCATGTCGTAGGTCAGGGCCTGATTCCAGGCCACGGCCTGCTTGCCGTTGCCCAGCGACATGCCCGCCTGCATGCGCGCCCAGCGTTCGAATTCCGGCTTCCATTGGCCGGCGTAGTACACGTCCATCTGATACTTCTTGATCCGCTCGAAGCTGTTTTTCAGCTCGTTGTCGTACCAGGCGTCGACGCTGCGCCACGGGATGCCTTCGGCCTTCCAGTCTTCCAGGCCGATCGGGTCGACCAGGGCAAGGTGCTCGGTGGCCTGCGGATACATCAACGCATAGCGGATCGCGAGCATGCCGCCCATCGAATGGCCGACCACGACCGCGCGCTCGATGCCGAGTTTTTTCAGCAGCGCATGCGTGTTGTCGGCCAATTGCGCGAAGGAGAACTGATAGGCCGCCGGTTTGCTGGATTTGCAAAAGCCCACCTGGTCCGGCGCGATCACGCGGTAGCCGGCCTTGCTCAATGCCGCGATGGTGGTTTCCCATGTCGCTGCGCAAAAGTTCTTGCCATGCAGCAGCACGGCGGTGCGCCCGTTCGCCTTGCCGCTTGGAGCGACATCCAGATACGCCATTTCCAGCGGTTGCTGTTGCGAAGTGAAGGCGTCGATCTTGACCGGGTAGGGGTAGTCGAAGCCTTCCAGACGTGGGCCATAGCTGCTTTCTTGCGCCATCAATGGGGCGCAAGCCATGGCAAGGGCGAGGGTGCAAGCGAGCTGTCGCATCGCGATCTCCAATCGGAATCCAGCTCGCAACGTACACGGGTGGATGTCTTGGGAAGTACAGCCTTGGGTGAAGGCGCGCGAGCGGACGCGGTAGATGATGGGCTGCGTGGGTCGAGTGCGCGGGCGCGCGATCAGGCGTTAACGGCCAGGCTCCACGCGCCTTGGCGCGCTTATGCAAGGTGTTCGCAGTCTGGTGCGGTGCGCCTGTGTACTGTTCGCGCGTTGCGCACGTTTTGGTGCGCTGCTCAGTTGCCTGGCGACGCTGCTCGTCTAGCGCAGCTAACAAAACTCCTACGCAGCCGTCAGGCGGGCGCGGCCGGTGCCTGGAATCGGCATGTGCCGTTCGTACACTCCGGTTCCTCCGCGCCGTGCGTGCCCACCTGACGACTGCTCGCTACGTTTTTAGCCGCTCAGCACTCGATGACGTTCACCGCCAGACCACCGCGGCTGGTTTCCTTGTACTTGTCCTGCATGTCGCGGCCGGTGTCGCGCATGGTCTTGATGACCTTGTCCAGCGAGACCTTGTGCTTGCCGTCGCCGCGCATGGCCATGCGGCTGGCGTTGATCGCTTTCACCGCGCCCATTGCATTACGTTCGATGCACGGGATCTGCACCAGCCCGCCAATCGGGTCGCAGGTCAGGCCCAGGTTGTGTTCCATGCCGATTTCGGCCGCGTTTTCGATCTGCCCCGGGTTGCCGCCGAGTGCGGCAACCAGGCCGCCTGCGGCCATCGAACAGGCCACGCCCACTTCGCCCTGGCAACCGACTTCGGCACCGGAAATGGAGGCGTTTTCCTTGTAGAGGATGCCGATGGCGGCGGCGGTGAGCAGGAAGTCGAAGATGCGCTGCTCGGATGCCCCGGCGCAGAAGCGGTCGAAGTAATGCAGTACCCCCGGGATGATGCCGGCGGCACCGTTGGTGGGCGCGGTGACCACGCGGCCGCCGGCTGCATTTTCTTCGTTGACTGCCAGTGCGTACAGGTTGACCCAATCCAGCGTGGTCAGCGGGTCGCGCATCGCCGCTTCCGGCTTGGATGAGAGTTCGCGGTACAGCGCCGGTGCGCGTCGCGAGACGTTCAGGCCACCGGGCAGCGTGCCTTCCTGGCGGATGCCGCGCTCCACGCAGGACTGCATCGCATTCCACAGCTCGCGCAGGCCCGCACGAATCTCGTCTTCGCTGCGCCAGCTTTTTTCGTTTTCGAACATCAGCGCGGCGATGCTCAGACCGCTGCGTGCGCACTGCGCCAGCAATTCGTCGCCACTGAGAAACGGGTAGGGCAGCGGCGTCTCGTCGGCCACGATGCGGTCGTCGGCAGCGTCGTCCTGGTTGACCACGAAGCCGCCGCCGACCGAGTAATAGTCGCGTGTGGCGATCACGCCTTCCTCCGCGTCGTATGCGGTGAAGCGCATGCCATTGGTGTGGTAAGGCAGCTTCTGGCGCTTGTTCATCGGCAGGTCGCGCTTTTCGTCGAAACCGATGGTGTGCTGGCCCATCAAACTGATGCGCTTGCTGGTGCGGATGCGTTCCAGCGTGGCGGGGATGATGTCCGGGTCGATCAGGTTCGGGCGATGGCCTTCCAGCCCCAGCAGCACCGCCTTGTCGGTGCCGTGGCCGCGGCCGGTGAGGGCAAGCGAGCCGAACACCTCGGCGCGGATGCGCACCACATCCTGCAGGCGCCCGGCATCGAGCAGCCAGCGATGCACGAAGCGCTCGGCGGCGCGCATCGGCCCCACGGTGTGGGAAGAACTCGGACCGATGCCGATCTTGAACAGGTCGAACGTGCTGACAGCCATGCGTGCCGGAGAGGTAAGCGTAAAGGCGGCTATTCTAGTCGTTCGGCGATTGCGGCACGGCTGCAGCGCAGCATGAGAGCTGAGCGGATGTCCCTGACCTTGTACCAGCGCGACGATTGCCACCTGTGCGACCAGGCCGTGGAAGTGCTGGCGCAGGTACGTGCCGGCGAGTTCAGCAGCGTGTTTATCGACAACGACACAGCGCTCGAGTCCGCTTATGGCGAGCGTGTGCCGGTGTTGCGCGATGCCCGTGGACGCGAGCTGGATTGGCCGTTCGATGGCACCGGTCTGCGTGCGTGGCTGGATGCCGGTACGCGTTGATGTGGCGCGTACGGACCTGGTTTGCGTCTGGCGTTCCTGGCGTCGCTGTTCAACGGCACCACTGGTCCTCGCAGGGCACGCCATCGTTGTCGCCGTCCATTGCGGTGTTTGGGCAATGCTGCAGTACGTAAGTCGCTTCGGCGCAGGAACTCATCTGCGTGCAACGCGTGCGCCCGCCGCAACTGTAGTGCGCGGGTGCAGATGCAGGAGCGGCTGCTACGGGCCGCACCGGGACCGACGTTTGCTCTAGTGACGCCGCCGGCTTGAACGCAGCGATCAAGTGATCGCGCTGCTGATAGGCAAACGCGCCGCCAACGAGTACGAGCATCATCCGCAAGACGTTGCCAAGGCCGATCTTTCCCTTTGCCGGCACCGTGCGCGTCGTGCGTCGCACGGGGGCGTTATGCTTGGGCACAGGGGTACCGGCACGTATGACGCGCACCGCGCGCAGGCGACCATCCGGGCCAGGCTCGGTTTCGAACGAGATCACCTCGCCGATGCGCGGGGACTCGAAGCCGTGCGGAAACGCGGAAATATGCACGAACACGTCATCGCCGGGCTGCGCTGGAGTGATGAAGCCGAAACCGCGGTCGCTATTCCAGCGGGTCAACGTTCCGTGTGTACGCATTGTTGGTGTCCTTGAAGTGGCCACCGAGTCTAGCTGTCGCGCGGTGTCATGTGACAGGCGCGCATAAAAAAGCGGCGGACCCGACGAGGATGTCCGCCGCCCAGTGGCTGCGTCCGGTTGCGGCCTGTGGCGTTACTTCGCCTTCAACACGACCTTGGTGCTGATCGCAGTTTCGTTGGGAATGGTCTTGGTGTCGGCCCAGTCGCCGCCGCCCACGCCGAAATCCAGCCGCTTGACCACGGCCTTGCCGGCCAGCACCGGCTGTGCGCCCGGGGTCCAGGTGAAGGTCAGCGTGACCGGCTTGCTGACGCCACGCAGTTCCAGGGTGCCGTCGGCGGCGTACTGGTTACCGCCCAGGGCGCGGAACCTGTCGGCGCGGTAGCGCGCGGTGGCGAACTTGGCGACGTTGAAGAAGTCCGGGCCCTGCAGGGTGGAATCGCGGTCGTTGTTGCCGCTGATCGCACTGGCCAGCGGAATGCGCACGTCGAGCTTGGCGCCTGCAAGGTTGGCCGGATCGAAACTCAGCGTGGTGTCGAAGCCGGGGAACTTGCCGGTGAACACTTCGCCGTCGTACTTGCTGGCGAACACCAACGACGAGCCCGGCGCCTGCACGTACTCGACGGCGGACACCGGCGCAGCGGCGAAGGTGGCAACCAGCGAGGCGGCGACCAGCAACGGAGAGGCAAACAACTTGGACGACATGGGAATTCCTCAGGATTTGGGGGAGAGCCAACCGCGCGGCAACATCCGCGCCAAGGTGGCGTCACGCTGGAACAGATGGTGGTACAGCGCAGCGCCGGCGTGCGCCAGCACCACAGCAATCAACAGCCAGAAACCCCATTCGTGGATAACGTGCGCGGTGGCGCGCAGTTGTTCGTCCGGCGGGCTGAGCTTGGGCACATTGAACAGGCCGAACCAGCGGAACGGGCGCAGGCCGCTGGTGGAGTCGTACAACCAGCCCGACAGCGGCATGGCGAAGATCATGGCGTACAGCAGCCAATGGGTGAGCCCGGCGATGCGCTCCTGCCAGCGCGGCGTGCCGGCGACCGGCGGCGGTGCGCCGGCGTAGATGCGCCAGCCCAGCCGCATGATCACCAAAGCCAGCACCGTCAGCCCGACCGACTTGTGCGCGGTGTAGATCCAGAAATATTTCGGCGTCTTGGGCAGCTCGCCCATGGTCAGGCCGACGATGCCCAGCACCAGAATCAACAGCGCGATCAACCAATGCAGGGTCTGGCTCACACCGCCCCAGCGTTCGACGTTCTTCGGGCTCATGTTTCAGCGTCCGGGCGGGTGGGGGC
>NZ_LYMI01000041.1 GCF_001660815.1 Xanthomonas nasturtii
CGCGCCAACTAGCGCTTGATCTTGGCTACGTCCCGGTGGTCCCGCCAAAAGCCAATCGGGTCGAGCCCTGGGAGTACGACCGAGAAATGTACAAGCGGCGCAACGAAGTGGAGAGGCTGTTTCGTCGCTTGAAGAGCTACCGCCGGATTTTCTCGCGCTTCGAAAAGCTGGATGTCATGTTCCTCGGATTCTTAAGCTTCATCCTTGTCGTTGATGGACTTCGGGTGTGTTAACAGGCCCTAATAGGCCAGCGTCGATCAGGCAACGCGCAGCCTGTGCACTGCATCAGCGCTGCCATCGCGCGCCTCCGCCACAAACGCACTCACTGCGTCTTCCAGCTGCGCGGCATGGTCGCCCATGGCGCGTGCGGCGGCGCTGGCGTCCTGCATGCGGGTGACGCCCTCGCGCATGTCGGTGTCCACGCCGGCGAGGGTGTGATGCACCTGCGCGATGCTGCCGGCCTCTTGTTGCGAGGCGACGGCGATCTTGCTGAGCGTGCTGCTGACCTGGCCGATGGTGCTGACGATGTGCTGCATGCCTTCACCTGCGTGGCGGACCTGTTGCACGCCGGCTTGCATATGCGTGACCGATTCGCCGATGAGTGTCTTGATCTGGCTGGCGGCGGTGGACGAGCGTAGCGCCAGCGCGCGCACTTCGCTGGCCACAACGGCAAAGCCGCGACCTTCGTGGCCAGCGCGTGCGGCTTCGACGGCGGCGTTCAAGGCGAGGATGTTGGTCTGGAAGGCGAGGCCGTCGATGACCGAGACGATGTCCTGGATACGCCGCGAGGCCTGCTCCATCTGCTGCATGGTGCCCATCGCCTGATGCATGGTGTCGCCACCGCTGCGCGCGGCCTCGGATGCGGCAGCGGTGAGTTTGTCGGCATCTGCGGCCTGTGCGGTGTGCTGTTGCATGGTGCCGAGCACGGCCTGCACCTGGGTGGCGGTGCGGCCCAAGGTGGCCGACTGGCGCTGCACTTGCTGTTCCAGCGCATCGTTGCGGGTGAGGATGTGGCCGGCGGCGTCATTGATGGCGGTGCTTGAGCTGCGGATCTGCGCAATGATGCGGGCGAGCTCGTCGGCGGTGGCGTTGGCATCGCGCTTCATCTGCTCGAACACGCCGTCGCACGGGCGACCGATGCGTTGCGAGAGATCGCCGCGCGACATCGCAGCCAGCATCTGGCGCATGTCCTGCAGGCTGTCGTCGGTGATGGCGAGAAATTGATTCACGCCATCGGCCAGCTGGCCGAGCGTGCCGCCCTTGGCGTGCCCCTGCAGACGGGCACCAAGCTCGCCACGCGTGGCCTGTGCAATGACGGTGGCCAGCTGTTCTTCCAACGCCAGCTCCTGGGTGCGGTCTTGCCACTCCACCACCACGCCCAGCGAGGCGCCATCGTGATCGCGGACGGGGGTGATGTTTTCCTGCAGCTGCAACGCAGCCAGCGCGCGCGTTCTGCTGGTGCCGGCGTCATGCCGCAACTGCACGGCATCGGCGAGCGCGGTGTGCAACACGTGGGTGTCGACCTGCGTGCTCAGTAGCTGGAACGACTGATTGCGATAGATGGCTTCGCCCTGCCCATCAACAATCGCCACGGCCATCGCCGATGCATCCAGCGCCAGACGGATGCGTCGGTTTTCCAGCAGCAGGTGCTGTTGCTGTGCGATGCGTTCTTCCACCTGCACGCTCATGCGCACCAATGCCTGCGCCAGCGATCCGCTGCGGAAGGTCTGCCGCAGGATCGCCGGTGGCAAGGTGGCGCCGGCTGCCAGCGTGTCGGCCAGTTCGGCCAGCGCTTCGGCTTCGTGATCGAGCGCATCGACCTGGCGCCGCAACTGGACCGCCATGACGCAGACAAAGGCGGTTTCCACGATCACATAGCCGGCGTGCACCACCACGATGCCGAAGCCGCTGCCCACGGTGAACGCCTGCACCGGCATGCCACGCGATTGCAGCCAATAGAACCCCAGGTGATGCACGGCGATGGCACCGGCGGCGACCACCACCGGCAACCAGTCGCGGTAATAGAGCAGCAGCGCCAGGATCACGAAGACGCCGAAGTGCATCTCTACCAAGCCATGCGCTTGCTGGATGGTGGCAGCGACCAGGGCCATCAGCACCAGGGCATTGGTGATACGGGTCAGGCGCGTGCCGGGGTTGGCATGCACTTGCCAGGCCATCAGCACCAGGCTGGGCAGCGTCACTGCCAGGAACGTGGTCCATTGGCCCTGGTTCCATGCCAATGCCAGCGAGCCGGCGCTCTGCAGCACGGCCAGCCACAGAAACAGCCGATCGGCCTTGATCGCCAGGCGGGTGGCGTAGGTGGAGGTCGGCGATGCCGATGCGGGCAGTTCCATCATGACAGCGACTCCACGGCACATGGACAAGGGAAGGCCAACGCGGCACTTGGGGTGCGCGCCAGTACGTTGGGAAGCCAGCGCGACCAATCCGCCGCACCGGCCGTGCCACACACGGCGCCGCCATCGGCCGGGCCGGCGTAGCGCGGTTGGCCGTCAGCGCCGAGCAACCACACCGAATAGCCGCTACCGCGTAGTGCGGGGTTGTCGAGCAGGCGCACCTGGCCGCCGCGAGCGCGCACTGCGCTGCTGAGCATGGCCCAGGCGCGATCGCTTGCAAGATCCGCGCAGGCGCAGGCCCCTGCGACGCCGATAAGCATCGGCGCCGGCTGGGCCGCTGGCAGGCGGGCCTGGACCTGCGCCCAGGCGCTGGCCAGATCACCTGCATGCGCGCGTGGCGTTGTCCACGCCACCGCGATCCAGCCACACCACAACGCAAGCAGGGCGGCGCCCAGGGTGCGTCGCGATGCAGGAGAGATGCTGCCGAACAAGGGCATGGCGCGGGGTTCACGAGGGAAGGTGAGCCCTTATCGGATGCGGGCTACTGTGCTTGAGGCGGCTTGCGATTGAAATTTGCGATGGCGGCGATAGCTTGAGATACCGGCGTTGCACAGCAAGGGTTTACGAGCCGCAGACGCTATGCGCACGCCGCGATGTGTTTAGCCAACACGAATATTTGTGAGTGGGCTTTCACGCCTCGCGCGACGCATGGATTGGCATCGCCGGGTCGATCGCCTGTAGCGACATGCGCGCTTCGAGCTCTCAACGGAGCGTCGATAAACGGCTAGGTGCGCGGCAGCAAAAACGTTGCAAGATGTCGAGAAGGACGCCGCGCGCGATGTCATCAATCGCCAGGCCGTCTTACCAACACGCAGCCGTGCCGGTTATTGCGCTGACAATCGACGATAGGTGATCGACCGACCGGCTCAGCGCATGTGTGCATTTGAGGCGTGCAGCAGTGCGCATGCCAGGCGCCGCTGGATCACATCAGTGCATCGACGCATAGTGCCGCGCATGCTGCTGCGCCTACGCCATCGCTTCTTCAGGATCCAATGCCACGAGCGTCTGTTGCGCGCGATCGAAGCGCTCGCGGGCGGCGCGGATGGCGGCGTGGTTGTCGCCTGCCCAGTTGAGCAGTTGCGAGACCGGGCCGAGCAAGGCGACGCCGAGCTTGGACAGTGCGTATTCCACGCTGGGAGGCTTGGTGGCGTAGACCTTGCGGGAGATCATGCCGTTGCGCTCGAGGTTGCGCAGGGTCTGGGTCAGCATCCGCTTGGAGATGTCCGGTACGGCACGCTGGATAGCGCTGAAGCGCGACGGACCGGGGATCAGCGTCAGCAGGATCAGCAGGGTCCACTTGTCGCCGATCTGGTCGAGCACATCGCGCACGGGGCACTTGGTGGCATCGAAGGGACCTTCCAGGGAGGGCGGTGGCGGGAACAAGGCAATCGCATTCACGGGATATCTCTCAGTAACCAGGGGGAAGAAAACTGCCTCCTTGCGGAGGTCCGGGCGGCGCTGACACTATTCTGGCGGACAAAACGGTCTAAATAATAGACCAAATCTCTTATGCAACCCTATAGGAGCGCGCCATGGCATCTGCATCCCCCCTGATTCTTGTCACCGGCGCCAGCGGGCAGCTGGGTGCGCTGGTTGTCGAAGCGCTGCTTGAGCGCGTGCCCGCACACCGCATCGTAGCAACGGCCCGCGATACCGCGTCACTTGCCGAGTTCGCAAAACGCGACATCGCGGTGCGTCGGGCCGGCTATGCAGACCCGCAGAGCCTGGATGCGGCCTTTGCCGGCGTCGGCCGGGTGTTGCTTGTGTCGTCCAACGCGGTCGGCCAGCGCGTGCCGCAGCATCGCAACGTGATCGAGGCGGCCAAGCGCGCCGGGGTGGAATTGCTGGCCTATACCAGCGTGTTGCATGCCGAAACCAGCACGCTGTCGCTGGCCGATGAGCACGTGGCCACCGAAGCCCTGCTGCGCGAGAGCGGCGTGCCGCATGTGCTGCTGCGCAACGGCTGGTACACCGAGAACTACACCGGCTCGATTGCGGCCGAAGTGGAGCACGGCGCGGTGATCGGCAGCTCCGGCGAGGGCAAGATCAGCGCCGCCACGCGTGCCGACTATGCGGCGGCAGCGGCAGCGGTGCTGGCCTCGGAGGCGCCGCAGGCCGGGCAGGTTTACGAGCTGGCGGGCGATACCGCCTTCAGCATGGCCGAGTACGCCGCCGAAGTGGCGCAGCAGTCGGGCAAGCCGGTGGCCTACCACGACCTGCCGGAAGCCGATTACGCGGCGGCGCTGGTGCAGATCGGCGTGCCGGCCGGCTTCGCCCAGGTGCTGGCGCAGTGCTCTGCGTCCTCACGTGGCGGCAGCCTGTTCGACGACAGCCACACCCTGAGCCGCCTGATCGGCCGCCCCACCACCCCGCTGCGCGACGCAGTGGCGGCGGCGCTCGCCGCGCGCTGAGTCGCGCTGGCGGCCACTGCGTTGCCGACGGTCTCGGCACGCGGTGGTTCGCTCCGTGCCGATGGTGGTCGCCATGATCGTTCGCGATCACGGCGAGCTGAGTGGTCTTCACGGCTTGCCCTGGTTCGGTGGGCAGCCAGTGCACTCCCGTGCGCGTCTTGCCCGGCGACATCTTGCTGTGATCGTGCCGAAGCGGCACTGCTTACCTGAAGGTTCCCGGCAATGCACAGCCCGGACAACGGGCGTGCTGCAATTGTGGCATTGCGCGGAGCGGCAGCACCGTACCGATGACGCGCTTCTCTGCTGGCCCTGCTCGCCGCTGCGCGATGACGGCGCAGGCACCCTCCCTCGTCCCCACCAGCTGCCCCGGCGCGTTCTGTGCGCGGCATCGCGCAGCCATCGGCCGCACAGCCGCCTAAGACGTCGTCTGGCCGCGCGTGGTCGCCAGTATGCCGTTCTGGCGGACTCGTACACGCCCCTGCCCGGCCCACCTCCGGTAACGCCGCGCGCAGTTGGGCTCGTCTCACGCCGGTCGCAGAACTGCCATCGCTCCGACACGACAGTGACACAAGGGCCTCCGTGGGCAGGCCTGCCAGCGTCACCAAACTGACATCAAATCTAAATATAACTGCTGCCCTTGCCGCTACGTCAGGATGACCGGCGCCCTGGCAGGCGCTTCCATGCCGCGCAGCGCCTTTCGGGCAGCGCCGGCGCGACGCAGCCGCCGACCCGTTTCCCTTGCACGAGCCGGACCAATGAAAAAACGCAATCTCGCCACCGTCCTGTGCGCCCTCAGCGCGACCGCCAGCGGCAGCACGCTGGCCGCCGAGCTGGAGCTGTACGTCGACCGCAAGACCAAGCAGATCTTCGCCGAGCCGGCACCGGGCCGCGACAAGTTGGGCAAATTCGTGCAGGTGGACGAAAACGGCAAGCTGCCGGCCTCGGCGATGCCCGCCGCGCCGGTACAGCCGCTGCCGCCCGCGCCGGGCGCCACCACGCCGGCCGATACCGCCGTGGCCCAGGCCGCGCCGGCCCCGGTCCCGGCGCCCGCACCGGCCAAGGCCAGCGATGCCGGCAAGAAGTGGTACGACAAACTCAGCCTGCGCGGCTACACCCAGATCCGCTACAACCAGGGCATCGGCGGCGATGCGCAGGACCTGCGCGCGCCGGGCGACCGCTTCATTGGCAACGACCAGAGCCTGGGCATCCGGCGCGCGCGCCTGGTGCTGAGCGGTGATCTCAACGAGCACGTGTCGCTGTATTTCCAGCCGGACTTTGCCAGCACCCCGGCCGGTACCAATACCACCAACTTCGCGCAGCTGCGCGATGCCTACGCCGACATCTTCTTCGACAAAAAGCGCGAGTACCGCGTGCGTGTGGGCCAGTCGAAGATGCCGTACGGCTGGGAAAACCTGCAGTCCAGTCAGAACCGCCTCACGTTGGATCGTGCCGACGCGCTCAACTCCGGCCTGCGCGACGAACGCGATATCGGTGCGGTGTTCTATTACAGCCCCACCGTGGCCAAGGGCCGCTTCCAGGACCTGGTCAAATCCGGTCTGAAGGGGTCGGGCGATTACGGCGTGCTGGGCGTGGGCGTGTACAACGGCCAGGGCGCCAACCGCGCCGAGCGTAACGACGGCATGCACGCGGTGGTGCACGCCACCTACCCGTTCAAGTTCGCCAATGGACAGTACCTGGAAGTGGGCGCCGATGCGTACAGCGGGCGCTTCGTGCCGACTGCGGCGGCGGTGAACATCGGTGGGCGCAGCTTCACTCCCGCCATCACCGACCCCAACGGCTACACCGACCAGCGCGTGGCCGCGCACATCATTTATTACCCGCAGCCGTTCGGTCTGCAGGCCGAGTGGACGGTGGGACGCGGCCCGGAACTGGATGTGGAGCAGCGCCGCATCCGCACCCGCTCGCTGAGCGGCGGTTATGTGCAGGCGATGTTCAAGCACGACTTCAACTACGGCACCTTGCTGCCCTACCTGAAATGGCAGACCTACCGCGGCGGCTCCAAGTTCGACACCAATGCGCCGCGCATGCGTCTGGACGAAGTGGAAGCCGGTGTCGAATGGCAGCCGATGGATGCGCTGGAACTGGTGTTCGCCTATTCGAAGATGAAGCGCACCGACGTCACCACCGCGCCGTACCCGGTGGTGGAAGGCGATCTGCTGCGGCTGCAGTTGCAGATCAATTACTGATCGCTGCAACGTGATGGAAAACGAAAAAGCCCCCGCTTGCGGGGGCTTCCTGGTGGCTCCAGTCTCTAGGCCGACAACTCTGCACGCACGATCTGCGCGCCTGCGCTAAGCGCACTGAGTTTGCCGCGCGCGACATCCCGGGCGAGCGGTGCCATGCCGCAGTTGGTGGACGGGTAGAGCTTGTCGGCATCGACGAACCGCAGCGCCTTGCGCAAGGTCTCGGCCACTTCCTGCGGCGTTTCGATCGTGGTGCTTGCCACGTCGATGGCGCCGACCATCACCTTCTTGCCGCGCACCAGTTCGATCAGATCGATCGGCACGTGCGAGTTGTGGCACTCCAGCGAAATGATGTCGAGCGAGGAGGCCTGCAGCTTGGGAAACGACTCTTCGTACTGGCGCCACTCCGATCCCAGAGTCTGCTTCCAGTCGGTATTGGCCTTGATGCCGTAGCCGTAACAGATGTGCACGGCAGTCTCGCAGGTGAGCCCTTCGACCGCACGCTCCAGGGTGGCGACACCCCAGTCGTTGACCTCGTCGAAGAACACATTGAAGGCCGGCTCGTCGAACTGGATGATGTCCACCCCGGCCGCTTGCAGTTCTCTGGCTTCCTGGTTGAGGATCTTGGCAAATTCCCAGGCCAGTTTTTCGCGGCTCTTGTAGTGCGCATCAAAGAGCGTGTCGATCATGGTCATGGGGCCGGGCAGCGCCCACTTGATGGGCTGGCGGGTTTGCTGGCGCAGGAATCTGGCATCGTCCACGAACACGGAGTTGGGCCGGCTCACCGCGCCAACGACGGTCGGCACGCTTGCATCGTAGCGGTCGCGAATCCTGACCGTCTCGCGCTTCTGGAAATCGACACCACTGAGGTGTTCGATGAAGGTGGTGACGAAATGCTGACGGGTCTGTTCGCCGTCGCTCACGATATCGATGCCGGCGTGCTGCTGTTCCTGCAGCGACAGGCGCAAGGCGTCCTGCTTGCCTTCGGTCAGTGCGTCGTCCTGCAGCTTCCAGGGCGACCAGAGTGTTTCCGGCTGCGCAAGCCAGGACGGCTTGGGCAGGCTACCGGCGGTTGAGGTGGGGAGCAGCTTCGTCATGATGTTGATGTCTTGTAGGCGTGGTGATCAGGAGGCGTGGCGGGACGCCCATTGCGCGAGCAGGTTGCCGTAGGGCCGGATGAAGTGCTCCTGGGTGAACCTGCCCTGCGTGACGGCGAGGCGGCTGCGCTCTTCGCGGTCGTAGACGATCTGGGTGGACGAATAATCCTGATGCTTCAGGCTCGGCTGATAGGTCGCCCCCGCCGCGGAATTGGCGTTGTAGATTTCCGGCCGGTAGATCTTCTGGAAGGTTTCCATGGTGCTGATGGTGCCGATCAGCTCCAGGTTGCTGTAGTCGCTCAGCAGGTCGCCGACAAAATAGAACGCCAAGGGTGCGACGCTGTCGGGCGGCATGAAATAGCGCACTTTCAGGCCCATCTTTTCGAAATACCGGTCCGTCAACGAACCCTCGTCCTGGCTGTATTCGATGCCCAGGATGGGGTGCCGGTTTCCGGTGCGATGGTAGGTCCTGCTGCTGGAGACGCTGATGCAGATGACCGGTGGTTTATCGAAGCGCGCCTTGTACGCCTGAGAGTTCACGAAATGCTTGAACAGCGTGCCGTGCAGGCTGCCGAAATCCTCCGGGATGTGGAAGCCGGAACTGTCCTGATTGTGCGCAGGCAGCAGCACGCTGAAATCGTAATCGCGCACGTAGGACGAAAAATTGTTCCCCGCAATGCCGTCGATATGCGCGCCGGTGTGTTGGTCGACGATGGTGGGCTTCAATATCTCGATCAAGGGAAACGCATCGCCCGCTGCGTTGCTGTCGATGTGCATCTCGGCAGAAATGATTTCCAGCGCGACACCATAGCGGCCACGCGTGGGGTTATCCCAATGCGCCAGGTCGTTGAAGCGGTTGTTGATCATCGCCAGCGTGTTGCGCAGATTCTCCTGACGACGCTGCCCCCGGGCCAGGTTGGCGAAGTTGGTGGTGTTGCGCGTATTGGCCGCGGGTTGGTAGTGCTCGTCGAACCAGAGGCTCTTGATGGTGAAGGTAAATTCCTGAGTCATTGCAACTGACGCCTTGATTCGTTGGGTGAGACGCACGCTTTGCGGCGCAGCGGTGGGTGTGGGATGGAGGCGCCCGGCCTGTGGATCAGCGGGCAGGCGCCAATGGCTCCTGCCGCAGATGACCCGCCGTGGAGCGAATGCCGCTCAGGCGGCGGCCACCGTAGTTGCGGCGCCGGTGCTTGCGGGCCGCGTCAGTGCGATCAGTGGCAGTGCGCGCTGCACCGCCAGCCTGGCGCGCTCGGCCAGCGCCTCGTTGTGCACGCGGTAATCCAGAAAGTCGCGGTCGGTGGCGTAGACGCCCAGCGGCAACGTGCGTGCCTGGAAGAAACTGAAGAGCGGCCGCAGTTGGTGGTCGATCACCAGCGCATGGCGTTCGCTGCCGCCGGTGGCCGCCAGCAGCACCGGGGTGTCGACCAGGGCATCCTGCTGGATGAAATCGAAGAAGTGCTTGAACAGCCCGGTGAACGAGCCGCGATACACCGGCGTTGCCACCACCAGCACATCGGCCTGCTCCACGGCGGCAAGTTCCTGCTCTACCGTGTCATGCAACTGCGCGCGCCAGAGCGCGCCGGCAAAATGCGGCGCCAAGGCCCCGAGTTCGACCAGATGTTGCTCGCATGGCACCGCTTCGCCGATCAGGGCCATCAGGTGCTGCGCCAGGGCAGCGGCCTTGGAGGGGCGTTGCAGTCCACCGGAAACGGCAACGACGCGGAGCGGATGTGGCGGGTGTGCAGTCATGCGGGGTGACCTGAGCAGTGGGGAGGCGCGCGGCGCCGCCTACGGTGGGCCCGCTTGTGCCGACATATGGCTGCGGGCGTGTTCCGAGGCGGGCGAACGACGACGACCCCGATGCTAGGGTTCGCCTTCAATGAAGTAAAATGGTGTTATTTCAACAATCCATGAATTCGGATCATCTGAATGCTTGAGCGCATCCATCTCACCATCGTCCAGCAGGTCGAGCAGCAGGGCTCGCTGACCGCCGCGGCGGGCGTGTTGAACCTGACCCAGTCGGCGTTGAGCCACAGCATGAAAAAGCTGGAACAGCAGCTGGGCACCGATGTGTGGCTGCGCGAGGGGCGCAGCCTGCGCCTGACCCAGGCTGGCCAGTACCTGCTGGCGGTGGCGAACCGGGTGCTACCGCAACTGGATCTGGCCGAAGAGCGCCTGGGCCAGTTTGCGCAGGGCGAACGCGGTGCGCTGCGCATCGGCATGGAGTGCCATCCCTGCTACCAATGGCTGCTCAAGCTGGTGGCGCCGTATCTGGCTACCTGGCCGGATGTGGATGTGGATGTGAAGCAGAAGTTCCAGTTCGGCGGCATCGGCGCATTGTTCGGCTACGAGATCGATCTGCTGGTCACGCCCGACCCGCTGTTCAAGCCCGGGCTGCGGTTCGAGCCGGTGTTCGATTACGAGCAGGTGCTGGTCGTGGCCAAGGGTCATGCGCTGGCGTCGGCGGCCTACGTCAAACCGCAGCAACTGACCCGCGAGGTGCTCATCAGCTACCCGGTGGACCTGGAGCGGCTGGACATCTACAGCCAGTTCCTGCTGCCGGCCGGTGTCACGCCGCGGCGCCACAAGGCCATCGAAACCACCGACATCATGATGCAGATGGTGGCCAGCGGCCGCGGCGTGGCCGCCATGCCGCGCTGGCTGGTGGAGGAATACGCGGCCAGGATGGAGGTGGTGCCGGTGCGGCTGGGTGCGCGCGGCATCCCCAAGCAGATCTATCTGGGCGCACGCGAGGCCGATATCGCCGTCGATTACTTGCGCGCCTTTATCGAACTGGCGCGCCAGCCTGCCAAGGCCATTGCCGCCTCCACCGCCAACACTGCAGGCGCCAACTGATGGGCAGCACTTTCAGGCGAATGCCACGTGCACTGCCTGCGGGCCATGACAGGCTGTTGCGGCGTTGCTGCGGCACGCCGTGCTCTGGGGACGTTCTGGAAGCCATGCCGGCTTTCAGCGTTGTTCGATCACAGCTGACATGCCCAAGCCATCCCATCACCCCTATAGAGCGGCATAACCCTTGAGTCATCCGGGAACGCCCAGCCTTGCCGGCACGCTCACCGATGCCTATTCGTTGGAGGTCAGCGCAAACGACATGCCCGCGTTGACCGCAGCAGCGCCTGGAATCCTGCGTGGCACAACCATGTTCATCCCCTACCTGCCCGGGCAGGACGACAACGCGCGTCTGGCCGCCGCACAGCGGGTGCGCACACTCGGCTTTTCGCCGATGCCGCACCTTTCCGCACGCCGCATCGCCTCGCTCGACGCGCTGCAAGGGTTCGTCCGGCGCGCGGCCGATGACGCCGGCGTTGCGCACTGCCTGGTCATCGCGGGCGATGCGTCTTCGCCGCGCGGGCCTTTTCCGGATAGCCTCTCGCTGATTTCGACAGGTGTGTTCGAGCGCGCGGGCATCCAGACCATCGCCGTTGCGGGACACCCGGAAGAACATCCGAACATGCATGCAAGCGAGCGCTGGGATGCGCTGGAACGCAAGTGCCGCAGCATCGCAGCGCGCGGCATGGCGCCGCTGATCGTCACGCAATTCGCATTCGATGCCGACATCGTACTGACGTGGTTGCAGGCGCTGCGCACGCGTGGCCTTGCATATCCGGTGCGTGTGGGCGTGCCGGGCCCTGCTGGCGTTGCGGTGCTGGCACGCTATGCAGCCCGCTGTGGTGTTGGCGCAAGCGCATCGATGCTGTCCAAGTACGGCATCTCGCTCGGCAAGCTGTTCGGCACCGCGCGGCCGGACCGTTTTGTGGATCGCCTCGCCACTGGCCTCACGCCAGCGCATGGAGACGTGCGCCTGCACGTGTTCCCCTTTGGGGGTATCGCACAGTCTGTCGCCTGGGTTGAGCAGTATCGCGCGCGCACTGCATCAGCACACCTCATCGGGCCCGGCAGCGCGACGATCACAACCGATTTCGAACGGTAGGCTGGCAGCAAGAACTCCTGCGCATGTCGGCATCGCGAGAGCAGCGCTAGGCTGCTCTCGCGCTGGCGCGTGAGTGCGCGGAGCCGACCTGTCCACGACCTCGATCACAGTCCGTACTATTTAGTTCTGTCGGTTTGTTTGCTGCGCGTGAGGTGCTGCAGCGCACAGCAGACCTGTCATAAGAGCGCGGTATAACCATCGGCGAATCGCGGCGACGGGGCGCTGCATCCGACGTCGTTGCCATGCGCAGCGGCATCGCTTCTGCAACGCTCACGGAGAGATATCGCCATGCCGAAGCCTTCGCTCTTGTCGTTTCTGTGCTCCTTCTCGCTGCTCTCCACGCCGCTTGCCGCGGCCCAGTTGCAGCCCAAACAACTGGCTGGCCCACCGGAAGAGTTCGCGCAGATGCGCGCGCCCGATCCGGCCGGGTCGGCGATCCTTTCCAAGAGCGCCTTGCTGCCGGTGGAACTGGCGCCGGCCGGTCAATCTGCGCGTTGGCAAGGCAGCTTGCCGGTGGAAAACGGCCATCTGCGTTTCATGGTGTTGGCCGGCGACCAGGCCTGGGATGCTTCGGTAACTGCACCGCGCATTGCCGGCGCACGTGCCGCCGCCGTGGAACCGCAACTGCAGGCACAGCGCACCGTGCTGGGCATCGCCGAGAGCGGCGCCAGCGGCATGCGCTACGCTGTGGAATCTGCACAGAACGGCGCCTGGTCGCTGACCCTGCAATCGGCATCGCCGGTGGCCCAACGCGGCTATGTGCTGATGGAAGGCGATGCGCGCACGCAGCTGGCCTCTTACACGCGCAATCGTCGGCAGCAGGTTGGGCAATCGCTGACGCTCAACGCACTGCTCAGCGGCAACGATGCACGCGGCGCAACCTTGCTTGCCACACAGGCCGGGAAGATCGCGACCGCCAGCCTGCGTGTGATCGATCCGCAAGGTGGAAGCCGCACGCTGCCGATGGCCGATGACGGGCAACACGACGATGGTGCTGCCGGCGATGGTGTCTACGGGGGCACATTCCAACCAAGCGCCGAAGGCACCTGGATTGCGCAGGTGATCGTGCGCGGCCATGACCAGGCCGGGCAGCCGTTCGTGCGCACCAGCGAGCATGTGTTACCGGTGCTGGATACCTCGTTACGTCTGCTCGGCAATGCACTGAGCGCACGCACTGCAGAAGGCACGCGGCTCAGCATTGCGTTGCCCATCGCCGCACGTGGCAAGGCGCCGTCGCATTACCGCGTCTTCGGCCAGGTATGGGGCACCGATGCCAAGGGCAAGGACGTGCCGGTGGCGTGGATCGGCGGCATGCTGACGCCGCAGCAAGGCCAGCTGCCGCTGAGCCTGGACGAACGCTGGATTGCGCGCGCCGGTGCGCGTGCGCCGTTTAGCTTGCGCAGCTTGCGTATCGAAGACCCGGACCATTACATCCCGCTGGTGCAGGCCGGCACGCTGCCGTTGCAACTGCCCGCGTTGCGACGCGCCAGCATCGCGCGCGCTACCGGTGCCATCGACGAAAGCATGCGCATGGGCCCGCGCCCGACCGCGCTGGCCAGTGCCACTGCCATGGCGCAACCGCAGGCCGCAGGTTCGCAACTGGTGCTGGTGCATGGCTATTGCTCCAACGGGGTGTGGCCGCAGGCGCGGTTCACCCATGCGTCGACGTTTCTGGATGCCGAACAGAACCGCAGCAACGACCAGTTCGCGCAGCGCATTGCGCAGTTCGCCAGCCAGTGGTCCTCGTTCGCCACGGTGGCGCACAGCCAGGGCGGCATGGCCGCGCTGCACCTGTATACCTACTACTGGAGCGGGCTGGATAACGCCAGCGGCGGGCGGGTGATGCAGTCGGTGGGCACGCCGTATCAGGGCACCAATCTATCCGGCGTATTGGCCGCGGTGGGATCGTGGTTCGGCGTGGGCTGCGGCACCAACGCTGACATGACCTACGACGGTGCCAAGACCTGGCTGGCCGGCATTCCCGCCGATGCGCGCGCCAAGGTCAACTACTACACGACCTCGTTCGCCAAGACCAACTGGTACACCAACGACTACTGCAATGCGGCCTCGGACCTGGTCTTGAACGACCCGGAAGACGGCACCGTGGAGCAGGTCAACGCGCAGCTGCCGGGCGGCGTGAACCGCGGCCACACTACCGGGCAATGCCACTCCACCGGCATGCGCGACCCGGCGCAGTATCTGGATGCCAACCGCAATGCGGTGATGAATGCGAATGCGGCGAGATGATGCCGATGTAAGGGCGTCTGGGGGTCGGTGCATCTGCACCGGCCCCTGCAATGTTTCAGGCCTTGCGGATTTCGAGAATGACGCCGAGTGAGCGCTCGTTCCTCACGCCAAATCGCGTTTCACTGCATCCCTCCTTCGCATAGATTGCTGCCTAGCGAAACACCACCGTACGATGTCCGTTGAGCACGATGCGGTGCTCGACGTGGCGGCGCACTGCGCGCGCGAGCACCAGCGATTCGGTGTCGCTGCCCAGGCGCACCAGATCGCGCGGGGTCATGGCGTGGTCGACGCGGGCGACGTCCTGCTCGATGATCGGGCCTTCGTCCAGGTCTTCGGTGACGTAGTGCGCGGTGGCGCCGATGATCTTGACCCCGCGCGCGTGCGCCTGATGATACGGCTGCGCGCCCTTGAAGCTGGGCAGGAAGCTGTGATGGATATTGATCGCACGCCCGGCCAGTGCACGGCACAGCGCCGGCGACAGGATCTGCATGTAGCGCGCCAGCACCACCAGATCGATCTGCAGTTCGTCCACCAAGGCGAGCAGTTGCGCTTCCTGTGCAGCGCGCGTGTCGGCGCTCACCGGCAGATGATGGAAGGCGATGCCATACGAGGCAGCCAGCGCTGCGAAATCGGTATGGTTGGACACCACCGCCGCGATCTCCACCGGCAACTGCCGGCTATGCATGCGGAACAGCAGGTCGTTGAGGCAATGGCCCTGTTTGCTCACCAGCACCAGCAGGCGCGCGCGGCGGCGTGCATCGTGCAGTTGCCACGCCATCTGGAATTCGTCGGCCAGCAGCGCAAAGCGCTGTTGCAGGGCGGCGATGTCGGTTTTTGCCGGCTTGTCGAAATGCACACGCAGGAAAAACCGCCCGCTTTCGTCGTCGCCGAATTGTTGTGCGTCGAGGATGTTGCAGGCCAGATCGAACAGCAAGCCGGTGACGCGATAGACGATACCGGTGCGGTCGGGGCAGGACAGGGTGAGGATGTAGTCGGAGCGCATCGGCGCAATGATAGCCAATGCATGACGCTGCCGGCGCAGTACTTGCGTCGGTAACTTTTGCAGTGCGAACAGGCACCGATGCCTGGAGTGCGGCGCCGCAGGATTTGCACGATCCATCGTCACTGCATTGCTTCCGTGCTGCGTAGCCGCCACCGCAGACACCTATCGCCATGCCTCGTGCGGGCAGCTCCAGCGCGAACTCGGGGCGTGTCTTGCTGGCCGTTCGGAGCCGTGCTGCGGTGACGCCCACGGCGCTGGACCAGGGGCGATCCCGGCTACAGCGCTCAGCGCGGCGGCAGACGCAGCATCAGCCGCCGGTTGATCTCGTCCAGCAATGCAAGCGAGGCGTCCACCGATGTTTCCATGGCTTGCTGCGTGGTGATGTGCGCCCGCAGATGCGCGGGGTCGGAAAGCTCGCCACGCACCAGGAACACGTTCTCGCCCACTTCGCCCAGATGGCGACTGAGCACCACGTAGTCCACCTGATCGAAACCATGCTGCTTGGCCAGCGGCAGCAGACGCGCAGCCATGCGCTCGCTGGCCTCGTCGGCGGGCTTGTGCAACTCGGCATCGAGCACGCTGACCGCTTCGCGGATCTGTGCGAACAGATAATGGTCCGGGTGCTCGGGATGATCGGGGCCGACCGGGCCTTGGTCGATGACCGGGGCGCTGGTCATCGCGCGGCACCGGCACCGGCGCAGGCCAGTGCACGCAGTGTGCGCTCGGTCGAACCGAGCGTGATATGCAGGTGTCGCATCGCATCCTCCCTGGAGCGGCGGCTGTAACGAGCCGGCATTTTAGAAGGTCTGCTGCATGTTTAGGTGAGCAACGCGATGGGCGTTGCGCTTTAAAGCGAAGTGCCTTGCGCAGGGCTGGCTCCCGCCTTATGGATGCTGTGGTAAGGCAACCTGCCCCGCCCGCCGTGCCGAGACTTCCGCCAGCACTGCCCAGTCTGCGCTGCCATCGCCGTGGGCGATGGCCTCGTCCAGGCCGGCGCGCAGCAATTCGCCCAACGGCATCGGCACCTGTTTGTCGGCGCCGGCCTGGATGGCCAGATCCACATCCTTGCGACCGAGCGTGGCAGTGAAGCCGGCTGGCAGGTACTCGCGTTGCATGATCAGGCGGCCGTAGCCCTGGTAGGCAGGCGCGGCGAACAAGGTGCTGGTGAGCATGCCCAGAAACTGCGTGGCATCCACGCCGTGGCCGCGTGCCAGCGCACTGGCTTCGGCCATGGCACCGATGGCGCTGGCCAGGCAGAAGTTGGCAGCCAGCTTCACTGCATTGGCCTGCTCCGGCACGCTGCCGATATGCCAGGTTTTCTGCCCCAGCGCATCGAACATCGGCTGCACCCGCGCCACTGCTGCCTCATCGCCGGCGGCCAGGATATTGAGCTTGCCGGCTTCGGCCACATCCACGCGCCCGAGCACCGGCGCGGCCACGTAGGCCACACCGCGTTCGGCATGCAGTGCAGTCAACTCATGCGCCAGCGCCACCGAGATGGTGGCCATGTTGACGTGCACGCTGCCCGCCGGCAGCGCGTCCAGCACGCCGCGCTCCAGCAGGGTCTGGCGCACTGCGGTGTCGTCGGCCAGCATCGAAAACAGCAGCGGCCCGTGCGCGGCATCGCGCGGTTGCTCCACCACGCTTGCGCCGCCCTCGCGCAGCGAATGGGCACGTTCGGGCGAGCGGTTCCAGACACTCAGTTCGAATCCGCCGCGCAGCAGGTTGTGCGCCATCGGCAGGCCCATCGTGCCCAAGCCCAGAAATCCTATCGGCATGCGTTGTCCTTGTCCGGTATGAGGTCGGTGATGCGGGTCAGCTGGCGAAGACGCCGCGCGCATCGCGCGGTTCGCAGCGAAGGTATTGCGGCGCCGGGGTGAGCGATGCGCCCAGTGCAGCGGCGGCATGCCACGGCCAGCGCGGGTCGTACAGGATGCCGCGCGCCAACGCGATCGCATCGGCCTGGCCGTCCTGCAGAATCGCCTCGGCCTGCGCTGGCTCGGTGATCAGGCCCACGCCGATCACCGGCGTGTCGACCTGCGCCTTGATCTGCTGTGCAAACGGAATCTGATAGCCCGCCTGCAGCGGAATCTGCTGGCGTGGATCGAGCCCGCCACTGGAAACGTGGATGTAATGCGCGCCGCGTGCATCCAGCGCCTTCGACAAGGCGATGCTCTGTTGCACATCCCAACCGCCTTCGACCCAATCGGTGGCGGAGATGCGCACGCCGATGGCGATGTGTTCGGACACTGCCGCACGCACTGCGTCGAAGATGCGCAGCGTCAGCCGCATGCGATTTTCCAGCGACCCGCCGTACGCATCGCTGCGCTGGTTGCTCAGCGGCGACAGGAACTGATGCATCAGGTAGCCATGTGCGGCGTGCAATTCGATCAACTGCAGACCCAATCGTTCGGCACGTTTTGCCGATGCGACGAAGGCATCCACCACCGCATCGATTCCCGCCTCGTCCAATGCCTGCGGCACCGGCTGACCTTCCCGGAACGCGAGCGCCGATGCAGACACCGTTTGCCAGCCGTGCGCGTGATCGGGTGCGATGGCCTCGCCGCCGTTCCACGGCAGGTCGGTGGAGGCCTTGCGGCCGGCATGCGCCAGCTGGATGCCGATCGGCATCGGCGACCAGCGCCGTACCGATTGCAGCACCTCATCCAGCGCCTGCTCGGTGGCGTCGTCGTACAGGCCCAGATCGGCGTAGCTGATGCGCCCTTCCGGCACCACCGCAGCGGCTTCGAGAATCAACAGGCCGGCGCCGGATTGCGACAACGTGCCCAGATGGATGCGATGCCAATCGCTGGCGCGGCCGTCCTGCGCCGAGTACTGGCACATCGGCGCGATGACAATGCGGTTGGCGAGCGCAAGCGGACCGAATGTGATGGGAGAGAACAACTGGCTCAAGGCGGCATCCACAGCTGACACGGGGACGCTTATTGCACTGCGCCGGGCGCGCCGGCGCAACCGCTGCGATGGATCACTGCGTCATGCAGAGCGCGCACTGACGTCATTGACGCTGCGTGCACGCGGCAGGTCCGGCGGCGCATGCAGGAACGCCAGCGCCTGCGCGCACGACTGCTCCACCTTCAGCGTGAGCAGCTCATCGGCGCGCGTCCGGCCGAAGTTGAGTGCGGCGATCGGCAGACCATTGCGCGCAGCGGTCTGCACGAAACGAAAGCCCGAATACACCATCAGCGACGAGCCCACCACCAGCACCGCAGCGGCCGCCTGCAAGTGCGCAAAGGCGCGCTCCACGCGCTCGCGCGGCACGTTCTCGCCGAAGAACACCACGTCCGGCTTGAGCACGCCGCCGCACACCGGGCACGGCGGCACCACGAACGTGTCGAAGGCGACATCGTCCAGATCAGCATCGCCGTCTGGTGCCTGCGTGGCGTCGAGGTCGACCCAGCCGGGGTTGGCCTGCTCCAGCAGCAGCTGGAAATCGGTGCGTGGCATGCGACGCTCGCAACCCATGCAGCGCACCACATCGAGCCGGCCATGCAGATCGATCACTGCCTGGCTGCCGGCGGCCTGGTGCAGGCGGTCCACGTTCTGGGTAAGCAGCACTTCCAGCTGCCCACGCGCTTCCAGGGCAGCGAGCGCGTGATGGGTGGCATTGGGTTGCGCCAGCCCGAAGCGCGGCCAGCCGACCAGGCTGCGCGCCCAATAGCGCTGACGCGTGGACAGCTCGCCCATGAAGGCCTGGAAGGTCACCGGTTGCGGACGCTTCCAACCGCCTTGCAGATCGCGGTAGTCGGGAATGCCCGAATCGGTGCTGCAGCCGGCACCGGTGAGCACGAACAGGCGCTGGTGGCGCTCGATGAAGTCCTGCAGTGCGTCGTCGGCGTGGGCAAGGACAGCGGTCATCGAACACCTCCAATAGCCATGGGATCACCTTGCGAAAGCACGCTGCGCGCAACACGCTGCAAGCTCTACCGGACAGATTTCAGCGCATTCTTGCCAGAACATGCAACGCAGGTTGCGTGTTGCAGCGCGCGTCGTCATCGGGCACAGCGCAGCGTCTAGTACGCACCGCCGAAGACGATGGATGCATCCGGACGCCCCACACCTACCGGTCTGCGCGATCCACAACGTTGGGGTGGCGTTGGCCGATTCCAAGCGACGGCCCGTGCCCGCGCAGGGTATAGCGGTACATCACCCGCCACACGCTGCGCTCATCACGCGGCAGCGCCGTTACAGCAGGTTGCTGACCTCGATCAGGTTGCCGTCCGGGTCGCGGAAATACACCGATCGCAAGGGCCCGGTGGCGCCTGTGCGCTGGATCGGGCCCTGTTCGATGCGCACGCCGGCGGCAGCCAGCTCTGCCTGTGCCTGCGGCAATGGAGTGGCTGTGATCAGGCACAGATCGGCCGAGCCGGGCGTCGGTCGCTGCGCCTTCGGTTCGAACTTGCGCCCGGCCGCATGCAGATTGATTTTTTGTTGCCCGATTCCCAATGCACGCCGCCCTTCCCCGAAGGTGATCACCTGCATGCCGAGCACGCGTGCGTAGAACGCGCAGGTGGCGTCCACGTCGGCCACGGTCAATACCAGGTGATCGAGTCGCTCGATCTGCATCACTCACCTCGTGCAGGATGCGGCGCAAAGCGCCCGTAGGGTCGCGCGTCATCGGCACGTTGTCGCAAGACATGCGCGGCAGCAAAGGCCAGCGCCAATAGCGTCAGACACATGCCGACCAACGCGCCCCAGCCGCCGTGCTGCCAGAACCAGCCGCCCAGCGCACCGATCACGCTGGAGCCGGCGTAATACGCCAGCAGATACAACGATGCGGCGTGACTGCGATGGGCGCCACCCAGCCGGCTCACCCACGCACTGGCCGCCGAATGCGCGATGAAAAAGCCGATGGTCAACAACACGATGCCGGCCACCACCACCGCCAGCACATGCGCCAGCGTCAGCGCCACGCCGAGCACGCACAACACGATGCCAGCGGTGACCACCGGGCCGCGCCCGAACCGGTCCGAGGCCGCGCCGGCCACCGACGAGCTGACGATGCCGAACACATACGCGCTGAAGATCAGGCCGATCTGGCTCTGGCTCAAGCCGAATTCCGGCCCGCCCAGACGGAAGCCGGCGTAGTTGTAGAGACACACGAACACGCCCATCAACAGAAACGGCAACGCGAACAGGAACGGCAGGTTGCGGTCGCGCAGATGCCCGGCCCAGGCACGCAGATGGAAGCGCAGGTTGATGCCATGCCGGCGCACGAAGTGGCGCGATGGCGGCAGCAGCCACACGAACGCCAGCGCACACAGCAGGTCGAACCCGCTCAGCAACGCCAACGCAGTGCGCCAATCGTAGTGATCGGTGAGCACGCTCATCACGATGCGCCCGCTCATGCCGCCGAAGGCGTTGCCAGCCACATACAACCCGGTGGCGGCCCCCATCTTGCTGGCCGGCAGTTCTTCGCCCAGGTACACCATCGCCACCGCCGGCACGCCGCCCAGCGCGATGCCGGACAAGGTGCGCACCGCCACCAACGCGCCCCAGTGCGGCAGGAACGCGGCAATCAGGTTGAGCACCGCCGCCAGCGCGATCGACACGAACATCAGCCCGCGCCGGCCCAGGTTTTCCGACACCGCGCCGGCGCAGAAGATCGCCACTGCCAGCGCGCCGGTCGCCAGCGACAACGGCAGCGAGGCGGTGGCCGCATCCACACCGAAGGCGCGCGCGAATTCGGGCAGCACCGGCTGCACGCTGTACAGCAGCGAGAAGGTGGCAAAACCGGCCAGGAACAGCGCCAGGCGAATGCGCAGCGTTGCGGGTGCGCCGGCGTCTGTTCCGACAATGGGTGCGGGGTCGGGCGGCATTCCAGGGTGGCGATCGGAGCAAGACACGGGAGCGCACCTGAGACGTGGGACGGCGAGTATTCGCCTGTCACCACCCCCTGCCCAATATATGATGGTGGCAGTTGCCATATGTGGAACAGATGGATGGAACTGCGTCACCTGCGCTATTTCCTGGCAGTTGCCGAAGAAGGCAACTTCACCCGCGCTGCCGCGCGCGTGGGCATTGGCCAGCCACCGTTGAGCCAGCAGATCCAGACCCTGGAACGCGAACTGGGCACGCCGCTGTTCCGGCGCACCCACAGCGGCGCCGAGCTCACGCCGGCCGGCGAGGCATTCCTGGGCGAAGTGCGCCGCGTGCTCGCCGATGTGGAGCGCGCCGCCGAAACCGCACGCCGGGTGGCGCGTGGCGAATCCGGGCGGCTGCGCTTGGGGTTTACCGCCTCGGCTGCCTTCAGCCCGGTGGTGCCGCGGTTGATTCGCGATTTCCGCCGCAAGTGGCCGCAAGTGGAGTTGCTGCTGGAAGAGACCAACACCGCCAGCCTGCTGGTGGGGCTGGCCGAGGGCCGGCTGGATGCGGCGTTCGTGCGCTATGGGCTGAGCACGCCACCGGACCTGCAGCTGCTGCGCTTTGCCGACGAGCCGATGAAGATCGCCGTGCCCGCCGCGCACCGCCTGGCCACGCGCAACAGCGCACCGCTGGCGGCGCTGGCGGGCGAGCCCTTCATCCTGTTTCCGCGCAGCTTCGGCTCGAGCCTTTACGACGAAATCCTGGCCGCCTGCCGCGACTCCGGCGTGACCTTGCGCATCACCCAGGAAGCGCCGCAAATGTCGTCGATCATCAATCTGGTCGCTGCCGAACTGGGTGTCTCGGTAGTGCCCGCCTCCACCGCGCAGTTGCAGCGGCCAGGCGTGCGCTATCTGGATATCGAAGGCCACATGCCGCTGGCGCGGCTGGCCCTGGCCGCAGCGCCGGGCGCGTTGGAGAGCACGCCGTTGGTGCGGCATTTGTGGGCGTTGGCGAAGCTGATCTGAGCATGGCTGGCAGCAGATGACAAAGGCTGCGTGCGTGATGTTGGCGCACTACTTTTCAAGCCACCTGCAGCATCGGCTTGACCTCGACTGCGATTGAGGTCGCTCAATGGCGGTCTTTCCACCGGCCTCATTGCCATGCATCTCCGTCATCTGCTGCTGCCCCGCCTGGACCCCGACCTGACGCTGCGTTTCTACCGCGATGTGCTGCAGCTGCCCGAGCATGGCAATGCCGTGCGCGTCGGCTGGAGCACGCTGGAGTGCATGCAGGCCCAGCACCCGGTGGGCAGCGTGCATCTGGCCTTCAATGTGGCCCCGTCGCGTTTCGAGGCGGCTGCGCAGTGGATTGGCCCACGCGCCATCCTGTTGCGCGACCCGCAAGGTCGCGCGCATTTCGCGCTGGACGGCGCGTGGCAATCGCACTCGGTGTATTTCGCCGGGCCCGATGGCGCGGTGCTGGAGTTGATCGCACGCGATGCCTTGCAGGATGCGCCAACCGGCACCGGCCAGTTCCACGGCGAAGAGCTGCTGTGCCTGAGCGAAATCGGGTTACCCAGCGGCAATGTCGAGGTGGTGACGTGCAGCGTTGCGCATCACTTCGGCCTGCAGCCCTTCGCCCCACCGCTGGAAGGCTTTGCCGCGTTGGGCGATGACCACGGCTTGCTGATCGTGGTCGACCAGCGCCGGCGCTGGTTTCCGCAACAGCGGCAGTTGCCCTGGGCCGACGGCCTGCGCATCAGCGTGGACGCGCCACAACCGGGCCTGCGCCTGCGCGATGCGCAAGGGTGGGAATTGCTGGCGGCATAAGCCGACGCGCCGCCTCACTCATGCAGCGCTGGTAGGCGCCGGCAAACCGAAGAACGCACGCGCCGCCGCGGTGCTGTTGGCGGCGGTCACGGTCACGTCTTCGCAACGATCGCGCGCCAGTTCTTCGACGATATGCGACAGGAACATCGGCTCGTTGCGGCGGTCCTTGGGCATCGGCTTGAGCGTGCGCGGCAGCAGGTAGGGCGCATCGGTTTCGATCATCAAGCGGTTGGCCGGAATGTTGCGCACCAGCTCGCGCAGGTGCGCACCGCGGCGCTCATCGCACAGCCAGCCGGTGATGCCGATGTAGTAGTCGCGGTCCAGATACGCAAACAATTCGTCGCGCGTGCCGGTGAAGCAATGCACCACCGCCGCGCCCAGGCGGCCTTCGAAGCTGCGCATGATGGACAGGAAATCGTCGTGCGCATCGCGCTGGTGCAGGAACAGCGGTTTGCCGTTGTCGGCAGCCAGTTGCAATTGGCGCTCGAACGCCTTGTGCTGGGCCGGGCGCGGCGCGAAATCGCGGAAGTAGTCAAGCCCGCATTCGCCTACCGCCACCACCTGCGGATGCGCCTGCAGGGTGCGCATTTCCGCTTCGCATTCGGCGGTGAATTCCACTGCGTGATGCGGGTGCACACCGGCGGTGGCGTAGAGAAATCCGGGGTGTTGTTGCGCCAGTTGCAGGGCGAGGGGCGAATGCTCGCGGCTGGCACCGGTGATCACCAGCTGTGCCACACCGGCATCGCGTGCACGTTGCAGCACGGCATCGCGATCGCGGTCAAACGAGTCGTGGGTGAGGTTGGCGCCGATATCGATCAATTGCATGCTGCGGGTGTCGTGTGGGGTGAACCGGGCAAGTGTAACGAGCGGGGATTAGCTGCGCTTGGTGCTTGGTGCTCAGCTTCCCTTCTCCCGTCGGGAGAAGGTGGCGCGTAGCACCGGATGAGGGGACGGGCGAAGCCTCGCACTCCCCGCCCACACGATGTGGCTTTGCCCCGTACCCTCACCCCAACCCCTCTCCCGCAGGAGAGGGACAATGTCCCTTCTCCCGTCGGGACATTGTCCCCCTTCATGGGGGAGAAGGTGGCGCGTAGCGCCCGATGGCGCCTCATGCAGCTGCCAGTGCCCGCAGTGACAAACGCGTCGCCACGCGCCTGGAGAAGTGATGCACCGGCTGCTAGGCCCGTACCTTCACTTCTCTTCCAGAGGGAGTGCGCTCACCCCACCGTCGGCACCGCCATCGCATCGATCTTCGCTGCCAGTGCCTGGATCGCCAGCTGCGCCGAGCGCGAGAGTTGCCGCTGTGGGGCCACGCACAAGGCCAGCGTCATCGGTTTGGTCAGGTGCTGGCGGAACGGCACGAAGGCCAGGCGTCCGTCGGCCACATCCGGGGCAGCGTCCAGCCACGACATCAGGCCCACGCCGGCACCGGCGCGCACCAGGCCGCGCAGGGTGCGCACGTCGTTGCAGTGGGTGAGCCGCTTCACGTCGATATGCTGGCGCTGGTACAGCACCTTGGCATGCTCGCCGACGATCAGCGGGGCGGCCGGCAGCAGCAGGCGATGTTCCAGCGTCTCGCTCAGCTGCAGCTCGGTGCGGGTGCTCAACGGGTGGCCCACCGGCATTGCAATCCCCAACGGAATATCTGCAAACGCGCGCACCTCCAGGTCCACGCTGCTCACCGGGTCCAGCAGCAGGCCGATATCCACATCGGCCGAGGTCACCATTTCCATCACCCGCTGGTTGCGCGCGGTGGACAGGTTGAAGGTGATGCCGGGGTACTCCTGCACCAGCGCGGCGACCGCCGCCGGCACCACGCCTTCGCTGAGCGCATCGATCATGGCGATCTCCACATGCCCGCGGCGCAGCCCCTTGAGCTCGTCGAAGCGCTCCAGCGTGCGTGCGTAGGCCTTCTCCCAGCCGCGCACGTCCACCAGCAGCAGCTCGCCGGCGGCGGTGAGCCGCAGCCGGCCCGGCAGGCGCTCGAACAACTGCGCGCCCAGCTCTTCCTCGGCCTTGAGGATCTGCCGGTCGATCGCCGAGGCCGACACGTGCAGCACGTCGGAGGCCTTGCGGATGCTGCCGCAGCGGGCCACTTCGATGAAGTAACGGGTGAAGCGGGAGAAGGTCAGCATGCGGCGGGGCTCGGTTGGCGTTGCATTTTTTGCAATGGCTTGGCTGAAAATCGATGTTTGATAACACACCCCCGGCTTCCTAGAGTCAATTCGGCACCGCTCCCGCCTGACGCCAGAGACCGCCCCATGGATGTCGCCGTCCCCGCCCTGCCGCTGCATTGCACCTTCGCCGCCGCCGATTGGCAGCGCCTGGCCCAGCACTGGCATGCGGTGGCGCTAAGCAGCGAGGTCAGCGAGGCGCCGTTCAAGGCCACCCTGCTGGACGAGCCGCTGGTGCTGTACCGGCTGGGCAGCGAGCTGGTGGCCGCGCGCGACGTCTGCCCGCACCGCGGCGTGCCGCTGAGCATGGGCACGGCCGATGGCGGCGGCGTGGTGTGCGCCTATCACGGGCTCCGTTTCGGAAGCGGTGGGCGCTGCAACCACATCCCGGCCAGCCCCAGCCAGAACATCCCGGCCAAGATGCGCCTGCATACCTATGCGGTGGCCGAGCGCTACGGGTTGATCTGGGTGTGCCTGTCCAAACCGGCCGGAGTGAGCGATGCGGAAATCCAGATTCCGCCAATGCCCGGTTGGGACGAAGACGGCTTTCAGCAGATCGTGTGCCCGGCCTTCGACATCGGCGGCAGCGCCGCACGCCAGCTGGAAGGCTTCATCGACGTGGCGCATTTCGCCTTCGTGCACACCGCCACCTTCGCCCAGCCGGACAAGCGCGAAGTGCCGGCCTACACCACCACCGAAACGCCGACCGGCTTCAATGCCGATTACCTCAGCAGCGTGGCCAATTATTCGGTGGACATGCCGCTGCCGGACGTAGACCCCAACTTCCAGTGGCTGCGCCATTTCGAAGTGCACCTGCCATTCACTGCCACGCTCACCATCCACTTCCCGGTGCCGGGCAAGCGGCTGGTGATCATGAACGCGGCCAGCCCGGTCTCAAAGCGCAAGACCCGGCTGCTGGTGCCGATCGCGCGCAATTTCGACACCCATCTGCCGGTGGAAGACGTGCATGCCTTCAACCTGCGCGTGTTCGAAGAAGACCGTGCCATGGTCGAAGCGCAGCGGCCGGAATATCTGCCGCTGGACCCCTTGCTGGAAGTGCACATCCCGGCCGACCGCAGTTCCATCGCCTATCGCCGTGGGCTGCGTAGCCAGGGCTACAGCGACTTTTTCCTGCGTTGACGGCCGAGGACGACACCATGCAATTGCACGAAGTCCGCGTTGCCGACGTCGTCGATCAAGGCCACCGCCAACGCGCGATCCGGCTGGAACCGGTGGGCGCGCAGTTGCCGGCGTTCGAGGCCGGTGCGCATGTGGACCTGCACCTGCCGGATGGCTTGATTCGCCAATATTCCATCGCCAGCGCGCCGCATGTGCGCGACCACTATCTGTTGTGCGTCAAGCTGGCCGACGCCTCGCGCGGCGGCTCACGGCATCTGTGCGAGCAGCTCGCCCCCGGCGACCGCCTGCGTATTTCCACACCGCGCAATCTGTTCCCGCTGCACCCGGGCGAACGTCATGTGTTGCTGGCCGCCGGCATCGGCATCACGCCGCTGCTGTCGATGGCCGAAGCACTGGAAGCACGCGGCGAGGCGTTCGCGCTGCATTACTACGCGCGCCGGCATGCCGATGTGGCATTCGTGCAGCGCCTGCAACAAGGTTTTACGCATGGGCAGGTGGAAGTCCATCTGAGCGACGGCGGGCAGAGCCCACGCGTACATGTGCCCGCGGAATTGGGCCAGGCGCGTGCGCAAGACCAGCTGTATTTGTGCGGGCCAGCGGCGTTCATGGACCACTTCACCGCGCTGGCAAAGGCGCATGGCTGGACGGCGGCGCAGCTGCATCGCGAACACTTCGCCGCTGCCGCGCCCAGCCCTGCCCATGATGCAGACAGCGCCTTCGAAGTGGAGCTGGCTGCCAGCGGCCGCGTGGTGCAGGTGCCGGCCGCTTGCAGCATTGCCAGCGCCTTGCTGGACGCCGGCATCGCGGTGCCGCTGTCGTGCGAACAAGGCATGTGCGGCGCCTGCCTGACCGGCGTGGTTGCCGGGCTGCCGGATCACCGCGACAGCGTACTCAGCGACGCCGAACGTGCCGGCAATCGGCAGATGACCGTGTGCTGCTCGCGTAGCCGCTCGCAGCGGTTGGTGCTGGATCTTTGAACGCGGTCATTGGGGTGCACGTGCGCGTCTGCCATGACATCGCGCGGGCCGGTGGCTGTGCGTGCCCGGCCCAGGACTGCCTGTTGTCTGTTGACCGCTTCGCAAGCGCATTCCGTGCCCGATGTCCGTGGCAAGCGCAGCGCAGCAGGGCAAGATGGGCGGCCCGCTTGGGTGCGCAGCCACCACGCGCCGTCCCGTCACGATGAGATGCCTGCCGATGTTCGTTTGTCTTGCCGTCGCCCGGCGCCACACCCAGAGCGCACGCTGATGCGCTGGCCGGGGTTTTCGCTCGCTGCCAACGGCAGCACCGTGCGCACCGAAGTACTGGCCGGTGCCACCACTTTCCTGACGATGGCCTACATCGTCTTCGTCAACCCCGACATCCTGGCCACCACCGGCATGGATCACGGTGCGGTGTTCGTGGCCACCTGCCTGGCCGCCGCACTCGGCTCGCTGTTGATGGGCGTGCTGGCCAACTACCCCATCGGCATGGCACCGGGCATGGGCTTGAACGCGTTCTTCGCCTTCAGCGTGGTCGGCACATTGGGCTACAGCTGGCAGCAGACCCTGGGGCTGGTGTTCGTGTCCGGCTGCGTCTTCCTGCTGCTCACCATCACCGGTGCGCGGCGCTGGTTGGTGGACGGCATTCCACCGGCCTTGCGCAGCGCCATTGCGGTGGGTATCGGCCTGTTTCTGGCCTTGATCGGGCTGCAGAAGGCCGGGTTGGTGGTGGCGCACCCGCAGACCTTGCTGACGCTGGGCGATCTGCATCGGCCCGAGCCGCTGCTTGCCTTGGCCGGGTTGCTGCTGATCGGCGTGCTGGAGCTGCGCCGCGTGCGGGGCGCCATGCTGCTCGGCATTCTGGCCATCACCGTGGCGGCGTTGGCGTTGGGGCTAGTGCAGTACACCGGCGTGCTGTCGCTGCCGCCGAGCCTGGCGCCCACCGTGTTGCAGCTGGATATCGTGGGCGCCTTGCACGGCCATGGCGGCAGCGGCGCGCTCACCGCCGTGCTGCACGTGGTGCTGGTGTTCGTGCTGGTGGAAATGTTCGACGCCACCGGCACGCTGATGGGCGTGGCACAACGCGCCGGCCTGCTGCACACGCCTGCGCAGCGCCGCCAGTTCGACCGCGCCCTGCTTGCCGACAGCACCGCCATCCTGGCCGGCTCGCTGCTCGGCACCTCCAGCACCACCGCGTATGTGGAAAGCGCCGCCGGCGTGCAGGTGGGTGGGCGCACCGGCCTGACCGCGCTGGTGGTTGCCGCGCTGTTCTTGCTTGCGCTGCTGTTCTCGCCGCTGGCCGCCATGGTGCCGGCCTATGCCACCGCACCGGCACTGATCTACCTGGCCTCGGTGATGCTGCGCGAATGCACGCAGGTCCAGTGGGACGACGTGGGCGACGCGTTGCCGGCGGCCATCTGCATGCTGGCCATGCCGCTCACCTATTCCATTGCCACCGGGCTGGCGTTCGGCTTCATCACCTACGCAGCCCTCAAACTCGGCAGTGGGCGCTGGCGCGGCGTGCACCCGGCAACCTGGGCGATCGCCGGCTTATTCGTGCTGCGCTATGCGCTTGACTGACGCGCGCCTGCGCGCGCGACGTCTGCGTGCAGGCGCGTCATCGGCTGGCCGCGCGGCGTGCTGGCAGGCAAGCTACACCATCACCGGCGCTTGTACGCCGCCACCGCACTTTTGACCGAGCTTTCCGCATGCCCCTTCTTCACCGCTGCCTGATCCTGAGCATGTGCGTCGTGTTGCCTGCCATCGCGCAGGCCCGCCCGGCATCCACAGCTGCGCAGCAACGCGAGCAACAGGTGGCGCACTTGTTCCGTGAGGCTGCCGGGCAACCTGCGCAATTACGCACCTGGCTGCAGGCCATGCCGAAAGGTGGCGATCTGCACAACCACCTCTCCGGCTCGGTGTATGCGGAGGAGTATCTGCAGTGGGCCAGCGACGATGGCGCCTGCGTGCAGCTGGACGACCTGAGCCTGCGCGCGCCACCGTGCGGTGCCGGCCAGGAACCGGCAAGCGGCCTGGCAGCACGCAACGCTGCGCTGTACGGCCGGGTGGTGGATTCGCTGTCGATGCGCAAGTTCCTGCCCAGCCCGGCGCAACCCACCGGCCACGGTCAGTTCTTCAGCACGTTCGGCAAGTTCGATGCCGTGGTGCGTGCCCGCGTTGCCGACACTGTGGCCGCGGTGCTGGACCAGGCTGCGCGCGACCGCGTGCCGTATGTGGAAATCATCGCCAACCCGCCGCAGATGGATCAGGCCGCAACGCGCATGCAGGCATTGCCCTGGAAGGGCGAGGACGACGCGGCCAATCTGCGCGCCTTGCAGGCCGACTTGCCGCCGCTGGTGCTGGCCGCGCAACACGCGCTTGCCGACACCGACGCCCAGGTGCGCCGTGTGCTGCGTTGCGACCAGGCCGACGCGCGCCCGGGCTGCTCGGTCGTTTACCGCTATGTACCCTACGTGTTGCGTGTGCTGCCGCAGCCGATGGTGTTCGGGCAGATGGCATTGGCGCATGCGTTGATTGCTGCCGGCGGCAGCCGCGCGGTGGCACTGAACATCGTCGCGCCGGAAGACAACCCGGTGGCGCTGGCCGATTACGCGCGGCATATGGCGATGTTCCGCTTCTTCGCAACGCGCTACCCCGGTGTGCCGCTGTCGCTGCATGCCGGCGAGCTGGCGCTGGGGCTGGTGCCGCCGGTGCAGCTGCGCTCGCATATTCGCCAGGCCGTGGATGCAGGTGCACGCCGCATCGGCCATGGCGTGGATCTGCCCTATGAAGACGATGCGGATGCACTGCTGCAACGCATGCGGCGCGAACAGGTTGCGGTGGAGATCAATCTCACCAGCAACGATGTGATCCTGGGCGTCAAGGGCGCCACGCATCCGCTGGCGCTGTATCTGCGTGCCGGCGTGCCGGTGGTGTTGTCCACCGACGATGCCGGCGTCTCGCGTGCGGACATGACCCACGAATACCAGCGCGCGATGCAGGAACAAGGCATCGATTACCCCACGCTCAAGCAGCTGGCCCGCAATGGTCTGACTTACAGTTTTTTGCCGGGCACCAGCTTGTGGAGCGCCAACGGTAAAGCTGCGCACGCCTGCGCCACTGCACTGCAACGCGACACCGATGACGCCGCATGCCAGGCGTTTCGCCAAGGCAGCGAGAAGGCACGGCTGCAATGGCAGCTGGAATCCGACCTGGCGCAGTACGAACACATGCTGTTGGCGCAACAACACGCTGGCGCATGCCAGGTGAGAGCGCGCTCGCGCGCGATGAAGCGTTACCGGTAACGCCATCCGCGCGCAAGCGCGCTCCTGCACAGGCAACGTCCCGCTCCTCTCCGCTGCAATGCACTCAACCCTTACGACCAACGCGCAATGACTTCACCACATACCGCCCCTTCCAAACGCCGCGTCATTCTTGAAGACGATATCGACGGCTTCACGCCTGCGCAGCTGCTGCTGTTGCAATCGCCCGACGTCGAGGTGCTGGGCATCAGCGCGGTGAGCGGCAACATCTGGCGCGACGAAGTGCTGGCGCACACCTGCCGCCTGCTGGAGCTGGCCGGCCATCCGCAGATTCCGGTGCTGCCCGGCCCGGTGCATCCGCTGCTCAACAGCGAGCTGGCCACCGAACGCTGGGAAGCGCTGTACGGCAAGCTGGTCTGGAAAGGTGCGTGGACCAAGCATTGGGTGGAGGGCGACACCGTGCAAAGCGCGCCGCGCTATCACGCGCACGATGTGGTGCCGGATCTGGCACTGGGCAATCCCAGCGTGGTGCGCGCCTCCGACGAGCCGGCCGCGTTGTTCATGCTGCGCATGGTGCGCCAATACCCGGGCGAGGTGAGCATCATTGCCACCGGCCCGTTGACCAATCTGGCGCTGGCGCACTCGCTGGACCCGGCCTTCGCCACCCTGGCGCGCGAGTTGGTCTACATGGGCGGCAGCCTCAACCCGCGGCAGCAGCGCGACAGCCTGAGCGCTCGGCAATTCGCGCGCGAATTCGTCAACTCGCCGCGGCGCGAATTCAATCTGCGCTGGGACCCGGAAGCGGCCAGCATCGTCATGCGCGCACCGTGGCGCCAGATCACCATGGTGCCGGTGGACCCCTCCACCGCCACCGAGCTCACGCCTGGGTTGCTGGCGCGCATGAGTGCGGCCGACACCACCATTGGCCACGCACTGCGCCGCCGCGAGCCGGGCTTTCCGATGTGGGACGAACTGGCCACGGCCGTATGGCTGCGCCCGGCGTTGGCGACGCACACCGAAACGCTCTACGTCGACACCAACACCGCTTTCGATGCCGGGTATGGCGATAGTTTGTCGTGGGCGCCGGGGTACCAGCCCGGGCTGGGCGAACAGGCGCAGACGGTGGTGCGTGCGGTGGATATGCAGGCATTCGAGCAGTTATTGATCGACCGCCTCACTGCGCCGCAGCCGCCGGCAGTCGGGTTGCCGCTCCCCCTTCTCCCACCGGGAGAAGGTGCCCGAAGGGCGGATGAGGGTACGCCAGCCCAGAAAGATGGGATGCCAGTCGAGTATGAAAACGAGCCAGTTAAATGAGCAACTGACACACCACCAACGCGCGGGGCACCCTCACCCCAATCCCTTATCTCTTGGCGATCTGCCAGATTAGGTGTCGAGAGCCGGCGTGGTCGACCGATAACCCACAGGTCTAAACAACCGCGGGAGAGCGAGGTCGCCTCGCCGGGATCTCCTGGCAAACGCCCGAACAGTTGCTGGAGTTGGCACTCGTAACGATCAGGCTGGGCAGCCCAGGAGAGCTCTCGACCCTTCGAGCATAGCGGAGTTTTTCCATGGCATACGGCGTAGGTATCGATGTCAGCAAGCAGTGGTTGGATGTGCATGTGCATGGCTGCAAGGGCGAGCGGCGCTTCCCCAACACGGCGGCAGGTCTGCGCCAGCTGCGCAGCTGGCTGGGACACATGGAGCTGCACCAAGTGGTACTGGAAGCCACGGGCGGCTACGAACTGGCAGCGCTGGATGCGCTGCATGCGGCCGGCTTGCCGGTGGCGCGTGTGAACCCTCGCCAGGCGCGTGACTTTGCCAAGGCCATCGGCCAACTAGCCAAGACCGACACCTTGGATGCGCGTGTGCTGGCGCAGATGGCGATGCTGTTATCACTCACGCC
>NZ_LYMI01000042.1 GCF_001660815.1 Xanthomonas nasturtii
CCGCTTTCGGCCTCACACAGAAAGCCGATGACCTGCTCGTCAGTAAAACGCTTCTTCACGTCCAATCTCCTTCGGGTAGGGAATTGGACTCCAAACTGCGGCGCTACTCAAAATCGGGGGGACGTCGTACCGCCGCTGTGCTGTTGATGTCGCGCCCGGCCTGCAAGGCCATGGCCTTGCCCGCGCCCACTTGCGCGGCCGTTAGATTCAGATCGTTGCCCGCTGCCAGCACCACGTCGCCTGCGCCCTGGATGGTCGTGCCGGCCTGGGTAGTCTCGCTACTGCGCTGGAAGTTGCGGTCGTTGGCGGTGGTATCGGTGCTGCGCGAGAGCGTCTGCGTGCCGACGTTGAGGTTATTGCCTGCCACCAGCTGGGTGACGCCATCAGTGCCGGCGTTGCGAATCTGCGCCGCCTGCAGGTTGACGTCGCGGCCAGCCACCACCGACAACACGCCGTTGCCGTTGGTGCCGGTGACATACAGGCCAGCCACGCGCTCGAGCTGGGTGGTGCTGTACTGGTGGAAGCCGCCGCCTTCGAGCGTCTCCACGGTGGAAGCCACCGTGACATCGCCGACCGCCTGCACGCTCAGCGCATCCACGGCGGTGACGGTGGCACCTGCGATGCGGATGTCGCTGGCAGAGCGCAGCCCCACCTGGTCGCCGCTGATGCTGCCGCCCAGGTGCTCGATGCGGCCGGCATCGATGGATACCAGCTGACGGCCGGCAATGGTGCCGGTGTTCTTCAAGCCACCGGCCAGGGTGACGTCGACGTTGGCACCGGCCAGCAAGGCACCGCCGGTTTCCAGATCGCCGGGGCGCAATCGCAGGTACACCTGCGGCACGAGCGCGGTGGTGGTGCTGCCATCGGGCAGGGTGACGGTCTGCTCCACCAGCCAGACGATGTCGCTGGTGAGCTGGGCCATCTGCGCGTCGGTCAGCGCTACGCCGGGGCGCAGATTCCATGCTTTGCCGATGGTGGCGCCGGCATCCAGCAACGCCTGGTATTGGGCTTCGTCGCTCTTGTAGCCTTCCAGAAAACGCCGGCCGGTGAGTTGGCCGATCTGCTCGCGCACCAGCTTCTGCTCGTAATAGCCATCGCCCAGGCGTTCTTGCAGGCTATCTGCGGAGTAGCCCATCTGGTTGAGCAGATAGTCCGAGCCCAACCAGCTGCGGTAGTCGGTGAACTGCGGGTCGGTTTCGACCAGATAGTTGCCTGCAGACGGTCTCACCGTAAACAGGCTGCCGGTGGGCGCACGCGTATCGGGCGTGCCCATGACAATTCGATCTGGCGAGCCGCCGACCGCAGTGACCACGCGCGCGCCGCTGACCGGCCCGCTGCCGCCCACGTTGCCAACGGCACCGGCACTGCCACCGCTGGCCGCTTGCGTGACCGCCGCAAGTGCGCGATCGGCAGCATTGGCCGACACGCTGCCCGGACCACGCACAGTGCCGTTACCGGAGCCGCCCGGCGCTGTCTGCGGCCCCTGCAGGTTGAAGTTGGCGACCGCTGCGCCGTTCTGGACGTTGGGCGCGTGGCGCCCCTGATTGAGGTTGCTCAGGTCGCCGACATCGATGCTCAGCGTGCCGCCACTGGTGATCGCGCCACCCACCTGGCCGATCTGCTCGGAGATGGACGGGTTGCTCCAACTGCGCGTGGTGCCGTTATAGGCCGTGGTGACGTTGCTGAAGCTGTGGGTGCGGAACAACGTGTAGGCGAGGTTGGTGACATCGGCATTGCGGGTGAGCCCGCTGATGCCCAGGTCTCCGCCGGCGGCGATGCGGGCGTATTCGTTACGCAAGGCGTCGGTGCCAATGCGCATTGCGCCACCTGCATGGATCACTGCTTCAGGGCCCGCGCCCGGCTGCAATACGTCTTCGACCACAGTGCGCGTGGCCATGCGCGCGATTACACTGCGTACAAGGCAAGCAAACCACGCTCGATTCTCGTGCTGCCTCCGGTGAGCAATGCGCCTGACGTAGATGCGAGCTTGAGTGTGCTGTCGGTGACCACGTTACCGCTCGCTGAGGCCGGCTACTATGTGATGCCGGTGGCACCGGTATACGAGACGTTCAAGCAGAACGGCATTACCGTGGCCGATGACGCGCAGAATGTCGCTCCCGAGAAATTGCGTGAAATCTTCGGCGCAGATGCGGCGCTGTATATCACCGTCGACAAGTACGGCTCGGTGTATCAGGTGATCAATAGCGTGGTGATCGTGTCTGCCAAAGCGAAGTTGGTTGACCTGCGTAGCGGAACGACTCTGTGGCAGGGTCAGGCACAGGCATCGAGTGGCGAAAATCAGAACAGTGGTGGTGGCTTGATTGGAATGCTGGTCACGGCAGCGGTGAACCAAGTGATCAATCAGGTGACTGATCGGAGCCATGAGATTGGCAATGTAGCAAGCCAGCGTCTGCTTTCGACAGGGCATCCTTGTGGGCTGTTGTACGGCCCGTATAATCCGAAGTACGGCACGGATTGACCCGTGTGAGCGCGCTGCCGCGACCGCGCGGCAGCGCGTCGCTCTGCGAGCGCTTAGTGATCGTGGCGCAAACGCATTGAAGCGGCCACTGCAGTGGTCGCTCTACAGCAACGTAGTTCTACTCATACTGTCGCTTATATGTAGCTTCAGGCGACCCACTTGGCCTTTGCGGCTACGGCCACTGCGCCATCGTATCCAGTCACTTGTCTTCCGGCACCAGGTTGCGACGCAAGCTGGTGGATTCGCGTGCGTCAGTGTCCGGGGTCCACAGCCGCGCTTGTTTGATTTTCGTCAATTCGACCGACACATGAAATTCGCAGTGGGGATGCTTGACTGCATGGGTCAAGAATCGTTGCGGAGTTGCGCATGAGTGCAGTCATGGTAGGCAGGGTCGACCAGGCGTTGAGCGGGCGGGCAGCAATGCGGCAGGCGGCGGCGCAGCATGCGTCGCTGCTGCTCGCATCGGTCCGAGCGGGCGGAGGGCCGGCGTGTTGGCAGCAAGCGCTTGCAGCGGCATGGAGCGGCATGTGCCGCGTGGCGTCCACCTTGATGGTGCGTTCGCGCGCCGTTGCCTGCTGAGGGGCGGTCATGCGGATCTGTGTACTCAATGAAACGACACCGAGCGCCACCGGGCTGGAGCTGCGCTGCGTAGCGGCGCGTGAGGCCGGGTGCGATTACGTGGTGATGGCTGCGCCGTTCGAGCGTGATGCGGATGGCCGGCTGATCGAGCCGGCCGCTGCTGCCGATGCGCAGCACGGCCCGTTGCGTGAGGCGGCGCAGGCCGGGCATCGCGCCGGGGTCAAGCTGCTGATTGATCTGCGGCTGGATGAAGTGGGCGGGGCCAGCGCGGTGGTACGCGAAAACCCGCAATGGTTCCGCGCACGCAGTACGGCGGTGCCGGACCCGCGTCAGCCGCGCGCCACGCCGGAAGTGGCCGAGGCGCGCTTCAGCTATGCGCAAGAGGGCGCTGCGCTGGTGGAGTGGTGGAGCGCACGCTTGCTGGAGTGGGCCGGGCAAGGTGTGGCCGGGTTCCGTCTATTGCAGCCGCAGCAGGTGCCGGCGCAACGTTGGCGCGAGTTGATCGCCCGCGTGCATGCGCAGGTGCCGGAAGTGGTGTTTGCGGCGTGGACGCCCGGGCTGGGGCTGGAGGCGTTGCAACAGCTGTCCGGTGCCGGCTTCGATGCGGCGTTCTCGTCGCTGGCATGGTGGGATGGCCGCGGCAGCTGGTTCTTCGATGAAGACACCGCGCTGCGTGCATTGGCCTCGCAGGTGATTGCCGTGCTGGATGCACCGGACGGCAAGCGTGCCGCCGCGCCCGACCAGCACTGGCAGCTGGCGCTGGCCCTGGGTGGCGCGTGGTTGCTGGACGATGCGCACCTGGCCGCGTTGCCGCTATCGATTCGCGCTACCGATGGTTTGCCCACCAGCAACGCGGGCATGCGGTTGCGGCCGCTGCTGCGCGAAGCCACCGGCCTGACCGCGGTGGCAGTGGAGCCGCTGGGCGGCTTGCCCTCCTTGTTATTGATCAATGGCGATACGCGGCATGTGGTACCGGTGCCGGCATCGGATCTGTTGCGCTTGCTCGGCGAAGCCGAAGCGCTGGTGGCCGAAGACGGCCGTACTTTGTCCGGCGCAACGCTCGACGCGCTGGAGCCGGGCGAGGTGCGCGTGTATCGCAGCGTGCCGGCGCGCCACGTGCTGGCGGTGCCGCGTATGCGCCCGCGTGCACAGACTGCCGCCACCTGGCCGCGGGTCTGCATCGAATCGGTGACACCGTCGGTGGACAACGGCCGTTTCCCGGTCAAGCGCACGGTGGGCGACCGTATCTGTGTGGAAGCCGATGCGTTCTGCGACGGGCACGACCGCATCGCGGTAGCGGTGCTGTGGCGCCCGGCCGATGCCAAGACCTGGGCCAGCGCACCGATGCGTGCACTGGGCAACGACCGCTGGCGTGCGGAATTCCCGCTGGAGCGCATCGGCACCTATGAGTTCCGCGTGGAAGGCTGGCGCGACGTATTCGCCACCTTGCATGCGGACCTGGAAAAGAAGCGCGCGGCCAACACGGTGCTGCCGGTGGACGTGCAGGAAGCCGTCGCCGTGGTGCAGGCCGCGCATGCGCGTAGCAGTGGCGCGCTGGCCGAGCGCCTGCAGGCGGTGCTTACCCGTATCGGCGCGCAGAGCGAGCCCTTGCAGCAGTTGGCCATTGTGCTGGAGCCGGACACCGCGCAGGCCATGGCGCTGGCCGACGACAAGCCGTTCCGCTCCGAAACGCCGGTGACCTACCGGGTGGAGTCGGAGCGCCGCGCGGCGCACTTTGCCAGCTGGTACGAATTGTTCCCGCGTTCGCAAAGCGGCGACCCGCAGCGGCACGGCACCTTCGACGATGTGATCAAGCGGCTGGCGCACATCCGCGCGATGAACTTCGATGTGCTGTACATGCCGCCGATCCACCCGATCGGCTTGAACAACCGCAAGGGCCGCAACAACTCGGTCACCGCAGTCGAGGGCGAACCGGGCAGCCCGTATGCGATTGGTGCCAGCGATGGCGGGCACACCGAGGTGCATGCCGAACTCGGCGGGCTGGACGGGTTTCGTCGCCTGATCCAGGCCGCGCGTGCGCACGGGCTGGAAGTGGCATTGGATTTCGCAATCCAGTGCGCGCCCGACCATCCGTGGTTGAAGGACCACAAGGACTGGTTCACCTGGCGCGCGGATGGGTCCATCCCGTATGCGGAGAACCCGCCGAAGAAATACCAGGACATCGTCAACGTCGATTTCTACGCCAGCGGTGCGGTGCCGGACCTGTGGAACACGCTGCGCGATGCGGTGCTGTTCTGGGTCAACGAAGGCGTCACGCTGTTCCGCGTGGACAACCCGCACACCAAGCCGTTCCCGTTCTGGGAATGGTTGATTGCCGATATCCGCGGGCGCCGGCCGGACGTGGTGTTTTTGTCGGAGGCGTTCACCCGTCCGAAGATGATGTACCGGCTGGCCAAGTGCGGCTTTTCGCAGTCCTACACCTACTTCACCTGGCGCAACCACAAGCACGAGCTGCAGGAGTACGTGGAAGAGTTGAACGACGGCGTGCCGCGCGAATGCTTCCGCCCGCATTTCTTCGTCAACACACCGGACATCAACCCCACGTTCCTGCAACACAGCGGGCGCAACGGGCACCTGATCCGTGCCGCGCTGGCGACCACCTTGTCCGGTCTGTGGGGCATGTACCAAGGCTTCGAATTGTGCGAAGCCACGCCGCTGGCGCCGGGCAAGGAAGAGTATCTGGACTCGGAAAAATTCCAGCTGCGCGCGTGGCCCGAGCGTGCGCCCGGCGACATCGTCGATGAGATCACCCGCTTCAATCAGCTGCGCCGCATGCATCCGGAGCTGCAGTCGCACCTGGGCACGCGCTTCTACCAGGCGCACAACGATCAGGTGCTGTACTTCGGCAAGTTCCTGGATGCCGGTTACCTCTCGCGCAGCCGCAGCATGGTGCTGGTGGCGGTCAATCTGGACCCGCATGCCGGGCAGGATGCGGATATCGAAATCCCGTTGTGGGAGCTGGGCCTGCCCGATCACGCCACCGTTGCGGTGGAAGATCTGTGGGACGGGCATCGGTTCGAGTGGCAAGGCAAATACCAACACATCCGTCTAGAAGCAACGCGACCGTTCGCGTTATGGCGCATCCGCGCAGGAGAGGTCGCATGAATGCAGTTCCCGCTTTACAAGCCGATGCAGAACAGTCGGCAGTTGTCGCCGACCAGCTCTGGTACAAGGACGCCATCATCTATCAGGTGCACGTCAAGTCGTTTTTCGACTCCAACGACGATGGCATCGGCGATTTTCCGGGGTTGATCTCCAAGCTGGACTACATCGCCGAACTGGGCGTAGATACCATCTGGTTGCTGCCGTTCTACCCAAGCCCGCGCCGCGATGACGGCTACGACATCGCCGAATACATGGCGGTGCACCCGGACTACGGCAGCATCGAGGATTTCGAACAGCTGGTGGCGCAAGCGCATGCACGCGGCATCCGTATCGTCACCGAGCTGGTGATCAACCACACCTCCGACCAGCACCCGTGGTTCCAGCGTGCACGCAATGCGCCAGCGGGTTCGCCCGAGCGCGACTTCTATGTGTGGTCGGACACCGACCAGGAATACGAAGGCACGCGCATCATCTTCTGCGACACCGAAAAGTCCAACTGGACCTGGGACCCGGTGGCCGGGCAGTACTTCTGGCACCGCTTCTACTCGCATCAGCCGGACCTGAACTTCGACAACCCCGCGGTGCTGGAAGCGGTGCTGGAAGTGATGCGCTTCTGGCTGGACCGCGGTGTGGATGGCCTGCGTCTGGATGCGGTGCCGTACCTGATCGAGCGCTCTGGCACCTCGAATGAGAACCTGCCGGAAACCCACGCGATCCTGCGCAAGATCCGCGCCACGCTGGATGCCGAGTACCCGGACCGCATGCTGCTGGCCGAGGCCAACATGTGGCCGGAAGATACCCAGCAGTACTTCGGCCAGAACGCCGACGAATGCCATATGGCGTTCCACTTCCCGCTGATGCCGCGCATGTACATGGCCATCGCGCGCGAAGACCGCTTCCCCATCACCGACATCATGCGCCAGACCCCGGAGATTCCGGAGAGCTGCCAGTGGGCGATCTTCCTGCGCAACCACGACGAGTTGACGTTGGAAATGGTCACCGATTCGGAGCGCGATTATCTGTGGCAAACCTATGCCGCCGACCGCCGCGCGCGCATCAATCTGGGCATCCGCCGCCGCCTGGCACCGTTGCTGGAACGCGACCGTCGCCGCATCGAGTTGATGACCTCGTTGCTGCTGACCATGCCCGGCACGCCGGTGCTGTATTACGGCGATGAAATCGGCATGGGCGACAACATCCATCTGGGTGACCGCGATGGCGTGCGCACGCCGATGCAGTGGTCGATCGACCGCAACGGTGGCTTCTCGCGCGCCGACCCCGCGCAGCTGGTGCTGCCGCCGGTGATGGACCCGCTGTACGGATTCCAGGCAGTGAATGTGGAGGCGCAGATCCGCGACCAGCATTCGCTGCTCACCTGGACCCGCCGCGTGCTCAGCGTGCGCAAGCGCTACCAGGCGTTCGGGCGCGGCAGCCTGCGCTTCCTGTACCCGGGCAACCGCCGCATGCTGGCCTACCTGCGCTGCTATCAGGACGAGACCGTGCTGTGCGTGGCCAACCTGTCGCACACGCTGCAGGCGGTGGAGCTGGACCTGTCCGAGTTCGAAGGCCGCGTGCCGGTGGACATCATCGGCGGCGGCAGCTTCCCGCCGATCGGCCGGCTGACCTACCTGCTCACGGTGCCGCCGTTCGGTTTCTACGCGTTCCAGCTGGTGAGCGAAGGCACCTTGCCGGATTGGCATGTGCCCAGCCCGGTGCCGTTGCCGGATTACCGCACGCTGGTGCTGCGCAGCGACACCGACGAGGCCGCCGCGCTGTTGCCGCATCTGCCCACGCTGGAAGCCGAGATCCTGCCGGCCTGGTTGTCGGCGCGGCGCTGGTTCTCGGCCAAGGACCAGGCGCTGCGTAGCGTGCGCATCGCGCGTCGCACACCGTTGCCGGGCGATGAGCCGATGAGCCTGCTGGAACTGGACGCGGAGCTGGAAGACGGCCGCCACGAGCGCTACATGCTGCCGATCGGCATCGTGTGGGAGCGCGACCACCCCAGCACGCTGGCCGAGCAGCTGGCGTTGGCGCGCGTGCGCCAGGGCCGTGAGGTGGGCTATCTCACCGATGCGTTTGCGCTCAAGCCGATGGTACGTGGCGTGATCGATGCGCTGCGCAGCAATGCGGTGCTGGACGTACGCGATGGCGACGATGCCGCGCAGCAGGGCCAGGTGCGCTTCGAAGCGACGCCTGCACTGGCCAGGCTGGAGATCCCTACCGACCCGGACATCCGCTGGTTGTCGGCCGAACAGAGCAACAGCTCGCTGGTGGTGGCCGACAAGGCGGTGTTCAAGCTGCTGCGGCATGTGGCCGACGGGGCAAACCCGGAGATCGAGATCGGCCGTCGCCTGACCGAGATGGGCTACGCCAATGCTGCGCCGTTGCTGGGCAGCGTCAGCCGGATCGATGCGCAGGGCACCGTTACCACCATCGCCTTGTTGCAGGGCTTCATCCGCAACCAGGGCGATGCCTGGCGCTGGACGCTGGATCATCTGGCGCGCAGCTTCGACGAATACGCCACTGCGCAAACCGACGAAGCACGCGCCGAAGCCATTGCCGGGTACGACGCCTTCGCTGCGGTGGTCGGCAAGCGCCTGGCCGAGCTGCATGAAGCCTTGTCGCGTGCCAGCGACGATGCCGACTTTGCCCCGCAGCGCATCGACCTGCCCGCCGCCAACGATGTGGTGGCCGGCGTGGCGCGGCAGGTCGAAGAGATGTGGGACACGGTCAATACGCGGCTGGCAGGCACCGACGACGCCATCGAGCGCGAGGCGCTGGAAGCGGTGCTGGCGCAGCGCCCGCAACTGGACAGCCTGTTGGCCAAGGCGCCCAGCGTGCTGGCCGATTCGCTGCTGACCCGCGTGCATGGCGACTTCCACCTGGGCCAGATCCTGGTGGCCTTCGACGATGTGGTGTTGATCGACTTCGAAGGCGAGCCGGCCAAACCGCTGGCCGAACGCCGCGCCAAGGCCAGCCCGCTACGCGATGTAGCCGGCTTCCTGCGCTCGCTCGATTACGCCAGCGAAGTCTCGGCACGTGGCGAAGAGGGCACGGCTGCGCGTGCAGGCGTCGGTGTGGACACGCATCTGGACGAATTCCTGGTGCAGTTCCGCCGCCGCTCCACGCAAGCCTTCCTGGACGCTTACCATGCCGTCCTCGACGCCAGCGCCCACCCGTGGATTGCGCCGGCGGCGTTCAACGCGGCCACCTTGCTGTTCCTGGTGGAGAAGGCCTGTTACGAAGTGCGTTACGAAGCGGCCAATCGCCCAGGCTGGTTGATGGTGCCGATCGAAGGCTTGCGACGCATCCTGCAACGTGCACGTGCCGGTGCAGGAGACACATGATGAGTGGAGTAATGACAGCAGTGACCAATCGATGGGACCCCGGCGTGGTACGCGCGCTGGCCGAATCACGCCACGGCGATGCCTTCGCCGTCTTGGGCGCGCATCCGACCGAGACCGGGCGCGTGTTGCGCACCTATCTGCCGGGCGCCAACCAGGTAAGCGCCGTGCTCGACGACGGCCAGACGATCGCCCTGGAGGCCGGCCCGGAGCCGGGCCTGTTTGCCGGCGACTTGCCGGCGCAGGGCGGCTACCGGCTGCGCATCGGCTGGCCCGGTGGCAAGCAGGAAACCGCAGACCCTTACGCATTCGGCCCGCAGCTCAGCGACTTCGACCTGCACCTGATCAGCGAAGGCCACCATCTGCAGCTGGCCGACGCGCTGGGCGCCAATGTGGTCGAGGTGGATGGCGTGCGCGGCACGCGCTTTGCGGTGTGGGCGCCCAATGCCTCGCGCGTGGCGGTGGTGGGCGACTTCAATAGCTGGGATGCGCGCCGCCACCCGATGCGGCTGCGGCATCAGTCCGGCGTATGGGAGCTGTTCGTACCCGACGTTGGCCCCGGTGCGCACTACAAGTACCAGCTGCGCGGCCCGCATGGGCACGAATTGCCGGCCAAGGCCGACCCGGTGGCGCGGCGCGCCGAACTGGCGCCCGGCACCGCCTCGATCGTGGCCGACCCGGCGCCGTTCCAGTGGAGCGACGATGGCTGGATGGCCACGCGTGCGCGCCGCCAGGCACACGACGCACCGATGAGCATCTACGAGATCCACGCCGGTTCCTGGCTGCGCGAAGAAGGCGTGGACCTGGACTGGGACGGCCTGGCGGATCGGCTGATTCCATACGTGGCCGATATGGGCTTCACCCATGTCGAATTGATGCCGGTGACCGAGCATCCGTTCGGCGGCTCGTGGGGCTATCAACCGCTGGGTCTGTTCGCGCCCACCGCGCGTTTCGGCTCGCCGGACGGCTTTGCCCGCTTCGTCGACCGTTGTCACCGCGAAGGCATCGGCGTGCTGGTGGATTGGGTGCCGGCGCACTTTCCCACCGACGCGCATGGCCTGGCGCATTTCGACGGCACTGCGCTGTACGAACACGCCGACCCGCGCGAAGGCTTCCACCGCGACTGGAACACCTTGATCTACAACCATGGCCGCCGCGAGGTGTCCGGCTTTTTGATCGCCAGTGCGATGGAGTTCTTGCAGCGTTACCACGTGGACGGGCTGCGCGTGGATGCGGTGGCTTCGATGCTGTACCGCGATTACAGCCGCAATGCCGGCGAGTGGGTGCCCAACATCCATGGCGGGCGCGAAAACTACGAAACCATCGCCTTCCTGCGCCGGCTCAACGAAGTGGTGCGCGAGCACACACCGGGCGCGGTGATGATTGCCGAAGAATCCACCGCATTCCCCGGTGTCACCGCCGATGTGGCGCACGGTGGCCTGGGCTTCCACTACAAGTGGAACATGGGCTGGATGCACGACACCTTGCACTACGCGGGGCTGGACCCGATCTATCGCCGCTACCACCACGGCGAGCTGACTTTCAGCATGGTCTATGCGTATTCGGAGCGCTTCGTGCTGCCGATTTCGCACGATGAAGTGGTGCACGGCAAGGGTTCCTTGCTGGGCCGCATGCCAGGCGACGAGTGGCAGCGCTTTGCCAACCTGCGCGCGTATCTGGGCTACATGTTCACGCACCCGGGGCGAAAGTTGCTGTTCATGGGCTGCGAGTTCGGCCAGCCCACCGAGTGGAACCACGACGCCAGCATTCCGTGGCACCTGTTCGACGACCCGCGCCACCGCGGGGTACAGACCCTGGTGCGCGATCTCAACCGGTTGTACGCGGAATATCCCGCGCTGCATGCGCACGACGACGACCCGGCCGGGTTTGCCTGGGTGGTGGGCGACGATGCCGCCAATAGCGTGCTGGCGTTCCTGCGCAAGGGCAAACGCGGCGATGCACCGTTACTGGTGGTCATCAACTTCACCCCGGTGGTGCAGCACGGCTACCGCATCGGCGTGCCGCAAGGCGGCCAGTGGCGTGAGGTGTTCAACAGCGACGCCGGCATCTACGGCGGTGCGAACCTGGGCAATGGCGGCATCGTGACGGCAGAGCAGCAGTCCATGCATGGCCATGCGCAATCGCTGCCATTGCTGTTGCCGCCGCTTGGCGCCATCGTGCTGACGCCGCACGGCTGATGCGTCACGCACACCGCCGGACAGCTGGTCCGGCGGTGTGCCACCTGTTAGATTGCGCGCCGTAGAGTGGCCAACACAACGTAGCCAGTGTCCGCCTTGCGGGCGTGCAACGGTTTGTTAGCTCATCTTGGAGTGGTCGACACTGCTGTGCATGCCTACCGTGCAGCGCCGCAGGATTGCCTACCGCTTCTTTCAGGCGGCCCGGGGAGGGCTGCCGGGCACAGCCGCCGCCATGCCTTCCGTCGATCCTCTTGCGGGAGTGGTGTGCGTGGGCGTTTTGATCGCTGTGATTGCTTTTCCGCTGCTTGCGGCCGTTCGCTGCGTTTTGGGCGTGCATGGCCGTGCGCAAGCAGGTGTGTGGGCGGTGGTGGTGCCGCTGCACGCGAGGGCGCAACCTCGCCGCGCGCGCTGTGCGCAGCGTGGTGCGCTGCCTTCGCTCACCTCGATGCAGGCTGGCGCATGAGCGTGCTGATGACCGCATTCTATCTGCTTGCCGCTGCCGCCTCGGCCTTGGCGTTTTATCTGGCAACCACGCATCAACGTCTGCTGCTGCAGCGACGCCCGTCGGCGCGCGTGCTGCGCGCCGGTGGCTGCATGGTGTTGGCGTTATCGCTGGCCTGCGCCATGCATGCGCTGGGCGTGTGGGCCGGCATCTTTGCCGCAGTGACGGCGCTGATGCTGGCGGCAGTGGCGCTGCCGGTGCTGGATGTCTGGCGGCAGGTGCGCGTGCAACGCAGGCAGGCACGCCATGTGGGCTAGATGGTTGAGTGCGGTGGTGCTGGGCCTGCCGCTTGCGGTGGGCGTGGTTGGGCTGTGCGCCTTGCTGCTGCCGGGGCCGCAACAGCGCTACACCCTGGCGTGGTTGCTGCTGATGTTTCCGGTCTGGATCGGTGCGATGGCGTTGCCGTTCGTGTTCCGGCGGGCATCGCATGCCTGGAGCATGCTCGGCGGGCTGACGCTGCTGTGCTACCTCGCACTCGCCGCCATCAAGGCCCTGGGCTGGACGGAGCTGAGCACATGAACGCATCGACCTTGCGCGCGTTTCTGTCCGTGCACAGCTGGATGGGGTTGCTGGCCGGCATGGCCTTGTTCATTGCCTTCTATGCCGGTGCCATCACCGTGTTCACGCATCAGCTCAGCGAGTGGCAGAGTGCGCCGGCGGTTGCCACGAAGGCGCCTGCCAACCCGGTCGCTGCGGCGCAGTCCTTGCTGGACACGGTCATCGCCACGCACCCGCAGGTGGCCGAATCGTTTTTGCTGCTGTTGCCGGGCGAACACGGGCCGATTGCGCGGGTGTATTGGTATGGCGCGCAGGCCGATGCCAGCGGCGGTATGCGCCAGTATCAGGCGGGGCCCGATGGCGGCCTGCTGGAGTTGCCGCAGCGCGTGGGCTTTGCGGATTTTCTCTACGACCTGCACTTCACCGCCGGTCTGCCGCGCGTGGTTGGCACCTATCTGTTCGGGGTGGTGAGCGTGTTGTACGGGCTGGCGTTGGTCAGCGGCGTGGTGCTGTACGCGCCGGTGTTTTTCAAAGACCTGTTCGCGCTGCGCGTGGGCACCAACCTCAAGCGGCTGTGGCAGGACGCGCACAATCTGGTGGGCATGCTGTCGCTGCCATTCCATGTGATCTTTGCCTGGTCCGGCGCGGTGCTGTGCCTGGGCGTGCTGCTGCTGGCGCCGTTCCAGTTCCTGGTGTTCGACGGCAAGCTGATGCAGATCCTGGAGCCGGATTTCGAACTGGCACCGCATGTAGCGCCGGCCAAGCGTGCAGCGCCGTTGCTGCCGGTGGCGGTCCTGTTGGACAAGGCAGTGACAGCCAGCCCCGGCTTCGTGCCGGAAAGCCTGGCCTATCACGATGCCGGCGATGCCCATGCGCGGGTGGAAGTCTACGGCCATCACGACCAGCGCCGGCTCAACACCTTGGGCGGCGTGGCACTGGATGCCAGCACCGGGCAGGTGCTGCGCGTGCTGGAGCCGGCCACGATGTCGCCCGGCACCGCTGCGTTGCGCGGGTTACAGGCGCTGCATTTCGGCAACTTCGGGCATGTGGCGGTGCAGTGGCTGTACTTCCTGCTCGGCCTCGGCGGCGCGTTCCTGTTCTACAGCGGCAACCTGTTGTGGGTCGAAACCCGGCGCAAGCGCCGCGCCATGGCGCAGCCGCGTCGCACGCATGCGATGGCGCGGCTCACCGTCGGTGTCTGCCTGGGCAGTGTGGCCGGCATCTCGGCGCTGTTTATCGCTGCGCGGTACCTGCCGCAGGGCCAGGAGCGCTACGTCTATTACGCAGTGTTCGCCGCAACGCTGCTGTGGGCCCTGGTCCGCCCCACCGCACGCGGTGCGTATGAGGTCTTGCTGGCCTGCGCTGTGTTGACGGCGCTGATTCCGCTGGCCAGCTGCGTTGGCGCACATGGCGCAACCGCGCCGTGGCAGAGTGCGAGCGTGCTCGGTGTCGATCTGATCGCATTGCTGATGGCCTGGGCGTACTGGCGCATGGCGGCTGCGAGCAAACGCCGTGGCATGCAGGGCGATCCCAACAGCGTGTGGGCATGGCCGGCGCGCGGGGTCGCTTAGCAGCGGCGAACAGATGACTGCGTTCACCGCCAGGCGCGCGCGGTCGCTGCCCGATGCGGCATGCACCACGCGTACGCAGTGGTTCTAAGCGCGCCGCCCGCACCCATCTGACGGCCGCTCGCTACGTTTTTTTCTCACTCTACGCTGCGGGTGATTGCCGGTGCAGGCATGTAGTAGTGAACGCCGCAGGTGACTGCTGGTGCAGGCGTGTAGCAGTGAACATAGTAGTACCTGCACGGCGTTGAGCTGCAACGTGCCGACCTCTGCACGCGCTGGCCTCACGTCCGGCGCACTTGCAGTGCGTAGCATGCGCAGCTTCTGTCTGCGCAAGAGGACGCCATGCCCGCCGGCACACGCATCGGCCTGATCTCCGACACCCACGGGTTGTTGCGACCCGAAGCAGTGGCCGCGCTCGTGGGAAGCGATGCGATCATCCATGCCGGCGATGTCGGCAAGCCGGAGATTCTCGCCGCGTTGCAGGCGCTGGCGCCGCTGCATGTGATTGCCGGCAATATCGACAACAAGCCCTGGGCAGCAGGCTTGCCGCAGACGCTGGATGTGCTGATTGGTGGCGTACGCATCCATGTGCTGCACGATCTGAAAACGTTGGCGCCGGGCGTTGCAGCAGACGTGGTCATCAGCGGGCATTCGCACAAGCCGGCGATCCAGACACGCGATGGCGTGTTGTACGTCAATCCCGGCAGCGCCGGGCCACGTCGCTTCAGTCTGCCGATCAGCGTGGCCACGCTGTGGCTGGGCGATGGCGCGCCACGCGCACAGGTGCATCCGCTAGCACTGGGCTGAGTTCGCTGACCTGGCATGCACACGCGCGGGGCCATCCTCGTGGGCCACGTTGTTGCAAGGAATCCCGATGAATACACGTCGCCAATTTCTTTCCGCGGCCGCTGCGGGCACTGCGGCATTGGCCGCTGCACCGCTGCTGGCACACGCTTCTGCGCCTGGCAGTGTGATGCCGACGCGTGGGAAAATCGCTGCGAACGCATTGCCGACCAATCCCGTCGTCAAGGGCGCACGTTACCGGCCGCGCAGTCGCCTGGGCTTTGGCGGCGTGGCGATCGGCAATGGCTTTGCGCCCACCAGCGACGCACAAAGCGAGCAGACGCTCGCAGCGGTGTGGGAGTCGGGGGTGCGTTATTTCGATACCTCGCCATGGTACGGGCTGGGCTTGTCGGAGCGGCGCACCGGCCATCATCTGCACAATCACGCGGCCGACGATTACGTGGTGTCGACCAAGGTCGGGCGCTTGCTCACCGCCACCGACAAGCCGCCCAAGACGATGTGGGTGCAGCCCTCGCCATTCGACTATCGCTACGACTACAGCGCTGCCGGTGTGCGGCGTTCGATCGAAGACAGCCTGCAGCGTCTGGGCGTGTCGCAAATCGACATCGCCTATATCCACGACCTGTCGCCGGAGAACGAAAAAGACCTGGGCATGCCATGGGAGCAGCGTTTTGCCGAAGCGGTGAAGGGCGCGATGCCGGAGCTGACCAAGATGCGCAAGGAGGGCCTGATCAAGGCCTGGGGCTTTGGCGTCAATCGCCCGGAGCCTGCGTTGCGCGCAATCGAAGAGGCCGACCCGGATATCTTCCTGCTGGCCTGCCAGTACTCGCTGCTCGATCATGCGCAGGCCTTGCATGACACCTTCCCGAAGATCGCAAAACACGGCGCCTCGGTGGTGGTGGGTGCGCCCTTGCTGGCTGGGTATCTGGCCGGCCGCGAGCGTTATCTGTACGACGGCACGGTGCCGGAATGGGCACCGGTCAAGCGGCAGAAAGCGCTGGCCGTTTGCGAGCGGCATGGCATGGATCTACGCACCGTATCGCTGCAATTTGCTGCTGCTCCGCAGGTCGTGTCGTCGGTGATTCCTGGCGCGCGCACGGCCGAGCAGGCGCACGCCAATGCGGCATCGATGCGGGTGGCGATTCCTGCAGCGGTGTGGGAAGAACTCAAGCGCGAAGGCGTGATCGAGGCGGATGCGCCGGTGCCTGTTGCACGTTGAAGGATGGCGCTTGGAGCGGCTAATCAAACATCAGCGTGGCCGCTGGGCCGGCGCGGTCGGTGTTTGGTGCTTATGCGGCATGTGCCACTTGAGCACTGCAGCTCCCGCACCGCGCGCGTGCTCATCTGACGATGCTCGCTATGTTTTGTTAGAAGCGCTTTCTTGAGGTGGCGGTTGACTGATGGGGTGCGCTTGGTCGTGGTGTAGGGCTTTGGTGCAGGGCGGATGTGATGGCTGCGATGGCATTCGCTGCAGCCATGACTGCGGCGGCGGCTGTTTGCGCACGTGCGTGCAGGCTCATAAGTGTGGACCACCAGGCTTCGCCCGTACCCTCATCCGCCCCTTCGGGGCACCTTCTCCCGGTGGGAGAAGGAAGTGTAGTGAGGCTGCGCTTTGTTGGACGCATCCCTGGCGCGCCGCCAAAGATGTGGGGCGTCGCTTTAAAGCCCCTCTCCCTACGGGGCAACAAGTCACGGCTTGCGCGCCAATGGCGCGCGTGCATTGGAGCGCCCGCGCCGCGAGCGCGGGCCGGGGCGCGAAGCGGGGGTTGGGGTAGAGTACGGAACAAGCGACCACTTCCCCCGTAAGCAGTTGATTGCGCCAACCCCGCGCTGCACGTGTGGGAACGACTGCAGCGTCATTGCGCGCGGCAAGCTCCCGAGTGCCAGGCGCAGTTGCCGTCAACGCATCACGGAATCAACAGCGGCCGCAAAGCAGGCACTTGTCTTGCCAACTCGTCGGCGACGATCGCCGCAAAGATATCCGCGCCCTCGGGGCCAAGATGGGTGTAGTCGAACGCAAGTCTGGCCTGGCCCATCGGTTCTGCACTGGCATTGTCCTGTGCAGTGGCAACCGCGCCAGCTGCAGTCACGCTGGTGTTCTCAGGCGTTTTCGACGATGACGATGACGATGACGACGGCAGCGTCTGCGCCGGCGTCTTGCCGATGGTGGTACCCGATTGCGCAGCGATCACCTGCTGCGGATCTGCCGGGCGCTGCGCAAGCCGCATTGCCAGCACCGGCCCCATGCCCTGCACCAATGCACGGCTGCGCGCGTGCAGATCGACCACCGGCACCTGCAACTCGTGTGCGACCGCACGTGTGGCCTGCGCCCATGGGGCCAGGTCGTCCAGCAGTTGGCCGCGCTCGAACCGCCGCCGCGTCAATGGCGTCACCAGCACCGGAACCGCGCCTGCGGCACGCGCTTCGGCCACATAGCGACGCAGGTTGGCCGGGAACTCTGTTGCCAGGTCGGTGGAGCGCCCCGGTTTGCCGGGCTGGTCGTTATGGCCGAACTGGATCAATACCACCACCTGCCGGTAACCGCCGCTACGCAACTCCTTCAGCGCGATGTCCCACGACCCTTCCGCACGATAGTTGGAGGTACTGCGCCCGCCGCGCGCCAGATTGAGGCAACTCAGAAACGAGGTCACATGCTGCGCGCAGAAACTCGGCCCCCAGCCACCTTGCACGGCGGTGGTGGAATCGCCGACCAGCACGATCTTGCTGGCGGCCAACACGGGTGGCGGGGCCGGCGCGTTGCTGGTTGAGGTGCTGGCGGTGGGTGCCCCGGACACGAGCGAAGTCTCGACGAGCGCGGTGGCATCGGCGAATGGAAGGCATGCGACTGCCAGCGCAGCCAGCAGCAGCGATGGGAGTGCGAAGCGATGACGCATGGATGACCTCAGGATCGAATCAACACGGCTGCGTGATCGCAGCCAGCGCGTGGCCAATGCGTCAAGCGGCATGTGGCGCTCAGCCCCTGCCATTGCGTGCAGGCGTTCCGAACGCGGATGGCGACTGCCTTCGACGCTTTGGTTGTGGCTCAACAAAACACGCATTCAGAACGTGCCGCGTTGAATGAAGGGCGCTTGCTGATACAGGCGTCGCTCGCCACCGCGCGGATCGTGTTCCAACCGGCTCGGCGTATCGAATACCAGCGTTTCGCGCCGCTGCAGCGAATACGGCTGCCAGCGCGGCGCACCACGACGATTGGGGGCGCCATGGCGTGCAAACGCGATCAGCGCACCGCTCATTTGCTCGGCCATGCGCTGCGCATCGATGCTGTCGCCGGTGCGCGAACCAGGTTGGCGCACGTTATCGAACACCAGCGGAATATCCAGCGTGTGGAAGGCGCCGAACTTGCCGCCTTCCAGCGGCGAGCCCCAATCCAGTTGATAGACCCAGGTGGGCGCGCCCTGACGCGCACGCGCTTCGGCTTCTTCGACCGCACCGCGCCACGAGCGGCCGGCCGTGGTGGCGGCAAAGAACACCTGCGAAGGCGAGTACTGCGGATACAGCCGCCGGTATTCGGCAATCACCACCTGCGGCAACAGGTCCACGTACTGCTGCGCTTCCAGCTTGGCCGGCAACGCGTCCCAGCTCAGCGCAAAGTTGTTTGCATCGTTGCCGAGAAAGCCGCGCGTCTCATCGCGGGTGTTGCCGATCACCATCGGAATGCGCGCCGATTGCAGCGGCGCGGTGGGCCAGAACGGATGCACCGGCACGTTGCGCGCATCCAGCACCGGGCCGAAATACAGCGCGCTGTTTTCCACCCGCGACGGGTCGCGCACCTGTGCGGCGGCCAGCAGGTCCGCCGCCGGCACAGTGCGCAGCCGCGCCAGATCGCCTGGCGCAATCTTCAATGCGTCCAGCAACAGCTGCGCGCGCTGGGTGGCCGCGCGCGGGCCGGCCACGGTGACCTGCTGCCCGCTCATGGTCCAGGCGCGATGGAACAGCCCGCGCGCGGCCGGCATCGCCATCAGCGTGGCGATCTTGGCGCCGCCGCCGGATTGCCCAAACACCGTGACGTTGCCGGCATCGCCACCGAATTCGACTGCATGCTGGCGCACCCACTGCAAGGCCTGGATCAGGTCCAACTGGCCGGCATTGCCGGAGTCGGCGAAGCTGGCATCGCCCAATTGCGCCAGCGACAGATAGCCGAACAGGTTGAGCCGGTGATTGACCGTGATCACCACCACATCGCCGCGCGTGCACAGCCGCACGCCGTCGTAGAGCGGGTCGCTGCCGGAGCCGGTGGTGTAGCCGCCGCCGTGGATATAGAACAGCACCGGCCGCTTGCCGCCATCGCGCAGGCCGGGCGTCCACACGTTGAGGAACAGGCAGTCCTCGCTGGTGGGCTCGCTGGCTTTGAGTTGTGGCGCAGCCGCACCGAAATGGCTGGCATCGCGCACGTCCTGCCACGGCGTTTCCTGCAGCGGCGCCTGGAAGCGCCGCACCGCGGTATCGCCGCCATACGGGATGCCCTTGAATACGCAGATGCCCTGGTCGCGGTAGCCGCGCACCGCACCGCCACGCACGCGTGCCAGTGGCGCGCTGTCGTTGCGTTGGGGTGGCAGTGCGGCGGCAGCGACGCCCGGCAGCGTTGCCGCCGCAGTGGCGAGCAGCCCGCCGCGCAGCAGCGTGCGGCGTCGCGCGTCCGGCGCGGTTTGCGCCGTCATCGCGCGGCATCCTTCGACGCTGCAGATGCAGATGCAGATGCCGGTGCAGATGTGGATGTCTGCGTCTTGACGACATGCGCAATCCACGCCTGCGCCAGTTGCGGCCATACGGCCACGGTGAGGCCGGTGCCGCTGGCCGTGCCGAAGCCGTGGCCGCCCTGCGGAAACACATGCAGTTCGCTGGGTACCCCGGCGCGCAGCAGGGCGTCGTGCATCAGCAGGCTGTTGCGTACCGACACCACGGTGTCGTCCTGCGCATGCAGCAGAAAAGTGGGCGGCATGCGTGCCTCCACGTGCAACTGCGGCGAGTACGCACGCACCTGCGCCGCGCTCGGAGCGCTGCCGATCAGGCGTTCGCGCGAGCCCCTGTGTGCGCTGGCAATGTCCATATCGATGACCGGATAGATCAACAGCTGGAAATCCGGCCGCGCGCTCAGCGCATCGGCCGCATCCACCGGTGGATACACCTGCGCGGCGTAGCGCGTGCCCAGGCTGGCGGCGACATGGCCGCCGGCCGAAAAGCCCATCGCCCCCACGCGCTGCGTATCGATGCCGTAGCGCGCCGCGTTGGCGCGGATCAGCCGCAACGCACGTTGCGCATCGGCCAGCGGCACGTCGGCGCCGTTCGGGTGGCCCTCGCCCGGTAGCCGGTAGCGCAGTACGAATACGGTGATGCCGGCGGCGTCGACGAAGCCGGGCACCAGGTCGCTGCCTTCGTTGTCCAGCACGATGCGCTGGTAACCACCGCCGGGGGTGACCAGCAGCGCGGTGCCATTGGGCCGCTTGGGCCGGTAGACCACCAGATAGGGCTGGCTGATGTGCTGGATGTAGCGGTCCGGGTGCGCCGGGTCGCCGCTGCGGTCGACAATGCGTTGCGACTGCGGCAGGGCGGTGTCCCCCGGTGCCAATGGCGTCGGCCACAGGGCGATCCGGCTGGCCTGTTCGGCTGCGGTGTCGGCGCTGGGCCGCTCGGCGGCCGGTGCCGGGCCGGCCAGCAACGTTCCCAGCACGATCACCGCCAGGCCGCGCCACGCGGCGCTCGAAAACGCCGTCAAAACGCGCGTTGGGCGTGTCTGTTTCATTCACCTCTCCCAGGGCCACTTCGTTACGGCGGCCACAATTGCCGCACTGCACATTGCCAATGACACCGGTTTACCATATACAGCACACCGTGCCGCTGTCGATTGGCAGTGCAACAAAACACCTATCGGGGAGACACCCTTGAGCAACGACGCCGCCACTTCGCCATCGTCCACATCCACGCTGTCCGACATCGCCCAGCGCTTTGTGGAGGCACGCCGTGCAGGGGCCTCGCTTCCCGACTTTCCCGGGCAAATCCCCGACGATCTGGTCACTGCGTACCAGGTGCAGGACATCGCCATTAGCCAGTGGCACGACCACGTGGTCGGCTGGAAGGTAGGTTATATCGCCGCCGAGCGCCGCGATGCCTCCGGCGACGAGCGTCTGCTCGGCCCGATCTTCTCTCAGAAGCTCTGGAATGCTACCGGTGGAACAACCGAGTTCCCGATCTATGTCGGCGGCTTTGGTGCAGTGGAAGCCGAGTACGTACTGCGTCTGGAGGCCGATGCACCCAGCGGCAAGGCGCATTACACCGCCGACGAGGCCGCCGCATTGCCGGCAAGGTTATTCATCGGCGTGGAAATCGCCAGCAGCCCCTTGGCCACCATCAACAAGCTGGGTCCGCGGGTGGTGGTTTCCGACTTCGGCAACAACAACGGCCTGATTCTGGGGCCGGAAGTGACCAACTGGCTGGGCCGCGAGGAGACTGCGCTGACCGCCGAAACGCTGATCGACGACCAGGTGGTCGGCACCGGCGGTGCCACCACGCTACCGGGCGGATTGCGCGCGGCCTACGCATTTGCGCTCAGCCGTTCGGCCCAGCGCGGGCGTCCGCTCAAGCGCGGTGATCTCATTGCCACGGGCAATGCCACCGGTATCCATGACATCGAAGTGGGGCAGCGTGCCCTGATTCGCTTCGCCGGCATCGGCGACATTTCCTGTACAGCTGTGTCCGCTGCCTGATTCGGACCCAGTGACCAGACGCTTGGGAGGGCGCCAATGATCACACGCAGACATTTCCTCGGTGCCGGGCTTGGCGCCGCCGCTGCCGCACCCTGGTTGGGTGCCGGCGCCACCACGCCGATTCCCGGTGGGCAGCTGCTCACCGCCACCGACGTGCACGTCGGCGACTACCCCACCGTGGAAGCGGTGCGGTGGTTCGGCAAACAGCTCGAGGCGCGCACCAACGGCCGGCTCAAGCTGCGCCAGTACCACTCCGGCCAGCTGGGCCGCGAGTCCGAGGCGATCGACATGGCGCGCTTTGGCGCCATCGACATCACCCGCGTGTATTCGGGCGCGTTGAACAACACCTTTCCGCTCACCCAGGCGCTGTGCCTGCCGTACGTGTTCGACTCGGTGCCGCATCTGCGCCGCGTCATCGACGGCCATGTCGGCGACAGCATCCTGCGCAGCTTCGAACAGCGCGATCTGGTGGGCTTGGCGATCTATGACTCCGGTGCGCGCTGCTTCTACAACACCAAGCATCCGCTGCACCGCCCGGAAGATCTCAAGGGCCTGAAGCTACGCGTGGCTTCGTCGGACATCTTTCTCAAGCTGATGCGGATGCTGGGCGCCAACCCCACCCCGATGTCGCTGGGTGAGACGTTTTCGGCGATGGAAACGCACATGATCGACGGTGCGGAAAACAATATGCGCAGCTTCCAGTCCAGCCGCCATTTCGAAGCCGCGCATTACTGGTCGCAGAGCGAGCATTCCTACGCGCCGGACATCCTGGTGATGTCGCGGCAGAGCTTCGAATCGCTGAGCCCGGCCGATCGCGGCCTGGTGGTGGAACTGGCGCGCGCCTCGGTGGCGGTGATGCGCAACTTGTGGGATGCGTCCGAGACGGTCGCGCGCAAGCAGGTGATCGACTACGGCGTGAAGCTCAACCAGGTCGACATGCCGGCGTTCCGCGCCGCCGCCGCCCCACTGCTGGCCGAATACCGCAAGCAGCCGGAGATCGAAGCGCTGTACCGCCGCATCCGCGATTTTGCATAGAGGTATCCCGATGACCGAACCCGAGACTCTCGCCGTCCCGGTCGCGCCGTTGCAGCGCGCGCTGGACCGCGTTTCCGATATTGCCGTTGGCGTGGCATCGCTGGCACTGCTGGGCCTGGTGGTCGTGCAGGGCTGGCAGGTGTTCACCCGCTACGTGCTCAACGACTCGCCCAGCTGGACCGAGCCGGTGACGCTGTTGCTGCTGAGTACCGCGCTGAGCCTGGGCGCCGCCGCCGGTGTGCACACCAATCGCCACTTTGGCTTCTACCTGCTGGGCGAACACGTGCCGCCGCTGGTGCGCAAGATATTCGACCTGATCCGTCCGCTGATGATCATGGCCATCGGTGCCGTGCTGGCGTGGTGGAGCGCGGCGCTGCTGGTCGATGGGCTGGACATCAAGATGGCCGGCGCGCAGATGCCGCAGAGCATCAACTACCTGCCGCTGTCGATCGGCGGTGCGCTGATGGTGCTGTTTGCCTTGTTCAAGTTGTGGCGTGTGCTGCGCCCGATCCACACCGGAGGAGTGCGCTGATGGGCATCGCCATGTTGTTGGGAACCTTCGTGGTGCTGCTGCTGATCGGCGTGCCGGTGGCCTACGCCTTGGGTGCGGCTGCACTGGCCACGCTGCTGTATTTGGACCTGCCCACGGTGGTGCTGGTGCAGCAGATTTCCGCCGGTAGCGGCTCGGCGTCGTTGATTGCGATCCCGCTGTTCATCTTTGCCGGCGAGTTGATGTTGCGCGGCGGCATTTCCGAACGCTTGATCGCGTTGGCGTCCTCGTTGGTGGGGCGCGTGCGTGGCGGCCTGGGTCAGGTCAGCGTGCTGTCGTCGTTGTTCTTTGGCGGTGTGTCCGGTTCTGCCATCGCCGACGTCTCGGCGGTGGGCGGCACCATGATTCCGCAGATGATCAAGCGCGGTTACGACCGCGACTACGCGGTCAACGTGAGCATGACCGCCGCACTGGTGGCCTTGCTGGTGCCGCCCTCGCATAACCTGATCCTGTTTTCGGCCGCGGCCGGCGGCGGCCTGTCGATTGCCGATCTGTTCGCGGCCGGCATCGTGCCCGCGTTGTTGATGACCGCGGCGATGATGGTCACCGGCTATGCGGTGGCGCGCCATCGTGGCTACGGCACCGAGCCGTTCCCGGGCTGGCGTGCGGTGGCCTTGCGCCTGTTCGGTGCGTTGCCGGGCCTGGGCCTGGTGGCGTTGATCTTCATCGGTATCCGCGCCGGCATTTTCACCGCGGTGGAGAGTGCGGCGATCGCAGTGGTGTATGCGTTGATCGTCACCGCGCTGCTGTATCGCCAGCTGCGTTGGGCCGAGTTCTTTGCCGCCGTCACGCATGCCGCGCGCACCACCGGCGTGATCCTGTTCGTGATCGCCACCGCGGCGGTGTTCGGTTGGTTGCTGGCGTATCTGCAGGTGCCCGCGGCCGCGGTGAAGTTCCTGCAGGCCATTGCCGACAGCAAGAACACCGTGTTGCTGATGATCGTGGTGATGCTGCTGTTGCTGGGCATGTTCATGGACCTGGCACCGAAAATCCTGATCTGCACGCCGATCTTCCTGCCGGTGGTCAAGGCCTATGGCATCGACCCGATCCACTTCGGTCTGGTGATGGTGCTGGCCGGCGGTATCGGCCTGATCACCCCGCCGATCGGCTCGGTGCTGTTCATCGGCACCTCGATCGGGCAGATCACCGTTGCCCAGAGCATGCGCACCATCTGGCCGTTCTGGCTGGCGGCGCTGTGCGTACTGCTGATCGTGGCGTTTTTCCCGGAGCTGTCGTTGTGGCTGCCACGCGCGCTGCGCGCGTGAGGCCATGACGCACTGAGCGATCGGGTGCCTGGTGGACGGGCGTGATCGATACGGCAGGTGATGCCGCACCGATCCCTCGCTTGCCGGGCGCGTGCAACGCCTTGCCGAAGGTGCAGGACGTTGCTGCTGGCGGGAGGTTTCCGCCTCATTCGGTTAACCGGTGGCATTGCCCGCTGGCAACCGTATCGCCCCGCACCGCGGGGACCAGGAGAAAGCATGCGTATGCGTATCACCTCACCCCGTCTGCGTTGGCTGCTGGCCGGCGGACTGTTGCTGTGTACCGGGCTAAGCGCCGCGGCCGACTGGAAGCGCGGCATCGAGCATCAGCGCATTGCCGATCAGGGCAACGGCACCTTCCTCAACCCGGTCCTGGCCGGCGATCATCCCGACCCGTCGGTGCTCAAGGACGGCGACGATTACTACCTCACGCTGTCGTCGTTCGATGCCTACCCGGGCCTGCCGATCTGGCATTCGCGCGATCTGGTCAACTGGCAGCCGCTAGGCCACGCCATCAGCCAGAACGTTGGCGCGATCTGGGCGCCGGACCTGATCAAGCACGGCAAGCGCTATTACATCTATTTCCCGGCACGCCGCGGCGACCAGGGCGAGCGCAGCAACTTCGTGGTCTGGGCCGACGACATCAAGGGCCCGTGGAGCGCGCCGATCGACATCGGCCTGGGCAAGTACATCGACCCCGGCCATGCAGTGGGCGAAGACGGCAAGCGCTACCTGTTTCTGAGCGGCGGCGATTACGTGCAGCTCTCCGACGACGGCTTCAAAGTGGTCGGCACGCCCAAGCATGTCTACGACGGCTGGAAGTACCCGGAAAGCTGGGACGTGGAAGGCTATGCCCAGGAAGGCCCCAAGATCACCCGCCACAACGGCTGGTACTACATGACCACCGCCGTGGGCGGCACCGCCGGCCCGCCGACCGGGCACATGGTGATCACCGCGCGCTCGCGCTCGATCCACGGCCCCTGGCAGAACGCGCCCAACAACCCGATCACCCGCACCAAGAGCGCGGATGAGCCGTGGTGGTCGCGCGGCCACGCCACCCTGGTGGAAGGCACCGACAAGCGCTGGTGGATGCTCTACCACGGCTACGAACACGGCTTCTGGACGCTGGGCCGGCAGGCGCTGCTGGACCCGATCGAATGGACCGCGGACGGCTGGTTCGTCGCCAAGGGTGGCGACCTGGGCACCCCGCTGAAAAAACCCAGCGGCCAGGCCTTGCCGCACGGGCTGGCGCTGTCGGACGACTTCCGCGCGGCCACGCTCGGCCCGCAGTGGGCGTTCTTCAACCCGGCCGCCGACGAGGCCAAGCGCCTGCAGGTGGGCGATGGCGTGTTGCGCCTGCAGGGCAAGGGCAGCGCCCCGCGCAATGCCTCGCCGCTGACGGTGATCGCCACCGACCAGGCCTACCAGTTCGAGGTGCAGATGACCGTGGCGCCGGGCGGGCAGGGCGGGGCACTGTTGTTCTACAGCGACAAGCTCTATGCCGGCGTGGGCAGCAATGGCGAGAACTTCGTCATGCACCGCTACGGCGAAGAACGGCCCGGTACGCTGGCGCCTAGCGCAAAGGGCGGCACGCTGTGGCTGCGGGTCACCAACAACCGCCACATCGTCACCATCCATAGCAGCACCGACGGCACCACCTGGACCAAGTACCCGGTGCAGATGGAAGTGTCCGGCTACCACCACAACGTGGCCGGCAAGTTCCTGGCCTTGAAGCCGGCGCTGTATGCCGCAGGCGATGGCCAGGTGGAGTTCCGCAACTTCCGCTACCGCGCCCTGGACTGACCGTTCTGCATCGCCGGGGATGCCGCCGCGATGCCAGCTGCGGCCTGTCTTGCGCGGCGGGTTCGGGGTGGCGGCAGGCTTCGCTCAGGTCTGCCGGCCGTCTGGCCGGTAGAATCCAATCAACTTCACTGGTTGACCGCTATGCCCGCCCGCAAGATGCCTGAAGAGGGAATGCCCGGCCTGCCGAAGGGCAAGGTAGCCACGATCAACGACATCGCCCGGATGTCGGGCGTGTCCAAGAAGACCGTGTCGCGGATCATCAACAACTCGCCACTGGTGCGCCAGGACACCCGCGAAAAGGTCGAAGCGCTGATGCGCGAGGTCGGCTACGCGCCCGACCCGCTGGCGCGCGGGCTGGCGTTCCGGCGCTCGTTCCTGATCGGCATGGTCTACGACAACCCCACCGCGCAATACATCGTGGACATGCAGTACGGCGCGCTGGACGCGCTGCGCGGCTCCAGTTTCGAGCTGGTGGTGCACCCCTGCGACAGCCGCAGCCCTGGCTACATCGAGGGCGTGCGCCGGTTTGCGCAGGCGCAGAAGCTGCACGGGGTGATCCTGGTGCCGCGCGCCTCCGAGGACCAGGCGCTGGCCGACATGCTGGCCGAAATCGGCTGCCGCTACACCCGCATCGCCTCGATCGCGCTGGACGCCACCTCGCAGACGGTGATCACCCACGACCGCGACGGTGCGGCCGAAGCGGCCGATTACCTGCTCTCGCTCGGCCACCGCGACATCGCCCTGGTCACCGGCCCCAGCGCCTACCGCTCCTCGATCGAACGCACTTCGGGCTTTGCCGACGCGCTGACCCGGCGCGGCATCGAATTGCCGCCCGAGCGCATCGTGGAAGCCGGCTACACCTTCGAATCCGGCGTGGCCGCGGCCGAAAAGCTGCTGCTGGGCAAGAAGCGCCCCACTGCCATCTTCACCGGTAACGACGAAATGGCCGCCGGTATCTACAAGGTCGCCCTGCGTGCCGGCATCAGCATCCCGCGCCAGCTCTCGGTGATCGGCTACGACGACAGCTCGCTGGCCTCGCGCCTGTGGCCACCACTGACCTCGGTGCGCCGCCACACCCGCGACACCGGCCGCACCGCCGCCGCCATGCTGATCCAGCCGGACAACGCCCCGCAGCTGCCCACCGCCAGCGTGCGCCCGCACCTGATCGTGCGCGACTCCTGCCAACCGCCGGAAGATTGAGGGAGGTCAAGCGCAGGCGAGTGGACCCCAAGCAAAGCGCTTGCGATTCACTGGAGCCGGCGCGTGGCGACGCGTTGGGCATGGCGGGCATTGGCAATTCTCGGGGGCGCAATAAGCCTCTACCCGACCAACCAAACTACGCGCCCAAACACCGCGCGCAGCCTCGTACCCTCATCCGGCGCTGCGCGCCACCTTCTCCCGACGGAGAAGGGCTCAAAGCCCCTCTCCCTGCGGGAGAGGGGGTGAGGGTACGGCGGCAGACAGCCATCCGAGAAAGCTCAGTCATGCGTTGAGGGAGATGAGTGCCCATAAGGCTCTCCCGACCAACCAAAAACCGCGCGCCCAAACACCGCGCGCAGCCTCGTACCCTCATCCGGCGCTGCGCGCCACCTTCTCCCGACGGAGAAGGGGTCCCATTCCGGCACACCTCCATCTTGCACTGCGCAATGACACCGGTTAACCAGAGCCGGTAGACTACCCCGGTGCAAGCCCTCTTTCCCCCTGCTTGCCACGGAGATCGCGCATGTCCCTGTACTGCAAGACCCACTACGCCACCCACCCGGACGCCATCAAGGGCGCCAGCAACGACGATCTGCGCGAGCTGTATCTGCTCGACGGCCTGTTCGTCGACGGTGCGGTGACCCTCAAATACACCCACTACGAGCGCTTCGTGCTCGGTGGCGCCGCACCGCTGGGCACCGCGCTGGAGCTGCCCAAGCAGACCGAGCCGGCGTCGGCCGCCGGTCATGCCTTTCTGGAGCGCCGCGAACTGGGCGTGATCAACGTCGGCGCGGGTGCCGGCACCGTGACCGTGGACGGCACCGCCTACACGCTGGGGCCGAAGGACGGCCTGTACGTGGCGATGGGCAGTACCGGTGTCAGCTTCGCCTCGGACGATGCCGCCAACCCGGCCAAGTTCTATCTGGCCTCGACCCCGGCGCATGCGCGCTTCGAGACCAAGCAGCTGTCGATCAAGGATGCGGTGGCACTGGACCGTGGCGCGCTGGAAACCAGCAACGAGCGCACCATCTACCAGTACATCGTGCCGGCCACCTGCCAGTCCTCGCAGCTGCTGCTGGGCCTGACCGTGCTCAAGCCGGGCAGCGTCTGGAACACCATGCCGCCGCATCTGCACGACCGCCGCAGCGAGGTGTATTTCTATTTCGACCTCGGCGCCAATGACCGCGTGTACCACTTCATGGGCGAGCCCGACGCGCAGCGCCACATCGTGATCCAGAACAACGAAGCGGTGGTGTCGCCGCCGTGGTCCATCCACATGGGCGCCGGCACCAGCAATTACGCCTTCATCTGGGCGATGGGCGGCGAAAACCTGGATTACACCGACATGCACGTGCTGGACATCTGCCAGCTCAAGTAAGCCTGCGTTTCAGCAAGGCCGGCACCACAGCGTCGTCTTGATTGCGCCAGGCGCCGGCAGCGGCAGCGCCCTCCATCAGGCGCTGGCAACGTTTCAAACCATGCAATCGGCCGCGCATCGCGCGGTTCACTCATCACATCACGGCACATCCAGCAGGAGCGATAAGGTAATGAGCAATCCGTTCAGTCTCGAAGGCAAGGTCGCACTGGTCACCGGTGCCAACACGGGCTTGGGCCAGGGCATCGCGCTGGCACTGGCGCAGGCCGGCGCCGACATCGCCGCCGCCGGCATCCAGGCGCCCACCGAGACCGAACAGAAGGTCAAGGCGCTGGGCCGTCGCTTCCTCGCCATCGAAGCCAACCTGATCAGCATCGAGCCGGTGCAGCGCATCGTCGAGGAGACCATCGCCGGGCTGGGCGGGCTGGACATCCTGGTCAACAACGCTGGCCTGATCCGCCGCACCGACGCGGTCGATTTCAGCGAGCAGGATTGGGACGACGTGCTCAACGTCAACCTGAAGTCGGCGTTCTTCATGGCGCAGGCCGCCGGCCGCCACTTCATCGCCCAGGGCCGCGGCAAGATCATCAACATCGCCTCGATGCTGTCGTTCCAGGGCGGCATCCGGGTGCCGTCCTACACCGCCAGCAAGTCCGGCATTGCCGGCATCACCCGCCTGCTCGCAAACGAATGGGCCAGCAAGGGCGTGACCACCAATGCCATTGCACCGGGCTACATGGCCACCGACAACACCGCGCAGCTGCGTGCGGACGCCGATCGCAACAAGTCCATCTTGGACCGCATCCCGGCCGCGCGCTGGGGCGAACCGTCCGACCTTGGCGGCACCGCCGTGTTCCTGGCCAGCAGCGCCTCGGATTACGTCAACGGCGCCATCATCCCGGTCGACGGCGGCTGGCTGGCACGCTGATTCAAGCGCGTTTCCCGGCTGACATTGCGTCATTCCTTCTCCCTCCGGGAGAAGGTGCCCGAAGGGCGGATGAGGGTCGGTAACTACGCATCAGCCAGATGCGCACTGCCTCTCCTGCAATCGCTCTTCCGTTCTGCACCAGCGCGTTGTTTTCATCGACAGAGACGAACGACGCGCGCGCAGTCAAGAAAGGCCGGCAACCAAACGCCCTTATCACTACTTTCCAAAAACAACGTCTTAAAAAACTTCCCCAAACCAATCGGAGCATCCCCATGAAAATCGCACTCATGAATGAGTTCAGCCAGGCCGCCAAGAACCCGGTGATCCTGCAGCAGCTCAACGACGTCGCCAGCGAGCAGGGCCACAGCGTGTTCAACGTCGGCATGGACGGCGACAACGACCACCGCCTGACCTACATCCACCTGGGCATCGTCGCCAGCCTGCTGCTGAACTCCAAGGCCGTGGACTTTGTGGTCGCCGGCTGCGGCACCGGCCAGGGCGCGATGATGTCGCTCAACGCGCACCCGGGCGTGTTCTGCGGCTACTGCATCGAGCCGACCGACGCCTACCTGTTCGCCCAGGTCAACAACGGCAACGCGCTGTCGCTGGCATTCGCCAAGGGCTACGGCTGGGGCGCGGAAATCAACGTGCGCTACATCTTCGAAAAGGCCTTCAGCGGCAAGCGCGGCATGGGCTACCCGGCCGAGCGTCGCGAATCGCAGGCCGCCAATGCCGGCATCCTGACCCAGGTCAAGCAGGCCACCGCCAAGTCCTACCTCGACGGCCTGCGCGCCATCGACCCGGAGCTGATCAAGCAGGCCATCGGCGGCGAGCGTTTCCAGCAGTGCTTCTTCGACAATGCGCAGGATGCGGAAATCCGCAACTTCGTCGCCGGTGTGCTGGGCAAGCCCGAAGCGGCTGCAGCCGCCGCGTAACTAGCAAACGCGCTTGAGCCCCGCTCCGCGCCCCTGCCCGTGCTGCTAGCGCGGGCAGGGGCGCGGAGCGGGGGGTGGGGTGAGGGTACGGCGGCAGACAGCAACCCCGAACAGGGAAGGCTTGGACAACAGCAGCACCGTCCAATAGTTCCGATGCAGTCGCACCCTCATCCGCCCTTCGGGCACCTTCTCCCGACGGGAGAAGGAACAGCGTCGTGTACTTGGCATTTCTCCCGGAGCCCACCATGCGTCTGCTGCTGTTCGCAGTGCTGCTGCTCTTTGCAAACCTTGCCAACGCCGCGCCACACCGCATCTTCATCGCTGGCGACTCCACCGCCGCCGACTACGGCCCGGAGCGCGCGCCACAAGCAGGCTGGGGCCAACAGTTGCAAGACTGGTTCGACCCGGCGCAGTGGCAGGTGCGCAACCACGCCAAGGGCGGCCGCAGCACGCGCAGTTTCATCGCCGAAGGGCGCCTGGATGCCATCGCACAAGAACTGCAACGTGGCGACATCCTGCTGATCCAGTTCGGCCATAACGACGCCAAGCGCGAAGATCCCACGCGCTACACCGATCCGACCACCGACTACGTGCAGTTCCTGCGCCGCTTTATTGCCGCAGCGCGCGACACCGGCGCCACCCCGATCCTGATCACCCCGGCCGCACGCCTGCTCTACGACTTCGGCGCGCTGCTCGACACGCACGGCCGTTACACCCTGGCGATGCAGCAACTGGCCGCGCAAGAACATGTGGCCCTGATCGATCTCAACGCCAGTTCCAGCGACTGGATCCGTGCACTCGGCGAACAAGCCGCCAAACCGTATTTCCTGTTCGTGCCCGAACAACACAAGGCCGACGGCACCCACTTCAGCCGCGCCGGTGCCACCGCCATCGCCTGCCTGGTCGTGCACGGCTGGGTGAAACTGCAGCCAGCGCTGAAACCGCAACTCCGCCGTGACGCCGATTGCGGCGCAGCCCCCGACACCGCCGCACAACGCGCCGCGCAAGCGCATCCCTCGCTGGTGGTGCATGAGCGCGACCTCGCCCGCGAACAACCCGGCCCGCACGGCGGCGCCGGTCCCACCACGGCCTACCCGTTCTTCGCAGACGCGCCGGAGCTGAAGTTCGTGCTACGCAAGCGCGTGCTGCATAAAGGCGCCGGCATCGGCCTGCACCTGCACGACAAGGACGAGATCTATTACATCGTCAGCGGCCGTGGGTTGTATGCATTGGATGGCAAACAGTACGACGTCAGTGCCGGCGATGCGCTGCTGACGCGGCCGGGCAGCACGCATGCGCTACAGCAAACCGGCGACGAACCGCTGGTGTTGCTGCTCGCCTACGCGCAGATACCGAAAAACTAGCGCAAAGCGCATCAGATCCTGAGGTATCCCCACGTTTTACAGCACCAACGTCATCTGCTCGCACACTGCGTCGGGCAGTGTGCGTAAGCGTTCTAGCCAGCGTGAGACCGGTTCCATCGGCCAGCGCCTGACTAAGGCCTCGCGG
>NZ_LYMI01000043.1 GCF_001660815.1 Xanthomonas nasturtii
CTTTACCCGAAACCCTCTATCCAACAGGATGGAGGGTTTCTTTTTGCCTGCAATTTGAGAAAACCAAGACGCTTGCAAGTACTGGGTTGCTCCGCAAGGCTGCAAACAGCTGACTCACAAGTGGTGGGAGACCAAGGCGATTGAAGCGCAAAGCTTATGCGTCGCGTATGCGATGGCTTCTGCCGACTTAACCAATGCATCAATTCGCATCGTTACATCGAAAGCGCGTTTTCCATATCAGGGAAGCAGAAACGCTGTAACAATTGAGCGGCAGCAGCGTCACGTTGATTGCATTTGGGCGTTTCAGCCTCCATCTGCTGGCTTGCCGGTGCGTGACCGGTCGTTCCTTGGATGCATTGATGCCCGAGTTGCCAGAGGTCGAAACAACGCTACGTGGCCTGTCGCCGCATCTGCTCGGACAACGCATCCATGGCGTCATCCTGCGGCGTCCCGATCTTCGCTGGCCGATCCCTGAGCAAATCGAGCGCCTGCTTCCCGGCGCCACCATCACCAGCGTGCGTCGGCGCGCGAAGTATTTATTGATCGATACGGACGCCGGTGGCAGTGCACTACTGCATCTTGGAATGTCCGGAAGTCTGCGTGTCCTGCCTGGCGATACGTTGCCGCGTGCGCACGATCATGTGGATATCAGCCTGCAAAACGGACGCGTACTGCGCTTCAACGACCCGCGTCGCTTTGGCTGCCTGTTGTGGCAATCCGATACACACGCACATGAATTGCTTGCCGCGCTTGGTCCGGAACCATTATCGGATGCATTTACTGGCGATTATCTGCATGGGTTGGCACGCGGCCGGCGTGCCGCTGTCAAAACCTTCTTGATGGATCAGGCAGTGGTTGTCGGGGTTGGCAATATCTACGCTGCCGAAAGCCTGCATCGGGCGGGAATCAGCCCGTTGCGCGAGGCGGGAAAGGTGTCGCTGGATCGCTACCGGCGTCTGGCTGATGCAGTGAAAGACATCCTGGCGTACGCCATCCACCGCGGTGGTACCACGTTGCGCGACTTCATCAGTCCGGATGGTGCGCCCGGTTACTTCGAGCAGGAACTCACCGTCTACGGACGCGAAGGTGAGGCCTGCAAACAATGCGGGCGGGTGCTGAAGCACGCCACCATCGGCCAACGCGCGACGGTGTGGTGCGGGAGTTGTCAGCGGTAAGCGCCAAGCCATGCCCAGGCATGGCCGACAACTGCAGTGATCCGGCACGTCTCTCGGATTCACCCAACGAGCTGCAACGAAGCGACTACCGCTGTGTGCGTCTGGTTTCCCTGCATGCAGCGGGCCACAATCGCGATGCCCTTGTTTGGAAGCATTCCATGCTGAACTCGCCACAGCGTTTCACTCCCTTGGCGGTTATCGGCGCGTTTGCGCTGCTGCCGATGACCTCGACGGGTGCGGTTGCGCCCGCGCCCACGAACGCAGCTGCCGTAGAGCGCATCCAGTTGAGCAGCAAGGCAGTAGAGCTGAGCGCCACGCCCGCCTTCGGTGGGCGCGTGTTGTCGTTCAACCTGCGCGGTCAGCCCAACGTGCTGAAGGTCGGCGCAGCGGTGGAACAACAGCCGGCGCCCGAGGTGTCAGCCACTGCGGGGGATATCGCCTATCTCGGCCATGATGTATGGATCGGGCCACAGAGCCAGTGGTGGCTGCATCAGCAGCTCAATCGCACGCGTCAGGCGGCGGCAGCAGTGTGGCCGCCGGATCCGTATCTGTCCTTGGCGCAGACGCATATCACCCAGCGCAGTCAGGACGCACTGGAGTTCGAAGGTGTGCCGAGCCCGCTGACCGGTGTGCAATTGCGCAAGCACATCAAACTGTCTGCAGCGCATGCGGATACCGTGGACATCCAGGCCAGCGCACGCAATATCCGCACGCAGCCGATTGCCTGGGATCTCTGGTTCAACACGCGGGTTGCGGCCTCGACACGGGTCTTTGTGCCGGTGGCCGCCGCGACGGATATTCGTGTGCAGCCGCCAAGCGAAGCCGGGACGGTGGCGCCCCGTTACAAGCACGCGCGCGGTGTCCTTGCGCTGCGCGCCGATGCGCGCAAAGACGGCTTAATCCAGCGCGGCAAGCTGTTGCTGCAGCCGTCTGCTGGGTGGATGGCCGGTTTTGCAGGCGGGCAGGTGCTGGTGATTCGCTTTGCTCATCAGCCGTTGGCGGCGATCCATCCCGAGCAGGGGCAGGTGGAGTTGTACCTGGATGCGCCACCTGAGCATCCCGAGCAGGGACTGCTGGAAATGGAGGTCCACGCACCGTACCGGCAGCTCGCGCCAGGGGCGCAGATGCAGGCGCAGGAACAATGGACCTTGCTGCGCTACACCGGGCCGGATGACGAACAGGCGCAGCGGCAGTTCCTGTGCGGCAAGGCCAACGCGTTGCAGTTGGCCAACGCCTGCGATGCGCCACCCGTGCCGCGCTGAGTTGCGCATTCACCGCGATGCCGGGCAGTGGCTATGATGTCGCCCAATCCCTGACCAGATCGATGCGCATGCAACGACGCCACTTCCTGAAGAATGCCGCGGCCGCCTTGGCCGCGCTCGGTTTGCCGACGTTGCCGCACTGGGCGCTGGCAGCCAAGGCCGTTGGGCTGCGTCGACTCGGCCAGCCGCAGCCATTCGACTACGCCTGGCTGAAGGGTCAGGCGCGTGCGCTGGCCAAGGCGCCGTACAAAAGCCACAAGCAGGTGTTGCCGGGACCGTTGGAGGCGCTGAACTGGGATCAGTACCAGTCGATCCGCTACCGTCAGGATCATGCGCTGTGGGCCGATGGCAACGGCAAGTTCCAGGCGAAGTTCTTCCACCTCGGGCTGTATTTCCATACCCCGGTGCACATCTACGACATCGTCGATGGCAAGGCGCAGCAGTTGGCCTACGACCCGGCAGCGTTCGATTACGGCAGCAGCGGGCTGGGCGGCAAGCAGTTGCCCAAGGACCTGGGCTTTGCCGGCTTTCGCCTCAATACACGCAAGGACACCGATCGCGATTTCTCGGCGTTCCTGGGCGCGAGCTATTTCCGTGCTGTCGGCAAGGAAGGCCAGTACGGGCAATCGGCGCGTGGGCTGGCGATCGATACCGGCACCGGTGGGCCGGAGGAGTTTCCCGATTTCATCGCCTATTACCTGGAACAGCCGGCCGACGATTCGGACACGGTGGTGGTGTACGGCTTGCTGGATTCGCCCAGTATTGCCGGCGCGTACCGGTTCGCCATCACCAATGGCGAAGTGCTGGTGATGGACATCGACAGCGCGCTATACCCGCGTAAGGCAATCGAACGGCTGGGGATTGGCCCATGCACCAGCATGTACCAGGTCGGCGAGAACGACAGCCGGATGGATTGGGACTGGCGCCCGGAAATCCACGACACCGATGGCCTGGCGATGTGGACCGGCGGCGGGGAATGGATCTGGCGGCCGTTGTGCAACCCGCCGCAGCTGCGCTTCAACATGTTCGTCGACGAGAACCCGCGCGGGTTCGGGCTGCTGCAGCGCGACCGCAACTTCGACCATTACCAGGACGATGGCGTGTTTTACGAGAAGCGCCCGTGCCTGTGGGTGGAACCCAAGAGCGGTTGGGGCAAGGGCTCGGTGCAGCTGGTCGAGATTCCGACCGTGGACGAGACCTTCGACAACATCGTGGCGTTCTGGAACCCGCAGGCCAAGCCGCAGCCGGGGCAGGAACTGCTGATGGGCTACCGGTTGTACTGGGGCGCGCAGCCGCCGGCCAGCTCGCCGCTGGCGCATTGCGTGGCCACGCGTACCGGTCTGGGCGGCATTGTGGGGCAAAAGCGCAGTCATTTCTCCTGGCGGTTTGCGGTGGATTTTGCCGGCGGCCAACTGGCAGCGCTGGTGAAGGACTCCAAGGCCAAGGTCGAGACCGTGCTGCAGGTTTCGCGCGGCAGCACCGAGATCGTGTCGGCGCGGCCGCTGCATGAGCTCAAGGGTTATCGGGCGATGTTCGATCTGGTGCCGCCGGACGAAGGCACCCAGCAGATCGATATCCGCCTGTATCTGCGCGCCAACGGCAAGCCGCTTACCGAAACCTGGCTCTACCAGTGGACGCCGCCATCGGCGAGCGAGCGCAAGATTTACTGAGCACGGATAGGCAAAAGCGGCTGGCGACCGTTGCTGGCCGCCAGCGTTGCACTGGCTTGCAGTCCCTGCGGACGTCGCTCAGGCAGGTGCCGAGGTGTTGACCAGTTGCAGACGCCCGCGCGGGCGGACGCAGGCCAGTTCCACGCGGAAACAGGTGCCGTCCTTGCCGCTGGTGATGCGTAATTCGCCTTGATGGGCCTGCGCGATCTGCGCTGCCATGTGCAGGCCCAGATCGACGTCGGGCAGGGCGCGCCCGCCGGTATGCACATGAGTGGACGCGTGCAGGACATCCAGCCGGCGCGGATCGATGCCGTCCAGATTGCAGACTTCGATGCGCAGCCGTCCGTATTCGGTCACGGCGATCGCCTTGATCAGCGAACTCTGCTGGCCCTGTACCACGGCGTTGATCATCAGACTGCCGAACATCTGCGCCAACCGCACCGCATCGCCATGCACCGGCTCATCGATGGCCACATGCGTGGACAACACCTGGTTGGGGTAGGCCGCGCGGGTTTCGTCCACGACCTGGGAGAGTGCATCGAGCAAATCGCTCCCGTCGCCGTAGTCCAGCTGCAGCCAGTCGCGTTCGATGCCGCGGGCGAAATCGCAGGCGAAATCGATCAGCTCTTCCATGCGTCGCAGGCTGCGCTGCATCGAACGGATGGCGCTGCCATGGCGCTGGTTGAGCTGGTCGATGGACAACATGTCCACTACCGCATGCATGGACTGCAACGGGTTGCGCAGGTCGTGCCCGAGAATGCCGATGAACTCTTCGCGCAAACGCGCCGACGCACCGACACGGCCCAGTTCGCTGCGTGCCCGCCGCGATTCCAGCGCGCTTTCTTCGGCACGCTGCTCGGCCTGGATCTGTGCGGCCAGCAACTGCGCGAGCAGTTCGACCTTTTCCACCAGCGGCGCGTCCATGACGCGCGGTAGCGGATCCAGCGCGCATAGGGTGCCGAACACGCTGCCGTCGTCGAACCTGATCGGGACCGAGACGTAGCTTTCGAAGCCGTATAGCCGTGGTGTGGGGTGGTCGCGGAAGACCGGGTGCTCGGAGGCATGGCCGAACCACACCGCGTTGCCCTGGGTGCGCACGCTGTCGCAGAAGGTGGTGACCAATGGCAGCTCGTCGCCGGGCGCCAGACCGAAAGACAGATCATCGCGCACCTGGCAGGTGATCCAGCGCGTATCGGTCACGCGCGCGACGGCGGCGAAACCCATTCCGGTCAGACGGGTGAGGATGGTCAGGACGTCGGGAACCGACGAGAGCCGGCCAACACGCGCGATGTCGGCGCGTAACTCGGAAGGAAGCGGACCCATGTATGCCTCCCGATGAGTGGATGATCGCCAGTTTACAGGACCGCGGTTGCGCCCGGTTGGGCGACGCGGCGCTGCACTTAATGCGTCACGATACGCTGGTCCAACGGTCAAGGCGATGCTTGCGTGACCGCATGCCCGCACAGGTGTAGCAGTGCCTGCGCAGCGCATAGATCGCGGTTGGTGGATCGTAGTTGGCCACTGCGCAAGGCGATGTTGTGCCACGTGCAGGCAAGGTGCTTTACGCCGCTGGCATCCGCTCGGCGCTGATGGTGTGCAATGCGGCCGAGTGGCGCAACGCCTGCTGTTCGAGCAGGCCTGTGTTGCCTCCGCGCTGCCACACCGGTTGCGTGTGACGGCGCGAAGAGGTGCGCGATCGCGTTGATCACGCAGGCGAGACTGGCTGCGATGCGGCGATCGCCACGGCTGCGTCGCCGGAGCTCAGCGCTACGCCGTCGGCAGTGGCAAGGCGATCTGCAGCGGATCGATGCGGCCTTCGCCGCGCATGATCTTCTTGAACTCGGCGCGGCTGACCGACACATAGCGCTCGTTGCCTCCGATTTCCACCTGCGGGCCGTCCTGCACCGCATGCCCTTGCGCGTCCACGCGCACGGTCATGGTGGCTTTGCTGCCGCTGTGGCAGATGGTCTTGATCTCGTCCAGCTCGTCGGCCCAGGCCAGCAGGAACTGGCTGCCTTCGAACAGCTCGCCGCGGAAGTCGGTGCGCAGGCCGTAGCACAGCACCGGAATGCGCAGGCGGTCGACCACCTCGCTCAGCTGCCACACCTGCGCACGGCTGAGGAATTGCGCTTCGTCCACCAGCACGCAATGCAAGGCACCGTCGCTGTGGATGTCGCGTTCCACCAACTGCTGCAACTCGGTGTCGCGCTCGAAGATGCGTCCGTCCGCGCGCAGGCCGATCCGCGAGGCGACCACACCGCTGCCGGCGCGGTGATCGAGCTTGGGCGTGAGGATCAGCGTGCGCATGCCGCGCTCGCGGTAGTTGTGCGCCGACTGCAGCAAGGTGGTGGTCTTGCCGGCATTCATTGCCGAATAATAGAAATAGAGCTTGGCCATCGGGCGATTTTACCGGGCCGGGCGGCTGGATGCGGGCCCGGCGTGCGTACTGTTGGCGTGGCTTGGCGATGTGACCGTCGGTGGCGTCGATGAGCAGGCGTGCACAGCCCGCAGTTGTGCGGCAAAGGCCAGCTGTAACAGCTACATGAACCCATCGCGCCGGCCAGCCGCGGGCAGCCCCGGTACAATGGCGCGCTCTGTCGGAAGCCTCTATGCACGGTCTCAATCCCCCGCAAAGCGCCGCGGTGCTGCACTGCGAAGGTCCCTTGTTGGTGCTGGCCGGTGCCGGCAGCGGCAAGACACGCGTGATTGTGGAAAAGATCGCGCATCTGATCGCCATCGGCCGTTATCCGGCCAAGCGCATCGCCGCGATCACCTTCACCAACAAATCCGCCAAGGAAATGCGCGAGCGTGTGGCCAAGCGCATCCGCGGCGATGGGGCTGACGGCCTGACCATCTGCACCTTCCACGCGCTGGGCCTGAAGTTCCTGCAGATCGAGCATGCCGCGGCCGGCTTGAAGCGCGGCTTCTCGATCTTCGACTCGGACGATGCCGCCGCACAGATCAAGGACCTGATGCATGGCGCCAAGCCCGATGCGATCGAAGATGCCAAGAACCTGATCTCGCGCGCCAAGAATGCCGGCCTGTCGCCCGAGCAGGCAATGGCGGCAGCACGCAGCAATCGCGAGAAAGAAGCCGCCAGTTTGTACGAGCGCTACCAGGCGCGGCTGACCACCTTCAATGCGGTGGACTTCGACGACCTGATCCGCTTGCCGGTGCAGATTCTGGAAGCCAACGAAGACATCGTGATGGGCTGGCGCGAGCGCATCGGCTACCTGCTGGTGGACGAGTGCCAGGACACCAACGATGCGCAGTACCGGCTGCTGAAGATGCTGGCCGGGCCGCGCGGCAATTTCACCTGCGTGGGCGACGACGATCAGAGCATCTACGCCTGGCGCGGTGCCAACCCGGAAAATTTGCAGCAGATGGCGCGCGATTACCCGGCGCTGGAAATCATCAAGCTGGAGCAGAACTACCGCTGCTCCAATCGTGTGCTGCGCGCGGCCAATGCCTTGATCGCGCATAACCCGCACGAGCACTTGAAGACGCTGTGGAGCGACCAGGCCGACGGCGAGCGCATCCGCGTGTGGGAGTGCCGCGACAGCGAGCATGAGGCGGAGAAAGTGGCCGCGGAGATTTCGTTTCTGGGCACCGCCAAGCAGGTGCCGTGGAGCGATTTCTGCATTCTGTTCCGTGGCAATTTTCAATCGCGGCCGCTGGAAAAAGCATTGCAGCTGCTGCGCGTGCCGTATCACCTCACCGGTGGCACGGCGTTCCTGGAACGGCAAGAAGTCAAGGACGTGCTGTCGTGGCTGCGGCTGATCGTCAACCCCGAAGATGACGCGGCATTCTTGCGTGCGGTGCAATCGCCCAAGCGCGAAGTCGGTGCGACCTCGCTGGCGCGCCTGGCCGAGCTTGCCAGCGCCAAGTCGGTGCCGATGTCGCGTGCGGCCGAATCGATGGGCGCCTTGCAGCACTTGCCGCCGCGTGCGGCCAATGGCCTGAGTGCGTTCACCGATATCCTGCGCGACATGCGCGAGCACTCGGCCACGATGCCGGCCGGCGAATTGGTACGCACGCTGGCCGAAAAATCCGGCCTGCTCAACGACCTGCGCAACCAGTCCAAGGACGAAACCGGGTTCCAGCGGCGCAAGCGCAATCTGGACGAGCTGGCCGAGTGGTTCGAAGGCGGCCCGCGTGGCGCCAGTGCCAGCGATCTGGCCGCGCAGCTGGCATTGCTGTCGCGCAACGACAAGGACGATGGCGGCAACCAGGTGCGCATGATGACCATGCATGCGTCCAAGGGCCTGGAATTCCGCTACGTGTTCATCGTCGGCTGCGAGGACGGGGTGCTGCCGCATGAAGTGAGCCTGGAAGAAGGCAACCTGCAGGAAGAGCGCCGCTTGTTGTACGTGGGCATCACCCGCGCCAAGGAGCAGCTGTGGATGAGCCACAGCAAGCTGACGCGCAAGTTCGGTGAGCATGTGCGGCTCAAGCCAAGCCGGTTTTTCGACGAGATTCCGGCCGAAGAACTGCAACGCGACGGCGCCGACCCGGTGGCCGATGCCGAGCGCAAGAACGAACGTGCCAGCGCGGGATTGGCGGCGATCCAGGCATTGTTCGACTGACGCGTGGTGCGCCGTTGCACGCGCAACGCGCTGCATCGCTTGCCAGTAACGCAGCGGCACGGCAGTCTGGCTTGTCCCGATGCCTGAGTGCGCTGTGACCGTCGTGATCGAAACCCCGCGGCTGCGCTTGCGCACGCTCGACCCCGAGCATGACGCCGATGCGATGTTGGAACTGGTCAACGACCCCGGCTTCATCGCCGGTATCAACGACCGCGGCATCCGCACCCGCGAGCAGGCGCGTGAGCATCTGCGCGAATGGGCGCAGGCCCACCATGCGCGGTATGGGTTCGCGCACTGGGCGGTAGAGACGCGCGAAGATGCCGCGTTTATCGGCACGTTGGGCCTGTTGTGTCGCGACACGTTGCCGGTGCCGCATATCGGTTTTGCGCTGTTGCCTGCGTATCGCGGCAAGGGTTATGTGACCGAAGCCGGGCGCGCAGTGCTTGCGTACGCCCGCGATGTGCTGGGCTTGCTGCAGCTGTGCGCGATCGTGTCGCCGGACAATGCCGATTCGATCCGTGCGCTGGAAACGCTCGGGCTGCAGCAGCAAGGCCTGCGGGTGTTGAGCCCCGACACTCCTGCAGTGCTGTATTACGCGATCGATCTTGCGCCTGCCGGTAGGGCTGGCTGAGCGCCAGCGACGCGCTGTCTTCTGCGGCAGCACTTTACGTTCGATGTCGACGACGCGGACTTCGGTGCGCTGGCGCAGTGGGCCGAGCAGGCCAATGCAGTGTGCTTCCTGGCCGATGGCAGTGTGCGCGACCGGCAGGGACGGGTGTTGATCAGCCAGGGCGAGCCGGCCATCGACGACGATGCGCAGGTGCCGTATCCGCCGGATGCGATCGAACGGCGGGCGCACCACCTGGCGCAGCTGAGCGCGCAGGGCATCCGTGTACCGCCGAGCTTGCCACCGGTGGCCGGCGAGGGCGAAGCGAGGGTGCGCGACGCGGCGATGGTGACGCTACGCATGCTGGCCTTGTTTGCGGTGGCACTGCGTGCAGAGATGCTGGCGGCCGGCGATACGCCGCCATCGTTGGAGGAGGTGGCGGCGCGTCTGCCCGGCGCAGCGGTGGCGCTGTCGCCGCAGGAGCGCGCCTTCTTCGCCCAGGCAGCACCGGATGCGCAGGCGCTGGCCAACTTCGGCTGGCGCTACGAAAGCCTGGCCGTGCTGCAATGGGCCCTGGGCTTGGCGGCTGCGCTGCCGGAACCGGTCGCCCCGTGCGACGTACCGCTGGCTGCCCAGCGCGCGCTGGACCACGCAGCCGCCGCGGTGCGCCCTGTGCGGGCGCTACGTCCGCTGCCCGAGCTGCTGGATGTGCTGGACCGTCACCTGCGCCTGCACTGGGCGGTGCGCCAGGCCGGGCCATCCGGTCAGCCGGTACCCGCCGGCATCGTGCCGGGCGTGGTGTACGAGCGGCATTACGCGCTCAACTGGCTGCTGCACTTCGAAGATGCCGAGTGGGACGAGGTGGATACGCCGACCTGAGCCGGCAGTGCTCCGATCCCGGCGTCGAAGCGCGGGCGGAGCGCCGGCAATGACGATGCGTTGCGTTAGCCGCCCCTGGCCTCAACCCAAGGCCAGAGGCAGCAGCGCTGCAGACCGGCCACAGCGCTGCTGCTGCCGGCTGCTGACCGTCGGGATCAGGCGCCGGCCGCGTCCAGCCGTGCCTGTACCGCAGCCAGTGCATCCTGCAAGTCGGCGACCGTGGCTTCCAGTGTCTGCACCCGCGCCTCCAGTTCGCTGGTGTCGCTGCCGCTGCGTGTGCTCGGTGCGGCACGCGCCGCTGCGGCTTGCAGTGCTTCCACATCCAGCTCGCCGCTGAGCAGATGCGCATAGCGAGGGTCGGCAGGGAATCGTTACGTACAGGGCCAAAAACCACCTAAGCGATTGAAACACAATGATAAAGGCTTTGTCCCGATAGCGGATCTCCCCGTCTATGGGGCCTGTTCAAGGACTTTCGCTGTATAGCTCAGCGGCGCCACTTCCCTATCAAGGTCGAGATGGTAGTCGCCGAAACGATTGATGTGGCTGGTCCGATACGGCGACAGGCCGGCCAGGATCTCGGGCGTCAGTTCAATCCCCTCCTTCCGCATCTCAGCCAAGGTCCGGCTCATGCCCTCCACGTTGTGGAGGATGATCATGTTCGCGACCAGCTGGCTGTACTTGATGATCTTGCGCTGCTCGTGTTGGACGTTCTCAGCAATGATCCCCTGGCTGCCAAAGAACACCCATTTTACGAAGCCGTTGTACTCCTCGCTCTTGTTGGTCGCAGCATGGATCGTTTTCCGAATCTCGTTGTCATCGATGTAGCGCAGCAAGAACAGCGTTCGGACGGCCTTGCCAAGTTCCCGGAAGGCGAAGTACAGCTTGTTCTTCCGGCTGTAGGTGCCCAGCCGGCGCAGGATCGAGGACGCGGTGATTTTCCCCAATCGGATTGAGATCACCACCCGCAGCATGTCGTGGAGATGGGTCGCGATCAGTTGCCAGTCGATGCTGTCTCCGAACAGTGCCTGGATGTTCTTATAGGTCCTGCCAGGTTCGGGCCGAAAGAAAGTCAGATCCTTGATGTTTCGTATCCTGGGCATCAGCTGGATGCCCAGCATGTGGGCCAAACCGAAGACCGGGTAGCTCTGTGCCTGCGTGTCGCCATGGACGATCTCAGGCTGGATGTCGGACGTGTTGGCCAGCAGGCCATCGAGGATGTAGATGCCCTCGTGCACGCCACAGGGAATGAAGTGGCTGAACAGCGCCACATATTTGTCGGACACATGGTAGTAGCCGATGCCGCCGTAGCCGCCATAGCGGATGTGGTACTCCGACAACAGGTTGTCCTCGTAGACGCTCCATTTGGTGCCATCTGCTGAGGCGCTTTTCCCGCTGCCCCAATAGCCCGGCAGGTCGAATTTGTTGTAGGTATTGATGACCTCCACGATGGCCTTCTCAAGCACATCCTCGGTCACGTATTTCAGGTTCAGCCAAGCAACCTGGCGCCGGCTGAAGCCCTTGATCGACCGCGCCGTCTGCGTCGGACCCAAGTTGCAGCCATAGCAAAATAGTGTGGTGATCACACGTCGGGGCAGATCTTCGACTTGGCTCCCGGTGCCGGCGATCGGGTGGAAAAAACGGTGCAGATCCAACCATTGGCTGGCATCGATCAGCACATCGACGATGCTGGACTCTGGAAGCCGTTCGGCGATGAGGCGATCCACGGTGGTAATCGCGCTGGAGACTTCGGCGCGTTGCCCCTTCCGCAGCACCAAGCGCCCATCCAGGATGTCCGCATGCACGTTCTCCGGGAAACGCGCGTCGACCTCATCGGCCAAGGCGGTCAATTGTGCGCGCAACCCCGCCGCGAAAGACTCGGCGTCGGTGGGCAGGCCTGACACCTGGCCATAGGCTTCCAGTTCCTGCGCCAAGGTGGCCTCATCGACCAGCTGCTCGCGGTAATCATCAAAGCGCTCGCTGCTGGGAATGAAGAGATCTCCGGATTTCAGCTCGTCTTTGACCTGCACCAGCACGGCCAGCTCAAAGTACTTCCGGTGCATCCAGCCGGCGCCGGCCGCGCTGGCCCGCTTGCCGAACACGTGCTGACGCCAGAGCTTGGACATCCAGTCGAAGTCCTTTTCTGGGTCCAAACCGAGGGAAGCGACCTCGATCAGCTCACGACGCTGGTTGCGCAGCGAGAGCACGGCTGCGATCAACGGCTCCATGCCGGCATCGTGGCTGGTCGCCCGCAAGTTCATCAGCTCCAGCCCATTGAACAGCAGCGGCCTGACCACGCCATAGGGCTGCAGCATGAAAGGCAGGTAGTTCTTGCCGGCGTAGGCCATATGTTCTTCGCATTCGGCCAGCAAGGTCGACACTTCCGCTTCCAGGCTGTTGTCGATGGCATCCACGCGCTGACTATCGCTGCCGTCGAGCTGATAGGCCTGCAGGATCTCCTTGAGCTGGCCGATGAGGAAGTCGGCCCGCTTGGCATGTTCGAGCTGGTATGCCAGCAGCTTCTGCTGGGCCGTGTTCTCCAGCCCGCGCACCTGCTTGATGAACAACTCGGCGGCATCATCCAGCGTCTTGGCGTGCTGGGCGCGAATGAAGATGGTGGCCAGCGCATAGCGCTTGTCCTCAGCCAATTCGGCCAGTTCGCTGGCGTCATAGGCCCGAGCCATTGCACGGAATTGCTTGAGCTTGGGCACCGGCACATCGATAGGAGGCAGTTGGTCAGCCAACTGCTGCAGCATGCGGATGTGCTGCAGATAAAAACGAACTTCCTTGTTGGTCGGCCGGCCAGGCTCGCGCTTGAGCGATTGCCAGCCAGTAAATCTGGAGCCTTCCGGTGCGCGCAGCAATTCGTCAATGAGCGCGCGCGTGGCAGGCGTCAGTGCGTGACTGATGCTGCGGTAGTACCCCAAATTGACCCGCTCGCGTGCGCCAATGGCGGCCAGCTCCAGGGTGCGGAAGCCTGGCAGTTCGTAGCGGTGGTGCACCAGCTCTTCGAGCAGGACGTTCACGATGTCCGGGATAGTGTGTTTGGTCTGTGCTGCTCCGGTGGCCACTGTGTCCAGCCAAGACAACCCAGCTTTGTCCAAGGGACGCACCCCAATGAACTGCCGCAGCTGCGGCATATGCCGGCGCTGGCTGCCGGAGGCGTCATAGCGTTCGAGCTGGTCGGTGTCCAATACGCGCCCGAGTCGGGCGGCCTTGGCGATGTGCTTCCGGATCCGCTCGGGCACTTCGGCCAACACTGTGAAGTAACCCAAGCGCTGGAAGAGCTTGAGATGGATCAGCACCGCCAGTTGCGGACCCGGCTGGGTGGTCAGCTGCTTGGCGAATGCAATCTCAGCGGCGGTGGGGGTATAGATCTCCTCCAGTTCCTTGGCGGTGGGATCAGGCTTCAGTCGCGGGTAGGCGGTCTCGTGAAGGGTAGCCATTGGATCCGAAGGTTATGAGGGGATCAATCCCAATGCCGGCCGTCGTCTGTATTGAGAGACGCTTCCAGGAAACACTGGTGCGTATCGGCCATGCGGTGCATGTCATCGAGCAACGTGGCCAGGATTTCATCCAGATCCCGATCGGGATCGGTGGGAACAGCTAACCGGTACTCGCTGCTGGCGGTGTTCAGACGCACAGCCTGGAACGGAGCCAAGCAGATATCTTCAATCCGGCCCCGGGCCTTGGCCGCGCCGCGGCCCGCGCGGGCAAACGGGGTCAGCACCATGCGCAGACGGAGCTGCAGCGCAGATTTACTCTCGGGTGCCGGCAGTGCCATCGCCGGTACCGGCGCGGTTGGACTGGGTAGGCTCGCTTCAATGCGGTCCCGGGCAAACGGGTCACGCCCATTCAGGTAGCGCATGGCCGACTGCACATCGCGCCAGCCCACGTACTCCATCAACGCCTTCATGTCCCAGCCTTGGTCGTTGGCCCAGCTGGCAAAGCCTCGACGCAGCGAATGGCTACTGTGGAGCCCCGCATCGGCAAAACCGGCACTGGCCAGCAACTCGCGCAGCAGGCGCACCAAACTGTTGGGATGGAGCCCTTCAGCGCTGACCTGGCCCCATTGGTTGACCGCCCGAAACACCGGCCCTTCTTGCAAGTCAGCCGCCTGCAGCCACGCTTGGGTCGCCTCCACCGGACACAGCCGCGATAACGCCGGCACCTTATAGGTGACGCCGGCCGCCTGCCGATCGCCCTTGCTGCGCGGCAGGAAGCAGGTCATCCCCTGTCCCGGCACTAGCGTGAGGTGGGCCACTTCCAGACGCAGCAGTTCATCGCCACGGAAACCTCGCCAGAATCCGAGCAGCACCAGCGCTCGGTCGCGTTGATGGCGCAGCGCCGCCGCTCCGTCGCCGCGGGCATGCGCCGCAGCAATCGCTGCAGCCAACCAGTCATCGAGCTCGACCAGCCGCCGAATCTGGAGCGGCGCGGCTTGCTTGACCTGCCCGGGGTGCAGGGTCTGGATGCCTTTGAGCACCTTGCGCACCAGCGGCGACCGGGTGGGATCGACAAATCCGTGGTCGCGGTGCCAAGAGGCGATGGCGGCCAGGCGCTGGCGAAGGGTGCTGGTGGCCAGGGTCTGCGCATACGCGGCCAGGTATCGGGCCACGCTGTCAGGTGTCGCTGGGAGGTGGCCTTGCCACTCGACTTCAAAGTGCCGCAGCGCCGACGCATAGCTGCGCACCGTGTTCTGGCGCGTGGCCGCATCGAGGTAGCGGTCCAGTTCGGTCACTGGCGCGTGGCCTCCACAGCGACCGGCTGCCGCAGGGTCGACAGAATGGTGCATTCCGCCCGCTGCCCGCCGTGGCAACTGGCAATCACCCGTTCCAACTCGCTGGCCATGCGCTGCAGGTCGGCCATGCGCGCCCGCACGTCCGTCAGATGGCTGCGTGCCAGCCGATCCACGTCGCCGCACGAAAGCTCCTCATCGCCGGCCAGCTGCAGCAGGCTGCGGACCTCCTCCAGGCTGAAGCCTAGGTCCCGGCCGCGCGCAATGAAGCGCAGCCGCTCGATGTCGGCCGGGCCATAGACCCGGTAGCCATTGCCCGAGCGCCCCGGGCGCGGCAGCAGGCCGATCCGCTCGTAATAGCGGATCGTCTCCAGGTGGCATCCACTGGCGTCGGCAGCCTCACTGATTTTCATTCGTAGTACACTTGACTCCGTAGTAGCTACGGACTTTACGCTGAGCTCGTATTCGCCGCCACTCCGGCCGCGCCGCTGCGTGTGACGACCATGCCACTGCCCATCTCCTTGATTCGCTACTGCCTGATTGCCTTGCTGATCGGCTGGGTTCTGCCCGCTTCCGCTCAGGCGGAGCCTCCCACAGCAGACCTGCGCCAAACGTGGCAGATGCTCGATTACATCGCGGTCGACTACCCCGGCGCGGTCCAGGCCGGCCGCGTTATTGCCCCCAGCGAATACGCCGAAATGAGCGAGTTTGCTGGCGCCGTCCGCAGTCAGCTGGCGGCATTGCCCGGTGGCCCGAACCAGCAGGAGCTGACGGCCCAGGCCGACCGCCTAGTCCAGGCGGTGGCAGAGAAGGCCGACCCTGCGCAGGTAGCAACGTTGGCGCGCGGGCTCGGCACGGCGCTGTTGGCCCACTACCCGATCGGCGCGGTTCCGGCGAGCCCGCCGAAAACCTCCCAGGCCGCGTCCATCTACAGCCAGCAGTGCGCGGCCTGTCACGGCCCCACAGGTCACGGTGATGGCCCCGCCGCGCAAGCGTTAAGTCCGCCGCCGATCGCGTTCACCGATGCCACTCGCGCCGCGCAGCGCACCCCGCTGTCGTTGTACGAGGTCATTTCCCAGGGTGTGCCGGGTACCGGCATGGTCAGCTTCTCTGGGCTGTCAGAAAGTGATCGCTGGGCGTTGGCATTCTATGTGGGCAGCTTGGGGTACTCCTCGCAAGCCAAGGCTCAAGGTGAGGCGTTATGGCGCACCAGTACGGAGGCCCATGCACGCATTCCCACCCTCGAATCGCTGACGCGCACGCGGGAAGCCGATCTTGCCACCACGATGCCCGCTGATCAGGCAAACGCGATCATCGCCTACCTGCGTTCGCAGCCACAGGCTGTCAACGAAGCGGTACCAGGAGCCGATCGCTTTGCGGTGGCGCGGCAGCAACTGGCCGCCAGCCAGCGCGCTTACGCTGTTGAGGACCTGGCTCAAGCCAAAAAGCTTGCGCTCTCGTCCTATCTGGATGGAGTAGAGCCGCTTGAGCCCACGCTGGCCACGCGCAATCCGTCATTGCTGCGAGAGATCGAAACGGCCATGGCAGGCTACCGCGCGCAGCTGGACCAGCATGCGCCCGCGGCTGACGTTGCCGGGCAGGCAGCGCAAATTGCCCAGCTGTTTGATCGGGCGGACTTGGCGCTGCAGGACACCCGAATAGGCGCCAGCACCGCATTTCTGGGCAGCTTTACCATCCTGGTACGCGAAGGACTGGAGGCGCTGTTGATCGTGATTGGCATCGTGGCGTTCTTGCGTAAAGCCGAGCGGTCTGATGTGTTGCCGTATGTGCATGCGGGTTGGATTTGCGCGTTGTTGGCAGGTGCAGCTACCTGGGCAGTGGCCACTTACTTTGTTGATATCAGCGGTGCGAACCGGGAAGTCACTGAGGGCGTCTCGGCATTGTTCGCTGCCGCTGTCCTGCTCAGCGTAGGCATCTGGATGCACCAAAAGAGCCTTGCAGGACGGTGGCAGGAGTACCTGCACGCCAAGCTGACGACCGCGCTGACACGGCGCTCGGCTGTTTTTCTGTTCATGCTGGCCTTTGTCGCGGTGTACCGCGAGGTGTTTGAGACGATCTTGTTCTACATCGCGATGTGGAGCGACCAGGCGTCCACCGCCATCCTCGCAGGCCTGGTGGCGGGAATCGCGGTGTTGGCCGCGGTGGCGTACTCGATGCTGCGCATGAGCAGGCGACTGCCGATTAGCCGGTTCTTTTCGATCAGCTCGATTCTCATCGCGGTGATGGCGGTCATCCTGATCGGTAAAGGCGTGGCCGCGTTGCAGGAAGCCGGCTGGATCTCTCAAACACCGCTCGCGTTGCCGCGCATCGAATGGATCGGCCTGTATCCCACCTGGCAGTCGCTGCTGGCGCAGGTATTGGTAGGCACCGCCGCCATCGTGGGGTTCCTCGCCAATGCTCGTTCCGGTGTGCGTAGACAGCCAGGCGCAAACGAGCAATGAAACAACACAGCAGAGGACCAGGACATGAGTGATTGCGGGTGCCACCACGAGGCCAAGAACAAGGAGGAGCGGCGCATCCTCTGGATCGCCTTGGTGCTGAATGCAGCGATGGCCGTGATCGGCGGCATTGCCGGCTGGATTGCCCATTCCACCGGGCTGCTGGCCGACGCGCTGGACATGCTGTCTGACGCCACCGCCTATGCCATTGGCCTGGTCGCTATCGGGCGCACGGCGCGGTTCAAGGCCAACGCCGCGTGGGTCAGTGGCAGCGTGCTGCTGGTGCTGGGCGTAGGCGTGCTGGTCGAAGTCGGCCGCCGGGTGATGTACGGCGCCGAGCCGGTCAGCGGTTGGATGATAGGTACCGCTCTGGTCTCGCTGGCGGTGAATCTGAAAGTGCTCCGTATGCTCGCCCCATTGAAGTCCGGCGAAGTTCATCTGCGAGCGACCTGGCTGTTCACCCGAGCCGATGTGGTGGCCAACGTTGGGGTGATTCTGGCCGGCCTGTTGGTGTGGTGGCTGGCCAGCCCGTACCCGGATTTTGTGATCGGCGCCCTAATCGGCCTATACGTGATCAAGGAAGCCTTCGAAATCTTGGGCGACGCGCGCCGGGCTCGAGCCGACGCGCGCAACTTACCCCCGTGACAGCACTTGGCCGGCTAAGCAATGCCTACGCGGGCTACAGGTGGCACACCTGACGGTGGACCTCAACATGTCTCGCCAACCCTTGGGACTTGAGGGCAAGCTGCGTCACGCACCTTTGGAAACAGAGAGCGTCACTCGGCCTTGTCAGTACCGGCAAATACCACGTCCGCAGCTGCCCAATATCGGCTGAGCCGGGGTCCGCTGGGCGATCGCATCTGTTAAAGCCTGGAAAGCACGCGTCAGCTACTGCTGGGGTGTCCGCGCTCAGTGCGTGGACGTTGACGTATTGGAGTAATCAGGGGCTCAAACGAAATTGTCTAACGCTCAGAGCTTTGAGTACTATCCTACAAATGTCTATTGTCGCATCACGACTCCGCCGCTACCTGCGCCTTCCGGCGCTGGTGTTGCTGCTGCTCGCGGTGCAGATAAACCCGATCTTCGCTGCCATAGGTGACACGCACGAAGCTGCGCGAGGCCTAGCTGAGCACCTGCACGATCGTGACGAGCAGGTTCTCACTCAGGATGCAGCTCATGACGAAGATGGTCAGGGCGGCGACTTCTTTCACGCTCTAATGCACGCCTCTCACTGCTGTGGCCATCTAAGTGCAATTCCATCTGCATTTGCATTAAGTCTTCCACTGGCAGTGGCGGCCAGCGCGCCTGAGTCCGGACAGTGGCAAGCACGTTCGGTGCGCATTCGTTTCGATATCCGTCCTCCGATCGGTCTGTAATGGTCTATCGCTCTTGCGGGCGATCACTGTTTTGACCTTTTCCGGAGAATTCCCATGTGGTTGCGATTGGCGACACTGGTCGCCTGTGCCTTTGCGCCTGCGCTTTATGCGCAAGAGCAAGTGCCTAGTCAAACGTTAACTCTTCAACAGGCGATCGAACATGTCGCCCAGACCCATCCCGATCTTCGCTTGGTAGACGGCCAGCGTGCTGTGCTGCAGGCCAACTATGACTCGGCAAGCTTCAAGCCTGCCCTGACCATTGGTGCAATGGTCGAAAATGCCCTGGGATCTGGCGCCTATCGCGCATTCGACCAGGCAGAAGTCACCGTAACGCTCGCCGGCACGCTGGAACGCGGTGGCAAGCTTGACGCGCGCAAAGCCTTGGCTCAAGCAAATATCGACAAGTTGGCGCCACAGCGCGAAGTAACGCGACTTGATCTATTGGCTGAGACCGCACGCCGCTACTTGGCTGTCGCTGCGGCTATACGCCAACGCGAGATTGCCGAGCTGGACATCGAGCAGCGCCGCCGTACGGTCGACGCTGCCAAGCGCCGATTTGCGGCAGGTGCATCTCCTGAGTCGGTGGTGCTCACGGCACTAGCTGCATTGGCTGAGGCAGAGCTGGATCGCGATCGCGCTAATCAGGCTGAGAAGGCTGCGCGACAATCGCTTTCATCGCTCTGGAACAGCCTAAGCCCCGCCGCTGGTGCGGTGTCTGGCGATCCCATGGTGTTGCCCAACCTGGAGGACTTCGCTCTGTTGAGTGGCTTTCTGGCGCGTACGCCAGAGCTAGCACAGCTCGCCGGCGAAGGGCGCATTCGGGAGGCGCAGCTGCGCTTGGCCCGAAGTGATGCCACACCTGACATCCAATGGCAGGTCGGTGGCCGGGCCTTTCGCAGTGGCAATGACGTCGGCATCTTGGCGGGCTTCACCATTCCACTAGGCGCGTCGCGTCGCGCACAGCCAGGTATACGTGCGGCGGAAGCAGAACTGGCACTAACAAACGTGGAGCGCGAGGCATTGCTGGTCGGAATGAACTCAGCTCTTGCTACGGCTTATGGTGATTACAGCACTGCACAGCTGGAAGTGCAGCGACTGCAGAGCGATGTTTTGCCTCGACTGGCAAAGGCCGAGACTGCGGCCGACCGGGCCTGGCGCGCAGGAGCCATCAGCTACATGGAGTGGGCGTTGTTACAAGACCAGCGCATCCAAGCGCGGCGGCGTCAGCTCAACGCGGCGCTCTCGGCACAGGCTGCGCTCATCGAAATCCAGCGATTGCTGGGACAACCCATCGTTAAGGCGCAAGGCGCCTCGAATACGGATACCCCTTCGAAATGAAAATCTCCAACCCCATGAACGTGTTGGTGTGGTTTCTCGTGCTTGCCCTTGCAGGCTGCGGAGGCTCGAAGCAGCCGACAGAAACCGAACCCGGTGCGGGTCCTGCGAACACGCAGGGAGATGAGCCAGGCGGGCATGCAGAAGAAGCGGTTGAATCGACCACGATCTCAGCTGCGGATGCGGAGGCAAACGGCGTCAAAGTCGCTGTCGTTGGCAGCGGCAAGGTGGCCAATGAAATCGATGTGCAAGGCGTAATCCGGGTCATCGATGGGAGCGTGGCTCACGTCAGCGCACGCTATCCAGGGCGTGTGGCGGCGCTTCGCGTCAATGTGGGCGACAAAGTCACGGCAGGACAGAATCTCGCCAGTATTGAGAGCAATCTGAGCCTCAGCACATATGGCGTTGTCTCGCCAATCTCGGGAGTGGTGCTAAGTCGTCAAGCGCAGACAGGCGGCGGAGCGGCCGAGGGGCAGACCTTGTTTGAGATCGCTAACTTCAGCCGAGTGTGGGCTGACCTGACTGTCTTTGGGCGCCAAATCAGCGACGTGCGGCCCGGACAGCAAGTCACGTTAGAGAGTCTATATGGTGGACAACAGATCACCACTACGATCGACAGCGTGCTGCCGGGCACGGCCAGCGCATCACAGAGCACAGTAGCGCGATTGACATTGGATAACGCTAAGGACCAATGGCGCCCAGGTATTGCAGTGACTGGCAAGATTGCGACTCGCGCGCGCGACGCCGCTGTAGTCGTCCCACTTCAAGCTATCCAGACAATGGATGGTCATGAAGCAGTGTTTGTTCGCACCGGAGAACTCTACTCCTCTCGCGCCGTGAAATTGGGCGAGAAGGATGCGCGAGTCGTCGAGGTGCTGGATGGCCTAAAAGCTGGCGAAGAGGTTGTCATTGAGCAGAGCTACCTGATCAAGGCAGACATCGAAAAGTCTGGCGCCTCGCACGAGCACTAAGGAGACCGACATGCTAGAAAAAATTATTAGGATCTCCGTCAGCCACAGATGGTTGATGATGGCACTTACTGTTGTGCTGATTGCGGTTGGTGTGTGGAGCTTCAAACAGCTGCCCATTGACGTCACCCCAGACATCACCAACGTCCAAGTGCAGGTCAACACGGCAGCGCCTGGCTATTCGCCGCTAGAAGCAGAGCAACGCATCACCTATGCGGTCGAAACGGCGATGGCCGGCTTGCCGAGAATGGATTACTTCAGATCGATTTCTAGATACGGACTGTCGCAGATTACGGTGGTCTTCAAAGATGGCACCGATATCTACTTCGCTCGCCAGCAAGTGGCCGAACGCCTGCAACAGGTCAAGTCGCAAATTCCTGTCGGCATCGAGCCAACCTTGGGACCAATCGCCACGGGCATGGGGGAAATCTTCTCCTACACGATCGATGCCGATCCAAAAGCACGAAAAGCTGATGGCACGCCTTTTACTGCAACAGATCTACGAACTCTGCAGGACTGGGTAATTCGCCCTCAATTGCGCAACGTGCCTGGTGTCACTGAGGTGAACACGCTCGGCGGTTACAAACGTGAAGTGCACATCACGCCTGATCCGGCTCGCCTGCGTTCACTGGACTTGACTCTGGAGAGTTTAGTCGAAGCGCTACAGAAAAATAACCAAAACGTAGGCGCCGGCTACATCGAGCGCAATGGTCAACAATTTTTGGTGCGGATGCCAGCGCAAGTGGCGGACATCCCGCAAATCGAACAGATCGTCGTGGCCAACCGCGGTGGGGCCGTCATTCGTGTGCAAGACATCGCGCAGGTGGCGGACGGTGCAGAATTGCGCACTGGTGCAGCTACGCAGAACGGACACGAAGTTGTTCTGGGTACGGTTGTGATGTTGGTTGGCTCGAACAGTCGTGACGTGGCACAGGCCGCTGCGGCGCGCTTGAAAGAAGCAGAAAAGAGCTTGCCGAAGGGTGTCACTGCAACACCGGTCTATGACCGCACTGTGCTGGTGGATCGCACGATCAGCACGGTGGCGAAAAATCTGATCGAAGGCGCATTACTCGTCATTGTTATCCTTTTCCTGCTACTAGGAAACTTCCGTGCGGCCTTGATCACTGCTTTGGTGATCCCGCTGGCCATGCTATTCACGCTAACTGGCATGGCCCGTGGCGGGGTTTCAGCCAACCTGATGAGCCTGGGTGCGCTGGACTTCGGCCTGATTGTTGATGGCGCAGTCATCATCATCGAGAACTGCTTACGGCGCTTCGGCGAACGCCAGCACCATCTTGGCCGTCAGATGGACTTGGCTGAACGTTTCGAAGAAACGGCAGCTGCGACCGCCGAGGTGATCCGTCCTAGTCTGTTTGGCCTGGGCATTATTACTGCGGTTTATTTGCCGATCTTCGCGCTTACAGGGGTGGAGGGGAAGATGTTCCACCCGATGGCCATCACTGTAGTGCTGGCGCTGACGGGTGCCATGATCTTGTCGTTGACCTTTGTGCCGGCCGCAATTGCCCTTGCGCTCAGTGGGAAGGTCGATGAGAAGGAAAATCGCATCATGGCCTGGATGCGGCGAGGTTACGAGCCACTGTTGAACTTCAGTCTACGACGTGGTGCGCTGGTCGGCATTGCGGCTGTGGTGTTACTTGGCATCAGCGCATTAATGGCATCGCGGCTAGGCAGCGAATTTGTACCCAGCCTGGATGAAGGCGACATTGCACTGCAGGCGATGCGTATACCCGGCACAAGCCTGACGCAATCGATCGGGATGCAGCGAGTCCTTGAGGAGCGCTTGGCGAAAATGCCCGAGGTTGAACGGGTGTTCTCAAAGATTGGAACATCTGAAGTAGCCTCTGACCCCATGCCACCTTCTGTGGCCGATACATTCGTGATGATCAAGCCGCGCGATCAGTGGCCCAACCCCAAAAAACTAAAAGCCGATCTGGTCTCGGAGGTGGAAAAAAGCTTAGAGACAATTCCGGGGAACAACTATGAGTTCAGTCAGCCGATCCAGATGAGAACGAACGAGCTCATCTCGGGCGTGCGAGCGGACGTGGCCATCAATGTATACGGCGACGACCTGGCGACGTTGCTGCAGATCGGACAGAAGGTTGAACAAGTTGCGAAGAACGTCGCCGGCGCGGCAGATGTCAGGGTCGAACAGGCCAGCGGACTTCCGTTGCTGACAATTGAACCTGATCGGCGAGCCTTAGCGATCTATGGCCTCAGTGCGGATGATGTGCAACGTACGGTTTCCACAGCCGTGGGCGGTGAAGTAGCCGGACAGCTATTTGAAGGTGACCGTCGATTTGATCTGGTAGTCCGGCTGCCCGAATCATTACGACAGAATCCTGCTGCGATAGAGAGCCTGCCGATTCCTCTGCCCGCCGATGCTAGTGCTGCAGCCGGCAGTGTTGCCCGGACAGTGCCGTTAAGTGAGGTAGCCAAGGTGATCGCAAGCGAAGGGGCTAACCAGATCAATCGCTACAACGGCAAACGTCGCATCGCTGTCACTGCAAACGTGCGGGATCGCGACCTGGGTGGCTTTGTGGCCGAACTGCAAAGCCAAGTGGGCAGTAAGGTGCAGGTGCCGAGTGGTTACTGGTTGGAATACGGTGGCAGCTTCGAGCAGCTGATTTCAGCGAGCGAGCGGTTGGCTATTGTTGTGCCGGTGACGCTGGTGTTGATCTTCGCTTTGCTTTTTATGGCTTTTGGCTCGATCAAGGATGCGGCAATCGTTTTCAGTGGAGTACCGCTGGCACTGACTGGTGGCATCCTGGCGCTGACCGTGCGTGGCATCCCCTTGTCCATCTCGGCAGGAATCGGTTTCATTGCGCTGTCCGGCGTGGCAGTGCTTAACGGTCTTGTGTTGATCAGCTTCATCAAGTCTTTGCGCGAAACTGGCACAAGCTTGGCGGATGCTGTGCGCGAGGGCGCGCTAAGCCGACTGCGACCAGTTTTGATGACCGCCCTGGTAGCGTCACTTGGCTTTGTACCCATGGCCTTGAATGTGGGGGCTGGCTCGGAGGTGCAGCGCCCGTTGGCGACGGTAGTGATCGGTGGAATCATTTCATCAACTTTGCTGACACTGGTCGTGCTGCCGGTGCTTTATCGCTGGGTACATAGCAGGTTTGCGAATCGCGCAAGCACGGCGTCCTAAGTCAATCAGTATTGCCCCTGCCGTGAAGTCACGGCCGGGGCCATCGGCTGGGCCCAGCTTCAACTCTGGTCCATGGGAGAACTCAAATGAGTGGAAACCACGATCACGGTGTTTCCGAGGTCAAATTCGAGAAGCCACTATGGTGGGCGCTCGTCCTGACGGCCACGTTTCTGGTCGCGGAAGTCATCGGCGGGCTGATCACTAATAGCCTCGCTTTGCTGTCCGATGCTGCGCACATGATGACCGACGTCATCGCGCTCGGTGTCTCCTTGTTCGCTGTTCGCATGGCCAAGCGGCCTGCAGATCTCAGCAATACTTATGGCTATGCTCGCATGGAGGCACTGGGGGCATTGATCAATGGGGGCCTGTTGTTCCTTGTGGCTTTCTACATCCTGTGGGAGGCAGTGGGCCGCTTTCGGCAGCCTCCAGAGGTTGCTTCAACTGGCATGTTTGTAGTGGCGGTACTTGGGCTGGTCGTCAATCTGATCTCGATGCGCCTATTGAAAGCAGGTAGTGGGGATTCGCTCAATGTTAGAGGTGCATACCTGGAAGTGTGGAGCGACATGCTGGGCTCCATTGGCGTGATCGTGGGCGCAGTCATTATCCGATTCACGGGCTGGACGCTAATCGATCCCATCATTGCTGTCGCGATTGGCCTGTGGGTGCTCCCGCGCACGTGGACCTTGCTGAAAGCAGCCTCACATGTATTGATGCAGGGTGCTCCATCTGGAGTTGCAGTCGAAGACGTGCGCGCTGCACTGATACGCAATCGCAACGTAAGCGAGGTGCATGACCTGCACGTATGGTCACTGTCCAGCAAACGTCCGGTCTTGACCGCGCATGTAGTGTTGCAGAAAGAGAGCGCTCCTTTAGATGAGGTCCGGAGCGAACTCAGCGCGACTGTGGATGAGCTATTTGGGATCGAGGAGATCACCCTACAGATTGAACAAGTGTCATGCGCTGATGAGGGCAATGCGCATGGGCATTCATGAGCGCGCTCGTGCGCTACTGAAGCGACCGCTTATCAGTCCCGAACTTTTAGTCTGGAGCGTCGCAGTCTATGCGGCGCTGATGCTGAATCCCGCGTTTTGGCGGGCAGTCACTGCCTCAGAGGCCTTGAACGGTTTCACAGGCGCAACATCCCGAGTCTGTATTGCGCTCGTTATGGTGGCTCTGAATGTCATTGTGGTACGACTTCTATGTACACGCTGGACAATCAAGCCAGTGCTGATCAGTTTTACTTTGATCACTGCAGTGCTGTCCTATTTCTCGCTCCAGTATGGCGTGCACTTCGACGTAGGTATGGCGCGAAATATCCTGGCAACAGACGCATCCGAATCTAACCAACTATTGACCCGCAACCTAGTTATGGGTGTGGCGTGGTCTGCTAGCTTCCCTATCCTTGTGCTGCTCTTTGTTCAGGTGACCTGGAGACCGCCGCTCGCTTCGCTGCTGCGGGCATTGGGTACGGTCGCCATCGCATTGGTCGTGTTGGTGGGCGCGGCAATCGCCGGATTTAAGGATATCTCGCCGCTAATGCACAACAATCGGGAAATGCGACATCTAATTGCTCCCGAAAACTTGCTGGTCTCATTTGTCCGTGTCGCTGCAAAGGATGGCTTGGGGCCATATCGGGGCCCTCGGACTGTGCTCGCGCCCGATGCGATCCTGACACCTGGACACAGCACGTCTCAGCGGCCTCATGCCCTGATCATCGTTATAGGTGAGACAGTCAGGGCTCAAAACTGGGGCCTGAATGGGTATTCACGGCAGACGACCCCCAGGCTTGTGACAGAAGACGTTACAAACTTTCGTAATGTTCGGGCCTGTGGATCGAGTACAGCGGTCTCATTGCCGTGCATGTTCTCAGCGTTTGGCCGCAGCAATTACGATGAGCAGAAGATTGAACGATCAGAGTCGCTGCTTCACATCCTGGCGCGAGCTGGCGCCGATGTCAGTTGGCGAGACAACCAAGGCGGCTGCAAGGGCGTATGCGATGGCTTGCCGTTTGAGTCGTTCCGTGATCAGCAAGACCCCGCCTTGTGCAGTAGCGAAGGCTGCATGGATCAGATACTGCTTAAAGGCCTACAAGAACGTATCGCTAGCTCGCCCGGTGATGTTGTGATCGTGCTCCACCAATTAGGAAATCACGGGCCTAGCTACTACCAGCGGTATCCGCAGCGGCTCCGCAAGTTCACGCCGGATTGTCGAAGCCCGGACATAGGAGAATGTACCGTCGAGGAGGTCGTTAACGCTTACGACAATGCCATCCTGGCTACTGACGAGATGGTAGCTGCTGCCATTGATCTACTGAAGGGCGTCACCACACACGACAGTGCGTTGATTTATCTATCAGATCACGGTGAATCTCTAGGCGAACGCAATTTGTATCTGCATGGCCTGCCGTATGCGATCGCGCCTGATACCCAAATGAAAGTTCCGATGTTGACGTGGCTATCCGAAGGCATGGCCCGATGGCGCGGGTTGAATCGTCCTTGTCTTGAGCGGCGTGCTCGGGAACCTGCCTCGCACGATAATCTTTTTCATTCGGTTCTGGGTCTAATGCAAGTTGGATCAAAGGTCTACGACCCTCGCAAAGATGTGTTCGCAGGTTGTACAAAATCATGAAGAGGCCGTCAGGAACTGCCGAGGCACGAAGCATGGGGCTGCATTTTCATATCCTGTCAGAGCTCCCGCGCTCTAGAGTGGATGCGTTGCGGCCTACCAGCCGCGTCTGTTGCACTGCCTTGGAGTCCTCGACACTATGAACGAGATGAACATCGAACAAGTTCGTGCGGCGATGTTTACCGACCCCGGTGTGAAGGCGGTGGACGATCTACGCCTGGTCCCCGGGAAAGAACATGGCCGTGCGATCACGGCCACCATCACTGTCGCTGCGCCCTCGGTCGATCTGAATCTGGTGCACGCCGTGATTGCCAAGGTGCTTGCCGATCAATTCGACATTGATCAAGTCATGCTGTGCTTCAACGACCCGGGCCCGGTACCGCCGCCGCCCACCGGCGCGCCGTTAGAGAAGATGTGATCGCTGCCCGTGGCTCTATGCGTCTGCGCTGGCAGGCGCATAGAGCTGATGACCCGGCAGCGCACACGCGCCGGCATACACGAATGCCACGCTCTGGCGTGCTCGGGTGAAGGCCACATAGTATTTCGGTGGCGCGGTGACGCGGGATGCATCGGCCGTGCGCAGGTACAGCGTCAATGGCCCGTTGGGGAAGATCAGTACACGCCCATAGGTCCGGCCCTTGCACTGGCCGAAGTTCACGGCCGGCAACCCATCACACGCTTGCCGCCGGTCGTACCGAAGCACGGTGGGAGCGAATTCCTGCATGTACGCAGCCACATGCTCGGGAGCGATGAGGTAGATGCCATCGTGCCCGGTGACCTCGCCATTGCCTGACTCGGTCCGTGGCATCTGCGGGTAGAGCGCGTCGGCCAAGTCGCAGAGCGTCTGGACACAGCGCAAGCTGATGAGGCGGTGATCGAGCTGGCATAATCCATCCGCTTCCCAAATCCGGAACAACGCTGCCAGGTTCGGCCCGCGATATTGACTATGCCTTTGCGCATAGTTGGTGGCATACGTCGCCTGCCGCGTATCACCTACCAACGTAATGGCGATATCGCTCTTCAACAGCCGCTCGACCAGATCCAGATCGTAGCCGGCCAGGTCCTGGACCTCGTCGATGTAGAGCTCGTCGTACATGGCCGCCAGGCGCGCCATCACTTGACCTTGGGTCAGTTCATCGCATCGCACAGCAAAGTCGGCCGCCCGATCGGAATACATCCGGTTGCCCGCCAGATAGTGTCGCGCGGCTTGGGTGCGTGGGGCCCGATTGTTGGTGAGACCTTCCACGAACAGGATCGTCTCTACCCGAGGCTCGGCGCAAAGCGCAGCTTGGTACGGGCGGATGCACTCGCGCAGCAGAAAGCCATACCAGCTGTGCAAGGTGACATGCGCGGGGACTGCGCCGGCGTGAACCTCAAACGAGCGCCGGATCTCTTCAAGGTTCTCCAGCGTGTAGGTAACAATCGCGATGCGGCGCCCAGGCCGCTCCAAGGCCTGCCGAACCAGCAACGTGGTCTTGCCCGAGCCGGCCGCTGAGAGCAGGACCCGGTTAGGTGATGGCACGCTGGACATAGTCCGGGAACCTGATCGAGTGCCGGCTGTTGAAGATCGCCAGGGCCGTATCGGTCTTGTGACCTTTCATGTACTTGAGCAACGCCACCTCATCGGCGAATGACTTGTCCAGCACGGTGTTGAGCTCGGACACAGAATTGGCTTTTATCAGTTGCTCTTCCAGCGACGGGGCGCTTTCGTCGGAATCGTAGTAGATGGCGTTGGGATAGTCGGCGTAGCGTTCCTGCACAACGGCGATATCGCCATCGTTGTCGGTGATCACCTTGGCTTGAATTCTCAGCCGATCTGCAATCTGCAAGAAGCGCTTGAATGCCAGCGACTTGACCGAAATGATGTCTACGCCATGAGCCATCGGCGCCACGCCGTGGTGGTCGCTGTAGGCACGCTGCACGATCAGCTCATCAGAAGGGCCCTCCACCAGGATTGCCTGCTTGGCCAGGATCAGCCGCAGCGTGTCGTGGCCTGGCAGCTTCATGAAATAGTCGTGTGTATCGCTCGGCAGCTGGTCCAGCTTCATCTGGCCCTGCGCGCTGAACAGGATCACGTTGTCCACGCCCAGCTTGTTCAACACGAAGCTGCTGTGGGTGGCGATGATCACCTGCTGCGCGGTGGAGAGGGTCGCAATCTTGTCGATCAGTTGGGTCATGCTGGAGAAGGACAGATGGTTCTCCGGCTCCTCGATCAGCAGCACGTGGGCCGCCCCTGCCGCGTGCATGGCCAGCTTCATCTTCACCGCGCTCTGTTCCCCCTTGCCGGCCTGGGTGAAGGGGAGCTCATCCAGGTACGGAGACAGGCTGGTTTCCCATGTTGAGCGCGGCGATGTATCCACCCCCACCGTCAGCGCTCGGTGGCTGATGTCCCCGGTGTGCTCGGTCAGGTAGGCATTGATGGCCGCCACATCGGCTTCTTCGGAGAAACTCTGCCGCATGCGACGGAAGCTCAGCGACAGCGAGACGCGCTGCGCAGGCGTCAGTGCCTGCTCGATGATGCCGGCAATATAGCGATCGGCACCGGACAAGGTCTTGATGCCGTGCGTGTCGATGATGGTCGAGTCGAACGGAATACTGCGGGCGGTGACGCCATTGTTGGCGAAGGAATACCATCGCACCGTGTAGTACTCCACCGGCAGGCTGACCGCACCCTGGTGCTGCTGCAGGTAGGCGTTGAACTCCTCGCGGTAGTCGTCGTTGAGCTCGACCAGCAGCCGGATGCCGGCGGTATCTAGGCGCAGGGAGTTGTTGGTGCCGCGTAACGACGCCAGCGCGGCATCGCCGCCCAGATAGGCTTCGATGGAGATCCGTGGCGGCGAGGCCGGCGTGCCTGCTGCAAGCGCCGCGAAGTACTCCCGCACCGTCGGCTGATGGAACAGGTAGGGCGTGAGCTCGTAGGCGAGATTGCGCCCATGCAGCTGGCCGGTGACCACCGCGTGGATGGCCTCCAGCAGAGTGGACTTGCCGACCTCGTTATCGCCCACCACCAAGTTCATGTGGGCGTTGAGCGGCAGGTCCAGATGGCGAAACGACTTGAAGTTGTCGATGACGATACGTTCGATCGGCATGCACAGTCCTTTGATGGCCAACGAGTTCGGTGGCGGCGCCTGCTTGCACCCCGGCTGGCCTCCTTTCCGCTCTGGGCCATACTACCCAGCGATCGCCGGCCTTGGGCGGTTTCGTACCGTTTTGACGACTTGAAATGGCCGAAACGCCGGTTACGCGGGATAATTCAATATTATCCCGTATAACTATTTTCGCCGACGAGCGGTCGTCTACCTGCTTTAATAGTATGTAATTACATGGTATGTAATACATTACGAAATAAAGTGAGGTGGCACGATGGCGCGCGCAGGACTCTATAAGAGTGACGTCCAGAAGGCGCGCGACGCGCTGCTGGCCCAAGGCAAGAAGCCGTCAGTCGACGCGGTGCGAGTGGCCTTGGGCAACACGGGCTCCAAGACCACGATCCACCGCTACTTGCGTGAACTGGAAGGAGAGGAAGGCGGCGGTCCGGCGAGGACGGTAGCCGTTAGTGATGCTTTGCAGGACTTGGTTGCGCGCTTGGCCTCGCGGCTCCAGGAGGAAGCAGAGGCCATCCTCACCCAGGAGCGTGAGCGCCATCAGGCTGAGCTCCACAGTCGGCAACAGGCGCTTTCCGGTGCCCAAGAGGAGGCTGCCGCCTTGAGCAGTCGGCTGCAGCGCACCGAAGCAAGCCTGCACCAAGAGCAAGCTGCTCACGCCCTCCTTCAACAGAATCTAGGTGACAGGATCGCGGAAATCGCCCAGTTGAACGAGCGCATCGCTGGCATGACGGTGCGGCTGGCTGATCATGAGGCGCATACGCGTTCTCTGGAGGACAAGCATGCCCATGCCCGGGAAGCGCTTGAGCACTACCGCACTTCAACCAAAGAGCAGCGTGAGCAAGAGCTTCGCCGTCACGAGCATCAGGTCCAAGAGCTGCAAGTAGCCTTACGTCAGGCCAATGAAGCCTTGGGCGCGAAGAATCAGGAGCTGTTGGTGCTGAACCGCGACAATGGTCAATGGCTGGAGCGCCACGGGCGGATTGAGCGTGAGCTTGCCCAGCTACGACAGGCCCACGAAGGCCAACACAGCGAGGTCGTGGCGTTGCGCCAGACCGCGACGGACTATTTGGCACTGCAGGAGCGCTGGAAGACTGACGCCAAGACCTTGGATACCATGCGCAACGAGCTAGCTCAAGTTCAAGACACCCTTGCGCGGGAGCGTGAGCGCCGCGAGAGCGCTGAAGCCGATGCGTTGCGTGCCAATGCACGTCTTGAAGCGCTAGAGCCTCTACTGAATCAACTGACGCCAGCACAAAATGCGGTGAAGAAAACTCGGCGCGGCCATGCGCAAGATGGGGGAGCCGACTGACGAGGCTGCTCGTTTGTCTGCTAGCGGCTGGGGTGGCGCTCACCTGTCCAGTACGCCCATTCCATAGGGACGACCCAATCTACAAACAGTTTGGCTACTGAGGACTCCGGTGCCAAATGATAGGGCTTGAACATGCCTTGCTCGGGCGAACTGGTCATCAGGTAGCGCAGGCGCTTCTGGACCTCCTGAAAGATGGCTTCCCGCACATGGGCGCTGTCGTGCACGCCAAGATGCATCGCCACCGAGGCACCTTGGCGTACCGCCGCCCAGCAGCAGTAACGCCACCGCGCGATCGGCAAGCCCCGCGGTCCGGATTGAAAGACGAACCCCACATCACGTGCCCAGCCTGGGTCGAAGTGATGTTTGAGCAATTGCTGCTCCAGAAACTGCTCGGTCTCCCAGAGTGCAAGTTCATCCCACAGCTCCAGTTTCGCGTCCGCCAAGTCTACATCGTGTGCCATATCGCCGAGTTGGTCTTCCAGCACCGGGAGCAGGTGCCTGCGCTCGTGGGTAGACCAGGCGAAAGCCCATTGCAGATCTTCGATGGGCGTGACCTCGGCATCGGGGCGGATCTGCCATCGATCCGCTGGCCAGGGAACTTGGATCAAGGCCAAGTCTCGCAGCGTGTCCAGCACCAGCAAGGTGGAGCGGCGTGTGGGCGCCACCGGTAGGCGTCGTAGCTGCGCGGCTAACAGTGCGGCTAGGAAAAGGGTGCCACGAAGGCCCAACTCCTCGATGCTGGCGACCCCAGATGGCGTCATTGACGAGGTTCCGGGCATGCGGTTTCCGGGGATGAGGGAGCGGCGTGGCTCCTGGGGGGGGGGGGGGGGGGGG
>NZ_LYMI01000044.1 GCF_001660815.1 Xanthomonas nasturtii
CTTCAACCCGGCCCTGCGCGAGTTTTACCAGCGGCTACGCACGCAGGGCAAAGCGGGCAAGGTCGCCCTCGTGGCGGCGATGCGCAAATTATTGGTCATCCTCAACGCCAAGATGCGAGATCAACTGGCGGCTAGCGCCGCCAGTTGATCAAGACAGTTGCTCTCCCGCAGGAGAGGGGCTTTGATTGCGTCTCTCATCGGACATCGTCCTTCTATGCGGGGGAGAAGCTGCCACGCAGGGGCGGATGAGGGTGCCGGCGTAGCCACATGCATCCACGCGAGAGAACCCTTGATCTGGTCTCAGGGGTGATCCAGCGCCTGGCGTAACGGGGCCAGGAACGCCTCCGCGCGCTCGCGCGCACTGCGGACGTCGTCGGCTTCGGCCAGGGCCGCGACCAGGGCGCTGCCTACCACCACGCCGTCGGCATCCACGGCCATGGCCTTGGCGCTGGCGGCGTCCTTGATGCCGAAGCCGGCCACCACCGGTGCGCCGGCACGCTGGCGCAACTGACGCAGGCGGTCGCTGGCGGCATGGGTGTCGAGCAGGTTGGAGGCGCCGGTGACGCCGGCAAAGCTGACGTAGTAAAGGTAGCCCTGCGCCGTGCTGCACAACATGTCAAGGCGCTGCTCGCTGGTGGTCGGCGATGCCAGCGCAATCAGCGCCAACCCGACCTCGCTGAAGATGTGGCGGGTTTCGTCCGCCTCTTCGGGCGGCAGGTCGACCAGCAGCAGGCCGTCCACGCCGGCGGCGACGGCGGCTTCGGCAAACCGCCGCGTGCCGTGGATCTCGATCGGGTTGAGGTAGCCCATCAACACCACCGGGGTAGTGGCGTCTTCGCGACGGAACTCGTGCACCGCTTCCAGCACATAGGCCAGGCCGGCACCGCGGCCCAGCGCGCGCTCGGAGCTGCGCTGGATGGTGGGTCCGTCGGCCATGGGGTCGGAAAACGGCACGCCCAGTTCGATCACATCGGCACCGGCACGCACCAGCGCATGCATCACCGGCACCGTGGCTTCCAGCGAGGGGTCGCCAGCGGTGATGAAGGGAATGAGTGCCTTGCGGCCGGAGTGGCGTAGCGCGTCAAACCGCGCGGCGATGCGGCCGGGCAGACGGCTCATGCGCACCCCTCCACCAACTGCACGGCGTCCCAGGTTCCCCAATACATCGCTCTCACGCTGCCTTCTCCCGTTTCATAGCGAACCGCGAACCCGCTGTGCGGGTCGCACCAAGTCAAATAACGATCGTTGCCGCCAGCGTCGCCGTCGTGATGCGGTTCGGCGCGATAGCCTGCCGGCAGACGCGCACGCGCCGCAGCTTCGCTATCGCCGATGGCGATGCCGAACGGACCAAGCGTTCCGGCGTCGGTGACGTCGAAGCGGACGACGCGCCCGTCCTGCAGCATCATCGACACGCCGGCGGGAAGCAGCCCCGCCTCCACGTAGTCGCAGTGTTCGATCGGGCCGGCATTGAAGCGCTTCCAGGCCGCTTGCGGCGCAAGCTCGGCAAAGCGCTGGCCCACGCGCACCGGGCCACTGCGATCCAGCGCGGGCGCCGCCGCGGCGACGGCCAGCGCAGACGCAGACAGCAGCATGAAGCCACCGACCAGGCTGCGCATGCGCCGTTCGATCACAGCGCCAGCCCTTCGCGCGCGGCGATGGTGTGCACGTCCTTGTCGCCACGCCCGGACAGATTGCACAGCACCAGCGCGTCCTTGGGCAGCTCGCGCGCCAGCTTGATCGACTGCGCCACCGCATGGCTGGACTCGAGCGCCGCCAGAATGCCTTCGGTATGCGCCAGCAGATGGAAGGCGGCCATCGCCTCGTCGTCGGTGATGCCCTGATACACCGCACGGCCGCTGTCGGACAGGAACGAATGCTCCGGGCCCACGCCGGGGTAATCCAGGCCGGCGGAGATCGAGTGGGTTTCGGTGATCTGGCCGTCGTCGTCGCAGATCACGTAGGTGCGGTTGCCGTGCAGCACGCCGGGGCGCCCGGCGGCGATCGATGCCGCGTGGCGACCGGTGGCGATGCCGTCGCCGGCCGCTTCGGCGCCGTAGATCTTCACGCCGGGGTCGTTGAGGAAGGCATGGAACAGGCCGATCGCATTGCTGCCGCCGCCGACGCAGGCGCTGATCGCATCCGGCAGCCGACCGTAGTCCTGCAGCATCTGTTCGCGCGCTTCGCGTCCGACGATCGCATTGAAGTCGCGCACCATGCGCGGATACGGGTCGGGCCCGGCCACGGTACCGATGATGTAGAAGGTGTCGCGCACATTGGTCACCCAGTCGCGCATCGCTTCGTTGAGCGCGTCCTTGAGCGTGGCCGAGCCGGAGGTCACCGGGATCACCGTCGCGCCCAGCAGCTTCATGCGGTAGACATTGATCTTCTGCCGCTCGATATCGGTGGCGCCCATGTAGACCACGCATTCCAGGCCCAGGCGCGCTGCGACCGTGGCGCTGGCCACGCCGTGCTGGCCGGCGCCGGTCTCGGCGATGATGCGGGTCTTGCCCATGCGGCTGGCCAACAGCGCCTGGCCGATGGTGTTGTTGATCTTGTGCGCGCCGGTGTGGTTCAGGTCTTCGCGCTTGAGCAGGATCTGCGCCCCGCCCACTTCGCGGCTGAGCCGCTCGGCGTGGTAGATCGGGCTGGGCCGGCCGACGTAATGCTTGAGGTCCTTGTCGTACTCGGCGATGAAACTCGGATCCTGGCGCGCCTGGTCGTAGGCGGCCGCCAGTTCCTGCAGCGGGCCGATCAAGGTTTCGGCGACGAACCGGCCGCCGAACTTGCCGAAGTGGCCGGCAGCATCCGGATAGGCGTGAAAGTCACTGATGGGCTTGGCCGACATGGGAATCCTCTGCAGCGATGTGTCATACGAGAGGCGCTACTTTAGCGCAGCCGCGGGGTGCGATAAATCGATAAGATTGCCGCAACCTGTGACCTGGAATCACACATGAGTGTTTCACTTCCCCCGCTGGCGGCACTGCGCGCGTTCGAATCTGCCGCGCGCCTGCAAAGCGTCAGCCGCGCCGCCCAGGAACTGCATGTGACCCACGGCGCCATCAGCCGGCACGTGCGTTCGCTTGAACAGGTGCTGGGCACCGCGCTGTTCGCCCGCCAAGGCCGCGGCCTGGTGTTGACCGCGGCCGGCGTCCGCCTGCGCGATGCCACCGGCGAAGGCTTCGGGGTCATTGGCCAGACCTGGGCGGCGTTGCAGCGCCCGGCCGCCGAGTCGCCGCTGGTGCTGGGGTGTTCCGGCAGCCTGCTGGCGCGCTGGGTCATCCCGCGCCTGGGCCTGCTGCAGCAAGACCTGCCGGACCTGCGCCTGCACCTGTCAGCCAGCGAACAGGCACCCGGCCCGGATCTGGACGGCCTGGACGCCGCCCTGTTGCTGGACACACCGCCGTGGCCAAGCGAGTGGCAGGTGCATGCGCTGGGCGTGGAATGGATCGGCCCGGTGCTGAGCCCGCAGCTGGCAGCGACATTGCGGATCGACAGCAACGCACCGGCCACGCTGGGCGATCACGCCCTGCTGCACACCCGCTCGCGCCCGCAGGCCTGGCCGGAATGGGCGCAGGCGCATGGTCTGGCACCCGAGACCTTGCGCTTCGGTACGGAATTCGAACACCTGGTGTATCTGCTGGAGGCCGCTGCTGCGGGCCTGGGGGTCGCGATCGCACCGCAGCCGCTGGTGGCAGCGGATCTGGCGGCCGGGCGTCTGCTGGCGCCATGGGGATTCACTGCCACCCACGGCCGCTGGGTGCTGTGCGCCGCAAAGCGCAACCCTGACCCACGCATCGAGCGGCTGGCGGGCTGGTTACGCGGTGCACTGACCGAAGATCAATTGCCGACGCAGGCTCCGGACACTGCGCGCGTGCCAGCGCAGCCATAAGCAAACGCGGCATTTTAGGAACAAACGGATGAGCAATTAGTAGCCGGGAAAACGAGCAATCAAGAACAATTTATGGCGGTATAGAGCCTTCTACAGCAACGGAGCGAGCAGCGAGCTCCGATTCCCCAATCACGATTCCCAATTCCCGAAACTCACGACATCTCGTGACAATCCGCCCGCCGCACTTCTTCGACGAACTTGCGCATCTTGTGCCCGTCCTTGATGCCGGGCGCCAGCTCCACACCGCTGGAGACATCCACCCCCCAGGGCAAGGTGGCCACGATGGCGTCGAACACGTTGTCGGCGTTGATGCCGCCGGCCAGCAGAAACGGGCGATGCAGTCCAGTGGGCAAACGTGACCAATCGAAGGTCTTGCCGGTGCCGCCGCCCGCTCCCGGCGCATGGCTGTCGAACAGGAAACCGGCGGTATTCGGGTAAGCCAATTGCAGGGTGCGCGCATTGGCATCTTCGCCATTCACCCCGGTGCTGCCCATCGGCACTGCCTTGAGATACGGCAGATTGAAGCTGCGGCAGAAGGCGTCGTCTTCTTCGCCATGGAATTGCAGCAAGGTCGGGCGCACGGTGCGCACCACTTCGCGCACTTCTTCCTTGGAGTTGTTGCGGAACAACGCCACCACATCGACCATCGGGGCGGTCGCCTGGCGCATGGCGCGCGCCTCGGCCGGTGCCACGCGCCGCGGGCTGCCATGCGCAAAAATGAAACCTACCGCGTCCACACCCAGCTCGCCGGCCAGCCGGATATCGCCGGCGCGGGTCATGCCACAGAACTTGATACGGGTGCGGTACAGCGATCGATTCATTGGGTCACCTCAGCAGGCAGATGCCACTCTGCAGGATACAGAGGCCCGATAAATACCAGACCTTGTGGCGGCGCTGTCGGCCCGGCAACTGTGCGGTCGCGCCCAGCGAGCAACGTCGCGACCCAGTCAGCCGGCTGCTCGCCGGTTCCGACCAAAATCAGCGAGCCCACAATATTCCGCACCATGTGATGAAGGAATGCATTGGCCTGGACCTGCACCTCCACCACTTCGCCGATGCGCTGCACGTGAATGGCCTGCAGGTTACGGCGCGCGTGCAAGGCCTGGCACTGCACGCTACGGAACGCGCTGAAGTCGTTCTCGCCCAGCAAGGCCTGCGCTGCCGCATGCATGGCATCGGCATCGAGCGGGCGACGCTCCCAACTCAAGGTCTGCCGGTACAGCGCCGGGCGAATCTGCCGATTGAGCAGGCGATAGCGATAACGACGCGCGCGCGCGGAAAAACGCGCGTGGAAATCCTCTGCCGCCGGCACGCACCAGCGCACCGCGATCGCCGGTGGCAGCCGCGCGGTGGTGCCCAGCATCCAGCCACGCGGTTCGCGGCGCGCATCGCTGTCGAAATGCACCACCTGGCATTCGCCATGCACGCCCGCGTCGGTCCGCCCGGCGCAGACCACCTGCACCGGCGCATCGGCAACCGAGGACAACGCCGCCTGCAGGCTCGCCTGCACGCTCGGCCCGCCATGCTCGCCCAATTGCTGCCAGCCCTGAAACTCGCTGCCGTCGTACTCCACGCCCAGCGCGTAACGCATCGGTACCTGCCTGTCTGTGAATCGATGAAATCCGCGCACCGGTCGTGCCGGCCACGCCATCGCAGGCGCCGGTCGACACGCCCCCGCCGCTGCGGAGAAACGCAAGTGTACGAGCAGCCCGCTGCGATGCCGAGCAGCGGCGACGCGCGTGCAGCCGGCGCGCAGCCGTGTGGTCAGTCGTTGGATGCGAGGCAGCGTTCGGACCACACGGCCAGCGTGGTGCCGCCGGGCTCGCGGAAATGAAAGCGGCTGCCGCCGGGGAAGCCGAACACCGGCTTGACGATCTCCCCGCCGGCAGCCTGCACGCGGCCGAGGACCGGCGCCAGGTCGTCGGCATACAGCACCACCAACGGGCCACCTTCGGCCGGCACTGGTGCAACTGCCCGGTAGAAGCCACCGTCCAGGCGGCCGTCGTTGAAGGCCAGGTAATCCGGCCCATAGGCCTGGAATTGCCAGCCGAACACCGTTTCGAAAAACGCGCGGCCGGCGTCCGGGTCGACCGAGGCGAATTCCACGTAGTCGATCCGGCGCTCGCGTGCGGCGTTTTCGTGCGGAGCGAGGCGGTCGATGGCCGGGCTCATGCCAGACGTTCCAGCAGCTCGGCGGCTTCGGCGCGGGTGGCCTCATCGCCAGTGGCGGCGACTTCCAGCAGCAGGCCGCGCGCGGTGTCCTTGTCGCCCAGGTCCATGTAGGCCACCGCCAGTTCCAGACGATCGCGTCCGGCCGAGGCGAATTCCCGGCTGGCCGAGGTGCTGGGCGCAGCAATCGGCGCTGCAGGCGCGTAGTCGAAATCCAGGCTGTTCTGCGTGGATACCGATGCGGGTGGAGTAGCAGAAGGATCTTCGCTCGGCGTGGGCGCGAGGTCTGCGTGGCTCGGCTGCAACGCGTCGGGCGCCGGGTACGGCGAGGGCTCGTCAACGGGCGCGGTGTGCTGCGGCTCGGCCGCTAGCACCGGTGGCGTGGCCCGCAGCGCGCGCCAATCTTCGCTATTGAGCACCACTGGCGCAGCAGCCGGCTCGGCCAGTAGCGGCTCGCGACGCAGCACCCCGGATAAAGGTTGTTGCACTTCATGGGAGCGCTCGTCGTCGCGCAGGTCGGCCTGTTCGAATTCGCTCTCGTGCACCACGTCGCGTTCGCTGGGCTCGGTGGCGCGTTCTTCTTGCGGCTCGGCGGCCTGCCCCGGTGCGCCAGGCGGCACGAAGTCGAACTGCCGGCGTGGCAACGGCGGCAGCGGCGAAGGCTTGCGACGACGCGCGGCCAGCCACGCCACCACCGCAACGACGATCAACACCAGCCCGCCGATCAACCACAACGGGAAACCGCCGCCCTGTTGCGCAGCCGCCGGCGTTTCCGACAGACGCTTCTGCGCGGCCGCCAGATCGGTGTCCTTCATCGCGATCAGCGCTTGCTGTTGCTGCTTGAGCTTTTCCAGGTCGGCCACGCGGGTGCGCAGATCCTGCAATTCCGCATCGCGGGTGGCGATGTCTTCCTTGGCCTGTTGCAACTGTTGATTGGCCGCCATCTCGCCCTCGCCTTCGGCACTGGTACCGGACGTGGCGCCGGCGGTGTTGGTTTGACTCGCCACTGCAGGGGCGATTTCGAGCCGCGCACCGGCACCGGCCGCTGCGGCAGGCGCTGCGGGCGATGGCGTTGCAGCGGCGGTGGCGCCGGCTTCGGCCGGTTGCGGCACTGCCGAACGCGCCTGCCGCCATTGGGTGGCCTGCTCGCGCACCATCACCGCGGCTTCGGCGGCGCCGACCTGCGCCAGCGTGTCTTCCTGCGGGGTACGCAGCACTGCACCCTGCTTCAGGCGGTTGATGTTGCCGTTGATGAAGGCGTCCGGATTGGTGCGCAGCAAGGCCAGCATGGTCTGGTCCAGCGAATGTCCGCTGGAACGCGCCACCACCGCGGCGATCTCCGACAAGGTTTGACCCGAGCGCACTGCCGGTAATGCATCGCCGGCCGGCGTGGCAGACGCCGCCGACGCAGTGGCGGTTGCACGCGTCGCAGGTTCGGCTCTGGGGTTGTCTTGTGCGGCGCGGTCGGCGCGCGGCGCGACCGCCGGCTCGCGCGCAATGGCGTTGCTGGCACCGGCGCGCGGCGCTTCGATGGCCGGCTCGGCGATTGCGGCAGCGGTGTTGGGCGTGTCCACCAATGCGGAATATTCGCGCACCAGCCGGCCCTGGCCCCATTCGACTTCGATCAGGAAGTTGATCGCCGGCTGGTCGACCACCTGGCTGCTGGTCACGCGGATCACCGCACGCCCGCGCGCGTCCTGCGCGAACTGGAACTGCAGATTGCTGACCAGGCCTCGCGGACGTTCCAGACCGACCCGCGCGAACGTGGTGGCCGATGCCAGCGCAACGCGCGCCTTGTCGAGCTCGCCCGGCTCGTTGGAGATGACCGGAATCTCGGCCACCAGCGGCTGCCCGGGCTTGGACAACACCCGGATGTCGCCCAACCCCAATGCCATGGCAGCGCCGCTGCATGCCATCAGCAGCAACGCACCTATCCCTTGTATCGGACGCATCGCGCCCCCGCCCCTATGTTTCATGCGCATCAATATAGCCGCTGGATGAGCGAAAAAGTCGGGCACCCCGTGCAGAGCGCACAAGCCGTCGCAATGCGACATCCATGCGTCAGGTCATCGGTAGGAGCGCGCCTGTGCGCGATGGAGCTTCACCGGGAGAGCCTCATCGCGCGCAAGCGCGCTCCTACACAGCCGACGGATCAACCTTCCTGTGCGACCAGTTCGGCCAGTTGCACGGCGTTGAGCGCAGCGCCCTTGCGGATGTTGTCGGAGACGATCCACAGATTCAGACCACGCGGGTGCGAGAGGTCCTCGCGGATGCGGCCGACGAACACTGCATCCTTGCCGGAGGCATGTGTGACCGGGGTCGGATAGCCGCCGGGCTTGCGCTCGTCCACCACTTCCACGCCGGGCGAGGCTGCGAGCAGCGCGCGCGCCGCGTCGACGGTGATCTTGTCGCGGGTTTCGATCGCCACCGCTTCGGAGTGGCCGTAGAACACCGGCACGCGCACTGCCGTCGGGTTCACCTGGATGCTGTCGTCGCCGAGGATCTTGCGGGTTTCCCACACCAGCTTCATCTCTTCCTTGGTGTAGCCGTTGTCCTGGAAGTCGTCGATGTGCGGGATCAGGTTGAAGGCGATCTGCACCGGGAAGCGCTGCGGGTCGATTTCCTGGAAGCTCAGCAGCTCGCTGGTCTGCTTGCCCAGTTCTTCCATCGCCGAACGCCCGCCGCCGGACACCGACTGGTAGGTCGCCACGTTGATGCGCTCGATGCCGTAGGTGCGGTGGATCGGGCCCAACGCCACTAGCATCTGCATGGTCGAGCAATTGGGGTTGGCCACGATGCCGCGCGGGCGCTGCTTGAGCGCTTCCGGGTTCACTTCGGAGACCACCAGCGGCACGTCGTCGTCGTAACGGAACGCGGAGGAATTATCGATCACCACCGCACCGGCCGCGGCGAACTTGGGGCCGTATTCCTTGGACACGCTGCCGCCTGCGGAGAACAGTGCGATGTCCACGCCGGTGGGGTCGAAGTCGGCCAGATCCAGCACATCGACCTTGCCGCCATTGAATTCCACCTGCCCGCCGGCCGAACGCGACGACGCCAGCGCGTACAGGGTGGCGACCGGGAAATTGCGCTCGGCCAGGATGCTCAGCATGGTCTCGCCGACAGCGCCGGTGGCGCCCACGACCGCGACGTTGAAACGACGGCTTTCGTTGCTCATGAGGTTTGTCTTTCTCGAAAAGGGGAAAAGAGGAAGCACTGCGCGCTGGGTTCGGGGAACCTCCAAAGCTGGCCGCGGAGGTTCCCTATCGTTTGGTCGAGATGGTGCCGGTAACGCCGGTTTTTTTCGCGGCCGCACCGGTGCCGCCCTGTTTGGCAGCGGCCATCGCGTCGGCATTGAGCGCGCTCGGCGGATGGCCGGCATTGGGGCCTTTGCCCAGCGCCGCGATCAGGTTGTCCACCGCCAGCTGCACCATGGCGCGGCGTGTGGCCAGGCTGGCGCTGCCGATATGCGGGGTGAGCACCACGTTGCGCAGCGCCAACAGTTCCGGACGCACCGCAGGCTCGCCTTCGTAGACGTCCAGGCCGGCACCGGCCAGGCGCCCATTGGCCAACGCATCGGCCAGCGCCAGCTCATCGACGAGGCCGCCGCGCGCGATGTTCACCAGCGTGGCGGTGGCGCGCATCTTGCCCAGCGCCGCCGCATCGATGATGTGGTGCGACTGCTTGGTGTACGGCAGCACCAGCACCAGGTGATCGGACTGCGCCAGCAACGTGTCCAAATCCACGTACTGCGCGCCGAGCGTCTGTTCGGTGGCGGCCGGCAGCTGGCTGCGGTTGTGATACAGCACGCGCATGCCGAAGCCGTGCGCACCGCGGCGTGCGATGCCCTGCCCGATCCGGCCCATGCCCAGGATGCCGAGCGTGCTGCCGTGAATATCGGCGCCGAGCATGGTCTTGAACGACCACTGCCCCCACTGCCCGTCGCGCAGCCAGCGCTCGGCTTCGGTGATGCGGCGCGCGGTGGCCATCAGCAACGCGAAGCCGAGATCGGCGGAGGTTTCGGTGAGCACATCGGGCGTGTTGCTGGCCAGGATGCCGGCCGCACTCAGTGCATCCAGATCCAGATTGTTGTAGCCCACGCCGACATTGGCGATGGCGCGCAGCTGTGGCGCCGCCGCGATTTCGGCCGCGCCGATACGCTCGTTGAGGGTGATCAGGGCACCGTCCAGCGATGCCAGTTGCGCGGCCAGGTCGGCCGGCGAATACGCGCTGACGCGCTGCGTGGTGGTCAGCTCGAAATGCTCGCCCAACTGCGCCACGACATCGTCGAACAGCGGCTGGCTGACCCACACCTTGGCGCGCCGCGACTCAGACATCGATCTGACCGGGAATTCGGGGCGACACCTCGCCGACATCGCCGCACTGGGCGCGATGACGCAAGGCCTGGTCCATCAACACCAGCGCCATCATCGCTTCGGCGATCGGGGTGGCGCGGATGCCCACGCAGGGGTCGTGCCGGCCGGTGGTGATCACATCGACCACGCTGCCGTCGGCATCCACCGTGGCGCCAGGCAGGCGCAGGCTGGAGGTGGGCTTGAGCACCATCGAGGCGGTGATCGCCTGGCCGGTGGAGATGCCGCCCAGAATGCCGCCGGCATGGTTGCTGAGAAAGCCTTCCGGGGTGATCAGGTCGCGGTGTTCGGTGCCCTTCTGCGCCGCGCTGGCGAAGCCGTCGCCGATCTCCACGCCCTTGACCGCATTGATGCTCATCAAGGCGGCAGCCAGTTCGGCATCGAGCTTGCCGTAGATCGGCTCGCCCCAGCCTGCCGGCACGCCGCCGGCCACCACGTCCACGCGTGCGCCGACCGAATCGCCGGACTTGCGCAGCGCATCCATGTAGCTTTCCAGCTCCGGCACCTGCGCGGCATGCGGCCAGAAGAACGGGTTGTCTTCCACCGCATCCCAGTCGAAACCGGTTGGGCGGATTTCGCCCAGCTGCGCTAGAAACCCGCGCACCAGCACGCCGTAGCGCTGCTTGAGCCACTTCTTGGCGATGACGCCGGCAGCCACACGCATGGTGGTTTCGCGCGCCGACGAACGTCCGCCACCGCGGGGGTCGCGGATGCCGTACTTCTGCCAATAGGTGTAATCTGCATGGCCGGGGCGGAACTGCTGGGCGATGTTGCTGTAGTCCTTGCTGCGCTGATCGGTGTTGCGGATCAGCAGCCCGATCGGCGTGCCGGTGGTGCGGCCTTCGTACACGCCGGACAGGATCTCGATGGCGTCGGCCTCGCGGCGCGCGGAGGTGTGCCGGCTCTTGCCGGAGGCACGCCGTTGCAGATCGTGGGCGAAGTCTTCCGGCGCGATTTCCAGGCCGGGCGGGCACCCGTCGACGACGCAGCCGATGGCTGGCCCGTGCGATTCGCCGAAGGTGGTGACGGTGAACAGCTTGCCGAACGAATTGGCACTCATGCGCGCAGGCTCATCGCTGCGCGGCCAGCCCGGCGATGCGTGCGCCGTGTGCGATCAACTCGCGGCATTCCACCGCGAAGATGCCCATCTGCCCGACCTTGAACTCGACCCAGGCCAGATCCAGTTCCGGCAGCAGCTTGATCAGATGCTGCTCGGATTCGCCCACCTCGCAGATCAGCAGGCCGTCTTCGCTGAGGTGCTGCGGCGCATCGCGCAGGATCTTCAGCACCAGGTCAAGACCGTCGTCGCCCGCACGCAGGCCGAGCTCGGGCTCGTAGGAATACTCCTGCGGCAGCGCGTCGGTCTCGTCGTTGGTGACGTACGGCGGGTTGGTGACGATCAGGTCGTACTGGCGGCCCACCAGGCCGGTGAACAGGTCCGACTTGAGCAAGGTGACGTTATCGGCATGCAGCCGCGCCTTGTTTTCGGCAGCCAGCGCCAGTGCGTCATCGCTGATGTCCACCCCATCCACATCCCAGTGCGGGTTGTAGTGGCCCATCGCAATGGCAATGCAGCCCGAGCCGGTGCACAGGTCCAGCGCGCGGGTGACTTCGCGGCCGCCCAGCCAGGGCTCGAAGCCGGCTTCGATCAGCTCGGCGATCGGCGAGCGCGGCACCAGGGCGCGCGCATCGCTCTTGAAATTCAAGCCGGCAAACCAGGCCTCGCCGGTGAGATACGCCGCCGGCACGCGCTCGCTGATGCGGCGCTCGAACAAGCCCAGCACCTGCTCTTTTTCCGAGCGCAGCAGACGCGCCTGGCCGTAGGCCGGGCCCAGATCGTGCGGCAGATGCAGGCTGTGCAGCACCAGCTGGGTGGCTTCGTCCAGCGCGTTGTCGTAGCTGTGGCCGAACGTCAGACCGGCTGCGTTGAAACGGCTGGTGCCGTAGCGGATCAGGTCGATGATGGTGTGCAGTTCGTCGGCCGCGGCGGCAGTCATGGCAACAACTAAAGAAGATGTGGCCCCCGATTATAGAGGTCGGATCGGTATCATGAGCGTCCGTTGCACTGGAAACCGCCATGTTCAATCGCAATACCGGCATCGTACTGCTGGTGGCGCTGGCCGCCGGCCTGGGGTTGTTGCTGGGCCAGAAGTTCTTCGGCGGTGCGCCCCGCTCGCCCTGGCCGCCTACCCAGACCATCACGTTGTACCCGCAGCCTCGCCCCCTGCCGCAGTTCAGCCTGCGCCAATCCGATGGCACCCAGCTGGTGTCTGGCGAACTGAAGGGGCATTGGACGCTGGTGTTCCTCGGCTTCACCTTCTGCCCGGATGTCTGCCCAACCACGCTGACCGACTTGGCCGTGGCGCAACAGCAATGGGAAAGCATTCCGGATGGCTTGCGCCCGCGCGTTTTGTTCGTCTCGGTGGACCCGCAGCGCGACCTGCCCGCACGGCTGGGCGAGTATGCCCACGCTTTCCACAAGGACACGCTGGCGGCCACCGCAGACGTGCCGGCGCTGGAGCGCTTTGCCACTGCGCTGGGCTTGGTGTTCCAGAAAGTGCCGGGCAAGAACTTCGATCAGAACCCCAACGACTACAGCATGGATCATTCGGCCGGCATTGCCGTGCTCGATCCGCAAGGCCGCCTGGCCGGCCTGATCCGTCCGCCGCTCGACCCGAAGGCAATTGCCGCCGATCTCCAACAGCTGACCAAGGTAACCGCACCGTGAGTCTCGTCACTTCCCTGACCTATGTGCTGCCGCACCGGTTGCTGTCTTCGCTGGCGCGCGCGCTGGCCTATTCCGATACGCCGTCCACCAAGCAGTGGCTGATCGACACGGTGACGCGCAAGTTCGGCGTGGATCTGAGCGAAGCGCAGCAGCCTGACCCGCGCGCCTACCCCACCTTCAATGCGTTTTTCACCCGCGCCTTGAAGCCCGGCGCACGCGTACCCGATGCCGACCCTGCTGCCCTGCTGATGCCGGCCGACGGCCGCGTCAGCCAGCTCGGCCTGATCGAAAACGGCCGCATTTTCCAGGCCAAGGGGCAGTCGTTCACCGCCGCCGAGTTGCTCGGCGATGAAGCGGCCGCAGTGCCGTTCAACAACGGCCTGTTCGCCACCGTATACCTGTCGCCCAAGGACTATCACCGCGTGCACATGCCGTGGACCGGCACCCTGCGCGAAACCGTGCACGTGCCCGGCCGGCTGTTCAGCGTGGGCCCGGATGCCGTGCGCAATGTGCCGCGGCTGTTCGCGCGTAACGAGCGCCTGGTGTGTCACTTCGACACCGAGTTCGGCCCGATGGCGTCGGTCATGGTGGGTGCGCTGCTGGTGTCCGGCGTGGAAACGGTCTGGAGCGGCGTGGAGATTCCGCGCTATGGCGATCGCATCACGCGCAAGGATTACCGCGGCAAGGGCATCGTGTTGGAACGGTTTGCGGAGATGGCCAGGTTTAACTACGGCTCGACCGTGATCGTGTTGCTGCCGCCGGGTGTGGCCACGCTCGATGATGCACTTGCTGCCGAGACATCGGTGCGGCTGGGGCAAGCGCTTGCGCGTCGTCAGGTGAGCTGATCGTCGCGGCGCGCTGACAATACCCGCTGCGATACGTATGACGACAGCGCTGTGTCGTGGCGGGTCTTCCCGTGATTGGGCGTTCTCGATAACGCGCCGCGCACCAGCGCGTTTCACGCCAAATGCGGCGATCGGCAATTGCGGCTAGCGATGCCGGATGCAGCGATGCCTTTGCAGGAGCGGGCTTGGCCGCCATGAGGCCTTCCCGATGACGTTTCGTGCGCAGGCGCGTTTCGCGCTCCCAGCCTCCGATTCAAGGCGCGCCCGCTTACCCCGGAGCTACCGGGACGGCGTCATTGCGGCCGGGGCCGCTCCTACCGGAGTCAGGCCCAGCCCGCAGCTCGCCAAGAAGCTACCACGCGCGCAAGTCAGCGATCGCAGCCCGCCAGCTTGATGCTCTGCCCCCGCTTGAGCGCATACGACGGTGCCTTCAAGCCATTGGCCTTGGCCAGCTGCTTGATCTCGCACTGGTACTTGTTCGCGACGCGGCCGAGCGTGTCGCCCTTGGCGATGGTGTAGCTGCGCACCTGCCTGGCCTTGGGCTTGGCGACGGCCGGCTGGCCGGTGGCCACGGTGGTCGGCACGCCGGCCATCTGGCTGACATCGCCCACCGCCACGCTGGGCACGTACTCGGGGGCGCTGCTGCTACGGACGATTGCGCTGTTGAGATCGGCCGTGATCAGGGTCCGCGCCAGGTCCGCACGCGGGCCGCTGACGCAGTAACGCGTGTACAGGCTGGCGATGCGGTTGGTGGCATTGATGACGGTGCCGGCCGGAATCCAGCCGTCGGATTCGTAACGCGGGTTGAGGTTGCGCAACGCGCGCATATAACCGTCGCGCGTGCCCATGCTGCCCAGGCAGATGGTGAGTTCGTAGATGGTGGTCGACTTGGCCAGCTTGAGCGTGGCCGGCTGCGCGTCGAGCTTGGCGAAATCCACGCCGTACTGGCGCGGGTGCAGGAAGATCCAGGCCGCGGCGATCACCATCGGCACATAGTCCTTGGTTTCGGCCGGGAACTGGTTGTAGACGTCCTGCTCCCAGAAGCCGCGCCCACCGGTCTGCGTGAACACGCGCGCGGCACGGCCTTCACCGCCGTTGTAGGCGGCCAGTGCCAGCTCGATGTTGCGATTGAGCCCGGCCATGCGCTCGTTGAGGTATGCGGCGCTGGCTTCGGCAGCGCTGCGTGCATCGAAGCGGGTGTCGAAGCCGGTGCCGTCCGGGCCCAGCCCGAAGCGACGCCCGGTGGCCGGCATGAACTGCATCAGCCCGGCCGCGCCAGCGCGCGAGCTGGCGTGCACCTTGCCATTGGATTCCTTGGCCATGATGCCGAACAGCAGCGCCTCGGGCAGGCCGCGCTTCTGCCATTCCGGCCACATCACCCCGCGCAGGTTGCTGTAGTTCTCGTAGCTGGTCAGCAGCGCCGGACGCATGTCGGTGAGCCAGCGGCGGATACCGGCCTGCACGGCCGGGTTGTACTGCACCATCTTGTCGAACTCGTGGCGCTGGTCGTTGAGCAGCGTGGCGGCGCGTGCGGCCTCGGGCACGCCGTTCGCTGCCGGGCCGAGATGGTCCGGGTCGGCTTGCAGCAGGGTGTCGTCGTCTTCCGGATCTTCAGCGGCCGGCGCCTCGGCATCGGCGCGCGCCTTGAGCAGACGCTTGTAGGTGGCCAGCTGATTGGCGACCAGGCAACCGCGCTGCTTGATGCAGGCGTCGATGACGTCTTCCATGTCCTCCAGTGCGGCATCGCCTTCGGCGGTGCCCTTGGGGTCGGAGTTGTTCACCAGCACCAGCGCATCGCGGTAACGCTTTTCGGCGGCGGCCATGCGGGCATCGAGCACGGCAGCCTTCTCCGTGTCGCGTTTGGAAATGGCGTGGGCGGCGGGGACGACAGACATCAGCGCCACCACAGCCAGGACAGGCCATGGGCGCAAAACAAAATGAGCGAGCGGCATCGGAGACAGTGCAGCGGAAAGGCAGGCAGGGTAGCCGCCGGGGCGACACCGGGGCAAGGCGGCGGGGTCGCCGGGGTCAGTGGGCCGTTAGCTTGGTCGGGCGACCGCTGCCCGCAGCCGCTGTGGATCGGCTGGCCGCGGCGATGGCGTGACCGGGCCTGCGGCAATACCGCGGCGTGCGCATTTGCGGCTGGTTCGATCCAGGCCGCTGCGCCGCAACCTGCTGATTTACCCACCGGCCTTGCCCGCCGGGATTGGCCGCTAGAATCCGCACTTTCCCACCGGATCTGCGCAATGGCCTCGTTCCCGCTCGGCAAAGGCGTCACCGACGACATCGCGGTGATGCTGGAAGGACGCTTCGGCAACCGCCACGGGCTGGTGGCCGGCGCCACCGGCACCGGCAAGACCGTGACCCTGATGACCCTGGCCGAAGGCTTTTCGCGACTGGGCGTGCCGGTGTTCCTGGCCGACGTGAAGGGCGACGTGGCCGGGCTGGCCGTGGCCGGCAATGGCGCGCCCGGCGTTTTGCAGCGCGCAACGGAAGTGGGCATCGCCGACTACGCGCCAGCCGCCAGCCCGGTGGTGTTCTGGGACCTGTACGGCCAGCTCGGCCACCCGGTGCGCACCACCGTCAGCGAGATGGGCCCCACCCTGCTCGCGCGCATTCTGGAACTCAACGACACCCAGTCCGGCGTGCTCGACATCGTGTTCAAGCTGGCCGACGACCGCGGCTTGCTGCTGTTGGACCTGGACGACCTGCGCGCGCTGCTCGCGCTGGTGGTGGAAGAGCGCAAGGAGCTCTCCACCAGTTACGGATTGGTATCGGCGCAGTCGGTGGCCGCCATCCAGCGCGCCTTGCTGCGCCTGTCGCAGGACGGCGGCGAACAGTTCTTCGGCGAGCCGGCGCTGGAACTGGCGGAACTGATGCGCGTGGCGCCCGATGGCCGCGGCGTGATCGGCATCCTGGCGGCCAATCAACTGGTGCTCAAGCCGAAGCTGTATTCCACCTTCCTGCTATGGCTGTTGTCGGAACTGTTCGAAAGCCTGCCCGAGGTGGGCGACCTGGACCAGCCCAAGCTGGTGTTCGTCTTCGACGAGGCGCATTTGCTGTTCGACGATGCGCCGGCGGCGCTGGTCCAGCGCATCGAGCAGGTGGTGCGGTTGATCCGCTCCAAGGGTGTGGGCATCTATTTCTGCTCGCAGTTTCCCGACGACATCCCGGACAACATCCTCGGCCAGCTCGGCAACCGCGTGCAGCATGCGTTGCGTGCCTACACCCCGCGCGACCAGAAGGCGGTCAAGACCGCAGCGCAGACCTTTGCCGGCAATCCCAAGCTCAATGTCGCCACGGCCATTTCCAGCCTGGGCACCGGCGAGGCGCTGGTATCGCCGCTGCAGGGCAAGGGCGTGCCGGCGCCGGTGCAACAGACCGTGATCGCACCGCCGCGTTGCCGCATGGGTGCGATCACCGCGCCTGAACGCGCCCAGGTCCGCGCCGCCAGCCCGGTGGGCACGCGTTACGACACCGCCATCAATCGCGAATCGGCTTCCGAACTGCTCGCGCGCCGCGTCGAAAAAGTGGCCGGACACAGCGCCGCACCGCCCGCCCGCACCCGCGAAGACGACGACGCGCAGGACAGCGGCTTCGGCCAGGCAGTCAAGGACGCGGTGTTCGGCACCGGGCGTCGCCAGGGCATGCTGGAAACGATGGCCAACCAGACCTCGCGCACGGTGGGCAACAAGATCGGCCAGCAGATCGTGCGCGGGATTTTCGGCAGTATTTTTGGTGGGAAGCGCTGAGTGCAACACTCAAGAGGAAGCGCCATGAGCAAGGATGCAGTGAAGACCCTACCGTCCTGCACGATCGCCATCGCGGTTGTCGTCGCAAGCACGGCCTTAGCTGAACAAACAAACCCGAGTGATCTATGGCCTCTACAGCGTCAGCAGCTGCTGACCGGTACGTACACAGGGCAGCTCAGACCCTATACGCAAGACTGCCTGACTGTCAGCGCCGAGCTCTTTCTCTCGATGCCGACTCCAAACAGAAAAATGCAGCGCTATAGGTTGAAAACCTTCTGCATCGCTGGCGGCCAACTGAATGAACCACCGCGGACGATTACCGGTTCCTGGGACATGGACGAGACGAGCGGCAGCTGTCTGATACTCAACTTCATGGACGTCAACGATCCGATGGTCGGACCGAACATTTACGGGTTTGCCGTGGAAGAGGACCCTCTCTCTTCAGACCACGAACGCCCCACTTTCCTTCTCGCTCAGGACGGCCATAACTGCCACAGTGGCAGATCACCAGAATACGACGACAAGGTGCTTAAGAGAGCGCGCTGATTACTGCGCGCATTCTTAAATTCGCGCGAAGAGCTGCAGGAATGATAAGCGGGATTTTTAGTGGCTTGGCCGTTACGGCTGCGCCCTGCAGCCCGCCTGCGCGGTGGCAGGCAGGACGCTTGATTTCGTAGCTTTTGCCGGCTGCAACGCAGTGAACACACCTTCCAGCACTGCCCGCGCTCAAGGGATGTTCATACGCCGCCTACCCCAGCACGTCATGCAACTTGGCGTACTGCAGCAACATGATCGTCTTGGCATCGGCGATTTCGCCGGTAGCAATCATCGCCAGCGCAGCGTCGAGCGACAGCTCCAGCACCTCGATCTCCTCGCCGTCTTCTTCGACCCCGCCACCGTCGCTCACCTTGTCGGCGTCGAAGTATTCGCCGACGAAGAAATACAGGCGCTCCGTGACCGAACCCGGGCTCATGAAGGCCTCGAACACCTTGCGCACATTGTCGATGCGGTAGCCGGTTTCCTCTTCGGTTTCCTTGCGAATGCAGGTCTGCGGATCATCCATATCCAGCAGGCCGGCGCAGGCTTCGATCAGCATGCCGTCCGCATTGCCATTGAGCAGCGTCGGCAGGCGGAACTGACGGGTCAGCATCACCGTCTGCCTGGCGCGGCTGTAGAGCAGGATGGTGGCGCCATTGCCGCGGTCATACGCCTCGCGCGAGAGAGTCTGCCAGCGGCCATCCTTGCGCTGGAAATCGAAGGTGACCTTGCGCAGCACGTACCAGTTGTCTGACAGCACATCGAAGCTGCGAATGCGAACCTGCGGGGTGTCGGCGACTGATGGATTCAAGCAAAACTCCTTGCGATGGTTGGGGGGAGAAGGCCGCGCCCTCGCGATGCCACGCAAGCGCGTACCGCCTGCAGCGAGGTCGCCACAGGGCGGGCAACCGACCGGTAGCGAACCATATGTTCTGCACAGGAGTCCATGTGCGCGGCCGTTGGTCATGATGGCCCACCACCCGCCCGTCGCAATCAGCGCAATCAGCGGAAGGCATGCACCTGTCGGCACCATCGCGTGTCCTCGGACGGCCGCCCATGCAGGCCCTGCTTCCGCCGGTCGACCGAGATCCTGGCAGCGCCGCTGAAGGCGTGCGTGCCGCAGACCACTGACCTCGCCCAATTCCAGCTCGCCGCAAGCAGACGCGACATTCCAATTGCGCCCGCCCGCGCATCGCTCCACAATCCCTTCACATCACACGCTTGGGGAGCGTCATGGAAGACCGTTTTCGCGCACGCAAGGTTGCCGCGCATGCTGCGCCTGCACCGTTCTGGACCCGCATTCCGGCGATCGCCACCTATCCGCTACGCGGCTCGGCGCTGTATGCGCTGATCGCGCTGACGCTGTGCAGTGCGCTGCTGGTGTTGCCGGGCATCCTCAAACTCGTGGTCATGGGCGTGCTGGGCATGGCGACCTACACCTACGCGTTCGACATCCTTCGGCATACCGCCGATGGCCAGCCCGATGCGCCCCGGCTCGGGTATGACAGCTTCGACAGCGCGGTATTGCGCCTGATCCTGCTGGCGTTCGCGCTGGGCATCGTGATCGGCGTTGCCGCCGCGCTCGCAGGTAAATTCGGGCTGACCATCGCCTATCTGGGCGCCATGCTGTTGTTGCCCGGCATGCTGATCTCCCTTGCCATCGACGGCAGCCTGCGCCGGGCGCTCAACCCGGCGGTTTCGATCGATATGGCGCTGCGTATCGGCTGGCCGTATCTGGCCGCCTACGGCCTGCTGTACGTGATCCAGGGCAGCGGCACGGCGGCGGTCTTTGTCGCACTCAAGTACCTGCCCCCGCTGGTGCGCGAGGCAGCGGTGATGATGACCTCGATCTGGACCCTGTTCGCCAGTTTTCATCTGCTCGGGTATCTGGTGTACCAATACCACGAAGAGCTGGGATACGTGCCCAGCGGCGGTGCCGCGCACGAACGCGCCGACCCGGACCAGCGCCTGCTCGACGAGGCCGAGCAGTACGTGCGCGACGGTCATTCCGCAGAGGCGTTCCAGGCCTTGCGCGGTGCAGTCCGCTCGCGCGCGGTGAGCCTGGCAGTCCACGAGCTGTATCAACGCCTGCTACGCCAGCATCACAGCAACGACGAGCTACGCGAGCATACCCGGCAATACATCAACCGCTTGCTGCAGGATAAGCAGGAGCGCCGCGCACTCGCGTTGCAGCGCGAAGCGCTCGACAGCGACCCCGCATTCACTCCGCTCCTGCCCGAACACGCCACGCTGCTCGCCGAGCGCGCCAAGATGGCCGGGCAGTTTCAACTCGCGACCGATGGGCTGCTGGCCGCCATCGCCGGCTGGCCGCGCGATCCGATGCTGCCGAGCTGGTCGCTGGATGCAGGCCTGATGCTCGCCGAGCGTTTCGGCCGCGATGCGCAGGCACGCGCCATCCTGCAAAACGCCGCGGAGCATTGCGACGATGCCGCGCAACGGACAAAGCTGGACGCAGCGTTACGGGCGGTGGCGATCCAACCGGCTTGACGCTGCTACACGCCGACTGTGCTCACCGCCAGGCGGAAGCGACCGATGCTCGGTGCGGCGTGGACCACTCGTAGATTTCGGTTCCTTCGCGCCGTACACACTTCAGCTGACGACTGCTCGCTACGTTTTGTTAGCCGCTCCTGGCGCATCTCACAAAATTCCGCCGTAGCCGCAAGCCGGCGGGCGGCCCGCACTCAGCACCGGTTTGACGCGCATCACCAAGCACCTCCACAGCCGCAAGGGGGGCGTGGCCTGCTCTCAGAACGGCTAAATTCCACTCTCACCGAGCAGCGCTCGATGGGTTTGGCTAACGGCTCTTGATGCGGCTTCAAACGCCCGACATCGACACCCCGGAGACCACACGCACACGCGGCGCCTTCAGCCATTTTCGAGCAAGAAGCGCGCCTTGACCGCCTGCCCCTGCTCCGGAAATTGATCGCGCACCAGCTGCAACACCCGCGTGCGCTGTTCGTCGGCCTGCAGTTCGCCGTGCCGTAACGCCAGCACAAACCAGTGCTGCGCCAGCTCGGAACGCGGCGCATCGATGCCGCACTCCTTCAACGAACGCTCGGCATCGGCCAGCAGCCCGTTACGCAGGCACGCGTCGATCAACGCCATGCGTGCCGGCAGCGCAACGGCAATCCCGTCCTTGCTCAATTCTGCTGCTACGCCCAGCTGGACGCGTGTCTGTTGCGCGCTATGGCTGGCCAGGTGCAGCAGCGTCTGCGCGTGGCGCAGGGCTTCCTGCGTGCGCCCGGCGTTGCGCGCAACCCGATAGCGGGCCAGCGCGACATCGGCACTGTGCGGGGTCTCGCTGGCCAGCTCGGCGAGCAGCCGCTCGGCTTCAAGGTTCTCCATGCGGCCCAGATGGCGCTGCGCACGCTCCCAGCGGTCGTCCACCTGTGCGGCGAGGTCTTCGTCCATGAAGGCCGGGCGGGTTTGCCGCACCGCCACCAGCAACGCGCCGAGCAGCGCACCGCTGATCAACCCGCCGGCATGCGCTTCGAACGCGACAGCGCCGTTATCGCTACCCAGCAGGCTGTACAGCTCCCAGCCCAGCCACAGGGGCAGCAGCAAGATCGCCGGGCCGCGTGCGTAATTGAACACCACGAAAAACCAATAGAAAAACCGCACCCGGCGCCGCCCCCAGACCACGCAGAACGCTCCCATCAAGGCGGCAATGGCACCGGACGCGCCCAGCCCGCCACCGGGCTCGCCCCAGCGCCACCACAGACTTGCTGCGCTGGCGCCAAACCCGCCCAGCAGATACAGCAACAGGAACCAGCCGCTGCCGATCGCCCCTTCCAGCAAGGTACCCAGCGCCAGCAGAAACAGCATGTTGCCGAGCAGATGATCGAAGCTGCCATGCAGGAAGGTGGCGCTCAGCATGCGTGCCGGCGACCACTCCGAACTGCGTTGCAGATGACGCAGCGTGAACACCTTGGACAGGCGGGCATCGTAGGGCGCACGCAGGCCGCGCCATTCGCGCATCTGCGCTTCGTCCTTGAACAGCGTGCCGCCGCGCAAGACCTGCGCAAAGGCGACATCGTGCATCGTCAGATGCGCCAGATACGCGATGCGCTGCGGCGCTGGAACGCTGTCCGGCTTGCCCTGCCGCGCGGCACGCAGTCTGGGATCGGTGGTCTGCGCCAGATAGCGCGCGTGCGCCTGCGCCTCCAGCGTGCCCAGCCCGGACTCGACGTAGTAATGCACGGCGTTGTCGACCAGCCCGTCGTCCTTGCGCTGATAGCCCAGATAGACCGCGACATTGACCAGCACCAACAGCAGCGTCACCCAGGGAATGTTCTGGCGCGACCAGGGTTTGTGCAGCGGCATGAGCAACATGACGACATCCGTGTCCGAGAATGGCGCAAAGCTTCGCCGGGCGGCGGCAGATGCGCAAGCAGCCCGTGCGCGCTAGCATCGCGCCCCCCCGCTGTCCGACACACCGCCCATGAGCCGCTGGCGCCCACCTGCCGAAAAAAGCACTGCGCTGATCACGCCCGAGGGCCATGCCCGCCTCAAGGCCGAGCTGGAAGACCTGTGGCGCGTGCGGCGGCCCGAGGTGGTCCGCGCCCTGGCTGCGGCCGCCGCGGAAGGCGACCGCTCGGAAAATGCGGAGTACACCTATCGCAAAAAGCAGCTTGGCGAGATCGACCGCCGCGTGCGCTACCTGAGCAAGCGCCTGGAAGCGCTACGCGTGGTGGATACCGCACCCACCGACCCGCAGGCGGTGTTTTTCGGCGCCCAGGTGGAACTGGAAGATGCCGACAGCGGCGAGCTGCTGCGTTATCGCATCGTCGGCCCGGACGAAACCGATGCCGGACGCGGCTGGATCAGCATCGACTCGCCGTTGGCGCGCGCGCTGCTGAAAAAACGCGTGGACGACGAGCTCGACGCGCAGCTGCCGTCTGGCAAGCACAGCTTCGTGGTGGTGTCGGTGGATTACACCGGCCAGTAGCCGTGTGATCGCATTCCGCTGACGCTCGGCGGCCGGGGTCAGGATGACCTTGGCGCGTGCAGGAGCGCACTTGTGCGCGATGGAGCGTTATCGATAACGCCTCATCGCGCACAAGTGCGCTCCTACCGAGCGACGCGTACGAACCAGCGGCCGGTCACACCATCTGCAGATTCAACGACCGCCCTTGCTGGGTCGCGCCATTGGCCGGCAGCGCATCGCCGAACAGGTCGTGCTCGTCGCTGTCGGTGATTTCCACCTCGACCAGGTCGCCCACCTTCAACTGGAGCTCGCCGCCGTTCTGGATATGCACCAGGCCATCGATTTCCGGTGCATCGGCGCGTGAGCGTGCCACTGCGATATCGTCTTCGATCAGGTCGACCAGGCATTGCTGCACGCTGCCAATCTTGGCCTCCAGGCGCAACGCGGAAATCTCCGCCTGCTTGGCCATGAAACGCGCCAGCCGCTCCTGCTTCACTTCTTCCGGCACAGGGTCCGGCAATGCGTTGGCGCTGGCGCCGTCCACCGGCGAATACGCGAAGGCACCGACGCGGTCGAGTTGCGCCTGATCCAGGAAGTCCAGCAAGGACTCGAACTCGGCGTCGGTCTCGCCGGGGAAGCCGACGATAAAGGTCGAACGCACGGTGATCTCCGGGCACATCGCCTTCCAGCGCTGCACACGTTCCAGGGTTTTTTCCACCGCACCCGGGCGCTTCATCAACTTGAGGATGCGCGGGCTGGCGTGCTGGAACGGGATGTCCAGATACGGCAACAGCTTGCCTTCGGCCATCAGCGGAATCACATCGTCCACGTGCGGATACGGGTAGACGTAATGCAGGCGCGTCCACACGCCCAGTTCCGACAAGCCTTCGCACAACGCCTTCATGCGGGTCTGGTACATGCGGTCGCGCCAGGGACGCTCGGCGTACTTCAGATCCACGCCGTAGGCGGAGGTGTCCTGCGAGACCACCAGCAGTTCCTTGACCCCGCCACGCACCAGCCGTTCGGCTTCGCGCAGCACTTCATCCACCGGGCGCGAGACAAGATCGCCGCGCATCGAGGGAATGATGCAGAAGCTGCAGCGGTGATTGCAGCCTTCGGAAATCTTGAGATACGCGTAATGGCGCGGCGTCAGCTTGATGCCGTAGTCCGGCACCAGGTCCACGAACGGGTCGTGACGCGGCGGCAAGGCGGCGTGCACGGCCTCCATCACGCTCTGGTAGTCCTGTGGGCCGGACACCGCCAGCACCTGCGGGTAGGCCTCGCGGATCTGCTCGGGGCGTTTGCCCAGGCAACCGGTGACGATGACCTTGCCGTTGGCGTTCATCGCCTCGCCGATGGCGTCCAGTGACTCGGTCACCGCCGAATCGATGAAGCCGCAGGTGTTGACCACCACCACGTCGGCGGCGTCGTAGCTGGGCACGATGTCGTAGCCCTCCACGCGCAGCTGGGTGAGGATGCGTTCGGAATCGACGAGCGCCTTCGGGCAGCCAAGGCTGACGAAGCCGACTTTGGGGTTCAGCTGGGACATGGAAGCAGGGGCCTGGGAAACGGAGCGGCCTGGGGCCTGGGCAGGGTCAATTATAGCGGCGTGCGGGCAGCGCTCTGAACCGCCGCGCCTCGTCAGCCAGGTCGGCTTTGCAAAACCCTCACTTTTCACACTGCCGGTCCGGTCGATAATGCGCGCCTCCCCCGCTGCACATCAGGAATTCCCATGGGTCACTGGACCACGCTCGACACCCCCGACGGCCAGGTTACCGCCTGGCACGCAACGCCCGCTTCCAGCCCGCGCGGGGGCCTGGTGGTAATTCAGGAGATCTTCGGCGTCAACGAACATATCCGCGCGGTGGCCGATGACTACGCCGCACGCGGCTACGAAGTACTGGCACCGGCCTTCTTCGATCTGGAAGAAAAAGACGTGCAGCTGCCCTACGACCAGGAAAGCGTCCAGCGCGGTCTGGCCCTGGCCAATGCGGTGGGCCTGGAGCGCGCGGTGGAGGTGGTGAAGTCCGCCGCCACGCTGTTGACCCGCGCCGGCAAGGTGGGCACGGTGGGCTATTGCTGGGGTGGCTCGGTGGCGCTGCTGTCGGCCATCCGTCTGGGCCTGCCTTCGGTGAGCTATTACGGCGGCCACAATACCCAGCTGCTGGACGAAACCCCCAAGGCGCCGGTGATGTTCCACTTCGGCGAACGCGACGCCAGCATCCCGCCCGAGGCGATCCAGGCCCACCGCGAAAAACTGCCGCAGATGGAGACCTTCGTGTACCCGACCGGGCACGCCTTCAACCGCAGTATCGACCCCACCCATTACGACGCCGACAGCGCCGAGCGTGCATTGGAACGCACCCTGGGCTTTTTTGCAGCGCATCTGGGATGAGTGCGCCCGCATCCAGCCCCGCTGCAGCGGGCGAATTCCAGCTCGATGCGCGGCTGGCCGCCGACAGTGTGTTCGTCGCCGACGGCCCGCTGTCGCAGGTGCGGCTGATGGACGATGCGCGCTTCCCGTGGCTGGTGCTGGTGCCGCGGGTGGCCGATGTCAGCGAGTGGATCGATCTGGATGGCGGCCAGCAGCGTCTGTTGCTGGCCGAGATCAACCAGCTCTCGCAGCTGCTGCGCCGCGAACCTGCGGTGAGCAAGCTCAATATCGGTGCGCTGGGCAATATCGTGCAGCAGCTGCACGTGCATCTGGTCGGCCGCCATCCCGGCGATGCGGCCTGGCCCGGCCCGGTCTGGGGCAGCGGCAGTGCGCAGCGCTTTGCGCCCGAGACGCTGCAACGGCATGTCGCTGCGTGGGCGCAGCGGCTACGATAGGCGTCTGTCTTTCAACCAGTCTTCCGCATGAAATCCAATGTCGTCGCCGCGCTGATCCTGATCCTTGTGGGCCTGTTGTTTCTGGCCAACAACCTGGGCTGGACCAATCTCAGCCTGGGCAAGCTGATCGCCACCTGGTGGCCGGCCGCGCTGGTGGCCTGCGGCATCGGCATGCTGTTCGGGCGCGGAAAATAGGCGCGGCCGGGAAACGGGATTTGGGATTCGCAACAGCGGCGCCTAGGTGCTGATGGCTAGCGTGACCGTTCTGCGGCGGCGACATGGCGCCTGCCCTTCTCCCCTCGGGAGAAGGTGCCCCGAAGGGGCGGATGAGGGTACGGGCGAAGCCTCGTGCATTCGACGAAGCGTTCTGATCCAACACTATTTCCTGATATTGCAACGACCATGACCATCGCGTCCGTGGTCGTTACCGCGTTCGCCATGATGACGAAGCACGATCAATGCGCACCCGCCAGCAGCGCGACATGACGACTGTCACCCGCAACTGTTGACTTCCGGCACCTGATCGGCGGGGCAATCGCGCGCAGCATGGCCTCACACCCAACGAGGACGCCGCCATGCATTACCGGCTGACTTCCGGCCTGTTTTTGATCGTCATGAGCGGAATGTTCCTGCGCAACAATCTTGGCCTGAGCCGCATCGACCTGGGCGACGGGATTGCGGCGTGGTGGCCCTTGTTGGTCATCTGGGCCGGCGTCCACCAGCTGATGTGGCGCCGCAAACCGGTCCTGGCAATCAACTGAGCTGCGGGCCAGAAGCGCTGGCGATAGCGACCCCGCATGCTGTGTGCAATGCAGGCGCGCGACGCATCCCGTGCACCGCACACCCTTGACATGGCCTCATCGCATCACGGCCCTGTTGCAGCCGGCTGCCGACGCGCTTGCGTCGACACCCATGCATCGCATCACGTGCGCGGCAGGGTCACGCCGGTCTGGCCCTGGTACTTGCCGCCGCGATCCTTGTACGAGGTCTCGCACACCTCATCGGATTGGAAGAACAACATCTGCGCCACGCCTTCGTTGGCGTAGATGCGCGCCGGCAACGGCGTGGTGTTACTGAATTCCAGCGTCACGTGACCTTCCCACTCCGGCTCCAGCGGGGTCACGTTGACGATGATGCCGCAGCGCGCGTAAGTGCTCTTGCCCAGGCACACCACCAGGGTGTCGCGCGGGATGCGGAAATATTCCACCGTGCGCGCCAGCGCGAAGCTGTTCGGCGGAATGATGCAGACATCCGATTCGACATCGACAAAACTGCCCGGATCGAAGTGCTTCGGATCCACGATCGTCGAGTTGATGTTGGTGAAGATCTTGAACTCGCGTGAGCAACGCACGTCGTAGCCGTAGCTGGAGGTGCCGAAGCTGACGATGCGCTGCCCGGCAGCGTCGTGCTTGATCTGGCCGGGCTCGAACGGCTCGATCATCGCGTGCTGCTCGGCCATGCGCTTGATCCAGCGGTCGCTCTTGATGCTCATGCGGTGTTCCTTGAAGACGGAAGGCGGCGGGCCGAGCGGCCCGCGCGAAGACGGCGAATTCTAGCAAGCGGCCGGCATCGACGGCCGGCCGGCGTATTACAGCAGCGATGCCGAAATCGGAATGCTGGCGCGCGGCCGCTTGCCCAGTTCCTCGGCCAGGCGCGTGGCAGCGGCCAGATAGGCCTGCGCCGCTGCCGACGCTGGCGCGGCCACCACGATGGGCTGACCGGCATCGCCCTGCTCGCGGATCGCGATCTCCAGCGGCAACGACCCCAGCAACGGCACGCCGTACTGCGCGGCCATGCGCTCGCCGCCGCCTTCGCCGAACAGATGCTCGCGATGGCCGCAGTTGCTGCAGGTATGCACCGCCATGTTTTCGACGATGCCGAGCACCGGCACCTCGACCTTTTCGAACATCTTCAAGGCCTTGCGCGCATCCAGGGTGGCGATGTCCTGCGGTGTGGTGACGATCACCGCACCGGCCACCGGGATCTTTTGCGACAGGGTCAGCTGGATATCGCCGGTGCCCGGTGGCAGATCGATCAGCAGGTAGTCCAGGTCGTCCCACAGGGTGTCGTTGAACAGCTGGGTCAGGGCGGACGTCGCCATCGGCCCGCGCCAGATCATCGGGGTGTCCTGATCGACCAGCAGGCCGATCGACATCGCCTCGATCCCGAACGCGCGTAGCGGCTCGATCGACTTGTTGTCCGGGCTGTCCGGTCGCCCGCTCAGGCCCAGCATCGCCGGCACGCTGGGGCCATAGATATCGGCATCCAGCACGCCCACCCGCGCACCCAGCTGGCGCAGCGCCAGCGCCAGATTCACTGCCGTCGTGGACTTGCCCACCCCACCCTTGCCCGAGCCCACCGCAATGACATTGCGGATGCGCGGATGCGGGGCGAGCGCGCCCTGCACTGCATGTGCGGCGATTCTGCGTTCGCCGCTCATGCGTCGCGGCCCTGGGTTGCACCCGTCGCGGCGCGCACGTGCTGTTTCAACTTCATCGCTATTGTCTACCCGTTTCATCGTATGCGGAACGCAGCCACTGCCTGACCGTGCGCTTGCGAAGCGGTGCAGTTTACCGGCTCGTGTCCAAATCGCCGTACATGCCCGGCTCTACCGCGATATCCAGTCTCGATGCACGCGCGTGTCAAACACCGACATATTTCACAATTGTGGACACAAGATTAAGGGGTTATTACGTTAGAGATTCAGTTCAGCTAGCGCTCAGCGAGCCCAGCTCTTACCCCGAATCTTCAGTACAGGAATCCGCAAAGATCATGTCGAGTCGTCTCCCGCAACGCACCCGTCGTCATCGTTTGAGCGCCGCCTTGTTGGCCGCGCTGGTCGCACCGGCCGGCCACGTTGCCGCGCAATCGGAAAATGGCGTCGCCCCCGGCACCACCGATCTGGACAAGGTCACCGTCACCGGCTCGCGCATTGCGCGTACCGGTTTCGTCACCCCCTCCCCGGTCACCGCAATCACCTCCGAAGAAATCCGCGCCACCGGCGCAACCACCATCAGCGACCTGATGGCACGCATGCCGGCGCTGGCGCCGAGCTACACCCTGGGCAATTCCACCCGCTTCATCGGTACCGCCGGCCTGGGCCTGCTCGACCTGCGCGGCATGGGCGTGGACCGCACGCTGGTGCTGGTCAACGGCCGCCGCCATGTAGGCTCCAGCCCCGGCTCGACCGCGGTGGACGTCAACACCATTCCGGTGGAATGGGTCGAGCGTGTGGAAGTCATTACCGGTGGTGCGTCGGCCGTTTACGGCGCCGATGCGGTGGCCGGCGTGGTCAACTTCATCCTCAAGAAATCGTTCACCGGCTTCGAGACCCGCGCACAGACAGGCCTGGCCGATGAAGGCAATTACAACCGCTCGTTTGCAAGCTTCTCTGCCGGCACCGACTTTGCGCAAGGCCGCGGCAACATCGCCATCTCGGGCGAATACAGCAAGCAGGATCGCTTCGGCCGCGGTAACCGCGCCATCGGCCGCGAGTACCTGGTCAGCGTGCAGAACCCCCGCTTCGATCCGAGCCGCCCGCCAAGCGAGAGCAACCCGCAGACTGTGCTCAGCGGCCCGGGCGGCAACCACGGCACATCCTACGGCGGCACCTTCAACCTGGGCACGTTCGACTTCCGCAACCCCGCCACGTACGGCAACCGCTATCTGCTCAACGACGACGGCAGCTTCCGCCGCAACCGTTACAACGGCACCGTGGTGAGCAACACCTCGTGCGTGGATTGCGATTTTGCCGACCTCAACGCGGTGGCCGACCTGCAGCCCGGCTTCGACCGCAAGAGCGTCAATACCATGATCAACTTCGAGCTCAGCGAAACCCATCGCGTGTTCTTCGAAGGCAAGTACAGCGAAACCGATTCGGAATTCTTCGGCCAGCCGGCATTCGACAGCTCGCTGCGCGTGCGCCGCCAGAACCCGTATGTCAGCCCCGAACTGGGCGCGCTTATGGATTCGCGCGGCGCCACGCAAATCCTGATGAACCGCTTCAACGTCGATGCCGGCCGCCGTGGTGAAAACATCGAGCGCAAGACCTACCGCGCGGTGCTCGGTGCCGAAGGCAACGTCACCGACAACTGGACCTACGACGTGTCTGCCAACTACGGCAAGACCACGGTGGACCGCCTCAACCTCAACAACCGCATCAACGAGCGCTGGCAGGCCGGCATCGATGCCGCGCGCGATGCCAACGGCAATATCGTTTGCCGCACCACCCTGGATCCAAGCGCGATCAACCCCAACACCAACCGCGTGTATTCGGCACTGGCGCGCGAAGGCTGCGTGCCCTTCAGCATTTTCGGCAACGGTGCGGTCACCCCGGAAGCGGCTGCGTGGTTCAACACCACCGCGCGCTCGCAGGCCAAGATCCAGCAAACCGTGTTCAGCGCCTCGGTGGCTAATAGCAACCTGCTGTCGCTGCCGGCCGGCGACATCGGCATCGCCGGCGGCGTGGAATACCGCAAGGAGCAAAGCGAGGAAGTCACCGACCCATTGGCCGCATCGGGCGTGACCTTCCTCAACGCCATCCCCAACAGCGGCGGCGAATACAACGTCAAGGAAGTCTTCGTCGAAAGCACCATTCCACTGCTGGCCGGCCTGCCGGGCGTGGACCGGTTGGCGCTGGATGTGGCGGGCCGTTACTCGGACCGACGTCCCCCCGTCCTGAGTAGCGGCCGGGTCTAGAGTCCGGGGTTGATGATATCGGTGTTGGCCAGCTGTTGGGCATACGCGGAGGGCGTCATGCCGCCAATTGCTTTCTTGGGTCGCTCCTCGTTGTATTCGCGTCGCCAGCGCTCGATCTCGGTGCGTGCGTGCAGCAGTGTCGGGAACCAGTGTTCGTTGAGGCATTCATCGCGTAGCCGGCCGTTGAACGATTCGACATAGGCGTTCTGGTTTGGCTTGCCGGGTTGGATCAGCCGCAGCTGCACACCATGCGCATGCGCCCAGGCGACCATCGCCTTGCCGCAAAACTCCTTGCCGTTGTCGGTGCGGATCACCTGCGGCAAGCCGCGGCTGATGGCGAGCCGATCCAGCACACGCGTCACGCCATGGCCCGAGATTGCACGCTCCACCTCGATGGCGACCGCTTCGTGTGTAGCATCGTCCACGATCACCAGGCACTTGATCGCCCGGCCGTCGGCGGTGCGGTCGAACACAAAGTCCATCGACCACACCTGGTTGGCCTGCAATGGCCGCAGCAGCGGCTGACGCTCGCCCACTGGCACGTTCTTGCGCTTGCGGCGGCGGA